>NZ_JBFRCT010000014.1:0-119427 GCF_052113225.1 Paenibacillus sp. YAF4_2
CGACTGATAAGCTTGCGAGCGGCAGCATAACAACTAGCAAGCCGACTGATAAGCTTGCGAGCGGCAGCATAACAACTAGCAAGCTGGCTGATGAAAGTGTGACGAGTGATAAGCTTGCCAAAGAGAGCATAACTAGTGATAAGCTATCAGGGGAAAGTGTTACGACTGATAAGCTTGCGAGCGGCAGCATAACAACTAGCAAGCTGGCTGATGAAAGTGTGACGAGTGATAAGCTTGCCAAAGAGAGCATAACTAGTGATAAGCTATCAGGGGAAAGTGTTACGACTGATAAGCTCGCGAGCGGCAGCATAACAAACAGCAAGCTGTCAGACGAAAGTGTCACAGCCGAGAAGCTGGCGGACGACAGCATCACGAGCCGTAAGCTGGTAGATGAGAGTGTGACGACCGAGAAGCTGGCGGATGATAGCATTACAGTTGAGAAACTTGCAGACAAAAGTATCATAAGCAGCAAGCTGGCCGACGAAAGTGTTTCAACTACAAAGCTTGCGGACAGCAGCGTTACAAGCAGCAAGCTGATAGACGAAAGCGTAACGACCGAGAAGCTGGCTGGCGAAAGTGTCACAGCTGATAAGCTTGCGATTAGCAGCATTACAACTAGTAAGCTGTCAGAAGCAAGCGTGACGACTGAGAAGCTTGCGGACAGCAGCATCACAACGAGCAAACTGGCCGAAGAAAGTATCACGACTGGGAAGCTTGTAGACGGAAGCATCATAAGCAGCAAGCTGGCGGATGGTAGTGTTTCATCTGCGAAACTGGCAGACAACAGCATCACAAGTGGTAAACTGGCCGACGGGATTATCACCGGAAATAAGTTATCAGATGGAAGTGTCTCAGCTGTTAAACTCGCACAGGGAAGTGTGACGACTGCGAAGCTTGCTGACGAAAGCATCACTAGCGAGAAGCTGGCGGACGAAAGCGTCATAACCGAGAAAATAGCCGATGAGAGTGTGACGAGTGAGAAGCTTGCTGATGAAAGTGTGACTAGAGAGAAGCTCGCGGAGGAGAGCGTTTGTGGCTGGCATATTGCTCCAGAAGCCATCACACTGGAAAAGTTTGCACCAGAACTTGTGTCTGCTTTATTCCCAGCTCTAGTCGAAGAAATGATGGAGGAGTCAAAACCGGAGCCAGTGCCAGCCTTTATTCGATCAACGGGAAGCAGCCAAGTGATCCAGCAATTTGGGCTTAATCCGTATTCCTTCTTCAAAAAGGGTAAAATGCTGGAAGTGGAGATCCTATTTGAAGAACCATTCAGCGATACCAATTATGTTATAACTGCTATCTGTGACAACCCGGAATGTTATGTCTCTATATTTAGCAAATCCGAGGATAGAGCCATTCTTAATATTATTCGCTCCAGAGGATCATTTGAACCTGAAGGATATATGAACTGGATTGCTATTGGCCGATAATATTCATTCTTTTTCATAGAGGATTGGAAGCGTGGAGTACGCTTCTATCCTCTTTTTTATTTATAGCGGGACATCCGTCTTGGAAGTTGTACAAATGCCGTTGCGCCAGCAGGAGCTATACATACTATGTGATGTACATCAATTAAGCTTGTAAATTTTAATAGGCGTAAACTGAGGTGATTTAGTGGATGAAACGCGCAGAGCGATTGATAGGCAGCCGGGCAGGAAGCCGATCATCGGAGCACGGATCTTACAAGCCTCATCCTAATCCGATTGTATCGGTTATTATCCCTGTTATGAATGAAAGATCGACCATCGGGCGCGTGATTCGCGAAGCTGCAAAAGTACATCCTCGGACAGAAGTTATCGTAGTGGCTAATGGTTCAAAGGATGGTTCAATTGCAATTGCTAGGAAGATGGGAGCTAGAGTGCTGCAATTCGAGAAGCCCCTTGGTCATGACGTAGGAAGAACGATGGGGGCTCTAGAGGCCAAAGGCGAGGTCCTGCTTTTTATTGACGGCGATATGGTTATATCAGCCTCTCAATTACGCCCTTTCATTCACGCGGTGAAAGAAAGAGGAGTAGATGCGGCACTGAACAACTATTCCGGCCCCGTTCATAAAGTGAATGTTCATAGTGTAGTGCTTGCAAAACATGCTTTAAACGCGGTTCTGCAAAGGCCAGATCTGAAAGGTATTTCGTTTACAGCTGTACCCCATGCCATTAGCCGAAAATGTCTGGATACGATTGGGGCATCAGCCTTGTCTGTCCCTCCGCTTGCTCATGCAATGGCTGTAAAGGAAGGGCTTAAGGTTGCTGCCGTGCATACCGTTAATGTCGGCAAATTAAATAAACCTCGTCCGGAGCGGGAAAGGAAAAATCCACTTGAACGGTTAATTCTAGGCGATCATTTGGAGGCGATCTATTGGCTGCTTTCATGCACAGATGAACGGGGCGGGTTCGAGGATCGGCTGCGCAAGCGCGAGATGGCCTTGTAAGTCTGCACATGATAGGAGGTATGTACAATGAAAGCTGTTATATTGGCAGGTGGAACGGGATCGCGGCTTATGCCTTTAACTTCTTATATCAATAAGCATATGCTGCCTGTCGGTAAACTTCCAATGATCCATCATGGTATTCAGTCCCTGCAGAAAGCAGGAATTCAGGACATTCTGATTATCACGAATCGGCAATCTGCAGGAATGTTCATTCAATATTTCGGAAACGGACATCAAATGAAGATGTCGCTGGCGTATCGGATTCAAGAGGAAGCCGCCGGCATTGCAGACGCCTTGCAGCTTGCGAGACCGTTTATCAATGATGGGGAAAAGTTCCTTGTACTCTTGGGCGACAATTTATTTGATGAGGATTTAACACCTTATGTGGAAGATTTTCAGAAGCAGGCAGAGGGAGCGATGGTACTTCTTAAGCAGGTGGATGACCCGCGCCGCTATGGCGTTCCAGTCTTCAGTCCCTCCGGTACCATCCTTCATATTGAAGAAAAGCCTGCCGAGCCGGAATCCGATCTATCGGTTACTGGTTTATATATGTATAGTACTGATGTCTTTCAGCATATCGAGAATATTAGCCCGTCCAGCAGAGGGGAGCTGGAGATTACGGATCTTAACAACCACTATGCAGCCGCCGGACTATTAACCTATAGGGAAATATCCGGCTGGTGGATCGATGCAGGAACATTCGAGTCGCTGAGAGAAGCATCCGCCCGATATTGGGATAAAGAATACTAGACGGGAGAGATCATACGTGAGACGAAAGTCGCGGAACATCCGTCGTCTCAAGCTCGTACCAACGCAAGAGGGCAGGCGCTTGGACAGTTATAAGGCCGGTTTGCAAGCGGGGTACAATCAGGGGCTGCAAGCAGGTCAAAGCAGCTACCACGCTTTATTCGAAGGAACCAGCATCATCATCCCGAGCTATAATCAAGTGGATTATTTGAGAGCGTGTATCGATAGCATTATGGATAATACCGAACAGCCTCATGAAATTATTGTGGTCGATAATGCGTCAACCGACGGGACTGTAGATTATTTGGAACAGCTCGACGGGCAGGTGCGTTATCGAGTTTTAAGCGAGAATTACGGATTTTCCGGAGCGGTAAATATGGGGCTCATGATGGCCAAAGGAACAACTATGGTCGTTCTTAATAATGATACGCTCCTGACGGATAACTGGCTTGGCAACATGCTGATCTGTCTGCACAGTGATCCAACGATTGGACTGGTGGGTCCTGTCACCAATTATATTAGTGGGGATCAGCAGATTCAGGTACCTTATGTGAGTATTGAAGATATGCCTGAGTTTGCTAGACTTAATAATATTTCCGATCCGAAGCGATGGGAGAGAACAGACAGACTTCCGGGCTTTTGCCTCTTGTTCAGGCGGGAGTTGTGGGAGAAAATCGGTTTCCTGGACGAAGGCTTCGAATACGGCAACTATGAAGATGATGATTATAATATTCGGGTCCGGCTGCTTGGGTACTCACTTGTTATTGCGAGAGATTCATTTATCCACCACTTCGGGAGTGTAAGCATTAAGGCGCTTGGTGACCAGCTTGAAGAAGTGACAACCCGGAATATGGTTTACTATATGACCAAATGGAACAATCCGTACGCTTGGATTCATCAGCTTCGTGCGGGTGAGCATGGCAAGCCTTCCTCTTCCCTGATGACGAAAGGGGAAACAGCCTTTTATCCAGAGGGAATTGTGGTGAAGGGAATTGGACCACAAGCCTACTGGATTGAGAATGGAGTCAAGCGGCCAATTGAAGGTGGTTGGTCAGGTCCGATTGTAAGGCTTCCGCAAATCCTCATTCGTAACTGGCCGATGGGCGGCCCTCTGTCAACCTTGGAGGCTGAGGTCAAATGGCAGACGCTGCATTACGTTCATCACGGTGCACCATTACACGGACAGATTGCAAGCGGACTTGATGGGTTCCTCTATTATCTGGAGCATGGTATGAAACGGAAAGTGATTACCGAAGCGGCGGCTGCAGCCTGGAATCTGAAAGCCAGAGCCAAATATCCGCTGACGGTTGAACAGCTGGAAGCACTACCGGAAGGGCTGCCGCTTATTCCTCCGGTCAAGCTGCGACAAGCGTTGTAGGCATGCCGCATGTATCACCCTTTTTCCCTGATGCATATGCTGGTATGACGACATCTGTAGAGAGCTAAGGTTATTGCTGCCAGAGGAGGGGACCGAATTGCAGCAGATCGTAAATGAAATTATTGAGCATCTATCCTATTCCCATCATCAGATGGCTCGTATGATTGACTCCAAGCGTCATGTTGTCGTGCGGATGGCTGAGGTTGTGAAGGCGATTCCCGATAAAGATCCGAACTTTGGGGGAACGGATGGGCTGCTGTCCAATACCCAATCCTTACTAGGCGGAATAGTCTCTTACTTGACGACGATTGCGGAACTGCAAGAAACACTTGCAGCACAGCTGACGTTTACCGTTCGCGAGCTTCGTCTTGAAGATGAGGAGTGAATCGGAAGGAGGGCGTCTGTCATGAATCGTGAACAGGCTTATAAGCGTATGCTTGGCGCTACCGCCAATATGCAGTGGAACATCGCACTGATGCTAGAAGCAAAAGCAGAGGAAGCGGAAAAAGCACGTAATTGGATATGCAACCATATCACATCGGCTTCCTTCTTAGGTGAACAAACGCAAATGAAACAATCCGCCCAAGTCAATGAGCAGGTTATTGAAGTATTGGACGGCGTAAACAAAATGAGTCAAGGGATTCTCTCTGTCATGAAGTCCGTTCTGCAGAAATCCAATGAGGGCGGGGGCGACGGCGACGACGAAGAAATGCTATTTGGCATGGGTGATATCGATTGAGCATGATCACTCATAGAGAGCGGGAAGTGAAGCTGGAGCTTCTGTCTTCTTTGGCAAGAAGCCAAGCAGCGCTTGCCCGAATTCTGGATAGTATTGCTGTCGTATCGGAGGCTTCACCTGAGCTTGCGAGAAACATTGCAGAAAATGTGAAGCTGCTGACTGGGATGCAGGCGAATATAACGGAAGCTGTAACGGGACTGTCTTTGAAGCGCAAGCGCAGGAAGACTAGCAGCCCCGTTCATCCATGGCTGAATACGAAGATTACAAGTATAAGAATGTCATCACGAAGGAGGCGTTTGATATGAAGAAGAAAGCTGCCTCTGCTGCGAAACGGAAAGCCAAACGCAAGCCTCATGTACGTACTAAACGCAAAGCAGTAGGAGCGCGGAAGCTGGCCGGCAAGAAAACAGGCAAGGGCACATTGAGGCGTCGAAAGTCAGCGGTTAGAAAGAGAAGAAGAAAAAGCTTCGATTCCGTAAGTTATGATGAAGGCTTTAATCAAACCTATAACGAAGGCTACAACGCCGGTTTTGCTAAAGGGTTCGAAGATGGACATCAAATAGCTTACGAGACGCAGGTGTAGTATCAGCGATACAGGTCTTAGATCTGCCTTGTTCATGCCCATGATGGACAAATCAGGAATAAGGCTTTTTTTGTATAATCATCACACACGGGCAGGTGAAGGGGTATTTTGAATACGGCAGCAGAAGTGTCGTTTCAAACGGGCAGGCAGCAGGGCTTTGCAGCCGGATTCCATACAGGATGGCGGGATGGAGCTTGCGAATGGGCCAAAGCGGCTTCCATTACTCCTCAGCCAGAGATACAGCCTTTGCGAGTATTGTATATCCCGCAAGGTTCATTAGGATTTGAAGCGATAGACTCCGGTATTATTCTTGCCCTGCAGAGATGCACCAGCGAAGTTCTGGTAGGCACGCAGGAGCAATTATTGGAGCAGGCCATTGCTTTTCAGCCAAATATAATGATTGTGCTAAATGGTTTATATACGTTTCCTCCCGATCATTTGCAGCAAATAGATGCGATAAGGGCACTCGGCATCCGAACCGTGATCTGGTTTGTAGATGATCCTTATATGACGGATCAGACGGTCCCAATTGCTCTTCATTATGATGTTGTATTGACCCATGAACGGAGTACCGTTCAGCTGTACCAACAGCATGGATGTCTTCAGGTGCATCATATGCCATTAGCAGTGAATGAAGCGATATACCGGCCTTTCCGGGCGGAGAAACCATATGAGTATGATGTTTGCTTTATCGGGGTCGCTTTCTGGAACCGGGTAGAGTTGTTTGATGCCATTGCCAAGCAGCTGTCTCATAGGCGGTTGTTTATTGGCGGAGGGCATTGGGAACGGTTGAAAAATTATTCCCTGCTTAAGCCATTCATTCATTCGGGAGAAATTGTACCAGAGGAAGCTGCCCGTTATTATAACGGCTCCAAGATTATCATTAATCTTCACCGTACTGATGTTCCTGGGAAAGATAATCAGAATGAAGCCCAGCTGCCAGGGCTGTCGATAAATCCAAGGACGTATGATGTAGCAGCCTGTGCCACGCTGCAATTAACCGATATCCGTGACGACCTTATTCATCAGTATCGTCCAGGTCATGAGATTGAAACGTATAACGGGACAGCCGAATTGCTGGAGAAGATTGATTATTATTTGACTCATGAAGAAGAACGGCTTCGCATTGCGATGAGAGGGTTATATAGGACTTTACGAGATCATACGATGACTACGCGAATGGCATCGCTATTGACATTATTGAAGTAGGAGTGACGAATATGGCGCCAGGGCTCAAAAGAAAGCTCGATGAGGAGGCTGGGCGAGCGGCAGGGTTTCAATTAGGCTGGGATCATGGCTATTGGTACGGTATATGCGAATCGGCAATTAGCCGGATTCCGCAGGTAAGCCAAGTATGGCCGATTCATGCCATGTTTGTTGAAACGGGAAAAGGCTTCCCTTATTCGCCAATTGATGAAGCGGTAAGAGAAACCCTGTCAGCTTTCGTTCAGCGTTTGACTGTGGTTAATGGCTCACAGCCAGTCGCGGATATCGCGATTGCAGAACGACCGGATATTGTAATCGTACTTGACGGCCTGCAATTTGATATCGGACAGATTATTGCGATGAAGGATAATGGGATTCGCACGGCGATCTGGCTGACGGATGATCCTTATTATATGGACATTACAACCAGCCTCGTCCCTCATTATGATACGGTATTCACGTTGGAGAGGAACTCTGTCGATTATTACAAACAGCTGGGCTGTCAGCAAGTACATTATTTGCCCTTTTGCTTCCACCCATCCCAATACAGGCCAACGAATCCTGATCGATCGATTCGAAAAGAAATTACATTTATAGGTTCAGCTTATCTAAACAGGGTGAGCTACTTCAATGAATTAACTTCTTACCTGGCAGGTAAAGACACCTTAATATCTGGCATTTGGTGGGATAGGCTAGCCAAATATGATCAGCTTCGTTCCAAAATTAAACTGAACCATTGGATGGGGTCAGCCGAAACCTCTCTCACTTATAATGCATCCAAAATAGTGATCAATATGCATCGAGCACATGATGATGCGTTGTATAACAGCAATACAATTGGTTTGACTGCCGTTTCGCCAAACCCACGCACGTTCGAGATTGCGGCTTGCGGCGTCCTGCAGATATGCGATATTCGTGACGACCTGGCTTCATTCTTTATACCGGATGTAGAGATTGTAACGTATTCTTCTCCAATGGAGCTTGTACAGAAAATGGATTATTATCTGAGCCATGAACAAGAGCGGAAACAGATTGCCCTTCGCGGCATGTATCGTGCTTTCCGGGATCATACGTATGCGAACCGCATTCATACGATGCTGTCCATCTTATTCCCATTGACTTGAAAGAAATTTCAAATGGACCAGCGCAGTATAACGCCAGATTGGGTCAAACCACCTCCAAAGCCATAAAGCAGCAGCAGATGTCCAGGCAGCACACGCTGGTCGCGGACAGCGGCGTCAAGAGCAAGTGGAATGGATGCAGCTGATGTATTGCCGTAATGCTCAATGCTCGACAAAGCCTGCTGCTCGCTTATGCCGGTCCGTTCGCATAACGCGTCGATTATGCGCTGATTCGCGTTGTGCGGAACGAACCAGTTCATCTGGGAAGGTGCATAGCCGCTTTCATGAAGCAGATTGGAGATCCCTTCAGAAACATGGCTTAAAGCCCAGCGGTATACTTCACGGCCATTTTGTACGATACGGCTTGTCGTATCGATATCCGCTGCATTAATTGTGGAGGACAAGCCGCTGCGGTAAACATGATGTCCACCTGATCCATCCGTATGAGAGGAGGCAGCTAAAATGTCTCCTTCAGCTGTGGCTTTGGCTTCCATTAAGATAGCGCCAGCCCCGTCTCCAAATAAGATGCAGGTCGTCCGGTCAGAATAGTTCGTTACTTTAGACAGGGTTTCTCCGCCAATAACAAGAATTTTACGGTAAACTCCCGACAACAGCAGACCATTAGCAAGCTGAATCGAAGAAGTGAAACCGGCACAGGCTGCCTGAATATCGATCGCACCGCATTGCGTGATGCCAAGTGCTCCTTGAACTTGTGCGGCTACACTGGGGATGACGTTATCTGGAGTTGAGGTTGCTACGATAATGTAGTCCACGTCTTGGACATCTACTCCGTAACGCTCTTGCATATTACGAACTGCCTCTATACATAAATCGCTTGTGAACTGATCCTCAGCTGCAACACGGCGTTCACGGATGCCTGTACGCTGTACAATCCATTCGTCAGAGGTCTCAACGATTTGTTCTAAATCAGCATTGGAGAGAATTTTCTCAGGCATATAAGTGCCAATAGCTGTAATAGCGGCATTGGAATGGAATTGCTTTTCCATAATAAACAGCTCCTTCACGATTTTATTTAGTACCTGGTACTAACACCTGATATTAACTTACTCAAACAGAGAGGATTTGTCAAGGGTTACGGCAGGATAGCTTCGTAATCATCCGCACACAATAATGGACGGGTCAAAGCCTAACTAACCGAATGGAGGAGTGGCCAGTTCATGAAAAACAAATTCATTCTTCTCACAGCAAGTGTGGCTTTAGCAACAACGTTAGCAGGATGTGCAGCTAATCAGGGGGATCTAGGCAACAAAAACATTCGTCCCAATAGTGTACGTTACGATGCTAATGGTAATGCGATCCGTAACTTAGCAGTTCCGGGTGCAATGACAGACAAACGGTTCGCCAATGACCAGATGAATGAGATGAATCGTGTCAATGGTCGTCGCCTCAACAGCAACAATATTGTTGGCAGTCATAAAAATTATAAAATGGAAATGAGCGATGAAATCGCTAAGCGGATTGTTGCATTAAATACGGTCAAATCAGCCAATGTCATGCTGACAGACAATAATGCTTATGTGGCCGTATCTTTCGAGGATCATGTAAACGACTTAAGCGCAAAAAGCATCAGCCGTACAAACAGAAGCTACATGACCAGCCCGATTACCGATACCAACCGCAGCATGAACGGCACCTATGGAGCGAATGGGAAATACGGTATGAACGGGATGAATGGCACGTATGGCATGAATCCAGCGATGAACGGCCATGGTACAACGAGTAACAATAGCAACGGCATGCGTGGTCTAAGTATGACGAATACCGGAGAAAGTCAGCTCACGGATAAAATTAAAAGCGATATCGCTGCAGAAGTTAAGCGAATACACCCATCGATTCAAAATGTTTATGTATCCGCAAACCCAGATTTTGTAGACCGCATGACCAGCTATATGGGCGATGTAAGACTTGGCCACCCAATCCAAGGCTTTGTATCTGAATTTAATGCGATGGTTGAACGGATTTTCCCGGCTAATGCAACCAAGTTGAATTCCCAAAGCGCAAAGCATACTTCCCCGCATATCTATGATCGTCGTTAAAACACAATAGAACAAAAAAAGGGCCCGCTTGCAAAAGCGGGCCTGTCCTAGAAAATGGTATCAACTGTGGGGTTGATGCATATGATTGTATCGAAGAAAGCTTAGTGTAAGATTAAAGAACTTTGTCGAAATTGAAACAAAGTAAAACCCCGCCCCTTTTATAAAAGGAACGGGGAAGCTAGATAGCCCAAATCGAGGTTGGGTTGGTTAGATTTGTAACTCCCCAAGCTTGATCAGCTCGACAACTGCTTGTGAACGACCTTTAACGTTCAATTTTTGCATGACATTGGAAATGTGGTTGCGGACGGTTTTTTCGCTAATAAATAATTGCTGTGCAATATCTCTAGTTGTCTTATCTTGCACCAGCAGCTCAAATACCTCGCGTTCACGATGCGTTAATAAAAACTTGCTCTTATGGTCGCTACCCTTCAAGTTTGTCACCCCTCCTTGCTCGGGTTTTTATGGTTTAACAAGGTTAAGGGATACAGTCAAAATTATAGTATGAATTGGCCGTGGCAATGGTGCTGTATGTAGGGAAAATGGGCGCTTATAATAAAAGAAGGGCTGTCCAACCTGTCATGATAATGACCGGTTGGACAGCCCTTCTATTGCGATCTAGTAGCCGTCCGTCCGATGTCCCAGTTCCTCAGCAATTTCCATGCCTTCGCGAGCAGGGAACGTACCGATATGATCGGATTTCATCGAGGCCGATTTCTTGATGGATTCCGCGACTAGGCGGCCGTACTCCGGATCAGCATTGGTCAAATTCGCAAGCATCTTCTCTTGAATGACAAGTGCACATGTCGATAACGCATCGCCGAGGTTATGAACGAGTTCATCACGTTCCCACTGCTCCAGCTTACGGAATGTTTCGCCGGCTTGGCCAAAGTTGTTTGTCCGGTCGATCGTTTGGCGGACCAGATTCGCATCATAATGCGGTTCATGCGGTTCACCGGAAGCTTCTGCCTCTACAAGTCCGTTTAAGCTTGACGGCTCATAGTTAATATGCGGATTTTGACCAGGGGCTACATCCACATAGAAGGCCATTTGGCCGTCACGCTGGTTAGTCGCGGCACGTTTCTTTGGTGCGTTGATCGGCAGCTGCAAGTAGTTCGCTCCAACACGGTAACGCTGGGTATCCGAGTAAGATAAGGTACGCCCTTGCAGCATTTTATCGTCAGAGAAGTCAAGTCCGTCCACCAGAACCCCCGTACCAAACGCCGCTTGTTCCACTTCTGCAAAGTAGTTTTCCGGATTTTTATTAAGCACCATCTTACCTACAGGAACCATAGGGAATTTGTCTTCATCCCATAGTTTTGTATCGTCAAGTGGATCGAAATCAAGCTCTGGGTGCTCGCCATCCTCCATGATTTGAACCTTCAGTTCCCACGCTGGATAATCACCGCGCTCAATCGCTTCATACAAATCCTGTGTCGCATGATTGAAGTTTTTCGCTTGAATTTCTTCTGCTTCACTTTGAGTTAGATTGCGGATACCTTGCTGCGGATCCCAATGATATTTAACCAGAACAGCTTCGCCTTGCGCATTTACCCACTTGTATGTATTCACCCCAGAACCCTGCATTTGACGGTAGTTAGCCGGAATACCCCATGGTGAGAACAGGAAGGTAATCATATGTGTTGCTTCAGGTGAATTGGATACAAAATCAAAGAAACGCTCCATACTCTGAATGTTGGTTACGGGATCTGGCTTAAAGGCATGAACCATATCCGGGAACTTCATCGCATCGCGGATGAAGAAGACTTTCAGATTGTTGCCAACCAGATCCCAGTTGCCGTCTTCGGTGTAGAACTTTGTAGCGAAGCCGCGAGGATCACGTAGTGTTTCCGGCGAATGCCCGCCGTGAATAACGCTGGAGAAGCGAACGAAGACAGGCGTTTGTTTCCCTTTTTCCTGGAACAGCTTCGCTCTCGTATATTTGCTGATTGGTTCGTTGCCAAAGGTTCCATACGCTTCGAAATAGCCATGTGCCCCGGCGCCACGCCCATGCACGACACGTTCAGGTACACGTTCCCGGTCGAAGTGCGTAATTTTCTCGATAAATTGATAATTTTCTAACGTGGCAGGACCACGGTTGCCTACTGTTCTGGTGTTCTGGTTATCTGTTACGGGATGACCCTGTCTTGTTGTCAGCGTCATATCCGTTTCTCCCGCCGCTTTACGGTTATCTGCAGATCCGCCAGCTCCGGTTGCGTTTGTGCCATTCATCTCATTTGCAGACATTATAACTTTCCCTCCATTTCCATAATTCAGGTGATTGACCACATCCTCCACTACTATTCCTCATTCGCTTCGGGATTATGAGATTAATGGTAAATTTGTTTCTTTTGGGTACTCCCCTATTCAGGCTTGCTGCCGCGTAGTACTGTATTAGAAAACGGCCTGCACCAAGGGGGAAGGAAGTACGATATGAACATTCTGATCGTCGACGATGAACCAAGACACTTAAGAGGGATGGCTGGCATGATCCAATCGATGCGTCCGGAGGCAAAAGTGACGACGGCCAAAGACGGAGCAGTTGCACTTGCCATGGTAAAAGAAAATCTGCCAGATGTAGTGCTGAGCGACATTCAGATGCCTAATTTGGATGGTCTAGCTTTCTTGCAGCTGCTTAAGGAAGAAGGCTTGCAGACCAAGGTTGTTATGGTGTCTGCCTACAATCTGTTTGAATATGCCCAGACTGCTATTCGGCACGGCGCTTATGATTATTTGCTTAAGCCTGTAGACATAGAGAAGGTGGAGACGCTGCTGCAGCGGCTGGAGGAGCAGTTCGCGGCAGAAGCCAAAGAGCGGGGTGAATCTGCTGAGTTAAAGCAAAAGCTTGAACTTGCTTCTCCCGCTTATCGAAGCCGGATGCTTCATCAGTGGCTGATCGGCGAGCTGCCTTCGGACCAAGGTGCCGAATTGGAGGAGTGGCCGCTTCTTCAGGAGGTGAATGTCCTCCTGCTGACAGATATCAGAAGATTAGAAGCAGAGGAAGCACTTCCGCCTCAGTTGATGGAAGATCTGTCCCGGAAGCTCAGGAGCTTTGCGGACAGATTCGGACAATACTGTGTATTTCCGCTTCAGACCATGCAGCAGGGAGACAGGCTTGTTACCGCGCTGAAGCTCGGACAATTGTCAGACCAGTCAGCAGCAGAGCTTGCTGCAACACTGAGGGATTGTACTTCTTCCTGGCAGCTGCATGGCAAAGTCATTCACGGGATAGCTGTCCGTATTGTTCAGGAAGGCATTCCGGATTTGTATCAGAGGACGGAGACGGCCTTGCATTATGCTTTCTATGATGAATGGCAGGGAGTTGTAGCTGCGGAGGAGATTGCCGCATATGAGCCGAAGGAAGCGCTCTATAAGCTGGATGGAGAGCTGTTGTTCGAAGCCCTTCAAGAAGCTTCCTTCAAGAAGGCAGAGGAAATGTGCCAAGAAGCGTTCAAGACTCTGGCAGCCGGCGGTTACACCGAGCCTAAGCTGATGATCAATTATGCTGCGTTAACCTTGATTAAGATCAAAAGCCGAACCTCAGGTATTATTGATCCGCAGGTTGGAAGCGTACTCACAGAGACAGCTTCCAATTCGATTCCTTCCTGCAGCACGAGTGATGAACTGCTGAAGCAGCTGATGTGCTGTCTGAGCGCTGTTCATCAGGCACTTACGGACCGAAAGCAGGGCAGCGGCGATGCAGCCGTGGAGCAGTGCTTAAGCTGGATCCAGTCCCATTACCATGAGGATATTACGCTTGAGATGGCAGCCGAGCAGTTCCATTTCAATCCGTCTTATTTCAGCACCTTAATCAAAAGCCGTACAGGCCGTTCGTTCTCGGATCATCTGACTGAATCGCGGATACGGGAAGCGAAAGCACTGCTGGCAACCGGGAAGCTCAAAATATACGAAATTGCAGAACGATGCGGTTACCGGGATACGAAATATTTTACCCGAATCTTCAAACGGCAGGTCGGCCTGTCCCCAGAAGCTTATAAGCATACAGCACGTCCATTGACCGGAGGCGATACTACATGACATTCAGAATGAGGCTGTTGCTCAGCTATTTGATACTGATTGCACTGCCGCTGCTTGTACTCAGTTCACTATTCTACCGGACAAGCCTTAATGTTGTGACCGAGCAGGCACAGAAAAATGTGTACGATGTAGTCATGAAAAATAATGATGTGATCGACACGAAGCTTGGTATTGCAGATCAGAACAGCCGGGCACTATTTGTGGACAAAGACCTGTTCCAGATCTTTAACGATCTCAATCCGGCAAAGGAAGAAGAGCTGCTGGCGGCTGACCGACAGATTACAGCTATCTTAAGCAAATATTACTCTCTCAATGAGGATGTCTATTCAGCACAGCTGTGGACCTCCTATTACAATTTTGGAAGCTCTGTGCAAATGCCGCTTGGTGATCCGGTACAGTCAGACATCTATAAGGAGGCTGTTAAGGCAGGCGGGAAAATGGTCTGGTACCCGACGTACGATTTTATTCAGATGTTCAATCAGCCATGGCTGGAGAACGGGTCGATCGACTTCCGTTACTTGTTCTCGGCAACAAGACTGCTCAATTTCTCTCATATGGAGGACAGCACCCTTGTGAAGCTGAAGCCGGATGTAGAACGTCCCGTGCTTACCATCAGCTTCAAATCAACCGTAATGGACCAATTGTTCGAGAAGAGCATTCCTGCCGGTTCCACTTATATGGTGCTGAATCCGGAAGATATTGTTGTCGCTTCAAGCGATTCCACGCTCGTTACAAAGCCGTTTAAGGAAGACTGGCTTGACCAGTTTCGGGACAAGGATGGCGGGACAGCGCGGATTAAGATTGACGGGCGCAATCAGATCGTCAGCTATGCCCGTTCCGAAATAACAGGATGGCTGTCCATTGTTGTTACTCCGCAGTCTGTACTCGTTGAAAACCTTGTGCCAGTCATACGTACCTCCACGCTTGTCAGCGCAATTGCTTTAAGCGTTGTTGCTTTATTATTTGCTTATTTCATTCTAAGCCGCATCACCGGACCGATCAAAAAGCTGATGAGTGCTATGCGGTCGGTTGGCGAAGGGGATTTCGGGACTCGTGTCGAGGTGACAAGACAGGATGAGTTTGGACTGCTTTCGCAGCGCTTTAACCGGATGAACGACCGGATTGAGATGCTTGTGAAAGAAAATTATGAGATTAAGCTAAAAGAGAAAGAAGCCGAAATTCAGGCACTGAATATGCAGATGAATCCTCATTTTCTGTACAATACGCTCAATATTATGAACTGGACAGCCATTGAGAACAATCAGACCGAACTCAGCAAGATGCTTGTCTGTTTATCCAATATGCTGCACTATACGTCCCGGAAGGACTGGGGAGCTGTTCATCTGACAGACGAGTTGGAATGGATACGCAATTATTTCTTTATCATGTCAGCACGATTCGAAGGGAAATTCATCGTTTCATATGAGATCGAGCCGGTACTCTACGAGGAGAAAGTGCCAAGGCTGCTATTCCAGCCCTTTGTGGAGAATGCGATACTGCATGGGTTCAGCGGCATGGAGGAAGGCGGGGAAATTACAATCCGGGGCTGGACCGAAGGGGAAAGCCGGTATTTCGAGATCAGTGACAATGGACGTGGAATCAGCAAAGAAGGTATAGATACAATTTTATATAAGGAATCTGCATCTGTTGGCATTAAAAATACAATTTCGCGTATCCGGATGGCGTATGGTGACGAGTATGGGATCCGCATAGACTCGACGCGAGGCAAGGGGACAAGCATTGTGATCCATCTTCCGCACAAGATCCAATAAAAGTCCACCATTCTAGAAATGCTCGGGTTTTGTAAGCGTTATCTATGATCTACAATAAAAACAATCATAGACTGCAGCTATGAACCATGAGGATGGAAATAAGAGAGGGGCTCGAAAAAATGATTATGAATCGATGGAAATACACTTCCGCGTTTATGGTTACGGTTCTGTCTGCTGTGCTTGTTATGTCTGGCTGCACCAAGTCTGATAGTTCTAATGGGAATTCTCCATCCAGTGATAACGCTAGCACTTCAACAAACAATGCCGGAACCGATACGAAGAGCGGCGAGAAAATTACACTGAAGCTGACCGGATGGGGCGCACCGGCAGAGGTAGCGGCATACAAATCTGCCATTGCCAATTTCGAGCAGGATCATCCAAACGTTAAAGTCGAATTTCAATCGATTAGCAGTGGTGATTACGATACAAAGCTGACAACGATGGTTGCCGGCAACGATGAGCCGGATGTAGCGATGATGGAGTCTGCGACGATCGCCTTCCCGCTCGCTGAAGAAGGCAAGTTCCTGAATTTGCAGGACTTCCTTGCAAGCGATCAACAAATTACACTCGACTCCATCGTTCCGAATATTACCTATTCCCAGGCGCCGGGCAATATTATCGGCATCGGCCCAGGCCCGGAAACATTCGGACTGTTCTATAACGAAGATGTATTCAAGGATGCTGGTATCGAACCGCCTCCATCTGATATTTCCAAAGCATGGACCTGGGAACAGTTCGTTGATGTCGCGAAACAGTTGACGCTTGATAATAAGGGGCGGAATGCGACAGATCCAAACTTTGATCCTAAAAATATTAAACAATTTGGTATTAACCTTCCGACATGGTGGGGGCAATACAGTAACTTTATCTATTCCAATGGTGGAGATTTCCTGTCAGCAGACGGTAAGACTTTCGCTCTTAATCAACCAGCCGCTGTAGAAGTTATTCAAAAGCTTGCTGATCTGATTAATGTGTATCATGTCGCTCCATCTCCTCTGCAGTCGAAAAATATCCCGGGAACAAACGTAGCCCTGCAGACGAAGAAAGTCGCTATGGCTATTGATGGTCAATGGGCTACTTCATCGCTTGCTGAATCCAAGGTTCACTTTAACGTAGGTGTCCTGCCTGTGATGAAAGAACCGGTAACAACGGTTGTGGCCGGCATGTTCTCCATCTTCAAATCGACTAAGCATCCACAGGAAGCTTGGGAGCTCTTGAAGGCACTGCTTGATCCGGAAGCATCGCTTGATATGCTGACAAACGGAACTTGGATGCCAGCTCCTAAAGACTGGTATACCGACAGCGAGAAGCTGGCGAAGTGGACGAAGGATCTGCCTGCCCGTCCATCCGGCTACCAAGGTGCAGTTATCGATATGCTGCTCAATCACAGCCATGCAACTCCAACGGCTTATGTGAAAAACTTCAATAAAATTATGGATATCGTAAATCCCGCTCTGGATAAAGTGTGGCTGGGCAAACAGTCGGCCCAGGAAGCTCTTGATTCCATCGCCGCGAAGGCACAGCAGCAGGTGCAAGGCCGGCGTGACGTCGAGTAAGCAGTCTGCGGTAGTGGACTAAAGGAGAGGACAGCGGTTCTTGGCTCCAAGAACGTTGTCCTCTTTCATAGACAGGAGGGATACGGCATGGAAATGACGGCAAAAGATGTGCAGCCAGCGGGGACAAGAGCCAGGAATAAATTCTCCAAAAGAGAGAAGAAGGCGTTGTTCTATGGTCTGCTCTTTACAGCGCCGGCGATAATCGGCTTTATCATTTTTACATTAGGTCCGATGATCGCCAGCTTATATTTAAGCTTAACGGATTACAACGTATTCAAGGATACAACTCACTTTATCGGTCTGGACAATTATGCGAAGCTGTTCAGCGGTGAAGATGATCTGTTCTACAAGTCACTTGGTACCACCTTCTATTTTGTTATTTTACGCGTACCAGCGGTTATCATCATCTCGTTTTTCCTGGCCATTTTGCTGAATATGAACTTAAAGGGTCGTTCGCTTTTCCGGACTATTATCTACCTGCCAAGCATTGTTCCGGCGGTTGCCTCTTCGATGATCTGGCTGTGGCTGATGAACCCTGATCTAGGCTTGCTTAATACCGCTCTGGAATGGCTACACCTGCCAACAAGCTCGTGGCTATTTGGAGAGGGTAGTGTTATCCCATCCGTTGTGCTTACGACTTTATGGGGAATTGGGGGGACGGTTATTATCTTCCTCGCCGGCTTGTCTGGTGTACCGAAGTCCTATTACGAAGCAATTGATGTAGACGGCGGCGGCTGGTACAGCAAGCTGCGTCATATTACGATTCCAATGCTGACGCCAACGATCTTCTTCAATACGATTATGACGATTATCGGCTCCTTCCAAGTGTTCAGTGAAGCTTATATTCTGACCCAAGGTGGACCTAATAACAAAAGCTTGTTCTTTGTCTTCTACCTGTGGAGAACGGCCTTCCGTGATACGGAAATGGGCTATGCATCCGCACTTGCTTGGGTGTTGTTCATTATCATTATGATCTTTACAGTGTTTATCTTCAAAACCTCGAAATCCTGGGTGCATTATGAGGGGGAACGGTAATGAGAGAATCCAGGCTGAAGCTTACTGCGGGATTTACTACCCTGCTGATTATTTCCGTGATGTTTATCGTGCCGTTTGTGTGGCTGCTGCGCAGCTCGGTGATGGATCTGTCTCAAATTTTCATCATGCCGCCGCAGTGGATTCCGAAGCCTTTTCACTTTGAAAACTTCAAGGAAGCCATGACGGTCGTGCCGTTTGGCGCTTTCTTCAAAAATACGCTTATTATCGTGGCCGGTGTACTGATCGGCACAGTCGTCTCGAGTACCATTGCTGCATTCGGCTTCTCCCGCATTAAGTGGAAGGGCCGCGATATGGTGTTTGCTATTCTGATGTCTGCAATGATGCTGCCAGGAGCGGTAACACTCATTCCAAGTTTTCTCGGCTGGAAGGAGCTTGGCTTCTACGATACGTTCTATCCGCTTATTCTTCCTTCTTATTTTGGCGGCGGTATCTTTAATATCTTCCTGCTGCGTCAATTCTACATGTCGATTCCTCAGGACTTTGATGAGGCGGCGGTTGTGGACGGAGCGACTTATTTCCAAATCTATTGGCGGATTCTGCTTCCGCTCAGCCGCTCGGCTGTTATTGTTGTTGCGCTCTTTACATTCCTTGGATCATGGAATGACTTTATGGGGCCGCTTATTTATCTGAAGAGTGACAGCCACTTTACCCTTGCGCTTGGTCTGCAGATGTTCCAAGGCAGCTATAATGCACAGTGGGATTTATTGATGGCAGCATCAACTGCTGTTGTACTGCCGTGTGTATTAGTCTTTTTGGTCGGACAGCGATTCTTCCTTGAAGGAATTACACTGACGGGGCTGAAAGGGTAAGAAGCGAGAATTACGCCATATGTGTGAGCATTCTTTTTAGGAGGCATGGCAATGACCATTATGAAGCAGTCAAATGTTATAAAAGGCTGGCGGGGCGTCCCATTTTCGAATGTATCCATCAGTGATGCTTTCTGGCGTCCACGGCTTGAGACAATCAAGAACGTAACGATTGGTGTCTGCCTGGACCAATGTGAGAAGACGAATCGGATCGCGAATTTTGCACTAGCCGCTGGGCTTGTTGAAGGTAAATATGAAGGCATGTACTACAATGATTCCGATGTCTACAAGGTTCTAGAAGGTGCGGCATACTCGCTTATGACGGATCGTGATCCAAAGCTTGAAGCGGAGATTGACCGGATTATCGGGCTGATTGAAGCTGCACAGGAGAGCGATGGGTACTTGTCTACGTACTATACGGTCGAAGCGCCTGATCTGAAATGGATGGACATGGAAAAGCATGAAATGTATAATGGCGGCCATCTGATTGAAGCGGCGGTTGCCTATTATCAAGCGACGGGCAAGCGTACATTGCTGGATGTAGCCTGCCGAATGGCGGATCATTATGATTCGTTGTTTGGACCAGGTAAACGCCACTGGGCAGAAGGACATGAGGAGATTGAACTTGCGCTCGTGAAGCTGTACGGAGCTACGGGAGAGGAGCGCTACTGGAAGCTGGCGCTCTGGCTTCTAGAGGAGCGCGGGCATGGATATGGGGTTGGCGCCATCTGGGATAAGGCAGATTGGGGACCAGCGTACTGCCAGGACGATGTTCCTGTACGGGATATCCGTGAAGTGAAGGGGCATGCCGTCCGAGCTATGTATCTGTACACGGCAATGGCGGATGTTGTAATTGCTTCGGGGAATCCAGAGTATCTCGAAGCACTTGATCGGGTGTGGGCGCATACGGTCGAACGGAATATGTACGTGACGGGGGGCATTGGCCCTTCTGTGCATAACGAAGGCTTCACCCATGATTATGATCTGCCGAATGAATCGGCGTACTGTGAGACCTGTGCAGCGATTGCTATGGCCTTCTGGAACCACCGGATGAATCTGCTGCATGGCGATGGGAAATACGCGGATGTGGTGGAACGTGAACTGTTTAACGGGGCATTGTCGGGTATCTCGCTGTCTGGCGATCGTTTCTTCTATGTGAATCCGCTGGCCTCAAAGGGTGAGCATCACCGGGTGGAATGGTTCCATACATCATGCTGTCCAACCAATCTTGTTCGGTTCCTGCCGGCGATTGGCCAATATACGTATGCGGCAACAGCAGACGGCATTACGGTTAACCAATATTTGAGCAGCGAAACGACCGTTGAAGTGGAAAATGCGGGTAAAGTGTTAATTGCTCAATCTACGACATATCCGTGGAATGGACATATATCAGTAAGCATCTCGCCGGAACAGGTCAGTGAATTCACGGTGCGGCTGCGCCTGCCGGGATGGTGCAGGAGCTATCAGGTATTCGCACAAGATGAGCGTGTTCAAGGTGTGGAGGCGCTGGCAGAGAAGGGCTATCTTGTTCTCAAGCGGCACTGGGCCCCAGGTGACACGATTGAACTAGAGATGGATATTCCGGTTGAAGTGGTCCGTTCACGGCCGGAAGTGAAAGAGAATCGCGGCCGAATCGCATTCCAGCGGGGGCCTGTTGTGTACTGCCTCGAGCAGTCCAGCAATACCGGACTAAGTTATGATGACTTCGCGATGAACGCGCATGAGCCATTTGTTACGGAGCATCGTGAAGAAATGTTAGGCGGTGTAACGGTTCTGCGAGGAAAGACGGCAGAAGGCGCGCCCTGCGAGCTTACTCCGTATTATGCATGGGACAATCGTGAAGCCGGATTCATGCAGATATGGCTGCGCGAAGCGGAGGATCGGAATTTGTATCGGTAGAGGGAATGGAACGGGGAAGAGTTGTCTAAGCGGCTGCATGAGCTGCATAGACAGCTCTTTTTTATTTGTGATTCTGTACGTTTCCATTATCAATCCTAGTTAGGCGGAATATGCTGTTACTAGCCTAATGTAGTTCTGTTTCCTTTGGGCAGCGGTGAAATCTATTTCTCAAGATGATAGGGTTATGTTAAGATTAATACAAATTAAACCAAATAAGCTGGTGAAAATCAGGGGGTTGCAATGGGGAAAATCTTTTTATTATTTGTTTTTTTTACATGGTTATTTGGTAACCCAATAATTGCAATCTTGGTATTGCTATTTATTGTATACGTTTTAGACCGGAGATTTATAGGATTAACACCTAGTCTGCTGAAGCCGATTCGCCGCTCCTCCAGGTTAAAGAAGCTGAAGCGTCATATTGCGCAGTCTCCTAACGATACATCCTCCAAAGTGGAGATTGCCAGAATTTTAATCGAAAAGAAAAAATACAACGAAGCATTAAGCTTGCTTGCACCACTCGAGCGTATGCTTGATGATTCCGCTGAATATTGGGATGATCTTGGTCTTTGCCTCATGCAGACCGGTAAGCCGGAAGAAGGCGAAGCAGCCATGAGTAAAGCGCTCTTGCTTAACCCTAGAGTCAAATATGGAGCTCCTTATCTAAGACTGGCCGCCTATTACTCGAATCAAGATGCGGTGAGGGCTCTATCTTATATCGAAGCGTTCCAGGAAATCCATTCCTCCTCCTGCGAAGCCTATTACCGACTCGCAGATATTTATGAGCAAATGAACCGGAAAGAAGATGCCAAACAAGCGGTCCAGGAAGGGCTTCGAATCTACCGTTCTTTGCCAAGATATAAGAAGCGGGTGGAACGCATATGGGCTATACGTTTGCTTATACGGCGAACCCAAGGTTGATGGAAACAATTTCAAGGTTCTTTTACCGCAAGCCTTATTGTTGTTTGGAGGAAAATCATCCATAATCGAAGTACATTACGAGAGACTTAAAGGAGCATCATATGCCGCGCAATACTTGGCTCATGGCAATTAGCTTGAGCGTTATTATCGTTTTACTTAGCAATGTTGCTTATTATTTTCTAACCAAAAAAACGTTGGAAGATGCGCTAAACCATGAGATGCGAGCTGTTGCAAAGCAAATTGAATTTTCGGTTGAGCAATCCCGGCTTGGTTCCGAGAAATTTCAGGAGCAGATTGGGCGGGAGCTTCGAATTGTTGCCATTGCAGCGCAATATGCACTGGATCCGGATATAGAGAAGGTAACGAATGATCAGTTGAAGGAATTAAGCGCTAAGCTTGGTGTCAGCCATATAACGTTGATGAAACGGACAGAAGACAACATTATATTGTACAAGTCATCCGACGAGAATGAGCTTGGCAAAGGAACAAAAACCTGGGATCCTTGGTACGTTGCCTTTAATCAACTGTTTGATGACAAGCAAGTGAATATCGATTGGCTCGGGCAGACGCTGCCGAATTTCTGGAGCGGACCATTTGAGGTAGCTTCGACAGATCCCTATCATGTGTACAAATGGGGCTATTATCACGACGGAACGACTAATTACATTATCGATCCATACGTCAACTATACGACTCTTGCGGAATATGAGAAATTAACGGGTACAAATCAATTAATTGATAAGTCAATTAAGAACAGTGATTCCTTGCTCGAAGCCACTGTATTTAATCCTTCTACGTTTGGCAAAGGGTCATTTGATACGGTGAATCCGGATGGTGAAGTGCAGGGACACTTGCTGCAGAAGGCCATCTTCTATGGATCTTATCTGTATGAGGCAGACAATGATGTGGATAACGTAAAGAAAGCTTATACTTCAGGAGAAATCATTTCGGCTAAAGAGAATATCAACGGCAAGCATGTGCTGAAAATGTTCATTCCCGTCCTGACAGCAGATTACGGGGCCAGCATTGTTGATGAGAACGGTGAACCGATTCATGGATATGTTCTTTCATTAGTCTCCGACTATCAGGTTATTCAGGAAAGACTTGATTCCCAGTTCTTGAACATTGCTATTGTTATTTTCCTTATTACGGGAATAAGTATTCTGATTGCGACCTTCGCTATGCGTTATTTCCATCAGTCTCGTGAGAAGATGGTTCAAGTGACGCAGCAGACCTATGTAGACGAGATTAACAGCATGTTCCAATCGATCCGTGCACAGCGGCATGATTTTCTAAATCATGTTCAGACGATCCATTCGCTCGCAGAGCTTAACAAATCGAAGGAGCTTGTCGCGTATACGAAGGAATTAACGGGCGAAATCCGATTGATGAACGATATTATAAATATCGGGAATCCGGCTATTGCCGCCTTAATCCGTTCTAAGATTTCGCAGGCAGAGAGCCATCGGATCGCCTTCAGCTGTTCCTTCAGCGGACTTAACCGTCTGGAGATGGGGCTGAAGACGCTGGATGTGAACCGTATGCTTGGCAACTTGATTGATAACGCGTTTGATGAGGTATTGAAATATGCAGAGGATCGCCGTGAGGTCGAGCTGTCCGGACGGCAAATGGACGGATTCATTGAATTTTGTATCAGCAACACCTGCATGAACGCGCATGAGGTGAAAGAAAAGCCTTTGTTTGAAGCAGGCTTCTCAACAAAAAATGATGCTCATCAAGGGCTCGGCTTATTTACTATCAAGTCGATTACAGAGCATTATAAAGGCACGATTCAAGTTAATGTGGAAGCAGAGAACCGTATTACGTTCTATATTCGTATCCCGCACTAATGAATACCTTCATAATCAGCAGTCCATTGGCTCAGGTTGAGAGTCAATTGGGCTGCTTTTGTCTTTTCAGAGGGGGCATTTTTTGTGGTATACTAATAAGATGCTAGGTGAACGGAAGAGGGCGGGTGAAACAGCTTGGCAAGTCTTGATGATAAGCTTCATACAGCGCTTGAACACAGTCTAGGTCAGCATTTGCACGAAGATATCATTCGCCGCGGATGGGAATATTATCGGAGCGGCCAGGTGCTGAACGTCAAACAAGCGGATGAAGATACCTTATACGGTGCCGTACAAGGCTCAGATGTTTATTCGGTTTTGCTTGACTCAGACCAATTTCGATACAGTAAATGTACTTGTCCCTTTAATGATTATTGCAAACATATGGCGGCCGTTTATTTCGCCTATTGTCATAGTCTAGACGGTGAATCTGCGGCACAAGCAGCCTATGACCGTATTTTAGGTGTAGACCAGAAACCGCAGCGGACATCAGTCACAGTGAGCGTACCGAAATTCAGCGGCAGGCATACGCAGCCATCCGATGATGCTTCTCCATGGGAATGGGGACATTGGATGGAGGAGGAATATGGCGAGACGTGGCGCAGCTGCCGCCATTCACTCCATTCCCTGCAGCCTGTGCTGTCAGCCTTGAAGGGAACGACCAAACATTGGGACAAACGAAGCCAAAGGCTTCATTGGATGAGTGTCATTTTATTTGTTCTCGATCAGGCGGAGCAGGCCATCAAGACGGTCGATACATTCAGCCGTTATTATCATGAAATGTCGTTTCTACGCATGGCGGAGCCATGGGTGGAGCATTATTATACACTTGTACTCGAGATGCAGCCGTCAGAAGTCATCGGACTAGATCGCAAATGGATTAACTATGTGGCGGATTATGCGAAGAAGAGAGCAATGAAAAACGAGCAGCAACTCTTTGATTGGACCTATATTTATTTGGCGATTTGTGAGCGGATGGCAGAGGATACCGAATGGTATGAGCAAGAGCTTGCTTCGATGACTCGGGAAGAGCATAGGGAAGATCCTGTTGATCTGACGTTCGTGCATACGGCGGCAGCGATGTTATGCTTCTTTGGCAAAGATGACGAAGCAGCACTATCGCATTTTGGGAAGACTGATTTCGCACGCTCACAGAAGGTCATCTATCCTTGCGTCGCACAGCGTCTTGAAGAAGGCGACTGGAAAGTGATTGGCGAGTGGATGGGCTTCTTGTATGAGAATATCTCCAAGGTGAAAAATGCTCGGACGATTGGTCCGTTCATGACTTTGTGCAGAAGAGCGGATACCGATCAGCCGGATGAACCGCGCTGGACCCGGTATATGGTGGAGCTTCTGCCGCATTCCTACTCCGATTTGTCAGATCATTGGCTGGCCGTGAAGAAATATGAGGAATGGGCCGACCTCCAGCTGCTTATTGGAATGAGACCAGATGATCTTGGTATCCAAAATGTGCGGGAAGTCGCGAAAGCAGCTCCCAGCGTGATGATTCCGCTTTATCATCAATCGATTGAAGAGTGGATCAACTCGCGCAATAGACAGGGATATCGCATGGCCGTGAAAGAACTGAAGAAGCTCGAGAAGCTGTACAAAGCAGGCAAAGACGCGGAGAAATGGGATCGTTACCTTGCTGGTATCGTGAGCAAGAATCAACGGCTTCGAGCGTTTCAGGAAGAGCTCTGGAAAGGAAAAATCGTAACATGAAATCATTCATCGGCGCTCGAACGTTAGTGGTGGACGGATATTGGAAGCAAGGCGACACAGCAGAAGAAAGTGCGATTATTTTGGCCGCGGCTGAACGATCCGAGAATTCAGCTCGGCTCAAACCGGTTCTCTTCGCATGGCATCAAGCATCCTGGTATGGTGCTGAGGTCGAAGATATAGAGATTGAGGGCGGCAAAGGACTTAAACTTTCTCCACTTATTGCTATTGATTATTTATCCTCTCCACAGCACGTACGTCTCCTTCAAGTGGAATGGACAACGAGGCTGCAAGGCTTGATGCAAATGGCTGGTATGCTGCGTCAAGTGCTGCTTCACGGATGGTTTCAACCAGACTGGGGACGCTGGTCGGAGTATCGACGGGCTTGGCGGATGGAAGTTCCGGCCGAGGAGATAGATTTTCTGGCGGCTTGGGAGCACCAAATTAGGGAAGCTGAAGTAGTTGGCGTAGAGCAATGGTTAAGTGAGGCAGTCGAAGAAATTCTGGCCCAAAATGACCATGCTGCCAGCGCTTGGCGAAAAATAGCTGCGGCAGCAGGCGGTGAATCCGTGTTGCTTCACAAAGCGGCCGATGAAGAAGATTGGCTGATTGCTCTTGGGCTGCATAAAGATACGATGCCGTTTAAGGTTGCCCTTCAGCTTGCAGAGCCTGTAGAAGGGGCGAGCTGGCAGCTGCGTCCGGCTTTGCAGGATCGGAATGGCGGACCGTGGATTTCTGTGGTACAGGTGAATGGGCAATGGCAGGCCATGTTCGATCAGGACGGCCTGCTGCCTGAGGATTGGATGCCGCATCTGGAGACTAGGCTTGCGAAAGAGCAGGGGAAATGGCTTGCTGCCCTGCCGGACTGGAGAGATGAGGCGAACCCGGAGAAGTTTCGTGTTCAACTGGGAGATAATGATGCCTGGTACTTCATGGAGAAAGCAAGCTTACAGCTGCTCGAGGCAGGCTGTCCGGTCCTTCTGCCAAGCTGGTGGGAAGCCGTACGCTCACGCCGCTTGAGGCTGAAGGCGAAGATGAAGTCCTCGGTTGGCTCCGATACGCAGCCGATGTTTGGTCTTGATCAGATCGTCCAATTCGATTGGAAAATGGCTTTGGGCAATATCGACTTGACCGAATCAGAGTTTATGCGACTAGCCGAAGAAAATCGCAGATTGATGAATATAGGCGGGGAATGGGTGCATCTTGATCCGCAGGATGTCGCACAAATCAGGGATTGGATGACAAAGGTCGGCAAACGCAAAGGCATGTCCTTCCGAGATGTGATGGAGATGCATTTGATGGGCGGCTCCGCCTTGGAAGAGGGAGAAGATGCTTCGGAAGGCCTTAGAGCTGAAGTTGAGCTGAATGATCATTTGATGAGATGGCTCGAACAGCTGCAGCACACGGCTGAAATCCCGCTTGTTGATATTCCGGAGAGCTTTCTTGGATCACTTCGCCCTTATCAGCATCAAGGGGTATCCTGGATGTTATTCCTTCGCCGGTTTGGTCTTGGCGGCGTGTTAGCTGATGATATGGGTCTTGGTAAGACCATTCAATTTATGGCCTATCTGTCGTATGTGAAAGAGCATGGCGATAAAAGCTTTGGTCCTTCTCTCCTCATCTGCCCAACCTCGGTAATCGGCAACTGGGAGAAGGAGCTCGAGAGGTTTGCACCAACCTTGAAGGCTTACCTTCATTATGGTCCGAAGAGGGAGAAAGGCGAGGCATTAAGAGAAGCGATTGCAGACGCGGATCTGGTTATTACCTCGTATTCACTAGCCCAGATAGATGAAGAAGAGCTGAATCAGATTGATTGGGACGCCTTATGTCTGGATGAAGCTCAGAATATAAAGAATGTATACACGAAGCAGTCAACCGCCATTCGTGCGCTGCCCGCACATCATCGACTTGCGCTTACGGGTACACCGATGGAAAATCGGCTGACTGAGCTGTGGTCGATCTATGATTTTATAAATCCAGGTTATCTTGGAAGTATGGGTGAATTCCGCAAAGCGATTGTTCTTCCAATTGAACGTAATCGGGATGAAGAAGTGATCAGCGGTTTGCAGCGCTGGGTGAAGCCGTTTATGCTTCGCAGGGTGAAGAAGGATCCGGCTATTCAGCTGTCATTACCAGACAAGAATGAATCAAAAACGTATTTGACGTTAACGACAGAGCAAGGCGCCATCTATGAGAATATCGTCGCCGACCTGCTGGAGAAGCTGGATAAGCTTGGTCCAATGCAGCGCCGTGGATTGATCCTGGCATCACTAACAAGGCTGAAGCAGCTTTGTGATCACCCCGCTATGCTTAACGAGGAAAGTGATCAGCAGTGGGACGACACTCGTTCGAATAAAGTGGCTCGATTGCTAGAAATGGTTGAAGAGATCGCTTCTGAAGGAGAACGCTGCCTGATCTTTACCCAGTTTGTTGATATGGGGAAGCAGTTGAAGAAGCTGCTCGAAGAACGGCTTGAGCTGCCTGTCCCTTATTTGCATGGCGGTGTGCCAAAAGCGAAGCGGGATGAGATGATCGAGAAGTTCCAGAATCCTGAGGAGCCTTGTTGTGCATTTGTACTTTCACTGAAGGCTGGTGGTACAGGTCTTAATCTGACGGCCGCGAACCATGTGTTCCATTTCGACCGCTGGTGGAATCCCGCCGTTGAGAATCAAGCGACGGACAGGGCATTCCGAATTGGCCAGACGAGGAAAGTACAGGTTCATAAATTTATTACGTTAGGCACGCTTGAAGAGAAGATCGACGAGATGATTGACCGCAAGCAGCAGCTGAACGAGCAGGTTGTTGGTCAGTCGGAGCAGTGGATCACCGAAATGTCTACGGATGAATTGAAAGAACTATTCGCGCTTCGTAAAAACTGGTTAAAGGGATGAGGGGGATAAATGTCTGAGGGCAAGGATAAATGGGCCAAGGCAATGACCGAACGGCATACCGGCTTCCCTAAGCCGGATGAAGAAGGCATTAATCAAGAGGTGTCAGGTTCTGAGCAAGGAAATGAAGAATGGAAAGCTTTATATGAGGCAATTAAAGCTCATGTTATCGATATGCGTAAGTAATATGTGACCTATCATTACACAGTCTGTCGGAAATAGTAACCCGAGAGGCTGTGTTTTTTTATCCCTATTTCGAAAAATAATAGAATTGTATCCCTCATCGGGCTTATTTTCGACCTCCCTTGCCCTTATGCAGCGAACTTATAATAAGGGTGCAAGGCAAACAAGCAACATCATATCGAGGAGGTCTTCTTAAATGAAAAAAAGTACTTTGCTCATCGCCACATTGCTTGCATCATTCACCATGGTCGCTTCAGCTTGCGGATCAAACAATAATAATGGTGGTAATAACACTCCTGCAAGCTCAGAAGCTTCGCAAGAGCCGGCAGCTACAACAGAAGCAACACCAAGTCCGGAAGCAAAAGATGTAACCTTATCTCTGCGCCACACGCAAATTAAAGAGACGAGCAAAAACCGCCTTAAAATTCTCGAAGATGTTGTGAAAAAAACACAGGACGAAAACCCTGGCCTTACCTTCAAATTGGAAGGGATCGACGAAGTTGTCAACCGCGACCAAAAGCTGAAAGCGGAAATGACAGCAGGCAACCCGCCTGATATCTTCGAAGTATTCGGCGGAGCTGACCTGAATCTTTATGTGAAAGCAGGCCGCATGCTCGACCTGACACCAATCATTGAAGAGCTTGGTATTAAAGACAAATTCGCCAGCCTTGACGAGTTCACGGTTGACGGTAAAGTATACGGCTTGCCATTCGGCGGCTACTCGGAAGGTATTTTCTACAACAAGAAAATCTTTGCTGACCTTGGATTGTCTGTCCCTACAACTTGGGATCAGCTGATCGAAACAGCTGACAAAATCAAAGCAGCAAAAATCACACCACTTGGTCTTGCAGCAAAAGACGGCTGGGTAAATGGTATGCTCTGGAACACAGTGATGGAGCGTAACGTAGGTATCGACGGGTTCAACAAGCTCGTTACAGGCGAAGCAAAATGGACGGATGAAAACTTCATTAAAGGCTTCACGAATTACGCTGATCTCGTAAATAAAGACTACTTCACAAAAGGTGCACTTGGTCTTGCTTATGCGGATCAAGGCGCGCAGCTGCTCTCTGGTAAAGCAGCAATGGTATTCACAGGTTCATGGGATGCTAACCGCTTCACAGGTGATGAAGCAGGCGACCTGAAAGGTCAAATCGGCTACTTCAACTTCCCATCGATCGCAGGCGGCGCAGGCGACCAAACGTCGATCAATGCATCGTACTCGAACGGCTTTGGCTTCTCCGCTAACCTGAACGAAGATCAAGTTGCAATGGTTAAGAAATTTATCGCTAACTTCTACAGTGAAGAGATTCAAAAACGTACGCTTCTTGAAGACAAAGTCCTTCCTTCTATGAAACTGTCTGACCTGTCCGGCGTAGATCCGCTGATCTCTGAAGTGCTGACGGTTATGGCTAACGCTTCTACTTCCTGGAAAGCTTATGATGCTATCGTTCAACCTGCTGTAGGCGCTGTTGTTAACGTTGGTCTGCAGGAGCTGATCGGTAAGGTGAGTAAGCCTGATAAAGTAGCTAAGGATATTCAAGCCGCACAAGACAAGGCTAACGCTGCTGCTGCAAAGTAAGAATTAGAATGGATCTACCGCTTAATGGCCGCTGCGCGGAAGTATCATTCTTCCAATCGCCATTGTCACCGAATTTCTTCATTACAATCCGCTTGGCGGATGAAATTCGGATGACAAAAGCGAGCGCTACGCTTCTCCAGAATGATACTTCCACTCCGCTAGTGCGGTGCGAGAACATCCAGTTCTAAAAACAACTTTACAGGCAAGGGAAATAGGAAAAGGAAAAAGCTAAGGTTTTTCACGAACCTTAGCTTTTTTAAAGGAAGGAAGCAGGAGGCGAAGTTATGAAGGCACTCAGAAATCCGTTTACTTATATCGCGTTCATTATTCCAACGCTTGTATTATACGCTTTGTTTTTTGTTTATCCGGTTATCGTATCGTTCGTTTATGGGTTCTACCAATGGGACGGCATTACAGATAAGGTGTTCATCGGCCTGGATAACTTCACAAGGCTGTGGAAAGATGAAGTGTTCTTGAAATCGCTTGCAAACAATTTCTACTTTATGGCGTTCTCCCTAGTCGTGAATATTCCGCTCGTCTTCCTTATCTCGATCTTGATCAGTAAGGTTGGTCGTATGCGTGACTTCTACAAGTCGGCTGTGTTTGTGCCGGTCGTGATCTCGACCGCAACGGTCGCTATATTGTTTGGCGTGTTGTACAACTATGATTCTGGCCTCATCAACCAGTTTATCCGTTTGGTGGCACCTGATAGCTGGGCGCGTGAATGGCTATCGGATCCGAAGCTTGCAATGCTGTCGATTCTAATCGCTAACGCATGGCAGAACATTGGATTCTTTATTGTCTTGTGCCTTGCTGCCATCTTGAACATCCCGAAGGAAATTGTAGAAGCTTCGAAGATTGACGGTGTAAACGGCTGGACGGAAACCTGGAGCATTACCCTTCCGCTTATCAGGCCGGTACTGTTCGTTATGCTGCTCCTTAGTGTATCCGGTACGATGAAAGTGCTTGATATCGTTCAGATTATGACCAATGGTGGTCCGTTCCAATCAACTGAAGTTATGTCCACGTATATGCTGAAGGTTGGTTTCCGTTCGATGGAGCTTGGCTACGGCAGTGCGATTGGCGTAACGATGTTTATTCTGATTCTCGTGCTTACGGGCATCCTGCAAAAACTGACGAAGCATGAGGAGGTGCAGTACTAATGAATGCAGCATTAACTGGACTGCGCAGAGGGAAGTTCTGGATTCACTTTTCGCTCATTGTTTATATCGTTGCTACCTTATTCCCGCTTGTGTGGCTGCTCATGTCTTCCTTCAAGACGAGTCGTGAAATTACGGTTAATACATGGGCTTTCCCGAAGCATTTCAACTTTGATAACTACAGCCAAGCCTGGGAAACGGCTAAAATCGGCCTCTATGCCTTAAACAGCTTGAAAGTGACGGTCATTGCTTGTCTTGTTACGCTGCTCTTCGCAGCGATGACTTCGTTTGCTTTATCGCGTATGAAATATTCCCGAATGAACAAAGCCGTGTACCAATTTATTTTGTTCGGATTGCTTGTCCCACCGGGCGCATTGTTCATTCCGCTGTACCGTTTGATCCAGCAATTGAGTGTTGGCGGCATCCATTTATACAATTCGCATTTCGGCCTTATTTTGGTATACTGCACATATGCATTGCCCATTACGGTATTTATTATTTATGCCTTTATGCTATCGATTCCGAATGAGCTTGAAGAAGCGGGGATTATGGACGGGCTTTCAGCCGGGGGATTGTTCGTGAAAGTCGTCCTTCCGGTCTCTTTACCTGCACTCGTTACTGTAACGATTCTTAACTTTATTGGTAACTGGAATGAATATATATTATCGCAATTATTTATTACATCCGAATCGCTTCGCACATTGCCTACAGGTATGGCGAGCTTTAATGATGGCTATCGCACGAACTTTGCCGCTTTGTCGGCTGCCGTTATTATGAGCATTATTCCCGTGCTGGTCGTGTACTTCTTCTTGCAGAAGCAAATTATTGAAGGCATGACGGCAGGAAGCGTGAAGGGCTAAGACGATCGGAAGGGGCCCGCTAGATGAACTTGAGACCGAAATTGATGCTTGCTTTTATTCTTCTGGTCGTATTTCCGATGATCGGATTAGGCATTGTGTCTTTTCTTAATACGGAATCCGTGCTGGAGAAGAAATACAGCGAGCAGACCGAAATATCGCTCAAGGCTGTCGGTGGGAATATTAAATACTTTTTCAAAGAGCTTGACCAGCTCTCAGACGGTAATCTAACGAGCTCCGAAGTGCAGGATACGCTGAATTACAGCAAATATTATTCGAGCGATGATGCCAGCACCTTAATTGCGATTAACCAATCGGAAAAGGAAATGAAGCGGATCTTGTTCCAGCATCCTGCAGTCAGCTATGTTGTGCTGTATGCGATGGATGGGACGATGTTCCGCACCTTCCGCAATGATCCAACGACGTTTCGCCCGATTGCCTTCGAAGCATTGAAGGTCCAGCCTCTATATAATGAAACGATTCAATTAGGCGGACGTCCGAAATGGATCGGCCCTTATGAGCATCAGGAGCTGACAGGGGTCGAACCACCTCTATTTACCCAACTTAGGTTAGTAAAAGATTATGAGACGCTGGATGATCTAGGTCTGATGATCACGCAGTATAAGACAGAAGAAGTGTATTCCATGCTGAATACCTTCTTGAATCCAAAGGCCGAAGGCCAAACCTCCCGTTATGTAATTGTAAATACGGAAGGGCTTGTTATGCTCGACAGCGGCAAGCATTTCGAAGGAACCAATATTGCGGATTACTCCAGCGAGCTGCCGCAGAAGACGGTGGATTATTCAAGCTCCAGGCTGCGATTTGATGGAGAGGATAGTCTTGTTTCTTCCTATAATTTAGGCTTTAACGGCTGGGTTCTGGTGTCGGTCAAATCATGGGATTCCTTAACGAATGAGAATGAACGTTTTGTGCAGTGGATTGGTATGATCACGATCTTCTGTATTTTGTCAGCGATTCTATTTAACATCTTCTTCGTGAACCGGGTCGCCAAAAGTATTATTAAAGTCGTACGCAAAATGCGGCTTGTTGAGCAAGGTCTGCTTGATATTCGCGTTAATGCGCAGGGCAAGGATGAGACTGTGCTTCTCGCTAACAGCTTCAACAGTATGGTGGAGCGGATAGGTGAACTTCTGACTGAGGTGCGTACGGAGCAGGAACGCAAGCAGCATGCCGAGATGATGCTCATGCAGGCACAAATCAAGCCTCATTTCTTATTTAACACCTTAGAATCGATTAATGCGCTTGCCGCTCAGAATGAGGGCGGGAAGATCATGATGATGGTGCGGCGATTAAGCAACCTGCTTCGCACAAGCATGCACCATACCGAAGAGATTTTCCTCGGGCAAGAGATTGAGCATGTCCGAAGCTACTTAGAGATTCAGAAATATCGGTTTGAGGACTTATTTACTTATGAATTGAATGTATCGGAAGAAGCGTTTGATTATTCGATCCTGAAGCTGACGCTTCAGCCGTTAGTTGAGAATAGCATTCAGCATGGCTTTGAAGGTCTTGAGGATGGGAATGGCGTTATTAAGATCGAGGTAATCGTCGAAGTCTATCAGATTGTCATTATGGTTAGTGATAACGGACATGGCATGAACGAGCAGACGCTTAAAAAGTTCGCCGAAAGAGAGCAGCAGCCAAGTGGTAAACGGCGTAATGCCGCAGAGCTTGGGGAGAGGCGGGGACTAGGGCTTCGTAATGTTGCGGATCGCCTGCGTATTCATTATGGTCCATCTTACGGATTAAGGATTTGCAGCGCAGAGGGGTATGGCACAGTGATTCGCTGCACCATTCCGAAAAACAGAGGTGAACGATTATGAACGGCAAAGTATTGCTTGTAGATGATGAGCCGCATATCACCCGTAATTTGGAGAAGGTTATTCCATGGGAAATGCTTGGCTTGACCGTTGGTGGTACAGCAAAAAACGGGATGGAAGCGCTAGAGCTTCTGGAGTCAGAATCTTTTGATTTGGTGTTATGTGATATTCGGATGCCTGTTATGGATGGACTTGAGCTCGTTAGGCATATAAGGGAAAAAGGAACAGAAAGCGACATTATTATGCTGTCCGGCTATCAGGATTTTGCTTATACACGGGCTGCAATTCAATATGGTGTCAAGGATTATGTCTTAAAGCCTATTCCTTATGATGAATTAACAGGAGTTATTGCCCGGGTAATGGCGAATCAACGTCAGAAACGGAAGCAGCAAAGCGAAGAGCAGCAGAAGATCGGCCGGATGATTGACCTTGCTAGCGAGAAGATCCTTTATGATATTTTGATGGATTATACGGAAGTAACAAGCGGGAACTGGCTGTTTAGCGGGGAAGAGCAGGAACTTGATAAGAGATATGTACTTATTGTACTTGATCTTGACGTAAGCTCGGAGCGGACGAAGGATTGGCGGGAATGGTCGGATAAAGAGCGGAAGCTATGGAATTTCGCGGTATGTAATGTACTCCGTGAGAGGCTGCAGCTGAACGGCCTGCATCATGCAGTCATTCAAATTCGGGATGGCGAGTGGTGCGTATTAATAGAATGCGAGCAGGCGTTGCCTTATGATTTGAAGCAAATTACAGGTTGGACGGAGCTTCTGCTTAGTGCGGTGAAAAATCACGTTAAGTTGTCTTTATACGCAGGCATTTATCGGGAATATGCCGAAGTGACTACCCTTTCGCAAGCCTATAAGCTGGTTCAGCAGGGGATGCAGCTTACGCCAGTTCAGGAGCATATCGCAGTCTATCCGGATGAACGGATTGGTTCTTCGCGGGAAGATCAAGCCTTCTGGGATACGTCCGAGAAGCTGATCGGTGCGGTAAAGCGCGGGGATACCGCTGTCGTTGATGATGAGCTGAAGCGGCTGACGACGCAGCTGCAGCGGATGAATGAGACCTCGCTTGGACGCTTCAAGCCAATGCTGCATTTCTTCGTGCTAAACCTGATGCGCGAGACGAAGGAAATGGGGATTTTCTCACGGGATCAGGAAGATTTGCTCTGGCTGAAGCTTGACAGGCGTTTCGGTATTAAGGATCTTCTGTCGGTTATTTTACAGGTGACGAAGGCGGTTGCCGAGAAATCGACGGATAAAAAGAAACAGTCTGAGCGCTCCATGTCGGAGGCCAAGGCGTTTCTTAGCCGGAATCTGTATCGTGATTTGAGCGTAGAGGAAGCAGCAACTCATGTGGGCTTAAGTACCTCCTACTTCAGCTTGCTGTTCAAACAGACCTATAACGAGACGTTTATTGAATATGTCACCCGCGAACGGATGGAGAAGGCGAAATCGCTGCTGGCCGATACGATGAAAAGCATCGCGCAAATCGCCAAGGAAGTTGGTTATGCAGAGCGGCGGTATTTTACGAAAGTATTTATGAAATACACTGGGGAAAATCCGACGGATTACCGGAATAAGCATCAGCAGAATCCAGCTGGACTTGAGGAGCAGGAAGTAGAATAGCGGTGAAAGAAGGGGACGGGGAATGGAAGAGTTGTCTTGGAACAGCTGGACACTGCGTGAGAAGGTTGGTCAGCTGTTTGTGTTTGGGTTTCATGGGTATGAACCAACCGAGGAGATTACTTCGTTAATTGAAACATATGGCATTGGGGGAACCATTTACTTCGGACGTAATGTTCAGAATGCAAGGCAGGTTCATCAATTGTCCAGCTCGTTGAAGGATATTGCCAGCCGTTCAGGCAGGCCTAATGTGCTTGTTGCCATTGACCAGGAGGGCGGCATGGTTGCCCGTATTGTGGATGGCGTAACTTTGATGCCTGGCAATATGGCTCTTGGTGCCACAGGTTCGGCAGAAGGTGCGGGTGAAACGGCTCGCATATGTGGTGAAGAGCTCCGTCTGCTTGGCGTAACGATGAACTATGCGCCATGCCTCGATGTAAATAATAATCCGGATAATCCCGTTATTAATGTTCGTTCTTATGGTGATCGTCCACAACTGGTTGGAGAGCTGGGTAGAGCGGCGTTGCTTGGTTATCAGGCATCCAAAGTAGCTGCAACTGTTAAGCATTTCCCGGGACACGGGGATACCTCGGTTGATTCGCATCATGCGTTGCCGGTGTTACCACATAGTCGTGAACGGCTTGATGCCATTGAGCTGGCACCATTCCGCGCTGCGATTGAAGCGGGAACGGCTGCTATTATGACAGCTCATGTATGCTTGCCTGCGCTTGATCCATCGGGTAAGCCTTCAACGTTGTCGCAGCCGGTATTAACGGGCTTGCTTCGTGAAGAGCTAGGCTACAAAGGAGTTATCGTGACGGACTGTCTCGAGATGGACGCCATCGATCGGTATTATGGTCCTGAGAAAGGTGCAGTACTTGCGCTTCAAGCTGGGGCGGATATGGTGTTAGTCTGTCATACGTATGAGAAGCAAGTCGCAGCGCTTGAAGCCGTTGTTGCAGCAGTTGAAAGCGGTGAGCTGACAGAAGCTCGTATCGATGAATCACTAACCCGGGTTATGCAGCTGAAGCAGGACTATGAAGTAGATGCGGCGCTGGGTTCGTGGGGAGAAGTAGAATCTGCTATTGGGACTGCTGCGAATAGAGCGGTTGCTCGGCAGTGGAGCGAAGCTTCTGCGACACTTGTGAAGCACGAAGGAGCACTTTTGCCGCTTCGCCGTGAATTTCGTACTTTGGTATTATGGCCGGACATTAAGCCGGTATCTGTTGCGGATGAGATGTTGTCCGGTGATGGAACATTGGGAGATTATCTGAAAGTGCGGCTGGATCAGGTAGAAGAGCGCTTTATGAATGGCACCGATCCCCTGGCTGATCTGGAATCGTTCGAGCAGATTGTTGTCGTCACTTATGATGCGACAAAACATCCAATCGAAGCGGATATTGCTCGGCAAGCTATTGCCAAAGCTGGTGACCGTACGGTTGCGGTTTCGGTCCGTAATCCATTAGATTTGAAGATGTATCCGGAAGCAAAGGTTTATCTGGCCGTGTATGAATGCCGTCCGCTGGCACTGGAATCAGCTGCTAAAGTGTTAACTGGAGAATGTAAGCCAACAGGAAGTTTACCGCTGGAGCTATCCGCGCAGTATCCGTTTGGCTGGAGTGTAACGTTGTAAAGTGAAACGCCTCTGATGGTCAAGAATGACCCTTCAGAGGCGTTTTTTAATAGGTGGTTTATGTCCGGAAATGAGAGACTGTAATGTCGCATTCTCATAGTATCATGGAGGGAACTAAGTGAATAAATTTTCCCTTCTTATTTTAAGCCGAGGCTCTGAGGTATAATGAACTGCAACTTATGTGCACCAATTGCTGCAAATTTATCTCAGGGGTGATATTCGTGGAATACCGGGTATTAGGACGTTCAGGCTTGCGGGTAAGTGAGGTCAGCTTAGGCTGCTGGGCAATAGGTGGGCCATCATGGCGGGATGGGGATCCAGTAGGCTGGTCCGGTAATGATGATAACGAGTCTCTTGCAGGTTTGCGCCGAGCTCATGAGCTTGGCATTAATCATTTGGATACGGCGGATGTATATGGTGACGGTCATTCAGAGAGAGTAATCGGACAATTTCTGAAGGATGTTCCGCGTGATTCTGTGGTCGTTGCTTCGAAAGTAGGCTGGTTCAGAGGGACGGCGCCTAATGCGATGCAGCCCGTACATATCCGTCATCAATTGGAGCAGACACTTACAAATTTAGGTACAGATCACGTAGATCTTTTTTATTTTCATAATACGAATTTTGGACCAAATGACCTCTATCTGGAAGAAGCAGCGGATACGATGCGCGAGCTTCAGAAAGAAGGCAAGGTTCGGGTGATCGGCCAGTCGGCCTACAGCTATGCGGATTTTATGCGGGTATGCCCGGTAACACGGCCGGATGTTCTGCAGTTCCATTATAATGCCTTCGGCAATGAATTCGATAAGCCTGGAACACAACTGTTCCAATGGGCTGAACAAGAAAATTTGGGTGTAGTGTTGTTTGGTCCGCTTGCGCAAGGATTGCTGCTGGATAAGTTCGATCCGGAGAATCCTCCTCAATTTGGCGAAGGAGATATTCGCTCGACGAATCAATCGTATTCAAAAGATCGTTTGCTCGAAATTCGGAGACAGCTTCAGCCGTTGAAGGAGCACGTTGGCCACGAAACACAGGATCTGGTACGAGCGGCTATTCAATATGCTTTGGCACAATCCCCAAATGCATGTGTCATTCCCGGGTTTAAAAATATCCGTCAAGTGGAGTCCAACGCGAGTGCTGCAGGCAGTCCGCTGACTGCACAAGAAGTCGAACTAATCAAACAGTCGATTCGATAATATATACTGAAATAAATAACCCCGAGAAGGGATGCTCATGGCGAGCATCCCTCTTCGGGGCTTTATAATCTATTATTCCAACCACTGCCGTGAGATCGTCGTATGAAAAAGTGATTCCTGATTAGGATTCAGCGCATCCAGAATACGATTATAGGTGAAATCTTTCATCGGTCTCGGCAGATCATTGAGGGCATAATAGCCGAGTTCTACTATTTCATTAGAGCTTGGCGTTGGCTGCTGACCTTCTCTAATCGTTGCGAGAAATACAAAATGATGCATGTCATACTCTGAATCGTAGTAAACGCCGATTAATGCTCCAATATCAGCTTGTACGCCAATTTCCTCCAGCACTTCTCTCGCTGCGGTTCCTTCAGCCGACTCATTAGACTCCGATTTTCCGCCAGGCAAATCCCAGTTATTCCTGCCATAGCTGTGCTTAACGAGCAGAACTTTCCCTTCATCATTTACAATAACGGCTGCTGCCCCCATCAACTTGTTCGACAAAACAATACCTCCTTAAATGGCGTTTCCGTTTGGATGATATATCCATATAAAAATGGTATTCGGTAAATCAATCCGTTATCCTGCAAAAGGGTCAAAGGACCGGCAACTCAAATGAGTTAGCTGGTCCTTTGTTTTTACAAATAACTATGACGTACCCTTAATTTTTGATACCAAATAATTCCGGAAGATCGTTCAGGAATCGGCTAATCGGCTCGGCCGCATGCTCGTTCCACGGTGCATCGAAGCAGCCGTACCCAAATACCAAATGTACATGGCCAGCCTGAACGGCCGGAAGCTTCAACCACGCTTCACTTCTCGAGAGTTGATGCCAATGGGCCTCAGCGGCTGAACCCCGTTCGATGTGAACTAAAATCCGATCAGCATGTATCCCTGCGAGCTCAGATGGTTCAATCGGTTTATTCCAATCTATGTCCCGGAGTGAAGGTGGCATTGCGATACCAAGGTCTTCATAAAGTACGGTGTCGGCTTGCTGTCCCCACACAGACAACTGGTTCCGACCGACGGCTAAGACAAGTAAGTGACCTCGGCCAAGTATTGGAGCGAGCTTTTCCTGAGCGATTATTACATCTCTGTCATATCTTCTGAGCCATGTCTCAGCGTCTTCTTCACGTTCCAACTCATAATGATGACTGAGTGTTGTAGTGACTTCGAAGTCATATTTGTTTCGGTAACGGTCCGTCCAATAATGATCCATCGGAGCAGCGATTGGAATCATTTGTAAGGCAAGCAGCTGCCCAAGATTGATCCAGCTGTAGGCGGCGAGCTTTCGCTGCCGGTTGCCCTGATAGACAGCAGGGGCGAAGCCGGTCTGTTTTTTGAACAAGCTGCTGAAATAACTCTCATTCTTGTAGCCAATACGTTCAACGATTTCGGCAAGCGTCAGATTCTCTCCGCTCATCAACCGCTTAGCCTCACGCAGCCGAAACTCAGTTCGGTATTCCGCAACACCTTTGCCGAAACGTTCCTTGAACAGCCGCATGAAATGGAAGCGGCTAAGTCCAGCAATTCTAGCCAAAGATTCAATCGCGATCTCACTCGTGTAATGATGTTCGAGCTCTAATCGTGCTGTTTCGAGAGCGATTTCTGTTTGCCGCTCTTGATAAGTCAAAGCAAGGCTTAGCAGCTCCAGCAGCCCTGCCTCGCACCGAAGCCAAGCGGAAGCAGTACTTTGCTTCGAGTTAAGACTGATCATGTCAAACAACAGGCTGGCAGCAGCGGGGGATTGTAATAGGGCTTCACCGAGGAATGGGAACAGTGGATCTGCTCCCAATGTAGATGCTTCGGCCCGATTATCCCGCTGAACGATGACTTGGAAATGCAGGAGTAGCAGCTCTAGCGGCTGGCCAATGTGATTGGTCCATTCGATTAACTGCCCAGGCGCACAGACATATATCCAGCCGGGCTTTAGAATATGTAGACGTCCATCTATAATAATGCGGCCATCAAAAGCATTCGAGAGCAATAGCAGATGTAATTTCGTCTCGATAAATGCACGTTCCTTGCGCGATGCTTGCGGGTCATCCCGAAGGATCTCTACATCCATCAGCCGATAAGAAAGCCTGGCCGCAGTATGCAGGCCAGGTAAAGGTTGTTTATTCATGGACATCTTTGAGTACATCGTCGATGATGAGACCATTCGCAATGGCATTGGCGTTGAACCAATGGCCGGAGTCGGCATCAAACACATGATTATTCTTAACAGCTTGCAGCGATTTCCATAGTGAATTGTCTACAGGCGGTTTGCCGCGTCCTGGGCCGGAAATGACGAAGATGTAATCGACATCTTTCAAATCCGCAAGCTTTTCAATCGAATAGGTCTCGTAGTCCCCATTCAATAGAGCTGGCTGCTTGAAACCAAGCGTTTGGTAAAGTGTCTCGCCACCGTAGAAGTTTGGACCAAACAACTTGAAGCCTTTCTCTCCGTCTGCCTGCATCAACACGGCTGTTTTCTCGGCAGGAAGATTGCCAAGCTTGCTTTTCGCGTCAACTACCTGCTGGTCGTACTTATCAAGTGCTGTCTTCACCGCATCCTCATCATTGAGCAATGCACCAAGCTTCTCTAGATTTCCACGCCAGTCTGCTTCGCTATCGGATAACACAAAGGTTGGTGCGATTTTGGAAAACTGCTCATAGCTGCCGTCCGCAAGATAAGTAGGGGCTGGGAAGATGATCAAGTCAGGAGTATAGGAGAGAGCCTCTTCCGGCTTCAATCCACCTTCCATATTCAAGACAGGAATATCTTTCAATTTCTCCTGCAAATATTGCTGTGGAACGCCAGCGGCTCCCCATTGTGCGACGGGAAAAATGCCCAGTGCCGTGAGTGGATCTTCCATGAATGGTGCAATAACTCGCTTCGGATGGGCCGGTACTTGGACCTCATGCCCCATGGCATCCATCATTACGCGGACTTCGTCGTCGCTATTATTTGCAGGCTGTTCCGCTGCGTTGTTTGAGGGAGACACTGCAGCTTCCTTATTTCCATTGTTGTTGCTGCCGCAAGCGGCCAAGAGGGCAATAAGCATCATAATGAGTGTAAATTGCGCCATACGTGTAAATCGTTTCATGTTCGATTGGCTCCTATAATTGAAATTGATTATCATTATCTAACAATAGTATAGTGCCTTCGACACGCATTGTGAATCATGATTTGTGCTGTCTTTTTGGAAGTGACAGCATTTTTACTGATTTGATCTATCAAAAAGAAAAAAAGAGCCATGCGGATATTTCCGCACAGCTCTTTTGCTTACGACAACTCATCCAGCGTCATTCCCAAGCTTGGCGCCATATTAGCAAGGAACCAATCGGTTTCCGGCAGGCCGAGACCCTCGAGGGAAGCTTGGATCTGTCCTTTGGCGACGAGAAATTCGCGGTTGCCGGTGGACACCTCGGTTAAGCATTTCAAATAAGCATCCAGCAGGTCAGCGGCTTTTACAATCTTATGGAGCTGCTGCTCCTCTTCGGAAAGCGTCCCGTCTGGTTTCCCGAGCAGGGGAGCGTATGCAGACTGTAGGGGCTCAGGCACCATCCCAAGCATTCGCTCTGCGGCCATTGCTTCAATCTCACGGAAGCTCGCGAGCATCTTAGGATTATGATGCTTAACGGGAGTAGGGATATCACCGGTGAATACCTCCGTAGCATCGTGAAATAAAGCTATCGTTACCGCACGATCAGCGTTGTAGCTGCGGCCAAAAAAGCTGTTGCCAATCTCGCACAGCATATGGGCAAGCAGCGAAACATGGAAGGAATGCTCCGCTACGGTCTCCTTCGTCGTGTTGCGCATCAAGCTCCAGCGTTCAATATATTTCAACCGATACATATAAGCGAAAAAATGACTTTCCATTCGACTTGAAGCTCCTCTCCATTACGTATCTATCCATTTGCTTATTTTACTATATCCTACCATATACGAGCTATGTGCCATTCTAACGAACCCTCATATTCTTATTCGGTCAGAAAAAGCTGTCGCAGAATTCTAACGAATCGTAGACACGCTATTGCTGAGAAATAGCCCATCGAGCCAGCTGAAATGGCGAAGTAACGATACCACGATTCGTTAGAATCTAAAGCAGCTATAATCGGTGAAATAAGAATTCCTCAGTTCGTTAGTGTAAGGATCAGATCACGGGTGAGGTAGCGGAGTTTATGAAGGGTCAGCAGTAGGAGGAAGGTCATATAAATTAATTCTTGTTTAAATGTATAAAAATTATTAGAATAATGAAAGGGTGAAGGAAATAAAGCTTTTGCCTTATACTAAAATGATTCTGACTAACGACTAATTCGGCATTAATGAACCAGAGATGGCGCTGGACATAAGCCTAAATAAGAGTTGTTCACAACAACTTTTATTTAGGCTATTTTTGTTTCTTATTTTCTACTTACTATTAAATAATTGCAGGTACTGAGGATGGGATTTTTGGACAAGAATGAAAAACAAATTCAAAACGACATTGCGAGTCATATTGGAAGATTACTGCGTGAATCTTTTGGAAAAGGACCGCAATCGATTTATGTGAATATCAATCGCCCGTTTATTGTTATCTACCTTAGGAACTTCTTATCGCCAACAGAGAAGATCCTTCTACAGCAAGATCAGGTTGATTCCGTTCGACATACAAGAGACTTCGTGATGAAGTCGTTAATGCCGGAGATAAAAGCCTATTTGCTGCTAGCGGGAATGAACATTCGGGAATTTTACTATGACTGGGGCTTCGATAACTATTCTGGCATCCTTGTTGGAATAGAATCAGACCAGCATTCCTTACTTTATAGTCCACAAGAGTGGTATGCCGGAAAAGAGGAACTGCACGGTGAAATGGAGAGGATTAGTCAGCAAATTCAAAAGAAACCGGAAGAAATTCGCTCCTATCTGATTAATGAAAGGACACTTCTGGTTGTCAGGATCGGGATATTGAGCAGCCTTGGCAAGGAATTGATCCGGCTTGGATTTGAGGGAAGCTTAAAGCTGGCGGAACGAAATCTAGAGAGAAGTCATCTGCTTCATAACGATCAATTTCAGAAAATATTTCAATCGCAGATTTCAGATATTTTTATTGACTGGGATTTTCATCTGGATAAAAGCGTCATCGTGTTTATTCTGAATCCAAGTAAATAGGAGATGGATAGAATTTCCGCATACGTACATACTAAGTTTCGATTGTTTTATTCCAACTAAATATTTACAATAAATTTGGGGCGAAAGAAATAATGCTTTTGCCTGAACCTAAGGATGAATGATCTTGGATAAACAGGCTGCTCAATCCGAAATAGCGAGCTATGTTGGACGATTGTTAAGAGAGTCATTTGGTAAAGGTCCACAATCGATTTTTGTTAGCATTAATCGCCCGTTTGTAGTCCTTTATCTAAGAAACTTCTTATCACCAACCGAGAAGATTCTTCTTGATCAAGGCCAAATCTACACCATTCAATCAACTAGAGATTTATTAATGAAGTCATTAATCCCTGAAATTAAGGCCTATCTGCTTGTACTTGCAGGTATGAATATTCAGGAATTTTATTATGATTGGGGACTTCATAATCAGTCGGGGGTTATGGTCGGGATAGAAGCTTCCGAAGAATATGGACAGCTCCACATGGAATCCGTATATACAGGGAAAGAGCAGCTTGAATTAGAGGTTAATACAATCAGTCAACAGGTTGAGAAATGGCCGGGCGAATTGTATTCTTGTTTGATTAATGAAAGAACCCTGCTGGTTATTCGGCTTGGAATTCTGATTAGCATTGAGAAAGAACTGATTCGAATTGGCCATGAAGAAAGCTTAAGGCTCGCTAAACGTAATCTTGAAAAGAGTCATCTGCATAATAATGGCCGTTTCCAGGAGTTTCTGAATGCAAAGGTAATTGATCTGTTTGTCGACTGGGATTTTCATCTGGATAAAAGTGTTATTGTGTTCATCTTACATCCAGGTTAATAAGTTGGCGGCAATGAACCAGAGAGATCGCTGGGCATAAGCCTAAATAAAAGCTGTGAATACAGCTCTTATTTAGGTTTTTTTATGGTTACTTCGCGAAATGAGGGGGATATATGGTCCATTATTATGAACAGAATGAGATTCTCGATCGAATCACGGATGCCGTCTTTGCACTCAATGACAGCTGGGAATTTACTTATATTAACGAAGAAGCGCTGCGATTTATGTTCTATAAGAGGGAAGAACTCCTTGGCAAAAAAATATGGAGTGTATTTCCGGGTGCGGTTCATTCTATTTACTATGAACAGTATCATAAAGCGATGAAGGAACAGATTCGGGTTGAATTTGATGCCTATTATCTACCATTAGCTTCTTGGTTTGAGATAAGAGTGTATCCATCTCCTAGTGGACTTTCCGTCTATATACATGACATTACGCAGAACAAAGGACTGTCCTTACAAAAGGAACAGCACTATGAGTCACTTTTTAAATATAATCCTGATGCCGTATTTGCCTTGGATACGGATGGCAATTATCTTCTCGTGAATCCAGCCATGGAGCAGCTATTAGGATATAGTGCGATTGAGCTTTTAGCTATGTCGTATACTCCGCTAATTCCCGAGGAGGAATTAGAGAAGACAAAGGAGCATTTTCGGAAAGCAGCCAAGGGGATTACGCAGCATTATGAAACGAAAGCTTACCACAAAAACGGTCACGTTATCGATGTTAAAGTAACCAATATGCCGATCATCATTAATAATGAAGTGGTGGGGGTATATGGAGTTGCTAAAGATATTACACAGGATAACCAGCATAAGACGATGCTGTTGCAAGCGGAAAAACTGACTGCAGTCGGGCAGCTCGCGGCTTCTATTGCCCATGAGATAAGAAATCCTCTTACTTCGTTAAAAGGGTTTGTATATCTCATCGAACAAGCAGGATCCGGGAGAAGCAAAAGCTATTTCGACATCATGAAAGATGAGCTGAAAAGAATTGAACTCATTACAAGCGAGCTGCTTTATTTGGCCAAGCCACAAGCTCAGGAGTTCAAAAGGGAACAAATTGGCCCGATTATTCAGGATGTTATTTTACTCTTGGGCTCACAGGCTTTAATTCACAAGGTGGAAATCAGTTACTCTCAGCTAGGGGAACTGCCTGCCGTACATTGTGTGGGATCACAATTGAAGCAGGTGTTTATTAATCTTATCAAAAATGCCATGGAGGCTATGCCGGATGGAGGGGAAATTCAGATTAAAGCGGCAAGCCCATCTGAGGATATCATTGCGATTGATGTAATAGATCAGGGCCAAGGGATTCCTCAGGAACTCATATCCAAAATTGGATCGCCCTTTTATACAACCAAAGAAACGGGGACAGGGCTTGGCATGATGGCTACTCAACAAATCATTCATTCCCATGGCGGTACTTTGGAAATAACGAGCACTGAGGGTCAAGGGACAACTATTCATATTACATTACCGGCAGCTTTCCGCCATCCTGACGATGCGCTTACTCCGTAAATAAGATATGATAAGGGGTAATTGACCATATTTAGTAAATGAGGGATGGCTTACGAGAGAGTTTGGATTGATATTCAACCAAAATTTCGAACGGTGGATGTTTCTAATTATCCCGGGATCTCTTGTCCTGGGTTTTCTTTTTGCTGATCAGCTTCAGCCAATGGTTGACGCTGTTCCCTATTTGTTTGCCTACGTCACGCTGACGATGGCGATTGGCTGTGGTATTCGTCAATTGGGCCAAGCGGTTCGAAGGCCGGGCGTACTGTTATGGACGTTAATCCTGGCGCATTTGATCTCGCCATTAATTGCTTATGGGATTGGCAGTCTTATCTTTGGTGCAGCATCCCCTTATGTTGTTGGACTTGTTCTGTTTACGATTATTCCGCTTGGTGTATCAACCGTATTGTGGGTTGGGATGTCGGGCGGCAGCGTGCCGCTGATGCTGGCGATGGTTGTGCTCGATTCTGCGTTAAGTCCATTTGTTGTACCGTTTGGCATTCATCTCTTCTTTAATACTTCCGTTGATATTGCGATTGGGCCGATTATGTTCGACTTGTTCGTCATTGTTGTACTTCCGACCATATGTGGAGTTGTTCTGTATGAGTTAAGCAAAGGGCGTATTCAAGAACGGGTCAAGCCAGTGGCGGCGCCAATCTCCAAGCTCTGTTTTGTAGCCGTGGTTGCCCTGAATGCCTCAGCAATTGCGCCATATGTCGACCAATTGAAAAGGGATATGGTGAAGCTTGTTCCTCTTGTTATTGTACTGGTAGGTGCCTGCTATGCAATCGGGTACTTCGGAACAGCGAGACACAGCCGCAAGGATGTCCAAGTCACTGTCTCTTATGCAACGGGAATGCGTAACATTTCGCTTGGTATCGTGCTTGCACTTGGCTACTTCAGCCCTCTGGCGGCTGTGCCGGTCGTCTTGTCGATCCTTGTACAGCAGCCACTTGCGACAGTGCATCACTTTGTTTTACAAAAACTTAACAAAAACAAGACTAGCGATGCGTCGCATGCGCATGTACGATAAAACGAGTGACAATTAGGCAAAGGAGATGAACGATTTGGCCATGAGCAGCTTTCGCAATCGGCTTACTTTTACAATGATCATTATACTTGCACTGTCCGTTACAGCTGCAGGTCTCTTCATGGCGAAGACGTTTAAAGATAATCATATTAACGCGCTGGAAGACAATATGGTACGTGAGATGCATATCATATTGGCCAAGACGGAATGGAAGCAGGGGGATAAGGCCTCGTTATTTCCGTACTTCACGAAAGAAGCAGAAAGCCTTAGGAGCTTTACTGGCTCGAGGGTAACTTTTATTGCCGGTGATGGTACGGTACTCGGTGATTCGGACCATGCTCCGGATACCATGGACAATCACAGCAACCGGATTGAGGTGCAGGAGGCGCATAAAAAAGGTGTCGGGCGAGCAGTTCGATCCAGTGCTACTCTGAAGGAAGATTTATTGTATGTAGCCATACCGGCGAATGCTTCTGATCCGAACTCAAATGTCATCCGTCTTGCGATGAGCTTGAAGGAAGTTGATCAGAGCATCTATAAGCTGTGGACAGTACTTATTATTGGGCTGCTTATTCTGTTTATCCTAGCTGCAATTGTCAGCTACCGTATTGCCTTAAGCTTGACACGTCCGCTGGAGCAAATCACGAAGGTAGCGCAGCGAATCAAGCAGCTTGATTATAAAGCTAGGGTGAAGATTGAGAAGCAGGATGAGGTGGGCGAGCTTGGTCATGCGATTAACGCTATGGCAGAGAGCCTGGAAATTCAAATGACCCGAATCCGGCAAAATGAAAGCCAGCTGGAGAGCGTCCTCGATAATATGATCAATGGAGTAATGATGATTGATCCTCACGGACGAATTCTGCTTATGAGCCGCCGTGCGGAAGAGATTCTAGGGTTCTCGGCGCGTGAGCTGGTCGGCCGGAATTATGCGGAGGCGAAGCAGCAATATGAGCTGTCCCAGCTTATTCAAGAGGCACTTAGCAGCCGTGAGCATATTCGTGAAGAAATTACGTTCTACTTCCCGGAAGAACGCCTGCTGGAGCTTAACCTCGTTCCCATCCATGGAGAGAATAATGATTTCAGCGGTCTGCTGCTTGTTCTTCAGGACGTCACTGCAATCCGCAGACTCGAGAGAATGCGCAGTGAGTTTGTCGCGAATGTCTCGCATGAGTTAAAAACACCAATTGCGGCTGTAAAAGGCTTTGCCGAGACACTGCTTAGTGGAGCGGTTAACGATGAAGAGACAGCGCGCTCTTTCCTGCAAATTATTTTTGATGAGAGTGATCGTTTGAACCGACTTATTGGCGATATTCTGGCCCTTTCCAAGATTGAATCCAAGCGCGTTCCGATGTATTTCTCCCCTGTGGAGCTGGATTCCTTCATGATGAAGACAATCAAGATGCTGGAGACGGAGGCAGCTCGGAAATCGATCATTCTGGATCTGCAGATCGAGCAAGGACTTTATGTCGAAGCAGACGAAGACCGTTTACGACAAATTATGATGAATGTCGTAGCAAATGGTATAAACTATACACCAGAGGGTGGCAAAGTCTCGGTTCATATTGCGAGTATCGATGAGGATCATATCCGAATTAAGATCAGCGACACGGGTATTGGCATTCCGAAAAAAGATTTACCGCGTATTTTTGAACGATTCTACCGGGTGGATAAAGCAAGGTCACGCAGTTCAGGCGGTACCGGCCTAGGCTTGTCTATTGTGAAGCATTTGGTTGAGCTGCATAAAGGAACAATATCGGTTACGAGTGAGGTTGGCCTTGGCTCGACCTTCATTATCGAGCTGCCAGTTCTCCAGCAATAATCAGCCTAACTTAAAAATTTACCCATTCTTCATGAAATCGTGATAAAATAAGGTAGAAAAATTGTGTCTAGGCTGGACAGGCTGGAGGTTATCATGTCGCATAAAGTATTGGTTATTGAAGATGAACCGACATTAGCTCGGCTTTTGTCGTATAATCTGACGCAAGAAGGTTATGCAACGACAGTTATTGATCATGGGGCAACGGGGCTGCAGACAGCTTTACAACGCACCTTCGATTTGATTATTTTAGACATCATGCTTCCAGGCTTAAATGGATTTGAAATATTAACACGTCTCCGTCAGAACGGCGTGAAGACGCCTATTATTATATTGACGGCACGTAATGCAGAGGAAGAAGTCGTTCAAGGGCTGAAGCATGGCGCCGACGACTATATTACGAAGCCGTTTGGAGTGGCCGAGCTGCTTGCTCGTGTATCAGCAGTACTGCGCCGGACTCAGTCGGATGATGTGGTGCCAATCGAAACGTCGGAGAAGGTCATCACAGCTGGAGATCTGTCGATTTATCCAGAGAAATACGAAGTGATTCTGAATGGTGAGACTGTTCCGCTTCGTCCGAAGGAATTCGAGGTACTTCTCTACCTGGTGCAGCGTCCGGGAATGGTTATTACACGCGATGACTTGATGAATGTTGTTTGGGGCTTTGATTACATCGGGGGACAACGTACGGTAGACGTTCATGTCAGCTCGCTTCGTAAAAAGCTTGAATTAGGCCAGACGGTTCAGATCGAATCGATTCGTGGTGTAGGATATAAATTGGTAATGTCAAAAAAACTCGTCACACCCAAGGGATAAGGGGGACGAGTTTTTTTGTTTATTTCTAAGAATTTATAATCCTATAGCGAAGCCGTTTCACCTTGGCCTATTGCCGGTTCCAGTCGAGCATTTTACGCTGGAACTGCTTTGGCGAGCAGTCATTATATTTTTTGAACATTTTATAGAAATGGGCCATATTTGGCATTCCGATTCGTTCGCCAACCTCGGTAATGCTGAGGTCTTTGGTCAGCAATATGCGCTCTGCCCATTTGATTTTTCGGTAATTGACGAATTCAGTGAAGGACATGCCAATCGTCTTCTTGAAAAACTTCACGAAGTAGTAGTAACTCATATTGGCGATTTTGCATACCTCCTCAACTTGAATGCGGTCAGTCAGTCGATTCTCAACATAGTCGAGTACAGGCTTGAGACGGACACGGTCGAAGTCATCCTGTTCCGCAAGTGCCTTTCGATGATCGTTGCGCAGCAGCGCAAGCAGAATCTGCTTGATCAAGACGCTTACGGCAAGCTCATAACCAGTTTCTTTGCGTTCTGCTTCATGATGCAGCTGGCGGATGAAGTCGCCGATCTGCTTCTTCACAGCACTGTTCTCTTGGAAAATATAATTAGCCTGGCTGAGCGGATTCTCCGTCTCGGAGAAATATCTCATATAGGCAATCGTACTCTGATCAAAGAATGGCTCGAGCTCAAATTGCAAAACGATGTAATCCAGATGCCCGGAGCTTCGGTCGCGATGCAGCTGAGAGGCTCCGATGATTATAACGTCGCCTGCCTCAAGATGATAGCTTTCTTCCTCCACATCAACTTCGAGCTTGCCCTTCATAATATACAGCAGCTCAAGCTGCCGGTGATAATGCCAGTTGGTCAGGTCGTCATCCTTTCGAATCGGCTGCCAGACCCGCAAGGATAACAAAGGGTTCTCATAGACAACTTTCTCGTTAAACGGTTCCACCCTTGCTAGTCCCACCTTACGCTGTAGTTTGGCTCACCACGAACTTAAAGTCTAATGCAGCCTACTTTATTGTAGTGGGCTTCTGTCTTAAAGGCAACCATTCGCCTTGGGACATGTGTATAATAGAAATAGAATTCGAGGGGAGATGATGGCATGCGGCCAAAAGTATACATATCAGCGAAAGTTTCCGATGAGGTAAAAGCTTATCTCGATCAATATTGCGATTGCGAAATGTGGCAGGATCAGGAGAAGGCGATTACTGGCCAGCAGCTCGCCGAGAAAATCGGTGATGTAGAAGGGCTGCTCGCAGCCGGCAACGCAATCAGCGAGCGACTGCTCAGCGCAGCGCAAAAGCTTAGAGCGGTCAGCAATATATCCGTAGGATATAACCATAATGATCTTGAAGCGATGAAGAAGCGTAATATTATTGGTACCCATACGCCATATGTCCTTGATGATACAGTAGCCGATCTTGCATTGGCACTTATGCTGGCAGCTGCAAGAAGGGTAACCGAGCTTCATAATCTGGTACGGACCGGGGGCTGGCAGCGCGGCATCGGGGAGCAGTTGTTTGGCATGGATGTACATCATGCAAAGCTGGGTATTATCGGGATGGGCCGGATTGGTGAGAAAATAGCGAAGCGTGCGAAGTTTGGCTTTGATATGGAAGTATCCTATTATAACCGCAGCCGTAAGGTAGAGGTTGAGGAGCAGCTAGGCGTTAATTACATACCACTGAATGATCTGCTTGAACAGTCAGACTTTATCGTATTGATGACGCCGCTTACGCCAGAGACGAAGCATCTCATTGGTGCGGAGCAATTTAACCGCATGAAACGGAGCGCGATCTTCATTAACGTATCACGTGGTGAGACGGTTGATGAAGCGGCGTTAATTGAAGCTCTTAGCAGCAAGCGAATTTTTGGTGCGGGGCTGGATGTTTACGAGAAGGAACCAGTCAGCGCGGACAATCCGCTGTTGCAGTTGGATAATGTCGTGACACTGCCGCATATCGGCTCGGCAACAAAGAAAACAAGGGACGATATGGCAATGGTAGCCGCCCGCAACCTGGTGGATGCGTTGTATGGTAGAGAGCCGCAGTACGTCATTCCGGAATTGAAAAAATAACAGTTAGGCGCCTCTGCATGTTGCGGAGGCGCCTTTTAATTTATCCCGCTCGTCTTGAATCGTTTGGCCTAGGCAGAAAAATTTAAGGACGATCCCCTTGACTTTTTCGGCCTTGATGAAACATTTTCGCCTCATTCACTTCGCTTTCTTTCGCGGAGATGGAGCTTGAGACCAGCTTGAAGACAGAGGTCTTGCTTCCCATGGAGGAGACGTATCTCTCCAGGTGGCTCTTGGCTAGAGGCCGGTCGAAATAGCCGGGAACATATTTGTTTAACATCAGCTGCATAGCTGCAGTTGCTTCATCCCAGTCCGTTACTTTGATCACAGTGCCATAGATGATTGCACTCATATATGCCGTATCGACATGTGCGGGAGTAGGATCGGAGATTGTGCCGTATTCTTCACTGACTGTGAAACAGGCCTCAGGGTTTTCCGCAATCATATCGATTTTCCTGCCTTCAGACGCGCCGTGGAAATAAACGGCTTCATCCATCCATACGAAGTTAAGAGGTACGACGTAGGGCACATTACCTGAAGCAAGGCCAAGAAATCCGGTGCGCGCTTGCTCCAGGAACTGCTGGATTTTGTGAGGATCCGTACAAGCTCTTTTTTGTAATCGAATAGGGAACATCTTGACCACTCACTTTCTGGGAAAAGTTAATTATGCTATTATTGTAGTGATCAACTGTCCTTATAAAAAGGTACAGTTTTGATGAATATGAGGGGTACAGAGGTTGGGGGCAGCCAGTGATCAGTTTAACACCTGATTTAGATAGAGAATGCGATCTTCCACTTTATCAGCAGCTTTTTTCCTATCTGAAGGGACAGATTGAAGCAGGAATATTGAAAGAGAATGAGCGCCTGCCTTCAATTCGGCAGTTGTCTGTTTATTTATCCGTCAGCAAGAATACGGTGGAAACCGCCTATCAGCAGCTGCTTGCGGAGGGTTATATCCAAAGTAAGCTGCGAAGCGGGTTATATGTCATGGCACTGGAAAAGCTGGAGTTAGAGGGAAGCGGGGGAAGAACGGGGACAGCATTGGAGTCGGAAAAGACGCAGCAGGTTCCTAAGTCGAGCCCTCTTGCTATTAACTTTGAATACGGAGATGTGGAGCTTGCGCATTTTCCAGTACGGCAGTGGAAGAAATGTATGGTGGAGGCTTTAGAGGAATGTACAGTAGAGGTGTACGGATATGGAGACCGGCAGGGACATGCAGGACTTCGAACTGAAATCGCCCGTTATTTGTACCAAGCACGTGGAGTTGTATGCTCATCGGAACAGATTTTCCTCAGTGCTGGTACGCAGACGATGATTAGCATGCTGTGTCAGCTGCTGCCGTTGCCGCCGATGATTGCAATGGAGGAGCCTGGCTATAATGGAGTCAGAACGGTGCTCCGTAATCATGGCAGAGAGATTATTCCCGTTCCTTTAGACAGCGATGGATTAACTGTTAATTTGTTGAAGCAAACTGATGCTAAAGTGGTATATGTTACCCCGTCTCATCAATTCCCTGTCGGTATTATTATGCCGGTCCAGAATCGGGTGCGATTGCTGCAATGGGCTTATGAGCACGATGGTTATATTATTGAGGATGATTTCGACAGTGAGCTTCGTTATCAGGGACAGCCAATTCCTGCTCTCAAGGCGATGGATACGGGAGACAAGGTCATATATTTGGGGACATTATCCAAGTCCTTCCTGCCAGGAGTACGTCTTAGTTATATGGTGCTCCCCGAGCTGCTTGCGAAGGATTATCGCAGTAAACTTCAAACCTACAGTCAATCCGTCTCACCACTTATACAGGCAGCCGTGTATCGATTTATGAAGGAAGGATATTTCGAAAGTCATATCCGCAAGATGAGAAAGCTGTATCAAGCGCGGCATAAAACCTTGCTTCGGGTGATCCAAGAGCACTTGGGCAGCCGGGTTGGCGTTATCGGACAAAAATCAGGCATGCACCTCCTGCTGGATGTGTACAACCGGTCAAGTGATGAATTAATCGAACAAGCTTATCAGCAGGGGGTTATTGTATATACGCCTAGGCTGAATTGGCTGAATCCGGAGGAATGTCCGCCTTCCTATATCATGCTTGGCTTTGGGGGCCTTAGCGAAGAGAAGATCCGGGAAGGAATTATCCGGCTAAGTAAAGCTTGGTTCCCTGAGATGTGATACAATACTACAAACAGACAAGGAAAGAGAAGTGAATTTTTTGATTACCATTACGATTCCGGAACCGGACGTTACGATTTACAAACAAACCAATCCCGAGCTGAGCCATATTTACAACTTTACGGATTTCCATCTTATTACGCGGGAAAAGGGCGGCTTCTTTATATTCTACAACTTTAAGGGCGATGTGCTGTTTGTTGGCAAAGCCAGAAAGCTCAGACCTCGTATCAAAAAGCATTTTGAAGATAGCGTATCTCCAATGAAAAATTACCGTGATGAAGTGACCAAGATCGAGATCTATGTCAATGAAGATCCGGTTGAGCGGGAGATTTATGAGACGTTTCTGATCAATGAGTTTAAAGCGAAGTATAATGTAGACAAAGTGCTTTTCCGTTAAAAGAAGATGGAATGTCAAAGGCTGCTCAGCGATGAGCGCCTTTTTTTTGTAGAAACTGTAGATTGCATAGCATGTCCTTTAGTTTCGATAGTTCCATACTCTATCGGATGCGATATAATGTAGCGGCTTGATCTATTCTCATCAAAGAGAGGAGCTTACCATGATGGAAATTGCAATTAATCAGCTTGGTTACCGGAATAAGGATACGAAGACAGCTGTATTTGCGGGGGAAAGTAAAGACTTCAAACTGATTAATCAGGAGAATGGCGAAGTAGTTTGGGAAGGTGAGACTTTGATCTCACTAGATGATGCTGCGAGCGGGATGACGGTCAGCAAGTTGGATTTTTCTGAGTGGCAGCAGCCGGGTACATATTATGTGAAGGTGAATAATGGACAACAATCGGATCCTTTCATAATCCGAGAAGAGGTATATGAAGAGGCTCATCAAGCATTATTGAAAGCGTTCTATTATTTCCGCTGCGGAATGGATTTGGAAGAGCAATATGCCGGTGATTGGAAGCATGGAAAATGCCACCTGACGCCTGCGATTGTCTATGGTGATGAAACCAGAAGAGTTGACGCATGGGGCGGATGGCATGATGCCGGGGATTATGGCAAGTATGTAGGTCCAGGTGCCAAGGCGGTGGCGGATTTGCTGCTCGCGTATGAATGTTATCCGAAAGCTTTCAAGAGAACGGTACCGCTGCCCGAAACGGACGGCGTCATGCCGGATGTGCTGCATGAATGCCGGTATGAGTTGGAATGGATGCTGCGAATGCAGGATAACAAGTCCGGTGGTGTTTTCCATAAGCTGACGACATTACGGTTCCCGGCAGCCGATACGATGCCGGAGGAAGATACAGAAGAATTATATGTTTCTCCGGTCTCATCAACAGCAACGGGTTGTTTTGCTGGTATTATGGCGATGGCAGCACGGGTGTATGACCGCTTTGATACAGCTTTTGCCTCCAGTTGTCTGATCGCAGCGGAGAAGGCATGGGAGTGGCTCACTCTTCATCCGGAGTACCCAGGCTTTAGAAATCCATCTTCCATTGTGACGGGGGAATATGGAGATAAGCTGGATACGGATGAACGTTATTGGGCTGCAGCAGAACTGTACCGTACAACTGGGGAAGCTCGTTATCATGAAGCGTTCCAGCAGCTAGCGGAGCTTTCTTTTGACAAGTATGAGCTTGGCTGGGCTGATATGGGCGGTTATGGAACCATCTCGTATCTGATGTCGGAGCGTGAGAGAGAAGCGGGGTTAGCGGAACAGTTACAGGCGGGCTTGCTGGAGGTAGCAGGAAAGCTGGCTGCCGTGTGCAGACAGGACGGGTTCGGTATTTCGCTCTTGCCGGAGCAGTACATATGGGGCAGCAATATGGTGCTGCTCAATCAAGCGATGCTGCTGCTTATAGCAGATCGATTGGCAGGTTCAATGTCATATGAAAGTCTTGTGCTGGATCATATTCATTATTTGTTTGGGATGAATGCGGTTGGCATGAGTTATGTAACTGGCTTCGGGAGCAAGCCAATCCGTCATCCGCATCACCGTCCATCGGAAGGTGATGGAGTGGATGAACCGGTACCCGGACTTGTCTCAGGCGGACCTAATGTTGGCGTGCAGGATGAATACGCCCGTGAGCATTTGCAAGGCAAAGCTCCAGCTGCAGCATTCGCCGATGTGATGGAAAGCTACTCGACGAACGAAGTGACGATTTATTGGAATTCGCCAGCGGTATTTGTGCTGTCTCATTTTGTATAAGGCCCCGGGAGGGTCTTATACGTGTCAAACTAGCACTGAACCGTAACGATAAGACCCTCAGTGGGTCTTATTTGTTTGTAGGTGGATAAAAATGGTGGGTTGTGAGAGGTTTATACACGAAATAAGACCCTTAGAGGGTCTTATACGTGTCAAACTAGTATCGAACTGTAACGATAAGACCCTCGGAGGGTCTTATTTGTTTGGTGAGTGGTAAAAAGTGTGCCATCAGATGGACGGTCTATTTAAGATTTATCCCAAATTCATTTCGCGCACCATCAGCACCTGCTCCATATTTGTCGCAAAACCCATTTCGCTGAGCAGCTCAACCAGCACGGTATTTGTTGCTCTGATATTAAAGGCTGATCGGCGGCAGTTGTCGCCGGGCTGCCAAACTTCCTGCAGGGCAGCTCGTATGACACCTGCAGCATCCGTCCGGCCTGGCGCAACCTCAAGTACAAGATAATCCCCGTTAAGCTGCCTTCCGGGCTGAACGTTCGCCGGTATAACGCATAGCCTGCAGCATCCTCACCATCGAAGATAGCAACACTTTCTCCGTCTCTCAAGCTGGTGATACCGGCTTGCCAGACCTCGCCTTCGTTATAGAAGGGAAGTCTAGCAGCTTCAGCTGCCATGCCAAGCGCCACCTGATAAGAATGTTCATAGCTGTCGTCCATATCCGGAATAGGCTGCTCCGTCGACAGAATAAGCAGGCGGTCAATCTGAGAATAACCTACACTTTCATATAACCGAATGGCATATTCATTATGGGCAATAGCTTCCAGATTCGCCTGCTGTACACCTAGTTCCTCATACAATTGCAAATTCCGCTGCATCATCACTTTGCCAATTCCTTTTCCACGAAACGCCGGCTTGATCGCCGTTCCGCCATTCCAGGCCAGCTTTCTTCCATCAAACTCTCGGAAGCCATTCATGATAAGTCCTGCTGGCTCACCATCGACATAGCAGGCAAGGGAATGCTCAAGTGCAAGACCTTCATTCGCCACACGGCCAATAAAACGATCAAGCGGAAGAGCAGCGGGGACAGAGTAATCCTCAAAGGACTGGTTCCACAGCTCTGAAACTTCTCCGATGGGAAGCTCGCTAAGAGGCCGAAACGTGATATTCATACGTCATCCTCCTTACAGCGCTTGGTCATCTACACTTTCCAGCCAGCTGTCGATGCTGCCGATAACAGAAGTTACGCAGCCATCCTCGAATGGCGAAATGAGACCAGCCACCTTAACCAGTTCGGTGAAGGAGAGGCTGCCGCCTTGACGGCACAGGTGCAGGTAATCGGCCCAAGCGGCGGAACGGTCCTCCTGCATTCTTTTCCAGAATTGAAACGCACAGATTTGCGCTAAAGTGTAGTCGATATAGTAGAACGGACTGCCGAAAATATGACCCTGCCGCTGCCAATAAGCACCTTGCTCCAGGTACGTATTCTCTTCATAGTTCCGGTGAGGGAGATATTTCTTCTCGATCTCCCGCCATGCAGCCTTGCGTTCAGCCGGAGTAGCATCCGGATTCTCGTAGACGAAATGCTGGTACTCATCCACCGTTACGCCGTAAGGAAGAAAGAGTAGGGCGCTAGCCAGATGCTGAAACCGGTATTTATCAACATCCTCCTTGAAGAACAGGTCCATCCACGGCCAGGTGAAGAACTCCATACTCATCGAATGAATCTCACAAGCCTCGTAAGTAGGGAAGGCATACTCAGGAACCGCGAAGCTTCTGCTTTCGTACACCTGAAAGGCATGACCGGCTTCATGCGTCAAGACGTCAATATCTCCGGAAGTGCCGTTAAAGTTGGAGAAAATAAACGGTGCGCCGAATTCGCTGATATAGGTGCAATAGCCGCCGCCTTGCTTGCCTTTCTTGGCAACCAGGTCCATCAGGCCATTATCCTGCATAAATGTGAAGAACTGCTCCGTCTCGGAGGACAGCTCGGCATACATCTTCGCCCCGTTCTGAACGATCCAGTCCGGGTCGCCCTTCGGCTTCGCATTCCCTGTCAGGAAGGCGAGATTCTCATCATAGTAATACAATTCATCGACGCCAATCCGTTCGCGCTGGCGTTCCTTCAGCTTAGTTGCAACGGGAACGATATGCTCAAGCACCTGATTGCGGAAGTTTGCAACCATTTCCGCTGTATAGTCGGTACGGTTCATTCGGGCATAACCAAGCTCAACAAAGTTCGTGAAGCCAAGCTTCTTCGCAATTCTGGTACGAACCTTCACAAGCTCATCATAGATCCGGTCGAATTGATCTTCGTTCTCAGCCATAAAGCCGGAGGATGCAACGGAGGCGCGCTTACGGACCGAACGGTCGGTGGATTGCTGGAAAGGCGATAATTGAGACAGCGTTCGTTCTTCGCCGTCGAACATGATTTTAGCGGAAGCAATCAGCTTCGAATATTCGGTAGACAGCTTGTTCTCCTGCTGAAGATCCTCGATAATCTCTGGGCTGAATGTTTTCAATGACAGCTCAGCCAGCTGGAACAGCTGACGACCCCATTTGTTCTCCAGCTCCGCACGGAACGCCGAACCAACCAGCGCGCGGTAGTAATCCGTTATGTATTCCTGCACAACAGGTCCATTCTCATCGAAGAAATCCTGCTCGGCTTTATAAAATTCATCATTCGTGTCGATCGAGTGACGGATGTAGGCAATTTGCTGCATCGTATCGAACTCGCTCCGAAGCTTGTTCATGCCCGACATAGCGGCATCCTGCTCTTCATAATTGCCTGCTGAGCTGAATGCGGCAAGAAGCTCCTTGAATTGTTTCTCAAAAGCTGCTACATCTGGACGTTCATAACGATACTCATTAAATTTCACTTGGTACACCTGCCCTCTCCGAAAATAATTAGGAATGGGATCTTATACCATTGCCTTGTCAGTCTATTCGTTAGCTGTTGCTGCTAATCCTGCTTCTACCGCAAGGAAAGAGGCTCCCTTCACCAATGTTAAGTGGAAGAGAAGCCTCTTGTGAACTTATGTTCAACTCTGTTGTTATTTCTGTTGCAGAAGCTCGAATTCTCTCCGAATTCTGGCGAGTAGAGCCGGGTTCGCGAATACATCATACGCAGTAGCGGCGAGCGTCTTAGCAGCGAAAATCATCCGCTCGAGCGCACGCTCTGACATTGCGGCATCACGAAACTCCACGGTGTGAAGGAGGAAGCGCTCCTCGACGATTTTAACATAAGGATGAATGGCCGGGCAGCGGACGGAGACATTGCCAAGATCCAGCGAACCATGATCCTTGCCCGTCTCGATTTCTTCCGGCTGCACGCCTAATTCAAGCAGATTAGCGGTAAAGCATTCCGATAACGCTTCGTTTGTAACCAGCTCGTCATAGGAGAATTCATAATTGTTCATCTCGAGTCTACAGCCAGTCTGCAGGGCAGCACCTTCTGCGCAGCGGCGTACTTTCTCCGCAAGTTCATTGGTATACGTGCGGGATGCGGATCGAACGTAAAATTGGGCAGAAGCGTAGTCAGGAATAACGTTTGGCACTCTGCCTCCATTATTAATAATGCCGTGAATCCGTGCATCGCTGCGAGTCTGCTGACGCAGGGCATTAACGCTGTTGAACAATTGAAGTATCGCATCCAGCGCATTAACACCTTCATAAGGGCTCGCTGCCGCATGGGCAGGCTTGCCGAAGTATTCGAATTGAATAGCGTCCAAGGCAAGCGACTCGCCGGATTTCTCGAACGTATAGTAGGGATGAGCCATTAGGGCGAAGTCGCAGTCATCGAATAAGCCAGCTTCGGACATCGGTACTTTGGCGCCTTTTGTCTCTTCAGCAGGAGTACCATATACGCGGATCGTTCCGCCGAATTGCTCCAGTACGGCCTTTAATCCAACAGCCGCCGCAATGCCCATCGTACAGATCAGATGATGGCCGCAGGCATGACCAATCTCCGGCAAAGCATCATATTCACATAGAAAAGCGACCGTAGGTCCCGGCTTCCCGGATGAATAAGTTCCGATAAACGCTGTAGGGATACCAAGCATACCCCGCTCAACCGAGAAGCCCTGTCTCTCAAGCTCGGCACACAGCATATCGGCTGACTTGAATTCCTGATGGCCAAGCTCCGGATTTGCCCCGATTGTACGGGAGATTTGTTTGAATGTATCTGCATAGGAATCGATCACATCAAATACGAGTTGTTTGTTGCTGCTTGTCATGGACAAGCCTCCTTCTTTCAAGCATTATCCCCAACATTATACCTCATTTGCAGCGCCATTGTCCGTGTGCCTCGAGGTGATGAGTTACCAGTTAATGAATCCCGTGCATCTTCTTGAACTGCTCAGGACTCATGTTTTCCAGCTTCTTGAAGACGGAGCTGAAGTAGCTTGCACTCTCGAAGCCAACCATGGATGCGATCTCATGCATTTTGTACTCTCTGCTTAGAAACATCAGCTCCTTGCTGCGGTTAATCCGTTCCCGGTTCACATACTCCATTGGCCGCATCCCCATCGATTGCTTGAACAACCGGCACAAATACTGTGGAGTGACGTCTATACGAGAAGATAACTCCTGGATGGACATCATGCTGTCAATATGCTCTTCAATATACCGGATGACGGGGTTCAGCTTCGTATAATATTGCTGAGCGGACTGCGTACTGACTTGAACAACCTTCATCAGATCGAGCAGGAATAAATAGACAAGCTTCGAGCATTCTATCCCGAGAAAAGGAAGCCCGGATTGTGCCATAGCCAAAATGCCCCGCAGATGAGCTACTATCATCTCGCTGTCCGTTACGGAATAGAGGCCTGGCTCCTTAATGCCGGCTAGAGCAAGCAGCTCCTTGGACATGCTGCCGCCAAAGCTGATGAAATAGATGTCCCAAGGCTCGCGGATCGTGGAATAACGATGAGGGACGCCAGGGAATAAGCAGAAGCCCTGACCGGCTTTTACCGTATACCGTTCCTCTCCAATCCATAACTCGCCTTCGCCGCCTGTTACTTGCAGCCATTGATAGTGCGGGAAGCCTTGCGGCCGGTCAATGGTTTCTTGATTGTCCCAATGTCCGATAATATCCGTATATAGAGGGAGTTTTCGGTCGGCATCTGCCACAGTCGGAAATACCAATTTATCCATAATTGGACCACTTCCAGTTTCATATTTTATAAGTAAGGTGAATATAATGTGATTTTATTGGATCTTAAAGCGTATTACAATATTAATATCGTAATAGACAAATTATCGTTTGGAGGCAGATATCCATGACTTTGAAGTTCCCGCCAATCAGCCCAAAATTCCCGCACATGCTGCATGGAGCGGATTATAACCCTGACCAATGGCTTGATTACCCTCATGTGCTTGAGGAGGATATCCGATTGATGAAGCTGTCGAGCAGCAATGTGATGTCCGTAGGCATCTTTGCATGGGCGGTATTAGAGCCTGAAGAGGGCGTATATACATTTGAATGGATGGACCAGCTGCTTGATCGTTTTGCAGCGAATGGCATCTATGCTTTGCTGGCAACACCAAGTGGTGCAAGACCAGCATGGATGTCGCTGAAATATCCAGAGGTTCTTCGTGTTGAGGAGAATGGTATTCGCAACCTGCACGGCGCACGCCATAACCATTGCTTCACATCCCCTGTATACCGCGCGAAGGTACAGGAGATGAACCGTAAGCTGGCAGAGCGTTATTCGGAGCATCCTGCTGTAATCGGCTGGCACATCTCCAATGAATTTGGCGGAGAATGCCATTGTGACTATTGTACAGAAGCATTCCAACAATGGCTGGAGAAACGTTATGGCACCATTGAAGCATTGAATAATGCTTGGTGGACTTCCTTCTGGGCGCATAAATATACAAGTTTCGGTCAAATCGATACGCCAACATACCGCGGGGAGAAAGCCGTTCATGGCATGAACCTCGACTGGAAACGGTTCGTAACCGACCAGACGGTAGACTTCTGCCGTCATGAAATGGAGCCGCTGCGTGAGATTAATCCGGAGCTGCCGATTACGACTAATTTCATGCTGGACTTTGAGCCGCTGAACTACTGGAAATTCGCTGATCTTCTCGATATGATCTCGTGGGATGCTTATCCGACTTGGCATGATGCGAAGGATCAAAGCGAGCTTGCTGCATGGATCGGCTTCAACCATGACGTATTCCGCTCGCTCAAAGGCGGCAAGCCGTTTATGCTGATGGAAAGCACACCAAGCATGACGAACTGGCAGCCTGTCAGCAAGCTGAAGAAGCCAGGCATGCACCTCCTTGCATCGATGCAGGCTGTTGCTCATGGCTCCGATACGGTTCAATATTTCCAATGGCGCAAAAGCCGCGGCTCCAGCGAGAAGCTGCATGGTGCTGTAGTTGACCATGTTGGTCATGAGAATACCCGTGTATTCAAGGATGTTACGGATGTTGGCCAAGCGCTTGAACAATTGCATGAAGTAGTAGGGACATCGGTGAAGCCGCAAGTGGCCATCATCAATGATTGGGAGAACCGCTGGGCGGTGAAAGATTCACAAGGTCCTCGTAACGGCGGTATTCATTATGAAGAAACGTTGAAGCGCCACTATCGTCCGTTCTGGGAGATGGGTGTGCCTACAGATATTATCGATTCCGAATGTTCGTTTGACTCGTACAAATTGCTTGTTGCTCCTATGCTCTACATGGTGCGTCCTGGTGTTGGCGAACGGATTGAGAAATTTGTGCAGGAAGGCGGCACCTTTGTTGCTACTTACTGGTCGGGTATCGTGGATGAAAGCGATCTTTGCTTCCTGGAAGGCTTCCCTGGACCACTTCGCAAAACACTTGGCATCTGGTCGGAGGAGATTGACTCTCTTCACGATGGTGAAACGAACAGTATCGTGATGTCCGAAGGCAATAAGCTGGGCCTGCAAGGCGAATACGAAGCTTTTGAACTATGCGATCTGATCCATTTGGAAGGCGCTGAAGCGCTCGCTGTATATGGCGATGACTTCTATGCCGGCCGTCCTGCCTTAACCGTTAATAAGCTTGGTGAAGGCAAAGCGTATTATGTAGCTTCCCGCAACACAGAGCCGTTCCACACGGATTTCTTCAAGAAGCTGGTGGAACAAGAAGGGCTGAAGCGGGTTGTTGAAACGGAGCTTCCGCAAGGTGTTACTGCTCAACTGCGCTCTGACGGTGAGAGCGACTATGTATTCGTCATGAACTTCAGCGAAGCGAAGCAGCAAGTGAAGCTTGATGAGAAGGAATACGAAGACGTCCTTGCCGGTGGTAAAGTAGCTAATGAGCTTGAGCTGCCGCTGCATGGCGTACGTATTCTGAAAAGAAAAGCAAGCTTCCATCAATAAGCAATCTGATCTAAAATAAAAAAACTGTAAGCAAAGCGCATGATGCGCTCTGCTTGCAGTTTTTTTATTTGCTGTATCTATATACTGGATGTCTTAATATTAAATATATTAAATAAGTCTAATAAAGTCGAAATTTCCTGAATCAATACGAAAATCCTCGGAAAAATGAGTCAACTAGCCTTGTTTCATTGATTAAAGGCACAAATTTGTCGTTAAAATGTAATATTGATTATATTGAATATTTATATTAAGATGTTGGGCAAGAACTTGTACAAGCTATCAAGTATATGAACGATATCTGAAGGGCATGGTTACCCTTCAAATGCCTAACTAACGGTACGACAGTAAAGGAGGAAGCGAAGCATGGGAGTGAGTAAGAAACAGGAGCGGGCCGAGTGGACGGGATTTCAGGAATCGCGTCCCTACGGGCCAAAGTATGATCTTCGAACCGATTTTGTAATGGTGTATGGGCTGACGGATCAGTTGGAGGAACGTATCGAAGGCTGGAGAAAAGCTGGCTACACGATTCATCTCATGACCGGTGTCTCATGGGGCGAGTATCAGGATTATCTGTACGAGAAATTTGACGGCAGAAATCATTGGGATGAAGCTCAAAAGGACAGGTTCGGCAACTATATTCAACATGGCAAGGACGTGCCGTATATGGTTCCGACAGTCGCTTTCTCCGAATACTTGGCTTCCTATATCAAGAAAGCAATCGACTGCGGTGTGGAAGCGATCCATCTGGAGGAGCCGGAATTCTGGGCGCAGTCGGGTTATTCGGAGGCGTTCAAGCGGGAGTGGTTGACCTACTACGGGGAACCGTGGATAGCGCCTCACCTCTCCCCGGATGCACAATACCGGGCTTCGAAGCTTAAAGCCTATTTGTATTACCGGGCGCTTGATCGGCTCTGTGCGCAGATGAAAGAATATGCACTTGTTACCTATGACAGGGTGGTGCGATTCTACGTTCCGACCCATAGCTTAATTAATTACACGCAATGGCGCATCATCAGCCCGGAGGCGCTGCTAGTATCGATGCCTTCCTGCGACGGTTTTATCGCGCAGATCTGGACAGGGACGGCGAGAACGGCAAATGTATACCAAGGTGTCCGGCGGGAGCGTACCTTCGAGACGGCCTTCCTGGAGTATGGTGTTATGCAGGAGCTGACTCGTGGTACGGGCAGAGACATGTGGTTCCTGCATGATCCGATCGAGGATAATCCCCGTTACAGCTGGAGTGATTACCGTCATAACTATCGGGCAACGGTAGTAGCAGCCCTACTTCATCCTGGTGTATCGAAGTTTGAGGTATGTCCTTGGCCATGGCGGGTATTCACACTTGGCTATCCAACTGAAGATGGTAAAGGAAAAGAAGTCATTCCGGCGAGCTACAAGACCGTTCTTCTTACGGTCATGAATGTGCTTCGGGATCTCCACAATCATGTGGAAGAAGAGGATGACATCTATACAAGAGGAATTGGACTACTATTGTCCAATTCCGCCATGTTCCAACGAGGCGATGTTATACCTGAAGAGACGGAGCAGCCGACTGCCGGCAAAAAAGCGGATGGGGTGACAACGTCAGATATGCTGTCCCCTGAGCAGCAGGAGCTGCTTGACTGGTCTGCGTTCTATGGACTTGCGCTGCCGCTCGTGAAGCATGGTATTCCGCTGCGTCCGGTTCAGCTAGATAACGCACTGACTTTCCCAGGATACCTGGACGATTATAAAGTGCTGCTTCTCAGCTATGAGTTCATGAAGCCTGAGCATGCGGGGCTGCATCAGGCCATTGCGGGATGGGTCCGAGATGGCGGTGTGCTTATCTACGTTGGCGACGGATCAGATGACTTCCATAGTGTTCGGGAGTGGTGGAACCGGGAAGGCAGCAGGCGTATCTATGAGCGTCCGGATCAGCATTTGTTCGAGACGCTGGGGTTATCGGCGGATCAAGAGAGCGGTGAATATGCAGCAGGAGATGGATTCGTCATCGTGCGCCGTGTTCATCCAACCGTTCTATCGCGTTCGAGTGATGGTGCCGACATGGTCCGTGATAGTGTGCAGCTGGCTCTGGAGCTTAGAGGCGAAGCGGAAGCGTATCGTGAAAGCGGGATGCTCCGTATTAAGCGGGGTCCTTATGTCATTGCGCAAGCACTTGATGAGACAGAACATGTGGGGAATCGGATTGAAGGGTCTTTTATCGACCTATTCGAGCATGAGCTCCCGATTCTGACTACCGTTGAATTGAAGCCAGGCAGCAATTGTTTGTTATACGATCTGAACTCGGTAGAGACTGCGACCGGCAGCAACGTTACGAAGGTTCTTGTCAGCTCATCGCGGATTGAGGATGAGATGGTGAGCGCTAAGGAGATCACATTCCGTTCGGAAAGCCCGTCGGATATGACAGTCAGCACACGGCTTCGCGCAGCTTCGGCTCCATCTCTCGTAACGGCAGATGGTCTCAAGGCGGAACATGCGTACGACGAAGCTTCGGGAACACTGCTTATCCGATACCCCGGCAAACCGGAAGGTGTTCTGGTGAAAGCAGCCTGGAACTAAAGATAAAACTGCAAGCAAGGTGCGTATAATGCGCTCTGCTTGCAGTTTTTTTCATTTTAAATGGAATTTTAACGCAGCGAAAACATTAATATGAACTGAAATTGATTCTTCAGTCCTAAAATTAGGACCAGAGCCTATAGAGAAAGGTGAGAGACCATGACGATTGCTGTATTAGAACGTCAAGCGAAAGAGAAACAAGTCGAGAAACAAATCGAGAAACAAGTCGAAACGATTGAATCATCAACCCGTCTGCTTGAATTTATTCGTTCAGCGCCTGCTATTTTATCTTCTCAGTCTTGCAAAGAAACAATAGCTTTATTTAAACAATATCCGGATAGCGAATGCATTGTTGTGTGCGATGGAGGAGAAAAGAAGGACAAGCCAGTAGGTCTCATGATGCGCAATCAATTTTTTATGCGGCTTAGCCAGCGGTTTGGCGTTGATCTGTATTATGAGAAGCCGATCTCGGAGCTGATGGATCCTTCTCCTCTCATCGTAGACGGCAGTCATTCACCACAACAATTAATAGACAGTGCACTTAAACGTGAGGACAGCGTTCTATATAACTGTGTCATCGTGACGAAAGATGGACAAATGATCGGAATCTTAACGGTCTCTGACCTGCTTCGTATGTCCCGCCAGCTTCAGCAGGAAGCAATTGATGGACAGGTCAAGACGATACATAGTGTGGGTAACCGGGTGAAGGAAATTGATCAAGCCGTAAGCTCGGTAAGACAATCCGCTGTACAAGGCAAGGAAATATCTGCGGATATGGTGGATTTGACGTTAAGCGGCAAGAATCAGCTGGACAAAGTAACCGCTGCGTTCGGTAAGCTCGCTGCTAACTCCATGCAGCAGGAGCAGCGGATGAACGACCTGCAGAATGAAGCGGGATCCATCAGCCACGTCTCTAAGCTGATCAAAGAATTAGCTGAGCAAAGTAATCTGCTTGCAATTAATGCTTCAATTGAAGCTGCGCGTGCTGGTGAGCATGGCAGAGGTTTTGCTGTTGTGGCCGGCGAGGTCATGAAGCTGGCGAGCGAGACGAAGCGCTCCGCGGAGTCGATCACGACATTGACGAAAACAATTCTGGCGGCAATTGAGCAGACGGCTGCGCTTGCACGGGAAGGCCGGGAAGAAGCGTTCGTTAGTGAGTCTGACGTCAAGGAAGCGGGTAGTGTCTTTAGCCATTTGTTCCAGGCATCGGCGAACAGTAAGGACAGTTCGGAGCAGATTGGCCGACTGTCGGAGCAGGCATATCAGCAGACCGTACATGTAAATATGGAGATCGACAAACTGCTTGGGTCTTATTTTTAACATGGAATTTACAAAACAACAATACGCTATTTACAAACGGCTAGTAGGATAGAATGGTCAGGGATTAGCCCTGCACCTTTTTTAAACAAAAATATTTCATTTTCTCTGGGATGAACTAATGATTAGGCTTCCCATTTTTTCTATTTAAATAAGCGGAGGAGAACGATCATGCAAACGACCTTGCAGACGCAGACCCTAATTAACATTAATAAGTTGAATTTGTATTATGGAGCTTTTCATGCTCTGAAAGACGTGTCACTCACCATTCCCGAGAAAGCGATCACGGCGTTTATCGGCCCTTCCGGCTGTGGGAAATCGACACTGCTTCGTACGCTTAACCGGATGAATGACATGATCCCGGGAACAAGAATCGAAGGAAGTATCGCCATCGGCGGTACAGAAATTTATTCGAATGATGTCGATGTGGAGACGCTTCGCAAGAAAGTTGGTATGGTGTTCCAGCAGCCGAATCCTTTCCCGAAATCGATCTATGATAATGTTGCTTATGGTCCACGTCTTCATGGTATTAGCAGTAAGAAGCAGCTGGATGAGATTGTAGAGACAAGCCTGAAGGCTGCAGTACTGTGGGATGAAGTAAAAGATTACTTGAAGCGTTCGGCGCTTAGCCTCTCTGGCGGACAGCAGCAGCGGCTTTGTATTGCGCGTGCGATTGCCGTGAATCCGGATGTTCTGCTCATGGACGAAGCAACCTCGGCGCTTGATCCGATCTCGACGTTGAAGATCGAAGAGCTGGCGCAAGAGCTGAAAGACCGTTATACGATCGTGATGGTTACGCACAACATGCATCAAGCGGCTCGTGTATCGAATCAGACGGTCTTTTTCTTAAATGGGGAAGTTGTAGAGTTCTCGGATACAGAGAAGTTGTTCTCCAATCCGACGGATCAACGGACAGAGGACTATATTAGCGGACGCTTCGGCTAAGACAAAGGGGACAATGATGATGATGACTAAAAGAAAAGAGTTTGACCATGGACTTGAACAGCTTCATAATTTGCTCGTTGAGATGGGGACCTTCGTCGAAGAAGCGCTTGTTGATTCGATGAAAGCCCTGAGTGGTACGGATGTAGAGAAAGCAAGAGCAATCATTAATAATGACCAGCATTTGAATCATCTGGAGGAGCAAATAACCGAGCTTGGTTCTAAGCTGATTGCTACCCAGCAGCCGGTTGCCAAAGATCTTCGCCGGATTTTGGCTGCGTTCAAGATAGCATCAGACCTCGAAAGAATGGGAGACCTGTGCGTCAATATCGCAAAGTTCGTCGTACGTCTGGAGGGGCAGGCATTAATAAAACCCTTGATTGATTTGCCGCGTATGGCGGAGATCGTACAAACGATGACTTATGAGTCGATCCAGGCTTTCGTTCAAGAAAATGTTGATTTGGCTTATAAACTGGCTGTCGAGGATGATCAGGTCGATGCCTTGTGCGCCCAGATCTCACGAGAGCTTCTGTCGCTGATGATGGAGAATCCAAGAAACATTTCGCAGGCGACCGTCCTGAACTTAGTCGCTCGCAACATTGAGCGAATTGGTGACCACGCCACAAACATTGGCGAGAGTGTAGTATACCTCGTTACGAATAAACGCCCGGATTTGAATACTCAGCATAATATCTAAGATGTGTTATGAAAAAAGAAGCCTGTTATCCGAGCTGCTCGGGTAACAGGCTTCTATCTTGTTCACTACAGTAACCGCTCGTACAGCCAGTAGGCACCAGCTGCAGCGATGAGGATGGATGCGGCTTGGACGGTCCGGAAGTAGCCTTTGTATTTCTGTGCATATCGGATGACAGGGACAGCCAGAGCGATGAGACAGAGCTGAATGACTTCGATGCCAATGTTGAAGCTGGCTAGATCGACAGCGACAAAGCGTTTTGGAATATCCATGCCGAGCAGAATGTCAGCGAAGCCCATCCCATGAATCAAACCAAAGGCGAAGGTGACAAGCCAGCGGAAACGAACTTTTTTGAAGAAGATATTCTCAATTGCGACATACACGATGCTGAAGGCAATGATGGATTCGATAAAGGTTGAAGGGAAATGCAGGATATCGAGATAAGTCAGTGTCAGTGTGATGCTGTGGGCGATTGTGAAAGCTGTAATTGTTGCTGCATACTGCTTGAAGGTTTGTCTGCCCAGCAGAAGGGCGAGCAGGAACAATAAGTGGTCATAGCCGCCAAGAATATGATGCATGCCAAGCTTGAAGAAAGAAAACCAAGCCGAGTCTTCAAAGCTGGTTTTGTGCATTTTTTTAGAAGGGCTGGTTGTTACGGGAGTATCTTGCCCTACTGCTGGAACCGTTGTGTCTGTTGCTGCTGTCTGACCTGTCTGACCTTGCTCAAGCTGCGGCTCGGTATGGATCATTGTGAAATTCCGATCATTGCCGGTAAGAATCGCTTGGCTGACATCGGAGCCGCTGTTCGCAACAAGCAGATTGGCATAATTCGTATTATTATCGTTGTAATAAAGGCCGTCATTCAGATTGACAGTAGCGCCATAGGGAACTGCAGGATAGACGAAATGGATGGTTACATAAGTCATGCTGTTCTTTTGGCTGAACTCAATGCCTGTCATTTCGCCAGCTTGTTGCTGCTGATCAACCTCCCAAGCCGTTGAATCCTCTATAAAATGGGCAATTGTCTCTTCGTTAGTTGTTAACTCCTCCTGATCAAGCTTCCCATCGCGGTTCGTATCCACATCAACTTTCTCTAGAACAGATAGCTCATCAATGGAGAAGTCAAGCTTGGTCTGCTCCTGTTCGAATGTAATTTCCGTGTAACTTGCGCTAAGTGGATGGGCGTCAGCAGTCTTTGGCAAGGTTATGATCGGTATGGTCATGATCAAAAGCAACATTATTAGTTGCTTGCTTCGTGAAATTTTGTTCAACATAATAACCCCCGAATAGAAGAAATGTTTAATAAAATTATAAATCCGTTGGAAATGTCGTGTCAATTAAATTAACTTATGACTAAAAAGTATTTACATAAACATAACATATAACTAGGTATTTGTTTACAAAACAGAGGTTTGTTGGTTATATTTAATAATACTACATCAAATTTTAACTTAGAGTTTACAAAACGGTGTTATATTTAAGTGTGATTCGACAAAAAACGCGGGCAGGTGGTTTGGGGGAAGGTAATTTTGTGGTTTTGGCAAGTTGATTCGAATGATAGCAAATTTTGAACATATGTTCAAATAGGAGAGTGACATATGCTTATTTCTTTATCAAGAAACAAGAAGAAATGGACAAGCATGCTGCTGATCGCATCATTATCGGCCGGATTGTTGTCTAGTGTCGGTGTTCCAAGCGTGCAGGGTGCTGCAGCTGCTGGGATTGCGGAACATGTAGTGATTAGTCAGGTTTATGGAGCGGGCGGGAATAGCGGTTCTGTGTATTCGTACGATTACATTGAACTTTATAATCCGACTAACACAGATGTATCGCTAGAGGGCTGGACCGTTCAATATGGAAGCGCAGCGGGAACCGCTGCTTTAGGCAAGACGAATTTGGCAGGGACGATCCGTGCGTATGGCTACTATTTGATTCAAGAATCCAAGGGAACTGCTTCGGTAGCTGAATTGCCAACGCCGGATGCTGTAGGTGCTTTCACGATGGCAGCGGGAAGTGGCAAGGTAGCATTAGTTAGCAACTCGAATGCTCTTGCAGGTACGCCTGGAGGAGATGTATCGCAATTAAATAATCCTAACTTAATTGATTATGTAGGCTATGGCGATGCCAATCAGTATGAAACCGCGAAAACAGCCGTTATTTCGGCAACGACAGCAGTTATTCGCAAATCTTCAATTACAGATACAACAGGTACTACAGGCTCTGGAGCAGGCTACGACACCAATGATAACTCGGCCGATTTCATTGTTACTGCCCCAACCCCAAGAAACTCCGCATCACCTCTTGAGGCTCCGCCAATCGATGGCGGCAGCGAGCTGCCGGCAAGCTCGAAGGCAGTAGGTAAGGAGATTAAGCTGTTATCCGGAACATTAACAGGTTACTCCGGTGCGGCTGCACCTAGTTCGACGGTTAATGTCTACACAGCAGACACTCATACGCTGATTACCTCAACCACCTCTGACATCAACGGTGCTTTTGAAGCTACGGTAGGAGCGGCAGATTCCGTTATCATTACAGTACAAGAGACGGGGAAAACGGAAAGCGTTGACCTTTCTATTAATGAAGCGGTTAAAGCACCAGCCGTAACCGTTAACGGTTACGTTGTTGACGGCTCGAACGCCGGAACGGTAGCCGGAACAGCAGGAGCAGCAGGTGCAATTATCTCTGTCTATTCCGATGAAGCTCTAACCACGAAGCTGTCGACTAGCGGAGGTGCCCAGACAGTAACCGCAGGCAGTGACAAAGCTTTCAGTTTTACTCTTAAAGATGCGCCTGCTGCGGTCTATGTGACCCAGCAAATCAATTCTGCAAGTGGCAGAGGACTCGAGAGTGATGCGATTAAAGCGGAAAGCCTTGATTCCTCAGGAACTACGCCAATCAGCACGCTTCGTCAGGTTGATACTAATGGCTCACCTGTCTATAAAGACCAGATCTTTACAATTGAAGGTGTGGCTACAGCAACCAATAATGTTCTTGGTGCAAATACGTATTATGTGCAGGATAGTACCGGTGGTGTGAACGTTTACGGAGGTACTGCTTCCGATTTGACTATTGTGCAGGGTGACCGCCTTCGCATAACTGGATCTCTTATTTTCTATAACGGATTAACGGAGTTCCAGCCTTCTGCAGTAGAGAAATTAGGGGAAGGTGTTGTCTTACCTGACCCGATTCAGACAACCGCAGCAAGCCTTACTTCCTATAACACCGCTGAGCCTCTTGAAGGAAAGTTGGTTTCTCTGACGGCAACCGTAACGGCCCAAGCCGCTTCCGGCGCCCACTATAACATGACTGTACAGGATCCAAACGATACGACCAAGACGATCACGGTACGTGTGATTTCTACGACTGGAATTGATGTTTCGTCGTCTTTGCAAGTAGGCAAAACCTATGTCATCACTGGTCTTGTCGGGCAATATGACAGCAGCAGTCCTTACACGACTGGTTACCAGCTGTTCCCGCGTTCAACGGCGGATATTATTCCTACCCTATCGATCACACATACGCCTATCCAACAGACGTACACTAATATTGATGTTAATGTTGAAGCAAGTGTGGATGGCGCGACTTCGGTAAGCCTGTATTACCGCAAGGCAGGTGTGAGCGAATATACCAAGACAGCCATGACATTGTCTGGGACAAATACGTACTCAGCTACAATCTCCAAAGGTGCGATTGGGACTTCAAATTTCGAGTACTATATTGAAGCTACATCTGCAGTTGCTTCCAAAACATCAGGCTCAGCAGCGTCTCCTTACGTTGTAACACTGACCTCAGATGCAGTTGGTCCTGAGTATACTGGCGCTGTACCGGAACAGGATTACCGTGTAGAGAACTATCGTCCTTCTATTGCTATCGAGCTGGACGATCTGAGTGGAGTAGATCTTAATTCGATCACTCTGAAGCTTGATGAATCCGATGTTACGGCTTCGATTACGAAGACACCGAACTCTGTTACGAATCAGCATGTGAAGGTAACTTATCTTCCTTCAACTGATCTTGCGCTTGGCACTCATCAATTAAAAGTAACGTCAAAAGACTCCGTTGGTAACGATAGCACATTCGAGTGGTCGTTTATTGTAAGTGAGCCATTCACAGGCGGCAATCATTACCGCGGTACGACGCATAACCATACGAACATTTCGCATGACGGCACGGGCTCACCGGAAGATGCCCTGAAGGCTGCGGAGAAATACAACTACGACTGGTTTGCTTTCTCTGATCATTCTCATGACATCGATGCCCCTGCTTCAGGTACTTTTACCGATACGGTGAAAAACGAAGGCGGCATGGAAGAGAGAACAGGCGGCGCGGATTGGCAGCTAACGAAAACTCTTTCTAAGGAGTATACGAAAAACGATGAGTTTGTCGTATTCCCGGCATTCGAGATGACTTCGACAACTTGGGGTCATTCCAATGTTTTTGGTACGGAGAACTTTATTGACCGTAAGGAAAATGGCGGCATCTACAATACCGATGTGAATCAGTATTATGCCTGGGTGCTGACACATGACGAAGCTGTTGCCCAATTCAACCACCCGAACGATCCGAAAGGTTCCTTCAATAATATGAAGCCAAATGTGGAGGCAGAGAAGCTGTTTACCATGTTTGAGGTTGGGAACGGTTCAGGTCACTACTCGTACGCGAATGCAGAGCAAACGTATTTCGGCGCTTTGGATCTTGGCTGGAAGGTTGCTCCGACTTACGGTGAGGACAACCATGACGGTACATGGGGTCAAACGATGAAACGTACCGTGATCGTGTCTGAGGATCTGTCGCCGGAGTCGCTGCTGGATTCGATGCGTAAGAGACGGGTATACATGACGGAAGATCCAAATCTTACGTTGGATTTTATGGCTAACGGTATTTATATGGGCGGTGTAGCGGAAGGCTCCAAGCTGAACTTCAGTGTACATGGCAGCGACAACGTTGCGGAAAACCGTTCCATGACCGAATATGATTATTTGCCAGCTAACTATGTCTCCAACGACAATGTGGCGAAGGTCGAACTGATCTCAAATGGCGGTAAGGTGATTGATTCCTATGTGCCAAGCGAGAGTGCTAAGTCCTTCACTTGGGAACCATCGGTTGACGTAAAGGGCGGACAGCAATGGTACATGATCCGTATGACGCAAGTAGATGGCGAACGTGCTTATTCGGCGCCAATCTGGTCGCAGGATACAGAAGTGGATGTGAAAATATCCGCTTCCGAGGTTGTAGGAAATGCACTGATTCAAGGCACAGAAGCGACACTTAAAGCGGATATCAGCAATACCGGTACAAGTGCGCTTACGAATCTTGCAGTGAAATTCTATTATGACAGCCAAGATGAAGCGCATCTGATTGGCACAAGTACAATTGATTCGATGGCAAGCAACACGATTTCCTCCGTCTCTGTGAAATGGGCGAATCCGGTTGTAGGCGATCATAAGCTTATTGCGGTGGTGTCTTCTGTTGAAGGAGATAATCCTGCTGACAATGTGTACACCATCGATGTAACGGTGAAAGCACCACTTGGCATTACGGTGATGATTGACGCCAGCCACAAGAATGAGAATACGTCTAGCGATCCAAGCAGTACGTACAAAAATAAGCTAGGCCTGTTCAAGCAAATGCTTGCTCAAGAAGGCTATACAGTAGTTGAGAACACCTCTGCTCTTACTTCTGATGTATTGGCAGGAGTTAAAGTGCTGATGGTGACGAACGCTGGCGTGGACTTCACGGCGGATGAAAATGCAGCGGTCAAAGCATTTGTTGACGGGGGCGGCTCTCTCTTCATGTTAGGTAAAAGCAACTTCACTCTTGATCCAACACTAAATAATGATTTGCTTGCATCGATCGGATCAACCATTCAAATCTCAAATGACGGCATCTATGATGATTCTGCAACAGGCAACTATTGGTCGACGCCTGCTACAGCCAAGCATGCAGTCAAGATGCTCCCGAACATCGTAGACAATGGCATCATGGATGGCGTGAGCTGGCTGGAGTATTACAGCGGCTCAAGCTTGTTCAAGCTTGGCGGTGAGCCACTCACTAACAGCAGCTCGGTATCAATTCTGGCTGGCGGTAATGAAACCACCTACCAGACGACTGTAATAGCGCCAACCTACACGTATGATACGGTGTCGGATACAACAGGTGGTTCGGCAATTCCGGCAATAGCCTCCGAGGTGCTTCCGAATAACAGCCGAATCATAGTTACCGGTATGAATGTGGTTAATGATTTGGAATGGGATAATACGTATGGCGATTATGGCAACAATGATTTTGGCCTGAATGCAATTAACTGGCTGGCAGGCCGCGGCATGACCGTATCGGACATTGGTGCTGCACGCGATTTGCCAGACGGAACGGATGTTGTTATCCAAGGTGTTGTCACGACAGGAGCGGGTGTATTCTATGATGCCTTCTATGTTCAGGACGAGACTGGCGGGGTCATGGCATTCCATGACGTGCCGGAAGGTGCGCTGAAGGTTGGCGACATCGTGCGTGTCCATGGTGAAACACAAACCTTTGAGAATAACAAAGAACTTGTTTATGAAGCCTTTGCTAAAGATGTCGTTGTAGTTGGACATGAGGCAGCAGCAAGTCCGAAGATAATGGCCACAGGTGATGCGGACTTGCCATCAAATCTAGGCTTGCTTGTTAAAGTAAAAGGTACAGTAACAAAGAGATACGACGAAAACTCTTATATGATTAATGATGGCAGCGGCGAGATGCTGGTATTCACAGACGGTTATATTGTGAATCAGTCGGGCCCAGTTCCTCAAGCGGCTATTGGCGATGAGCTCGAAGCTATCGGATTGCTCGGCGGCTTCTCGGAAGGTTATCGGATTCGTGTACGTGATACGAAGGAGCTTAGTGTCAGAGCAATCGAACATTCGCAGGATGTTACTTTGAAAGAGTTGTCGGTCTTCGATAACACGAATGAAGTGTACAAGTCGCCTGTTGTCACTCCAGGTGTGAAGAATTATTCGGTAGAAGTAGAGAGCAACACAAAACAGTTACTGATGTGCGCAGTTCCTACGGATGCGGATGCTATGGTAACGATTACCGGGGGAGTACAGGATCCGGAAGAACCGATTAAAGCGATGTTCAACATCCCGGATAAGACGACTGTCTTCACGATTGTTGTCACATCGCCAGACGGTGCAACTACCGAGACGTATACGTTAACCGTAACGAAAAAGGATGCACCGGTTGTCACTCCGCCGACAAGCGGAGGCACAACAGTACCTTCAAGCCCGCTTGAGGAAGCTTTGAAAAATGCAACTTCTTCCACGATTACCGTTCAATTGTCCGGAACTGCCTTTAGTATTAGTGCAGATGAATTGGCTTTGTTCCTTAGTCAGAATAAAGTAAATTCGATCGTGTTTAATTCCTCAACAGGATCTTATAACTTAAATCTTGGTCAATTCGACTGGAGTAAAGTAGCGGCATTGCTTGGTCTTTCCTTAACAGATCTGCAGCTCAAGATTGAGATGAAGTCTGACCAAGCTGCATCTGATGCTGCAGGGAAATTTGGCTTGAATGCTCTTGGAGCAGTCAACTTTGAACTGAAAGCAGTGAAAAAGGACGGGCAAGAGATCGCCATGAGCGATCTTGGCCATTACATCAAACGGACCGTTAAGCTAGGCAGTCAGCCAAATGATGACCATCTGGCGGTTGTTCGTGTCGATAAGGATGCGAAAGGCAATACCGTCTATACACCTGTACCGTTTACGGTTAGTGGTTCAGAGGTTTCTATCATGAGCCGTACGGACGGAACATTCCTAATCGTACAGACAGATAAGTCGTTTAATGATACCGCAGCCCATTGGGCGAAAAAAGAGATTGACGCACTGTCTAATCTGTTGATCGTCGATGGAATAGGTAATGGCAGCTTTGATCCGAATCGTTCCATTACACGAGCTGAGTTTACAGCCCTGGTTGTTCGACTGTTTGGCCTTGCGACTCCGGCAGCAGCTGGCGGAAGCAAATTCGATGATGTGCAATCTGGTGACTGGTTCTCATCCGTTGTCGCAGCAGCTACAGGAGCCGGATTAATTAACGGCTACGCGGACGGTGAGTTCAGACCAGATCAAACGATTACTCGTGACGAAATGGCTGTTATCTTAGCACGTGGTTTAGAGTTCGCAGGGTATACCAACGATGCGGACAAAGCTGGCGACTTCGCCGACCAAGGCGATATTCCGGCATGGGCGGCAGAAGCGATCAGCCAGCTTGCAGGCTTTGGAGTTGTAAATGGCAAACCGGGCAATGAATTTGATCCGGAAGGCGATGCAACTCGTGCAGAAAGTGTAGTTATGCTGTACAGATTGCTGTCGATTCTGACGTTCACGAAGTAACTTCAAATTATCGGAGATCACCGCTGGGACATTGTCCCGGCGGTTTTCTATTTACCCCGCCTGCAGCAAGGAGTTTGCTTCATAAATATGGTACAATAGAGGGTAGAAATGTTTAGTGAGGTGTCGGAATGGACAAGTGGATATTAATTGACGGCAATAGTATCGCGAACCGTGCATTTTACGCGATGCCGCCGCTTACGAACTCAGCAGGTTTACATACGAATGCGGTATTTGGATTTACAACCATGCTGCTTAGATTACTAGAAGAAGAGAAGCCAACTCATGTGCTTGTTGCCTTCGATGCAGGTAAAGTCGTGTTCCGTCATGAAGGCTATACGGAATACAAAGGCGGCCGTGCGAAAACGCCATCGGAGTTGTCTGAGCAGTTCCCGGTTATGAAGGATTTGCTTCGAGCTTTTGGGATCTCGCAATTCGAGTTATCCGGCTATGAAGCCGATGATATTATTGGGACGTTGACGCGTATGGCAGATGAGCAAAACGTGCAGACGCTAGTTGTTACCGGTGATAAAGATATGCTGCAGCTTGCTTCGGATAACGTAACAATTGCGATTACCCGTAAAGGGATCAGTGAGGTCGAGCTGTTCTCCCCTGCAGGTATTGATGAAAAGTATGGATTGAAGCCGATGCAAATTATCGACCTGAAGGGTCTAATGGGCGATACATCTGATAATATTCCGGGTATTCCGGGTGTTGGCGAGAAGACAGCGCTTAAGATGCTGCATGAGCACGGTTCCGTTGAAGAGGTATTGGCAAACACAGACAGCCTGAAAGGCAAGATGAAAGAAAAGGTCGAGACGCATAAAGAAGATGCGATCATGAGCAAAAAGCTTGCGACCATCTTCCGTGAAGTACCGCTTGAGCATGGTGCCGACGATATTCGTTATGACGGTTATGAGCCTGCCGTGCTTGCAGAAGCATTCCGCAAGCTGGAGTTCAAGTCGCTGATCGAGCGGTTGGATCTAGGCGGTGAAGGAGCACACAGCGGAGAAGCGGCAGCCCCAGCTGTTGAACTGAATGTGATTGTCATCGAATCGGATAATGATCAGGAAGCGCTGCAGAAGCTGCTTGAAGCCTTGAACGTGGAAGGTGCTGAGCATGGCCTGTACGTCGAAGCAATCGGGGAAAATCCGCATCATGCGGATGTATTAGGCCTTGCTGCAGCAGTATCTGAGGATACGGTCTATGTCGTGCCAACAGCTGCTCTTAAACAGCCGTTCACCGAAGAACTGCGAGCCTATCTAGCTGATATGGACAAGCCGAAGTTTGGCTTTGATACACATAAGATCGAACTGGCGCTTGGCTGGAACGGGATCGAATGGAAGGGTGCGGCATTTGATGTGCAGCTTGCCGCTTATTTGCTTGATCCAACGGATACGAATCTGTCGCTTAATGCTTTATGTGACCGTTATGGCCAAGCTTCGGTGCAGCTGGATGAAGCGGTATACGGCAAAGGCGCCAAGTTTAAAGTGCCTGATAATGAAACGTTATATCGCCACCTGGCTGCGAAGGCAGATGCGGTTCGCAAGTTGACTGTTCTGATGCGTGCTGATCTTGAGAAGAGCGGAATGAACAAGCTGTATTATGAGCTTGAACAGCCGCTGTCTGTTGTACTTGCAGGGATGGAGCGCCAGGGCATTAAGGTAGAAAAGGCAGAGTTGGAACGCCTTGGCAGTGAACTTGAGAGCAAGTTGACATCAGCTGTGAGTGAAATTCACCGGTTGGCTGATATGGAGTTCAATATTGGATCTCCTAAGCAACTTGGCGAGGTTTTGTTCGAAAAGCTGGGACTTCCCGTTCAGAAGAAGACGAAGACCGGCTACTCTACAGACGCGGAAGTACTGGAAAAACTAGCGCCTTATCATGAGATCGTTCCGCTAATCCTGCATTACCGTACGTTGTCTAAGCTTCAGTCGACCTATATTGAAGGCCTCCTGAAAGAGGTTCGTCAAGAGACTGGCAAAATTCATACGTATTACCGTCAGACGATCGCTGCAACAGGCCGTCTTAGCAGCCAGTTCCCGAATCTGCAGAACATTCCGATTCGCCTTGAAGAAGGCCGGCAGATCCGTAAGGCATTCGTGCCGTCCGAGCCGGGCTGGTACATTCTAGCGGCGGACTATTCGCAGATCGAGCTGCGTGTGCTTGCTCATATTTCAGGCGATGAACGGCTGAAGGAAGCTTTTATCAACGACATGGATATTCATACGAAGACGGCGATGGACGTATTTGGCGTGTCGGCTGATCAAGTTGATTCGAATATGCGTCGTTCGGCGAAAGCTGTTAACTTCGGTATCGTGTACGGAATCAGTGATTTTGGCTTATCGCAAAACTTGAACATTACGCGGAAGGAAGCGTCGAAATTCATTGAACAATATTTCGAAGTGTTCCAGGGTGTGCGCAAATATATGGACGATATCGTTATGCAGGCCCGCCGTGACGGCTATGTGACGACTCTGCTGGAGCGCCGCCGTTATTTGCCGGAAATTAAAGCTTCGAACTTCAACCTCCGCTCCTTCGCAGAGCGGACCGCAATGAATACGCCGATCCAGGGTACAGCAGCAGACATTATCAAGCTGGCAATGGTGCGGATGGATGAGACACTTCGCGAACGTGGGCTGAAGAGCCGTATGCTTTTGCAAGTACATGACGAACTTGTATTCGAAGTTCCTGAAGACGAGCTTGAGCTCATGAAGGAGCTTGTGCCTAGCGTAATGGCGGGCGCACTTGAGCTTGATGTTCCGCTGAAGGCGGACGTGAATTACGGTGTGAACTGGTATGAGGCGAAGTAAGGCTGGACTCGGGATTGACAAAACTATCCCGACTAAGCGAAGTTTCGCCTGTCTGCTGCGGGGATAATGTCCCCGCAACAGCGAAAGTTCCGCTAAGCCGTGGGATTGACAAAAGTATCCCACGCCGAAGCCTGTACGAATCAGGTATAATGGTTGTTGAGGTGAATAGAGATGCCTGAATTGCCAGAGGTAGAAACCGTAAGAAGAACGTTAATTGAACTTGTTGCCGGTAAAAAGATAACATCGGTGACGGTTAAGCTTCCCCGCATCATACAACGACCGGCTGAGCCAGAAGCGTTCGCTGCTGCGCTTGAAGGTCGGACAATCCAAACCGTTGAGCGGCGAGGGAAGTTTTTGCGAATTATATTAGATGATCTCGTGCTTGTCTCCCATCTGCGGATGGAAGGGCGTTACGGTGTGTTCCCTAGCGATGAGCAGGTAGAGCTTCATACACATGTCCTGTTTCATTTTGAAGACGGAACGGACTTAAGATATAAGGATGTACGTCAGTTTGGCACGATGCATTTGTTTGAGCCAGGCACGGAATTTGAACTAAAGCCGCTCAATAAGCTTGGGCTGGAGCCGCTTGATAATGAAGCTTTTACAGTGGATGCATTAAGAGGCATGCTTGGTAAAAAAACCGGTCTGATCAAGCCGCTTCTGCTGAATCAGGAATATGTGGTAGGGCTTGGCAATATTTATGTGGATGAGGCACTGTTTCTCGCAGGTATTCATCCGGAGCGCGCGGCTGATTCCTTGAAGAAGGCAGAATGGGATCTTCTTCATGAAGCGATTATTTCGACGCTGGCCAAGGCAGTTGCTGCAGGCGGCTCTTCGGTGAAATCATACGTGAACGGGCAAGGGGAAATGGGTATGTTCCAGCACCAATTGCTTGTGTATGGCAGGAAGAACGAGCCTTGCACCAAATGCGGCCGCTTGCTTGACAAAACCGTCGTAGGCGGCAGAGGAACGCATACATGCGCGAGCTGCCAGCCATTAGCGAAGACCCGTAAAAGGAACGTTCGGAAGGATTAATGCACCGTAGCGGATTCCCCGCATATGCTGTTGTTGTTACGAACAATAGGCGGATGTCTAGATGATTGAGACATCTGATATGCGGGGGAGGGCTGCGGGTTGTTCGCGCATTTTGCTTCTTTGCTGGTGCTTGCTTTTGCTGTCAGTGTGGATGGCTTCGGAGTAGGCGTGACATACGGATTGCGGCGAATACGAATTCCGCTCTTGTCGATTGTCATCATTGCGATTTGCTCTGGTATGGTTATTTTTCTGTCGATGCTCGTTGGTTCATGGATTACGGGATATTTATCTCCTTTTGTCGCTAAGTTAATTGGATCTGTGGTTCTTGTAGGCATTGGGACATGGGCGCTCCTGCAGCTTAGACGGAGCGGCCGGGAAACTGGAGCTGGTGACGGTGAGGCGGATGCCGAGCAGGAATCAGGAACTGAGCCATCAACCTTGGTTGATCGTTCGCATCCGGTGCTTGTTGTCATTGTTGAATTGAAGCGCTTAGGATTGGTTATACAAATATTGCGGACTCCGCAGGCTGCCGATGTTGATAAGTCGGGGACGATCTCTGCGACTGAAGCGCTTATGCTCGGTGTTGCCTTGTCATTTGATGCTTTTGGTGCAGGTATCGGGGCTGCGATGGTCGGATTATCACCTTTGTTAACCCCTATTATGATTGCCGTAGCGAGTGCCTTGTTTCTTCTTGGCGGGATACGGTTTGGCTTCCGTTTCTCGAACTGGAAAGGCATGCAGGCGATATCGGTGCTTCCGGGTATTTTATTGATTGTAATTGGGATATTAAAGCTGTTATAGGATGATTAGAACGGGGTGAAAGCTAATGAAGATCGGTTTAACCGGCGGGATCGCTACCGGCAAGAGCACCGTTGCTGCCATGTTGGTAGAACGGGGCGCATTGCTGGTCGATGCCGATCAGGTTGCGAGAGAGGTTGTTATGCCCGGCGAACCGGCTTTAGAGGCGGTCGCCTCTACATTCGGACAAGCTGTTATACATACAGACGGAACGCTCAATAGGAAAGCGCTTGGCGAGATCGTGTTCAACAATCGTCAGCGGCTCATGCAGCTTGAGAGCATTCTGCACCCTGCGATACGAAATCGCATGCAGCAGCAGATCAGGCAATATGAGGAACAGGACCCGAGACAGCTTGTTGTAGCAGACATCCCTTTATTGTATGAGACGGGTCAGGAAGAGTTGTATGAAGGCATTATGGTCGTCTATGTTCCGCAGCAGCTTCAGCTTACACGGCTGATGGAGCGGAACGGATTGGCACAGGAAGAAGCACTACGCCGAATCGGACTTCAGTTGGATATTGAGCAGAAGAGAAGCCGTGCGGACTGGGTGATTAATAACAGTAGTTCACTTGAAGAGACTAAACGTCAGGTGGACGAGTTTTGGAAAAGTCAGGATTTGCCATGAGATGGTTAATTCGAAAAAGAGTGCTGCTTATTCTGCTCATCGGCCTCATTGGTGTGTTATTCCTGAATTCTAATTGGCTTGCCCGTATGATGTATCCAATCGAGTTCAAGGAAGACATACGTGCCAGCGCCTCTAATTATGGTGTTGATCCGCATCTGATCGCGGCGATTATTCGAACAGAAACAAATTATTCGACCGGGCAGGTTTCGAAAAAAGGGGCACTTGGCCTCATGCAGATTATGCCCGATACGGCGGATTGGATTTTTCAGAAGGCGGATTTCAAGAATGTAACAGAAGACATGCTGCAGAATCGACCGGATGTCAGTATCGAAGTTGGAGCATGGTATTTGCAGTCCTTGCATAAGCAATTTGATCAAAATACGGTTGCTGTCATCGCAGCCTATAATGCGGGTCCTGGTAATGTGAGAAAATGGCTTGATTCCGGAAAATGGGACGGGAAGCTGGAGACAGCGGATCAAATTCCATATGGAGAAACTCGCCACTATGTACAACGGGTTATTTATTATTATAATAAGTACAAAGATCTTTATCCGATTCTCTGACCTAGACAAGAAGAAGCCTTGGCCGTCCGCCGCTTCAGGACGGAACAGCCAAAGCATCTGTTATACATGACTGATGAAATGATTATTGACGACCTGCAAGAGATTGTTCGGCAATTTGCACCAAACGGCGAGTAATGTTACCCCCGATGTAGCCTGCGTCTTTTGTAAGCAGGTTGCCATAGTAACCGTCTTGCGACAACGTAATACCCAGCTCTTGAGCGACCTCATATTTCATTTGGTCTAGTGCTGCAGTAGCTTGCGGTACCAGTAGTGTGCTGCTGTTGTTGTTCGAGCTCATTGATGTTCACCTCCTTGCGGTTGGTAAATGTATTATGTGCGGAATTCGCAACTTCATTCAGGTAACGATTGGTAAATTTTTTATAACCATAAAAGCAGGATTCGGAAGGAGTGAAATAGATGAAATGCCCTTATTGCGATTACGCGGGTACAAAAGTACTCGATTCAAGGCCAGCCAATGAGAACAAATCCATTCGCAGACGTCGTGAATGTGAGAAATGCAGCAGAAGGTTCACGACCTTCGAGATGATTGAGGAAACCCCGCTTATCGTCATTAAGAAAGGCGGCAGCCGGGAAGAATTCAGCCGTGATAAAATTCTCCGCGGACTCATCCGGGCTTGCGAGAAGCGTCCGGTATCTGTTGAACGTCTTGAAGTTATCGTCTCGGAAGTGGAGAAGGAGCTTCGTACGACTGCACTTGCAGAAGTAGACAGCCGAGATATAGGTGAGATTGTAATGAGCCAGCTGTTTCCAGTTGACGAAGTTGCTTATGTGCGGTTCGCATCCGTATACAGACAGTTCAAGGATATCGATATGTTCATGAAAGAGCTGAACAGTCTGTTGTCCAAGCATCCGATTAACAATCCAGGCGGCTTGTAGCTGTACGAGATAGCCCTTCCCTTAAGCCGGGAAGGGCTATTTTTGCTTCAATAAAAATAGTGTGGGAGTGACTGTATGCTGAAAATTGAAGCATTAGATCATCTTGTGTTAACCGTAGCAAGTATCGTGAAGACGGCTGCCTTTTATGAGAAGGTGTTGAATATGGAAGTTGTTGTGTTCGGCGATAATCGTAAGGCTTTGCTGTTCGGCCAACAGAAATTTAATCTGCACGAGGCGGGCAAAGAATTCGAGCCGAAGGCAAGGAAGCCCCAGACTGGTTCGGCTGATTTCTGTCTAATTACGAAGACGCCGATGGAGGAGCTTCTCCGGCATCTGGCAGCTTGCGATGTGCAGGTGGAGGAAGGGCCAGTTGCCCGAACTGGAGCTGTAGGCAAGATTGTATCTGTGTATATACGCGATCCGGATCAGAATCTGGTCGAGATATCGAATTATATGGTGAAAATCACTTAATTTCTTATATAAAGCCTTTAATCTCTAACATGCGGCCGGACCGGATCGTTCTATATAATCAATGGAGATACGTCAAACAAGAAAAGGTGATATCTTCAGATGGATAATAAAACGACAGAAGTAACAGCTGATAATCATAGAGGCCCATCGGCTCCTAAAGATCCGACCCAGAAACGAAGCGGATTTTTCATTATGTTCGAATCCATTATAGAAGCAAGTGCCCGCCAAGACGGGAAGTTCTCGCAGGAGATTTACCTGGAAGGACGGCTGAGTGATAAAGCTAAATTTACAGGCGGGGTCGAGGATGAGGAGATACTCGCACACCTGGCTAGCTGCAGCGGGATCCGTAAGCTGGTACATAGTATTGGAGTTTCTGTGAAGGCGCATGACGAGAATCAAGGCACGGAGATCTACTTTAGCCTCGAAAACTGGGGGAAAACAAACAAATACGAGTCAGGCACCAGGATCAGAATTCCTTGTGTGGCAGATGGTTCGGAAACTTTATTGGTCCTGGATGAGTATGAGTGGTCATCGGATGATGATATACCTGGAAAATTTACTTTTGAATTTGAGCAGGCAGGTGCGCTTGCGACGGCGAGCATTATTTTGTACCTGAATGATGGGTTTGAAGTTCCGGAGATTACGCCAGAATCACCTGTTGAATTCGGATCTGAGGCTTATCACGGGATGATCGCTAAGTCATTAGTGAGCAAAGGCAATAATTATAGACTGAAAGCAGCAATTGAAAAAGCAAAAAGAGGCGAGGATGTAACGATTGCCTTCATCGGAGGCTCCATTACGCAAGGTGCCGGAGCTAAGCCGATTCATAATACCTGTTACGCTTACCAAGCTTATGAGCGGTTTAAGCAGCTGTTCGGCTATCCTGATGCTGACCATATACATCTGATCAAAGCCGGAGTTGGCGGTACGCCTTCTGAGCTTGGCATTGTTCGTTATGACAGGGATGTTCTTCGAAATGGTACCGTAGAGCCGGATATCGTAATTATCGAATTTGCCGTGAATGATGCAGGTGACGAAACTAGAGGGAATTGCTATGAGAGTTTGGTGCTGAAGGCACTAAATAAAGCAAATGCTCCAGCCGTTATCTTGTTGTTCAGCGTATTCCAGAATGACTGGAATCTTCAAGATCGGCTATCGCCTGTAGGCTGGCATTATGAGCTGCCGATGGTTAGTGTGAAAGATGCGGTGGTGGAGCAGTTCCGGTTATCGAAGGCTGAGGGTAATATCATTTCGAAAAGGCAGTTCTTCTACGATATCTATCACCCGACGAATGCGGGCCATACCGTGATGTCGGATTGTCTTGGTTACTTGCTTGAAGAAACGGATCGTTCTGAAGCCGATGGCGCAGATATTTTGATTGATAAGCTGCCGGTTATCGGGAATGATTTTGTGGAGATACGCTTGTTGGATAAGAGTAATAGCGAAGACATTGATGCTGTGATTGAAGCGGGGAGCTTTATTGAGACGGACACTGATCTGCATATGGTGGAAATGGATCTCGATCCATTTGGCACGCCGCAGTTTCCACATAACTGGATGCATACGGCTGTAGCTGGAGATGGCAGCTTCAAGCTGACGATTCACAGCAAGCGACTTATCCTGGTGTTCAAAGATTCTGGCAGTCAGGACTTTGGAAGTGCGGAAATTTTGGTTGACGGGCAGCATATGAAAGCAGCAGATCCTCATATCATCAACTGGACTCATTGCAATGCTGTTATATTGTTTAACGAGCAAGAATCCAAGGAGCATACGGTGGAGATTAAGATGGCGTCCGGCCATGAGGATAAGAGGTTTACGATCCTCGGATTTGGATATGTAAAGTAAGGTTATAGAGTCTAGTAAAAGGATTGACAATTTGGAAATGACTGTGCTATCATTTTGCTTGTCCGGGGCCATAGCTCAGCTGGGAGAGCGCTTGCATGGCATGCAAGAGGTCAGGGGTTCGATCCCCCTTGGCTCCACCAAATAAACAAACAAACCACGTCATCTGACGTGGTTTTCTGTTTAATATGGTGGAGCCCAAAAGGGGGCGAACCCCGGGGTTCAGTCCGCGCGGATGTAATGGAGTGAAAAGTCTTCGAAGGGATACTTCTAATGGAGGAGCACGGCGTCTGAATCTACCTCTTAAAGTCCTCTTCGAGTAAGCTTCGTCAGCCATTCAAATAAAAGATTCGGACATCCCAAGATGAGGAGACAGCAGAGCCAAGGGGGCGAACCCGGGTTCAGTCCGCGCGGACGGAATGGATGAAACAGCTTCGAATATTTCACTTCAAATGCAGGAGCACGGCGTCTGAATCTACCTCTATATGTCCTCTTCGAGTAAACATCGTCAGCCATTAAATAGTAGATTCGGACATCCCATGATGAGAAGATGAGCTATGCGAAGTCGAATCCCCCTTTGTCGGACGACAAGAACATAAATACAACGGAAGTCGCATAATCGGCGGCTTTTTAATTTTTTTGTATAGAAGTTCTTGTAGTGAGCTCAAGACAAGAACTTCTATACATAACCGTGGCCTATAATATCCGAGTTATTAAGCTAACGGGGAGGATACTTCCAATAGCTGTATAATTAAGTATTGAGGTAGCTGTTACTCCTAAGAGGAGGTTTTTGAATGTCTGAGTTAGAACTTCCTTATATTTGGTGTCTTGTAGGAAACATAATTGAAAAGCGTTTTTTTGGAGAAAACAAAACCATTAGAAGAGGGACCAAGAAATTCACTCCTAATACAAAGGTCTACTGTTTTTCAGCTTTATGGGGAGATGGATATGAAGAAATTCAAGTAATTGGGAAGTTAAGAGGGCGAAAGAATCTTGGGGTCATCGTTACTTCATCAGCATTCATTACGAATTGGAGACTTCAAAAAGTATTTCAGCCATATGTTGTTAGAACTATGACGGAAAGAAACGGATGAGACGGGACCGAAGAATCAAGAAGGATAATTGAGACTATGCTGGATTGGCTGCCATCTCGGACGATTGCCGTCTCGGATAGTTAAACTAACTGGGAACATTAGTTGAACGATTATGGGAGCAGATTGCCGTGGCAGCTGCTCCCTGTTTTATTATGCTAAAGGGAGGTTTACGTATTTGGTGCCTGGACTACAGGGGAACAACAAAGAGGCAATTTCTATTCTGAAGATAAATCCGAAAGAGCAATTAAAAGAAAGATTTAGTTGAGAAAACGGCAACTCATCGTATTGAGATGCCGTACTGTCTGTATTGAGCCAAAGTTCTTAAGTTAGTTTAAAACAGCAACACTTATTCAGAATTTATGGATAAGATGAACTATTCCAAATGAAATTAAGCCTAATAATAATGTAACTGTTAAAATTGAAACTATTCTTCGTGAAATAAGGGATAAAACATAAACGATCTTAAGCTATCGGGAAACTATAGTAAGACAAGGAATGGAGCAGGCATAGACCAAAGCCCTATGCTACTGTCGTGTGTTTAGCAGCATCAGACCGGAGATTTTCTTTGTAAAATAGAAGGAGACCCTTCCGGTTGGATATTGTCCAGCTGGAAGGGTCCGCATTCTGTTTACGCTTTTACTTAGCCAGATATTCGACGAACCTTACAAAGATAGTGGCTACTTCGGCGCGGGTGCCGGTGGCTTTGGGGTCAAAGAGATTGTCCGGCTTGCCTAATACAATGCCGATGCCCCGCAGCGCCTCAACGGCCTCCAACGCCCATGAGCTGATCTCACTCTCGTCCGCGAAGGACTTAGATTGGCTTTCAGGTATCTCATAGCCCTTGTACTTCATGTAGTTGTATAGTATCACCAGCATCTGCTCGCGCGTCATCGGTGAATTGGGATCAAACAGGTCTGCGTTTATACCGTTGACTATGCCGGTTTCGGCCGCCCACTCGACTGCCGCCGTGTACCACTGTCCGTCCGTCACGTCGCTAAAGCGGGAACTTGTGTAGCCGGAGCGGTTTACGTTCTCAAGATTGGCCAGTACCTGCACGAACATCGCGCGCGTCATTGAGGAGCCCGGTGAGAACGTCGTGGACGTCGTGCCGTTGAAAAGACCGTATGTGTAGGCGAATTTTACGTAGCTGTAGAACCAGTCGTCCATGTTGACATCCCTGAAAGGATTGCCCGACATCACGAGGAAGCCCAACGGGGTGTCGTCATCAATCACAAGCCCCGTACCCTCATGGATGTTCAGCGACATGCCGTTGTCTAAGCCGACATTCGCACCGCCCGGTCCTACCACAACCGCGCCGCCGCTCTGTATCTTCGAGCCGCCGTGGATATCAACCTGGTTGCCGTTCGGCAGGTTCACATGCGCGTCTCCACCGCCCACTGTGACCGTACCATCGCCCGCTATCGTCGAGCCGCCCGGAATGGTCACTGTGCTGTTGCTGCCGGGTAGTGTCACTTTGGCGCTCTTGCCCGCCGGAATGGTCGCCTTATCGTTTGAATCTATGGTAGTGCCTTCGGGTACCTTAATCTTCGTCCCACCCTTGGTCGCAATCTCGCCGCCGCCGGGAAGGGTGGTGTTGCCGTTTTTGTCTGTGACCGCGGGCTTATCCTTAGGTGTATTCACAGTGTAGTTCGACTTCGATCCCGCGTCTGTCCCGGTGCCCGTATTTCCGCTGTTGCCACCAGAAGGATTGGGCACAGTGGGAGTTGTCGGCTTCGTCGGCGTAGCCGTTGCACTGATCTCCGCGCCTTCGCCCTTCGCATTTACCGCAACGATCTTGAAGGTGTAGCCTTGGTCGTTTGTCAGGCCAGTGAAGGTATATTTGGTCTCCACCGCACCCAGTGTGACTAGCGTCTCGCTGCCGTACCAGACCTTGTAACTCGATATCGCGCTGCCACCGTCGTCAGCCGGAGCAGTCCAGCTCAATGTGACTTGACCGTCGCCCGCCGTTGCCTTGAAGCCGCCCGGAGCACCGGGCCCGTCCGTTTTTCTCTGCGCGAACATCCAATCGAAGACGTCGGTGTAGTCATTTTTCCAAGCCGGCAAGTTAGAGGACTGCGCCGTGGGAGCTATGCTCCAAGTCCCCATCGTTATCTGGTTGTAAAGAACCGCAGCTTCAACCTCGTGCGCTATATAATCAGGCAGGGCAGGTGTGTTGTCCGGATTCGGCCTCTGACTCGGTTGATCAAATTGATTGTAGGGCCATGTAAGAGCCTCATTGCTCTCAAAGCGGGAAGCTCTCGCGTTGGTCATTTTCGGCATATTGGTGTTTATAAAGGTAGCGAGGTTAGTCTGGTATATTCCAACGTTATTCGCATTGATAAACATCCAATAGGCCAGTTTGGCGTGAGCGTCGTTGGTGCTCGCGTTCGGTGATCCGTTTACCGGAGACATAGGCGCAGCGGCCGCGAAGAAGCCGGGGTAGTCGTTAACTAAGCTGTTCGTATACAGGCCGCCCCACGAGAAACCCGCCACGTAAATACGGTTAGGGTCTACTACGCCGCTGGCAACCAGGTCGTCTATAACCTTCTTAACATTAGCTGTAGAGGGAGTAGATGTGCCATTATAGGAAATATTCAGTATATGGCTGGCGTATTTCTCGGGATATTCCTCCATTTTTTTCATTAGAGCGACCGAGCCGTTGGCGGATTTCATGGCCGCTGTTTGGTCTGTTTCTGCGTTTGTGCCGCCGCGTGACCTGCCGTGAGTATAGACATACAGCGGCAATCGTTGCACCACTTTACCGTTTTCATCCTTGTGAAGGTAGAGCGCGCGATTGACCGAATCGCCCGTAGGTGTTGTAAACTTGTCAAGGATCGGATTCACAACTTTGTCCTGTTCAAAAACCACGTTGCGAAGCGAATTCCCATCTGTCAGTGCGATCTTGTCGTTCTGGACGATGTTGTAAACCTGCTTGGTCGAGTTACTGTTGCCATCCAGCGTTATATTGCCGCCGCTCTCTGAATAAAACTCAAACTCAACTACGATGTAACGGCCGCTTGCCAGTCCTTCCTGATAATCCGGTGAATGGCTTACCGTCCCCAAATAGCCGCGTACCTTTGGTTCGTTGTTGGCGTATACCCTTGTGATCTTGCGCGTCCCTTCAAAGGTCACCGAGTCGCCGCTGAGGGTCGTGTTCCTAGCCGAGACGGTAAACAAGCTCGGATTAAGATCGGAGCTTAACGCCGCCTTCCCATCGCCTAAGTCAATGATAACAGCCGTCGTGTATTCGCCACGGGCAAAGTTGTCATTCCATACGATAAAGGGAAGCTGCTTCGCATCCGGATCGTTTTTGAATGTCACGTGAATGGTATGGTCAGCCGCAACATTTAGAAAGGTATAAGTGCCAGCAGCAGATAGAGTCACGGCATTGCCGTCTACCGTTACGGTATCCACAATTTTGCCGTGATTGGGGGTAAACGTAAATTGTTTGCTTGAGTCCTTAGCTAGTCTCAGAACATCGCCGGGTGGGTTCGGCGTTATTGTACCGCCCGATCCCGCCGTGGCGGTGATTGAGAATCTGGTGTCCACTTCATTAGCTGAAGAGAGCTGCAGGCTGTCTCTAAATGAAGCATCGCTGGAATAACCCGCGTCCGGAACTCCGAAAGAGGAAACGACTTCATAGCGATCACCGCCCTTGTCCGTCGAGTTATTGATATAGACCTCAAAGGTAAGCTTGCCTTCCTGTAAGGTCAAGGTTCCTTTGGGTATTCTCATCTCCACGATATATCCTGTATCCGTGATCTGGGTCCACGCAGCTCTGCCAGGAGCGGACTGCCCTGAAAACACGCCCGTCGCGCTGACACGCCATTGGTTTGAGCCTCCGGATCCGTTGCCGACATAAAACTCCAGGCTATCGTACTGGTAATCTCCGCCGGCCCCCTTATATAGATTGCTGTCCATCACAACTACGCGGGCATACAGGTAGTCGTGGTCCCACAGGATTCTGGCCGTGCCCGTGGCATGGGGTCTGGGGTCGCCGGGCACAGTGCTTTTGTTGATGAGATGCTCCATTGTCTTGGCCCACAGTGGGTCGTCTGACCCGAGCTCGGGAGTTCCGAAAATGGCGGTCGGCGTTTCATTCGACTGCAAGCTTGTAAGAGTTGTAGAACTGAGGTCGCCATCAAGTGCTTCTGCGTACTTGATGTTGCCAGAGGCGGCGGCAAAGCTGACAGTCATTAGCGACGCCACCATTACCAAGCAACAGAGGAACGCGAGCATTCTGCCAAATCGTTTTGACATAAATGAAAATCCTCCTTATTTTTCGATCCGGTGCGCCCAAGGCTTACCCGCATCGTATTCGGACACATTGTCAATTTGACAAACGCCCAACTATATGATGTGGTATATTTATCAGGTTTACAACCTGTCAAAATATAGAATTCATGGAAGCGATTGCTTCGAGAAATCTTTAACAATAATCATAATCAATTCAAATAAATGCTGATGTTAAAGTGGCTTATTGTACGCAGAGCGAGGAGAAGCATTCATGTATGTATAGAAGTTTTTGTCGTTGTACACTTGTCTGAAAACGCTTTAGCTTTTATCATATTGATAGATAAGAAGTAAAACCAATTTCTGAACGAAGTGGAAGGAATGATTATTAAATGACTCAATATAGAATGGGCAAACCAGAAGAACGAGATGAGATTGTTGATTTAGCAAACTATGCATTTGGTATCGATTTTGAAAAAATACTCCCTAAGGTATACCATGAGAATGATCAATCTTATGAGATAACTATGGTTGCCGAGAATAAGGAAGGCAAACTGGTATCGCAAATAGCGTTGCTGCCCCAAGCTTTGCATGTGGGCACTCATGAGCTCCGCGCAAAATTCCTAGGAGGAGTTGCTGTTCATCCGCGGGCTCGGGGAGAAGGACATATGAAGGTTTTGATGACGCGCTGGCTGGATGAAATGAGAGGGACTTCTGATATCAGTATTTTGAGTGGTCAGCGGCAGAGATATGAGTATTTCGGCTATACGGCTGGCGGAATCAAGTGTGAGTATACGATTACCAGAGCAAATGTCAGGCACGTAATGGAGAACATAGATAGCAGGGGGATCTCATTCTTGCCGTTATTTGAACTTGAGAATGCTGAAGCATTTGCCAGCACAATAAACACGTCGCGTCTTGCTTACATTCCGCGGGAACCACGTCTTATCCAGAAGATTTTCGCCTCCTTTGGACAAGCTCCTATTGGCATAGTATGCGAGGATACCCTTATTGGGTATTTGGTCAAGGATCATAGTGGTACAGTAATAAGTGAACTGTCGGTAACAAGCGCGGAAGATATTCGAAAAATAATGAAAGCTTATTTTGATACATATGCAATAGATCAAGTGAGAATTTCACTACCGGAATATGAGATGGAAAGCAATGCGGTGCTTAGTGTTTTTGCGGAAAATTATAAAACAGAAGCATCCAATATGTATAATATATTTGATTTTGCGAATGTACTAGAAGCTTATTTAACACTGAAATTCCATACAATTGGACTTTCTCCAGGCGTTTTTTCAGCTATTATGGATGATCAGCCGGTTACCATCCGAGTCGATCAATCAGGTGTACATGTCGAGCGGGAGGCTTGGCCAGAGGCTGTTGTTCTTGATAAAATGGAAGCACAGAAGCTGATTCTTACGCCTTTTGGCCGATATATGGACGTAGCTGCTCCAAAAGATTGGTTTCCACTCCCGATCTTTTGGTATTTAGTCGATTGCTTTTAATACTTGGAATCATTAAGGAATCGGATCTCGTTAAAAATGTTTAAAAGAAGGGACAGCTATCATTTTTATTGCTGCCCCTTCTTTTATTTTACCTGTTGACAACATTACGAATATGAGTTATCTTTAATTCAAGATATTTAATTTAAAGATAAATGAAACGAACCCTCAAAATCATACGATGGATCGCATATCGAATGGATTGTGAAATGCGAAATGCATTGGGAATTGAGTATCGTATTATAGAGGGAAGTTTTATTATCTCTTATATCTTAATTTGAAGATTATTAAATTAAAGACAAAAATTTTGGAATGAGGTGCAGATTATGATTGCTATTCTCGGACGTATTAACGAATTGAGCAGAAAACAGCATGCTGAAGGACTAAACGAGCAGGAGAAAAAAGAACAGACAGAGCTTCGTACTGAGTATTTGCAGCAGATTCGCGGTCAAGTTCACGATATGCTTCTGGGTGTCTCGGTAATCGATGACAATGGCGAGGACGTAACTCCGGCGAAGCTGGCAGCTGATAAAGTGATTATGCTAAGGGATGACCGCTAGAGGGATTATCTCAATAGTCTGAGAGGGCAGATTCGCTAGGTAAATTTAGATTAACACTATAAAAATTTGGGAGATGAATGAAATGATGGATTTGGGACTTCTTATTGTTCGGGTAGTTGTAGGATTGTTGTTTGTTGGTCATGGAGCACAGAAACTGTTCGGCTTGTTCGGGGGATATGGTCCAAAAGGGACAGGAGGCTGGATGGAGTCAGTTGGCATTCGTCATGGTGTTGTTATGGCTGTATTTGCTGGAGTATTGGAACTGCTGGGTGGGGCATTGTTCACCACGGGACTGTTCACGATAGCGGCAGGAGTGATGATTGTAATCACCATGGCAGGCGCTGTAGTTAAAGTGCATAGACCTAACGGCCTGTGGGCAACGGCAAATGGGTATGAATATCCGCTGGTTCTCGTGGCTGTAGCTATCGGTGTTGCGCTGACAGGAGCAGGAGCTTACTCACTGGATGGACTGTTGTTCTAATCTAAAAGTAGGGCGGAATTAACAAGGAGCAGCTTGCTACGGCAGCTGCTCCTTGTTTTATTTGCTATCCCCCCTACACACCAACCCTAAAATCTAGAAACCCTCACCTCAAATCTAGCGGATATATTACTTAACGGTTTCTTTTATATAATGATTACAACCATTAATACGATACTTCAGGAGGAATAGTCAATGGTTCAGAAAGATGTAAATACTGAGCTTCTAATCTGGATTAACTAAGGGGGATACACTTTGGAATTACGCCAGCTTGAATATTTTATTCATGTTTGTCAATCAGGAAGTTTGACCAAAGCCAAAGAAGAATTAGGTGTGACTCAGCCCACACTAAGTCAGCAGATTCGGGTTTTGGAAGATGAGTATAATATTCAATTGTTCAATCGGGTGAGTAGAGGAGTTGAAGTAACGGAAGCAGGTGAAATTCTCTTAAATAAGGGCAACGCTATTATGAATCTTCTTGAGGAGGCACGTAACGAAATAAATGGCCGAAACAATAAATCTAGAGAAACTATCTCTATTGGGTGTTGTCCTGCTGAGCTTGAATATCTTGCTCCTTACTTCATAAGATTTCATCAAAAATACCCGAATATTTTATTGAAAATTATCGATGCAGAGGATGTGGAGAATAAAGTATTGAAACATGAGGTAGACATTGGAATTACTGCATATCCGATTTCTGAACCTTCGGTCATTTCGACTCATTTGTATAGACAAGAAATGGTGCTATTAATTCACTCAGAACATCCTCTGGCCGATAAATCATTGATTCCTTTTCGATCTTTGAAGCAAATGAAATCAATCATGTTCCTAGAAAAAAACAAATCATTAATTGATATATATTGTTTTTCTTGTGGATTTAACTTGAAATCGACAATAGAAACGTCCTCTACTTCAGTATTGATTCATTGGGTTCGTCAAGGACTTGGAGCTGCTCTTATACCAGCATCCTCGCTGGAAAGTCTAAGGGACGATTCGTTGCGTATTGTCAAATTAGAAGGCCATATTCCTTGCTGGGATATATCTCTTTTACATCTTAATTCCGTTACTACGAGTTTAACGTCACGAATATTCATTCAAGAGATGGAATCATATGTAAGTGATGTTGAGGTGAGTCTTTCATGTTCAGGCAATTAGAATGTTTCATTCAAATTTGCAAAGAAGGAAGTTTTACTAAGGCTGCAGAGGTTTTATTGATGTCTCAACCTTCTTTAAGTCAACAGATCCGCTTTCTAGAGGTAGAAGTGGGAAGCCCTTTGTTTGAGAGAGTTGGTAGAGGGGTAAAGATTACAGCTGACGGGGAAATACTTTATGAAAAAGCTCTTTCAGTGATGAGGCTCATTGAAGAATCAAAAAAAGAAACTTACGAGTTACGTTATTCCCGGGTAAATAGACTTTCGATAGGCATTTCGCCCATGGATTTTTTTTCTTTCATACCCCGCTTTTTGAAGTTCCATGAACAGTATCCTGACATTACATTAAAATTTTCCAGTGTAGAAAATACATCACAACAATTATTGAATAGTAGTATCGATATTGGCATTACTGACAAATATACTCCAAACAAAGAAATTCATTCGATGCACCTGTATAAAGAAGAACAAGCATTGGTCGTTTATGCGGATCATCCATGGGCAGATCGAACCGTTGTTTCTTTTCAAGAGCTGGAAGATTTAGAATCTTCCTTATTTGTTGGGGATATAAGCTTAATCGAGCACCTTCATACATTCAGCGATAAAATCGCTAAATCCTTACAATCAAAGTTTGAGTCAACTTCCACGGCAATTCTTCTTTCTATGGTACTGCAAAAGATGGGGGTAGCTATCTTATCTGCTTCTTTAATTGAAAGTTTTTCCGGTCAGCAATTGAAAATGATTCGTCTCGTGAATCCAGCACCAATTCGTGAGATCAAGCTTGTTTTTAAAAAGTATCATGACAATAATCCTTCTGTTCAGAAATGTATCCATTTTTTTCTCGAATAATAAAAAGGAACATCACACCTAATGAAAGCGAGCCAAGACGAAGGGATATTTCCTTGTCGTGCTCGCCTATTTGAGTTCGCAGCGTAGGGAAACTGTAAATCTAGTTGCCATACCTAAAATGTAAGCTGTTGTCTTCCCTTTACTTGCCAGAAGCTTTATATTTATACTAGCAAAAAGTATATTGAGGCTTCTAAACAGCGTAATCCTTTTTTTGTAGAATATATTACAATAATAGGAATTTAAGTTCGACGATCGCAATCGAAGGGGAATTATGAATGTATAAAATGCGTAAATTAGCAATGCTATTACTAGCACTGATGATGTGTTGGACGTTAGCGGCTTGTTCTGGGAACACTGGTACATCGAGCAATGGCAAGCCTAAGGAGGCAGATGCTTCTCAAACGAAGCCTTCTCCGGATGAGCCTGCCTGGAAGCTGGACACGACACCAATTACGTTTGACTGGTATATCAATTTCGATTGGTTCACAAGCAAGTGGGGAGGAAACGTCGTTTCCGATTATATAACGAAGAAGACGGGCGTCAGCTTGAACTTTATCGTGCCTGCTGGTGACGCCGGCGAGAAGCTCAACACGATGATGGCCGCAAGGTCGCTCCCTGATTTTATCACGCTAGGCTCGTACGAGGATTCCGCGCTGAAGATGATTAATGGAGATATGGTGCTTCCACTAAATGAACTAGCGGATGAGTATGATCCTTATTTCTTTAAAGTCGCTGACCCTGCGAAGCTTAGTTGGTATACACAGGCTGATGGCAATGTGTATAGCTATCCGAACGCCTCTTCTTCTCCTGCGGATTATCAAAAATATGGTGAGCTTTTTACGTCTAATCAAACCTTTCTTGTTCGGAAAGACATGTATGAAGCACTCGGAAAGCCGGATATGAGCACGCCCGAAGGGTTTCTTGGCGCTCTAAGAGCAGCGAAGAAGCAGTTTCCGGAAGTAGACGGCAAGCCGCTCATTCCGATTGGCATGCACGAATTTACGGAAACAGGCAACTATTCACTGGAGGAGTATCTTCAGAACTTCCTAGCTATTCCACAGCAGAAAAACGGCAAACTATACGATCGTCGAAGTGATCCAACCTATCTAAAATGGCTAAAGGTATTCCGCCAAGCGAATGAGGACGGGCTGATACCGACGGATGTCTATATTGATGAAAAACGACTGGAAAAGGATGAGAAAATATCACAAGGTCGCTATTTTGCCATGCTGTATCAGTGGTCTGATTTTACTGAAATTAATCAGAATTTGTATCAAAAGGATCCGAATAAGGTGTATATCGCGATTGATGGCCCTGCAAATGATGCACATGATGCACCAACACTTGGAGGAAATGGTGTTTCCGGTTGGACGGTGACGCTTATCTCGAAGAACGTCAAGGATAAGAAGAGAGCAATTGCCTTTCTCAGCTATTTGCTCAGCGAAGAAGGAAACAAAGATCTGTTCTTAGGAGAGAAGGGTGTCACCTACGATACGATTGACGGCAAAGACCAGTTGCTGCCGGAAGTCAGGCATCTGCTCAATACCGATCGCCAAGCGTTCGATAGCAAATATGGCGGTTCTTATTTGTACTGGATGCTTATGGATACGAACTTGAATCTAGCTTGGATGGAAGGTATGGATGCTGAGCCAGCCAAACAAATTAGAGATTGGACGAAGGGCAAGACGATCAGTATGAGCGAGTTTGAAAATCTCGACCCGGATCCGACGACGAAGGAAGGTATTGCGGAAGGAAAAAACACACGGCTCTGGGCAGAGACGCTGCCGAAGCTGCTGATGTCGGGATCAGATTCTGAATTCGATAAGCTGTTCGCTGAATTTATGAACACCATTACCAAGGAGCCTGAGTATGAAGCTATTGCAGCTAGCCGCCAAGCAACTTATGAAAGAAATGTTCAGAAGCTGAAGTTGTCGCTCAATCAATAGTTCTATAGAGGACGCAGCAGGATGTGAGACAGGGGATGGGATTCGCAGCAATAAGGCGTTGGTTATTGGGTATACGTGCATTTACATTTAAACTTTCGCTTCAAGTCAAATTGATTCTGTCATTTGTGTTCGTTATCTTTATACCGCTTGTTCTATTTTCCTGGTATACGCTTAATGAAGAGTCCGCCAAGGCAATGAAAGAATTAACGAAGAATAGCGAGAATGTGCTGGCGGTTGAGAAGATAAACATTGAGAATAACATTGAGCTGATGGGATGGACTGGTCAACTTGCGTTATCCAATCGGGAAATGAACAATTATCTGCAAATTGAACAAATTCAGGATGCAGCGCGTGTTCTTTACATTAAGAAAGATGTGGTTAACAGCTTTCAATATTTTCTGTTCAATAATCCACGAATTACGAATGTCCGGTTGTTTACGGACAATCTTTATGTCAATGAGATTTGGCCAGTCATCCTGCAGGAATCTCGTATTCAGGACAAGCCTTGGCATGATGCTGTGATGAAGCAGAGCGGTTTGCCCTGGTGGGAGATACAGGAGAGCGTAGGCCTCACCGGTGTGCCATCCGAGCAATCGCCCAATGAGCCCTTCATGACTTACTTGCAGGAATTCAAATATCCTGACAACAGAACACATAACGGAATTTTAGAGATATCAATGAAACTGTCGGACTTTTTCTCTCAAACGTTCAGTAGTGTGCAGGACATGAACTCCCAGCTGATTGTAGTAGCAAGGAGCGGACAAGTTTTTAGCTTGAAGGCTTCGCCTGTGTTCGAGCAACACAGCGCGGAGGAATTGATGAACAACGTGAAGCTGACAAATAATCCAGAATACGAGACGGTACTGCTAAAGGTTAACGGACATTCCTACTTGGCATTTCAAAGCTACATTCCATCTATCGACGTACATCTGGTCAATATGGTTAGTCTTGCGGACACGAAGGAAGGCATTAACCATTCGAGAGTTCGTTATATTGTGCTCATTTCGTTATTAGTGGCCTTTCTCGTACTGCTGTCTTACTCGATGCAGGCTATGATTTTACGCAGGCTTAAGGTGTTAAGAGAATCGATACAACAGGTGAGAAGCGGTAACTTCAACGTCGAGCTGCCGCCGATTACCGGTACCGATGAGGTAGGAGAGCTGGGCTTGCATTACAGTAGGCTCATACTGAAGATTAATGAGCTCATTCAAGAACAGGCAACTAGGCAAGCGGCAGGCAAAGAAGCCGAGCTTCGGGCGCTAAAGAACCAAATAGATTCCCATTTCCTCTACAATACGCTAGAGAACGTCAAAATGCTGGCGGAGATTGAAGGGCAGTATCAAATTTCAGATATAATGACCTCGTTAGGCGGTATGATGCGGTACTCGATGGAATGGAAGCGGGAACACGTGATGCTCAGCGATGAAATTCAGCAAGTCAAGAATTATGTATCCGTTATGAATATCCGTTATGATGGAAGACTTGATCTACGGTTGTCGATTGAATCGGAATGCCTTAAGCAGGAATCGCTCAAAATGTCACTTCAGCCTGCAGTCGAGAATGCAATTAAACATGGGATGAGCCGCATGCATTCCAGCGACGGAAATCTTGTCATTACGATCTCTGCCGTCCGGCGTGATCACGCATGTGTCATAGAGATTACGGATAGTGGCTGCGGCATACCGGAAGAGAAACTTGTCTTATTGAATCGAATGCTGCGAATGGAAGACTCCGCTTACCAGGATGTCCGGCAATTATTCGTTCGCAAGCATAATCAGGACAGCAATGGGATCGGTCTGCGTAATGTGGACCAACGCTTAGTGATGAGCTATGGGACAGAATATGGGATTCAGATTGAGAGTCAGGAAGGAAGCTATACACGTATAATCATGACTTTACCGTATCGGGTCATGGAGGGAGATTAGAAGACATTTATGATTAGCTTGCTGATTGTCGACGACGAGAAGATCATTCGAAGGGGCTTGGAATCGGTAATTGAGAGGCAGTTTCCTAATCTGTTTAACTACCGATTTGCAGAGAATGGACAAGAGGCACTGGAGCTGCTTAGCCAGGAGCCTGCAGATATAATGTTCACAGATATCCGAATGCCAATTATGGATGGGATCGAACTACTGGAGCAACTGCAAGAGCATTCCGTAAGGCCCGAGATTGTGCTGCTGTCTGGCTATAATCAGTTTGTATATGCGCAGAAAGCAATTCGCTTTGCCGTGAAGGATTATCTCGTGAAGCCTGTGATACGAGAGGAGCTATTTGCCGTCCTGGAGCGAATGTTACATGACATAAGGACGAGAGAAGAGCGAGCAGATACGGCAGCTGAAGATGCCAGCTTTGTTGCTGCCGAGCTAATTACTCAGCATTTGACCCAGAAGGATATTGGTGATGCGGTAACACAGAATAAGCTGAAGCAGGCCGGCTTTAGCCTGTTGGATGATAGATATACGCTGGGCTTTCTTACACGGCGCGGTGGAGGATTAGAGCCTAGCAGTGCGGATGTTGCTTTTTTCAGGAATCAAATCGCTGAGTTGTTACAAGAGCATACGGATTGGATGCTCACGCGTGATGGAGAAGGCGGAACGATTATGATTGTACGCGATCCGGTTATGTTCTACCAGTTATCGGAACGGTGGAGGGTCAGTGTATATGAGTCGCAGCTGCGAATCGCGATTAGCAAAGCTGTTCAAGGGATAGAGCAGATAAGGTGGGCATACAGCCAAGCGAAGCAAACCTTGAGATATAGTATTGTTCTTCCAGAACTCGATGTGTTGGACTACACCAGCATTAATGAGCGCAATGAGCGTCATGAAGTTCCTGTTGAGTCCATTCAAAGAATATTGAATCTCATGGGAATGGGACGCGGCGATGAAATCAAACAACTTCTCGCTCAAATCCTCGATATTCGCATTATTAGAAGCAGCGAGATCGGTTATCTGGAACGTATAAGCCAGCTGCTCAACGAGGAGCTGTTCGACACGTTATTCCGCATCTATGGGCATAAGATACTTGGCCTATTAAAGACGCACGCCTGTGTTGGTCATATCGGAAACTTTGATCGATTTGAAGATTTCTACATAGCCGTCGAGCAGCTTCTCGATAATCTGGATAGGTTCATCCAAGATCGGAGAGAGCAAGTTCCGACGGAACAAAATACGATGCAAAAAGTGCTCAACTACTTGCAGACGCATTATGCCGACGATTTGAACATGGCGGTTGTGTCCAACCATTTCTCACTTAATTACTCGTACTTCAGTCATGCCTTCCAAGAATATAGCGGTGAGAATTTCTCGAACTATGTTCGCCGATTAAGGCTGGAAAAGGCGAAGGAGCTGCTGGTGCACTCCAATTTGAAGGTGTACGAAATTAGTGAGCAGGTTGGATTTGAAAACGTGAAGCATTTTACGAGAATATTCAAGGATACTGAAGGCATGACAGCGCTGGAATTCCGTAGCCAGCGAAGGCTGTTTGAAACCTAACAAAAAATGACCCATAAGAGAGCGCCTTTTTAAGGTGTCATTCTTATGGGTCTTCACATATTTATTAACTTTCCTCTATAATCCTCTCGAAAAGCCTCGAAGGCGCTCTATATGAAGGAACGGATAACTCCGTGACTATTCATTTATTTATTATTCAGGAAATGAATTAAAGCGGTATTGAATTCTTCAGGGTGAGTCGCGTTTAAACCATGTGGTCCACCTTCAATGACAACGAGTTGACTGCCCGCAACAGCTTCGTGGGAAAGTTGACCGCTTACCTCAAGCGACACGATCGCATCGGAATCGCCATGGATAACAAGTAATGGGATATCAAATTTCGCCAAATCATCACGGAAATCTGTTCGGCCGAAAGCATCAATACAATCCAGCGTCCCTTTTGGCGATGCATAAGAAGCGATATCAAGGTTGTAAGCACGGAAGGACTCGCTGACCAGGTCGGTTCTATCCCCAGCTTTATAGAAATTGTGAGTGAAGCTGTCAAGGAAGGCGACACGGTCCTTCTTCAAACCGTCTTGGAAGCCCTGAATGGTGGCCTCATCCAGACCGCCTTCCGGATGCTCGTCAGATTTATAAAAGAACGGAGGAACGGCTGCAGCGAGCACGGCTTTTTTGACGCGGCTTGTTCCGTATGTGCCAACGTAACGGGCAACCTCTCCGCCACCCATCGAAAATCCGACCAGTGTTACATCCTTAAGGTCTAGATGTTTAATAAGTTTATGGAGATCCGTCGCAAATGTATCATAGTCGTAACCGTTCCACGGCTTTGAGGATTGTCCGAACCCGCGGCGGTCATAGGTAATCACGCGGTAACCTGCTTCGATGAGCGCTGGAACTTGACCCTCCCACGAGCGCCCGCTTAGTGGCCAGCCATGGATTAATATCACTGGTTTGCCTGCGCCAAGATCCTCAAAGTACAATTCAATAGGTTGCCCGTTTTCTGTTCCAACTGTTAATTTAGCCATGCTTCATCCTTCACTCCTCTGATAATCGTCTCTCTATCGTTCACTCACTTTAAGCTATTCCCTTGGAATAGGTTTATCCCCCGTGACCGCCAAACATCGCTTGCGCATAAACAAGACCCGCGCCATAGGCACCACCATGTTGCATAGCAATCTCCAAAACTGCATCATACGTTTCTTGATTTGCCCAATCGCGTTGGTACTCAAGAAGAACAGACATCCAAGTAACAGGAATTGCTCCTGCTTGTATCATGCGTTGAACGGCAATGTCATGTGCCTCCGTGGTAGTCCCGCCTGAAGCGTCCGTTACAATGTATACTTCATATCCATCTTTAATGGCTGAAACTGTAGGGAAAGCAAGACAAACTTCCGTCCAAAGTGCAGCCATGATCAGCTTTTTACGGCCTGTTTTCTTCACTGCTGCTAAGAAATTATCATCTTCCCAAGAATTCATTGTTGTACGGTCAATTGGCTTCTGCTCTGGAAATACCTCTTGAATTTGCGGATGAATCGGGCCTGAAAATGATTCCGCTGCTACTGTTGTAAGAATGATAGGCGCATTGAAAACTTTGGCTGTTTTGGCCAATCCAACCGTATTGTTAATGATGGTTTGACGGTCAGCACTTTGAACACCAAAGAGCATTTGAGGCTGGTGGTCTACAAGAATAATTGCAGAGTTATCAGCTGTAAGTAAATCTGTTTTCGAGTTAAACATACTAAGATCCCTACCTTTTCCGGATATGATTACAACAGTTCAATAAATTGGAAATCCTGCTGCATGTACTCAGTCTATTGAAATGTAACCGTGCAAACAATTCTCAGTTTTCTATATGTTTCATAGGGAATAGCTATATATATCAAAAGTTCTATAAATGATATCCATAAGTAAATCCTATGACTGATATAGAGAAAGCCTTATTGCTAGTCAAAATGTTGACTCTTAGACTTAAGAACAGCAGGCATCTAGTAAAAACATAACACTAATAAGAATTGAGGAAGGAGAAATAAGTATGGGTTCTACGGGTTTTATGGGTTCTATGGTTCTGGCTCTTGCTGCAGGTATTGTAATTGGCGTTATTTTTCAATCGCTTAAGATCCCTTCGCCAGCACCGCCTTTTTTGGGACTACTTGGTCTCGCAGGTATGTTTTTAGGCCAGCGATTGATACCCTGGATACAGCAATTGCTAAACAACAAATAAATAATCTAAAGGGAGAGTGGAGTCATGTCTAAGAAAACGATAGATGTTGAAGCCAATTTGGTCATTCACAATGCCGGTATAGTAACGATGGACGATTCAAATCCAACAGCAACAGCAGTTGCAATTAAGGCTGGTCAATTCCTGGCTGTGGGCGATGATGCCGAAATCATGAAATATGTTGGATCATCCACTCAGGTTGTGAACGCAAACAAACGAATGTTAATACCGGGCTTGAACGATTCTCATATTCATCTCATTCGAGGTGGTCTCAACTATAACCTTGAACTTCGTTGGGATGGAGTACCATCCGTAGCGGATGCATTGCGTATGTTGAAAAAGCAGGTTGACCGTACTCCAGCTCCTCACTGGGTCCGTGTTGTAGGCGGCTGGACAGAGTTCCAATTCATTGAACGCCGTATGCCAACTCTAGATGAAATTAATCGAATTGCTCCAGACACACCAGTTTTTATTCTCAATCTTTACCGTCAAGCTTTTCTGAACAAAGCTGCCTTGCGAGTAATTGGCTATACAAAAGATACGCCGAACCCGCCAGGCGGAGAAATCCAAAGGGATAGCAAAGGTAATCCAACAGGAATGCTCATCGCAAGGCCTAATGCTACGATTTTGTATGCGACTTTAGCTAAAGGGCCAAAGCTTTCATACGATGACCAAATAAACTCAACTCGACTATTTATGAGGGAATTGAATCGATTTGGAGTCACAAGCGTTATTGACGCCGGTGGGGGCTTTCAGAACTATCCCGATGATTATCAGGTGTTTGACGAACTTGATAAACGTGAGGAAATTACAGTTCGCACGGCGTACAATTTATTCACGCAGCATCCTAAGAATGAATTAAGTGATTTTAAAGCATGGACCGCTTCATCGCAGCCGTACACGGGCAGTTCCTATTATCGTCATAACGGTGCCGGTGAAATGCTTGTTTATAGTGCAGCTGACTTTGAAGATTTTGTAGAGCCTCGTCCGGAACTCCCTGCTGTACTTGAAGATGAACTATTTGATGTTTCTAAGCATCTCGTTGAACAACGCTGGCCATTTCGTCTTCATGCAACCTATGGAGAGTCAATTACACGCTTCCTCGATGTATTTGAGCGCGTGAATAAAGAAGTGCCTTTCAAAGACCTGCGCTGGATTCTAGATCATGCCGAAACCATTCATGAGAAGGATTTGGAGCGGGTTGTGGAATTAGGTGGTTCGATTGCCGTTCAAAGCCGAATGGCTTTTCAAGGTGAGTATTTCGTCGAAAGATATGGGGCCAAAGCAGCGGAAAATGCTCCTCCGATAGCCAAAATGCTTCAGCATGGATTACGTGTCGGGGTAGGGACAGATGCGACAAGAGTAGCCAGTTATAATCCGTGGGTTGCCTTATACTGGTTAGTAACGGGTAAGACGTTAGGCGGGTTAAGCCTGTACCCTGAATCTAATCGTGTAGAGAGACATGAAGCGCTTCGCATGTATACGGCGGGGAATGCATGGTTTTCCAAAGAGGAAGATGTCAAAGGGCAAATTAAAGAGGGTCATTATGCTGATTTTTCGATTCTTTCCGATAATTTCTTACTTGTCCCCGAAGAAGCAATTAAAAAAATTGAATCGGTCTTCACGGTTGTAGGAGGCAAGATTGTCTACGGCACCAGCGAGTTTGAGTCTTTGTCGCCTCCAGCTCCGAAAGCCAGTCCTGACTGGTCTCCGCATAATGTCTTTGGAGGCTACTACAAGGAACCGCAATATGGAGGCGGATCAGGTGCCCATGCACCTAATCAGGTCCATCTTCATCATAAGTGTAACCACCATCATGGCAGCGGTTTCTGTGACCTGGACTGCTTCGTCTTCTAAATGCTTAATTAAACGCTCCCCATACGGTAAACAGGTGGAATAAGAAACCTATTACAGTATGGGGAGCGTTTTCTTGCATAGAAATAGTAATACAGCTATTGCAAACAGGAAAAATAAGCGGCTTTAGTCCAATGTAACTCAGGACCGAGGCCGCTTCATTAGTTTTTATTTCCGTTGTTTCATTCGACTTCTCAATGATACTTGGTGTTAGATTGATTGTGTTGATTGATCGGGGTAATAGTTTCCTTACGCTCTAAGCGAATAAAGAATGGGACCACGGTGCTTAACAGCAGTAATCCGGCTAACACCTCGAAAGTGATCCTATGACCTTGGGTGTTGATCAAATAAATGGAGATGATAGGGCCAAGCGAGGCTCCAATGAAAAGCATAAACATATGGAAAGAAAGAGCGCTGGCTCTTAACTCTCCAGCTAAAGTGCCTATTAATGATAACAAGGCGGGAAGGGCCATAGCTATTCCAGCAGTAAAAATAATACTCATCAGAAATAAAAATGTAAGGTTCCCCGAAGTGCCAACCAGACCTAGACCAATACCGGCCATAATCAAACCACACCACAGAACATTTTTTACCCCAAACCTGGTGACGAGCCCTCCATCAAATGGAGAAATGAACATACCGATGATACCGGCTGCACGAACCCATAGGATTTCCTGGTGGCTCAGACCGAAGAGAGGGCTGCTTAGATAGCTTCCAATCGTGGAGAAAAAACCAACGAGTGCAATAAAGAGAATGGAGGAAATGATGTAACAAATGGGCAGACCTTTTTTCCTGAAAATACCAACTAGGCGCTTTAGAGGAGTGAAAAAGCTGTCCTTCGACTTGTGTGTTATATCTTTAGGTATACCTACTGTAATCAAAAAAAGCGAAACAAAATACACGATGCCAAGAATATAAAATACGTAATTCCAGCTTAGTCCCATGACGACGGTGCTGCTATAGATCTGTCCAACGATACTGGCCATTAAAAAGGCGGTGCTTATAAAACCGAGGATCGTTACCCTTTTAGTAGCTGGGAACATCTCCATAGCGTAGGCTAACACAGAAGGTGGAAACATGGATGCTGCCAGTCCTTGTATAACCCTTAGAACAATAAGCCATTGAAACTCATGAACGGTTCCTATAAAAGGGGTTGATACGGTGAGCAGGCCTAACCCGGTTATCATCATTTTTTTTCGTCCATAGCGATCAGAAAGCCCCCCGAACAGGAGTGCTCCACCGGCAAAAGCAAATGAAAAGGCGCTGCCTGCCCAAGCCGCTTTTGAAGATGAGACCTGGAATACATCCTCAAATACGGAGAACAGAGGGATCGTTAAATAGAGGGAAGAGACGACAATTAATGAACACCAGAATAGGATAAGGGTCGTAAGATTATAACGTGGTGCAGTTGGATTCACGGGGTTAATCAAAAGTGTCCCCCCTTATTTTCAGCATACGTCTCTTGTGTTACTGCTATATTCGTTTCTTTAACATTTAAAAATACGTTGGCAGCAAAAACAAGAATTCCACATCCGGCAACGGTTTCACCTACGCGTTTTAGAGTCGATAACCATTCCTGATCATAACCGTTTGAAATAAATGATAGCGAGATCAACATGATTGGCAAGCCTGTGCCCTGCAGCCAGAAGTGCCATTTAGCTAGTCGAGATTCTGCGGCTTTGGGGAAACGCAGATAAGTAAATCCGCAAAGGGCTAAAGTTGCCCATCCGAAAAGATTGGCGTGGGCATGAACGCTAGTCAATGCAAAGTTCAATGTTGCACCCATGTAGATTCCAATCCCAATACCGAGAACAATATAAATAACTGCCATTTTTAAGAACCGTATTCCCATTCAAATTCTCCTTTATATTCGTTGTAACACCATCGTATAAACGTTGGTTCGTACGATCAATATCGATCTTTCTATGTCTCATATAGCTTTTTCTTATAGCACGAAATCTGCGTATACAGGGTTTTATTTGGTGTGTTATAGTGAGTCCTGGAATTTAGTGCTAATTTTGAAAGGGGCTTTTTTTATGTCTGAAAAACTTACGGAAATGCTAAACACTCAGATCGCGAACTGGAGTCTTCTGTTCACCAAACTGCATAACTATCATTGGTATGTCAAAGGTCCACAGTTCTTCACTTTGCATTTGAAGTTTGAAGAGCTATACACGGAAGCTGCGCTTCATGTGGACAATCTTGCCGAGCGGCTGCTGGCATTAGGCGGCAGCCCTGTAGCGACTATGCATGGAGTTCTTGAAACCGCAACGGTAAAAGATGCAGTGGGTACTGAGAGCGCTACGGAGATGGTCCGCACGCTTGTAGCCGATTTTGGAACTATTGTTAATGAGCTTAAAGAAGGGATGAGCATCGCTAATCGTGAGGACGACGAGACAACCGGTGATATGCTCTTGGCCATTCATTACTCACTTGAAAAGCACGTATGGATGTTGAAATCATTTTTAGGGTAACCTCGCCCCTCGCCAATGATATAGTAAATTCGCTATACAAGTATAGAAAAAATGGAATGGTTCGCTTGAACTCTTTTCTCTATGATTTGAAGTAGATGTATGTTCAGTTATTGGCATGATCGATAACTCGAGAGGAAAAGGAGTTTAGAAAAGATGGTTAATAACTTAATGCAAACAGCTGGTATCCATCATATTACATGTTTCGTGAAGGATGCGCAGAGAAACGTAGATTTTTATGCTGGAGTTCTAGGTCTTCGTCTTGTGAAAAAAACAATTAACTTTGATGCCCCTGAAGTCTACCATTTGTACTTTGGCAACGAAAAAGGCAACCCTGGAACCATTATTACGTTTTTCCCATACAAATTTTCTAGTAAGGGCCGCATAGGTGGAGGACAAGTAGGTACAACAACATACGTAGTACCAGTAGGCGCGATTGATTTTTGGAAAGCACGCCTCACAGCATTCGATATTTCCTTCACAGAAAGTGCTCGTTTCTCCGAAAACTATATCGAATTTGTAGATGTGGACGGTCTGCAGTTAGAGATTGTTGAAAGGGAAGAAGGAGCTCTCAATACGTTGTCATCCGGAGGTATTCCAACGGATAAGGCTATTAAAGGATTTGGGGGCGCGGTGCTATACAGCACGGCATCCACTATGACCATGAAGGTACTTGAGGACGTTTTAGGTCTTACTAAGGTAGGTCAGGATGGGGACTTTATTCGCTATAAGGCTGAAGGAGACATCGGCAACCTCATTGACGTGAACGCGGAGCCCATGGAATGGGGGATTGCCGGTGCAGGCACCGTTCACCATATCGCGTGGCGAGCCAAGGATTATGAAGACCATGATGCTTGGAGAAGCCATGTGGAAAAAAGCGGTTTTAATCCTACGCCGATTATTGATCGACAGTATTTCCATGCTATCTATTTCCGTGAACATGGCGGCATTTTGTTTGAAATCGCGACAGATCCGCCAGGTTTCGCAAATGATGAGTCTGAAGATCATCTAGGCGAGAAATTAATGCTGCCAGCATGGTTTGAAGACAGTCGTGCTGAAATTGAAAAGAACCTGCCTCCTATTCAAGTGCACGAAATGAAGCCAATCTTTTAATGAAACATATTTTTCTTTACCACAATGGGAGGGTATCATGAGTAAAATTGCAATATTTGGATTTGGACGAATCGGTCGGCAATTACTTAGAGTAGCACTTCAGGAGAAGCTCTTTGTACCTTATTCAATCTCTGATATAAAAGATGAATCTATACTTGGGGCGCTTTTTGAGGTTGATACGAATTATAAACGCTGGCCTGAAGAGGTCCTGGGTCGAGAAGGAGCTATCATCATAGGCGGCCGTGAAATTCGCTATATGAATTCGTCCAGTGAAGTGCCTAATTGGGGAGAGCTTGGTGTTGAGTTGGTGGTTGACTGTACGGGTCGTGCTGTAACAAGACCCGTTGCACAATTGCACTTGGATCGCGGCGCCAAGCGTGTGCTTGTCAGCGGGCCAAGTAAAAGTCTCGAAGACTGCGATGCCGTTTTGCTTAAAGGAATTAATCTCAGCAGCTTTGATCCCGAGAAGCATAAAATTATCAGTATGGCCAGCTGTACAACCAATGCGCTGGCACCAGTAGTGAAATTAGTTAGAGAAAATTACGGCATTAAGTATGGCCTGTTTTCAACGGTGCATTCTTATACCAATACACAATCATTAACCGATCAGCCTATGAGGGACCGGCGGGATTCTTGGGCAGCAGCAGAAAATATCATCCCCTCATCCTCTGGAGCGGCTAAGGCTCTCAAGTTTATTTGGAGTGATCTCCAAATTACTGGAAAGGCATACCGAATTCCGACTCGCACAGGCAGCATTGCGGAGCTTAATCTGATAACAGAGAAGCCATGCTCTGTTCAAGAGATTAATGAAATGTTCCGTCTTGCTGCTAATGAAGGGGAACTTAAGGGAACTCTAGATGTATTGGAGGGTGAATGGGCCTCTTCCCGTATTGTAGGTGATCCACATTCATCTATTATTGATCTGCCATTGACGCAAGTGCAAGGAGAGCTGTTATCAGTAGCTACTTGGTATGATAATGAGTGGGGCTACGCTTCACGACTAGCTGAAGTTGCTGCTTTTCTTGTTTCAAAATAGTTTGATTTGAATATTTGATATCGCAAATAAAAGAGCAGTGACTCAGGCGCTAGCTGCCTAAGTAACTGCTCTTTTTTCAATGAGGTAAATGAATTAGATATTTGAATGTCCTATGGCAGGTATAGACAAAGACATATTGATAGATATAAGTGGGAGGATTTAAGCTATTACCATCACAAGGAGGGGATAACGTGTTTCGTATAACATGGGTTTTCGTCATTATTGTTGCGTATGTTACATTGCTAACAGCATGTGGAGCTAGTAAAAATGAAGAAGTTCAACCAGGATCTGGTGAAGAGTCAAGTGCAATTGCGAATGAAGTCGTTATCACGGCAAAGAATTGGGAGTTTGATAAAGCCGAGTATAGAATTAAAAAAGGAGAGGCCGTCAAGCTAACGTTAGAGTCGGGATCTGGCGTACATGGTATTGCTTTTAAAGACCTTGAAATCAAAGAACTACGCTCTGGTGATTCCAAGGTTGTGACAATAAATGAGGCTGGTACGTATGAATTCTCCTGTAATTTGATGTGCGGCTCAGGCCACGCCAATATGAAGGCTAAACTTATAGTTGAGTAAAATAGCTGTAACTTGCTTGGAAAATAGATCAATAGTGAGGTTATTTCGAAAATGATAACATTGAAGAATGCTATGACACGGGAAGAAGTCCCAAACGTAAAACATTTTAAAACGATGAATACCTTTAAATATGAACTAAACAATACCTTGTCCGGGAGTGAACTATCTGAACGGTTAATCCGATTGGCCGAACTTTTAAGAAATGGAGAAAAGTATGATTTGACTATGCGGATTAAAGGACAAGGCATTTAATGCGATGAGTGCCTGCAGCAGCGGCTTAAGATTTCGTTGAAAGGAGCCAGTATGTTGAAATTAAACCGTATGGAAGCTTTCAGCGATGGTGTGCTAGCCATCATAATTACCATTATGGTACTTGAATTCAAAGCGCCCGAAGATCACGCTTGGAGTTCTTTGGTTGATTTGGTTCCCAAGTTGCTTAGCTACGCTGTCAGCTTTATTTATGTTGGGATATACTGGAATAATCATCACCATCTGCTCCATACGGTTCATTTCCTTTACGGGAGGCTTATGTGGTTGAATTTGTTATTGTTATTCTGGCTGTCTCTCGTGCCGTTCTCTACGGCGTGGATAGGAGAAAGTAGCTTTTCGTCTACGCCAACAGCATTTTACGGTATTGTTTTGCTTTTTACGGCCATTGCATACTCTTTGTTGCAACACGCGATTCTCAAACAGCATTCCTCCAACTCCGCTATTGCGGTTGCGATGGGTAAAGACTTTAAAGGGAAACTTTCAATCTTGTTTTACATAGTGGCTATTCCGACAGCATACCTCAATTCATGGATATCATGCTTCTTAATCGTGCTAGTAGCAGCGATTTGGTTCGTTCCTGATCAACGGATTGAGCGTGTTATTAAGAGCAGAGAATTATAACCATATGGAATATTCGCGAGTAAAAAAGAAGAGCCAGTATTTGGCTCTTCTTTTTTTGGTAAAAAGTGTTTATTCAGCTGATGGTGCTTGATGTACATCAATATAGTCGAGTGCATTGTAGATCAGCACAGCCGCATCTGCACGTGTAATTTCATCTGTTGGATTGAAGTTACCAGCCTGATCAAGCTCAGCAATTTTAAGAACAAGTGCTCTTTGGACTGATCCTTCGTAGGAGACGGATAACTCATCTTGGTCGTTAAATTCCATCGGGATGATCTTAATCATTGGCAGATTGCTGTGCTTCTCAATCGCAAGGATCAACTGATGGGTGAACTCTTCTTTTGTCCATGTTATGTTAGGATCTAGATCATTTGGCAGACCAATGTCATTGTTGGCCGCGATGATAAGTGCATTTGCATACCAAGCTTCATCGTCTGCTTTCGGGAAATAATCCGTAGCATGAGGCTCTTTAATAAAGCGAAGTGTATCAATGTTCAAATCAAGCGCATTTACGATTAGTTGGATACCTTGTGCTACAGTTAGCGTTGCGTTTGGGAAGTAGCGGTCTTTGCTAACACCTTGCACTAAACCTTTATCCTGCAGGGAAATAATTTTATCCTTAGCGCTCACATTTGTGATATCCGTGAATGTGGTTGTTGCCGCATAGCTTTGTCCAGCAATGGATAGGGTAAGCACCGCTGTAGCTGCTAATGTAATGAGTTTGAATTTGTTTGTCATGGGATCACCTCATCATGTATGTTGGAACGTTCCTTCCTCATAGACGGGTTATCCAAACTTAAATAAATTTACTAAAAATTTATTTTTGAAGAAGTTACTTGATCGTTTTAGTTACAAGGTTAATATGATCCAGTCCTGTTCCGCTCGTGCCGTTGAAGATGAACTCCAGCTGATACTTGCCGCGGACGTAGGTGATTTTCTTTTGTACGGTCTTGCCGGACTTAATGAGGACCGATTCATTTGGAGCACCCCATTGCTGAATCAGCATACGGACAGTAATGCCCCCCAAATTGGTCTGGCGCTCAACATTCGTGCCGAAGTAGCGCATTTCGCGTATTTTACCCAGCTTGTAATTTATCGCGTAGCCGGGATGGCCCATTTCCGCATGGTATACGTCGAAACCGTCGGCATCCGTAGCTGGGGACTCGGCTTTGCCGATCGTGTTAATGACTGTTTCATGTGAGGTCTTACCAAGCGTGAAGCTATGGAAATTCGGGAATTGACCTTGGAGAGCCGGTTTATAGAAGCTCATTAATGTACGGAGAGCATCATTATTCGCTTCGACGGAAGCTGCTGCAACAGCATGAGAAGGGATTGCTCCGACTGTGGATAGGGTCAGCGTTCCTACGGCTACTGCAGCAATCGCTGTTTTTTTAACATATGCATATACGTTCATTTTAATTTTCCTCCTAATGGTGTTGGATCAAGTGTGATTCTTCGTTTTAGACGCGGGTACGTTACAATAGGTTGCTTATCGCTAAATAACAAAATGTGGAATCCGAATGATATACCTCCCGATTCCGTATTTGTACAAACAAACTACTGGAGAAGCTCATCTATTTGAAGGCCGGTTGTTTAGAGAATAGCATGCAAACTAAATAAATAAACAAATAAACCACCTCAATGAGAAGTGGTTTGTTTGAGTCCAAAATGGATGTAATATAGAGAATATTCCATGAATCTACCTATCGCCTACCCTCAAAACAACCGTCGCCTTAAACAAATCCCCATCGGTCTCCAGCGTCAGACGCCCCTCATGCAGATCAATAATCGACTTGGCAATCGCGAGTCCGAGGCCAGATCCTTCCGTATGACGTGACGTATCCCCGCGTTTGAAGCGTTCGAATAACTCCTCAGCATTATCGCTGATTTCGAACTTCGATACATTCTTGAACGTAATCGTAACTTCTTGCTGCTGTTCGGAAAACTGCATCGTTATATAGGCTCGTGTCTGAACGAGCGAATACTTCATCATATTCCCAATCAGGTTATCGAACGCGCGCCACAGCTTTTGGCCATCTGCAATTACGGATATGGGCTCCTCGGGCAATGAGATACGGAACTGAATATCGGAGCTGTCCATATCCTCTTTATACTCTGCAAGCGCCTGCTGCATAAGCTGGACAAGATCTGTTTGCTCCAGGAGCAGCTTAGCATTCCCGCTTGCCATGGTCGACACTTCAAACAAATCGTCAATCATTACCTTTAAACGCTTGGATTTCTGGTCGATGATCTCGACGTAAGCAGATCTTTCCTCCTTTGTCGAGTCCTCAGACTTCAGAAGTCCCGTATAAGTGATTATTGATGTAAGGGGAGTCCGAAGATCATGGCTGACGTTCGTAATGAGCTCCGTCTTCAGCCTCTCACTTTTGGCTTGTTCATTCTGAAGTAGTCTGACTCCACGTCTTAACTCGTTAATATTGGCAGCCAGCGAAGCAAGTACGCCACTTCCCGATGGAGGAAGCTCATTTGGCATTCGGCCGGCTGCCAGCTCGTCCGCGGCCAAGGCAACCCGATTCAGATGCATGGATTGCCTTGCTGTTAAGAGGATTGCGATAATCCCAATGACCGCAAGAATAGGTACAAATAGAGCAATGAAGGAGAGCTCATTGTAGCCGGGCTCATGAAAGAAGGAGGCAACCACCCCCCATACTCCAATAAATCCTAATCCGATCAAGATAAAGGCAAGAACGAGAAGTCGTATTCCAGTACTTTTATAAATAAAGGAGTCCTTCACTGAATTCTTGATTCGATTGAATCTGGCTTTCACACGTAAGTTGCCCCGATTTAATAAAGATTTGGAACATTGTCTCCTGAAATCGCTCCAGCTGCCCAACTGATCCACAATGAGCTGTCCTTGAAGAAGGGAGAGTGCCATGCCAATCGCCGCAATGGAGAGTGCAACAAGCAACCTACCGAAGTACGACAAGGGTGCTTCGAGTATGGAAGGGTAGTGGTCCGCCAAGTTCACCAGCAAGCTGACGCTCAAAGCAGATGTTCCGGCGAAAAATAAAACTTTGGCATCAAGCGGCAGCTTACGATAGAAGGTCGTCCATAGGCTTGTCTCACTCCGAGTTGCCATGATGACTTTGAAACGCTTCAAGCATAGGACGAGCAACGTCATGCCTGCGAGACAATAGGCGAACAGGATCAACTGCTCCCAGGTGTATCTTATGGAATTTACCTGAATAGGACTGTTCATTGGCACTGCGATCCAGCCTTGATAAGGAACGATCGAGGCGTCCAGCAGTTCGTGAGCTCCGATATTGTTTTGTAACGAATTAGCGATATCTATCGTATAGTCCGTTGTATAGATGTAACCACTGCCGTGTAATTCTTTTTGAGCAAGTCGATCAGGGACATTCAAGCTCGAATGAACAGAACTGGCGGTAGGACTTGAAAAGAAATAGTCAAACTGATTCTCCAGTTCATTGTACTTAAAGCGGTAAGCCTCCCTTAACCTGAAGTAGGTGTCTATTCGTTGTTCCTTCTCCTTGCGGATAAGAGAAATGACATAATCGTCATCCTTGTAGAGTCTCAAGAGTTCTTCCAGCTTGCTTTGTCTCTGGGCTATGTAAAAGGCAACCACATTGCTGTTGCCATCCGCAGATGCTTTCGCAATAAGTGGTTTGTATTCGTCTAGGATTACATTCGTTTGCTCAGCAAGAGGCGCCAGCTCATTACGATAATTAACAATGTCTTCCATCTCCACCGTAATGGAGTTTTTCGCTGTTTGCACAGCGGGTGAATTGAGCTCAAATAAGTTCAAGTAGGCTGCGAATTGATCGAGCTGTTGATGAAATTCCTGAGTATGATAGTAATCGCGATTGAGGTAACGGCTTCCCTGATCCCATAACGTTAACGGTCCGCTCAAGCCAATGACAAGCAACAGTGCGTATAGTAAAAAACGCGTGCTATTTCTCCATTTTGTATCCAATGCCCCACACCACTTTCAGATATCTTGGGTTTTTCGGATCAATCTCAATCTTTTCGCGGATTTTGCGAATGTGGACGGCAACCGTATTTTCGGCGTTGTAGCCCGGCTCCTTCCAAACACGTTCATAAATTTCCTGGATCGAAAGGACTCGTCCCGCATTCGTCATCAAGAGCTCCACGATCTTATACTCTATAGGGGTCAGCTTGACTGCTTCTCCATTCACGGTTACTTCCTTGCCCTCCACGTTTAATGCGAGACCGCGCAGGTCGATCATTTTCTTAACGCCTTCATAGGAGCCAAAAGTAACATATCTCCTTAGCTGCGATTTCACCCTTGCAATAAGCTCCATCGGATTAAATGGCTTGGTCACATAGTCATCCGCTCCTATATGAAGACCAAGTATTTTGTCGCTGTCCTCACTCTTGGCACTTAAGATGAGGATCGGAAGGTTGCGATGCTCGCGGATTTTGAAGGTGGCAGTAATACCGTCAAGCCTAGGCATCATGAGATCCATAATGATGAGATGCACTTGGTGTGACTCCAAAGTCTCCAGTGCTTCCAAACCATCTTCCGCCTTCAAAACGAATATGCCCTCATGCTTCAAATAAATCTCGATGGCGTCACGTATTTCCTTATCGTCGTCGACGACCAGCACAACGCGCTGCTCCATCTTTTTCATTCCCCCTTGCGTGTTAGCCATTCATATTCTCATTGTAATTGGAAATTCTTAATAACTGCTCATAAAATTTATGAAGAACTTCTTAATTTATTGGCCTGTTCATAAGGTTGTTTTCCAAAAATAAAGATTACTTTGACACATAGAGTACTTTCGGTTAGTATTACTCTATCAGATAGAATAGTTAGGCAAGGAGGGCTCAGTATTATTAGGAGCGACATTATTCGCGGGCATTTGGATCCAATCATCCTACGCCTGATTCTGGAAAAGGATCGGTACGGATATGAAATTTCTAAAGAGATCAGCCTGCGAACGAAGGACAGATTCCAGATAAAAGAGGCCACTTTGTATGCGGTATTCCAAAGGCTGGAGAACAAAGAACTTATTGAGTCCTACTACGGAGACGTTTCTCATGGGGGACAGAGGAAATATTATCGAATAACAACATTAGGTAGGGCTTACTTACGTGAAACGGTTATAGAATGGCAAGAAATTAAGGAAATTATCGACGTGTTCATGGAGGGATTGAATTGAAATCGATAAAGCAGCATGTAGACGAATTATTCAAGGGCATTCCGGAGAGCGAGAAAAAGAAGATTATCAAACAGGAAATTGTAGCTAATCTTCAGGAGAAAGTATTCGACTTGATGGAGCAGGGGAAGGAAGAAGAGGATGCGATCAACAAAGCGATTGTTGAATTTGGTGACATAGAAGAAATCAAGCAGCAGCTTGGACACAAGCTTCCTACAAGAAGGAACAATGCCAAATTAAATCTCGGCTTCTCGGTCTGGGGCAGCCTTATGATTATTGCACTTGTTGTATTCGTCAATTTCTATTATACCCCTGATGTGATCTGGTTCGTGTACCCGACTTTTGCCGTTCTTTGGTGGCCGTTGTCCATGGTGTTTAATTGGTTGCGCTTAAGGTGAGGAGGTCGACCTAATGATAGATAGGCAGCAAGTTGGTTTTGCCGCAGTTGGCAGCTTGATGAGTGTCTTGTTTTTTATGCTCGTGAATTTCTTAACAAGTCCGAGTGAAATTTGGTTTATTTATCCGGCATTTGTATTATTGTTCTGGCCACTCAGCCTGGCGTCTGTAAGAAAGGGCTATTATAGGCTGTATTCGTTGCTAGGTAGCCTGCTGGTCATTGTCTTTCTGCTTACGATTAACTATATGGAATCACCTGATGATCCGTGGTTCATCTATGCTTTATTTCCAGTCATATGGTGGCCAATTACGATGTACAGCAGGTCCAAAGCTAAGACGTTAACCTTCGCCATCATCTCGAGCATAAGTGCGGTTTTGTACTATTCGATCTTGAACGCTGCTATGTCACCTGATTATCCTTGGGCGATATATCCTGCTTTTGCTGTGATCTGGTGGCCGCTTGCTCTGTATTATGTCCGTAAGAAGCAGTATTACAGCTTTTCCATCTCTGCCAGCTCACTGATGATTGCCTTCTTTATTACGGTCAATGTGGTTTCTTCCCCGGATACAATCTGGGCGATCTATCCGATCTTTGCCGTTCTGTGGTGGCCGCTCAGCATGTATTATTTTCAGGTCAAAAGAATCAAGAACTGATCTAACCCAGATTAAATGGAATGTCCATAAGGACAGAGGGGAACAATATGCAAACTTCCGTACGTCAACTTAAAAAAGACATGGCTCCTTATGAGAAATCAAATCCCAAGACCAGCATTCTACAGATCTTGAATACCATCTTGCCGTTTGTAGTGCTCTGGTATGTTGCCTATCTCTCGCTCTCGGTATCTTATTTGCTCACTTTAGCTATTGCTGTTGTTGCATCCGGATTCGTCGTTCGGACATTCATTATTTTTCACGATTGCTGTCACCAGTCCATGTTCAAGAGCAAGAGATTGAATGAAATAGTCGGAACGTTTACAGGCATTCTTACTTTCTTTCCTTATTATCAGTGGAAGCATGCGCACTCGATTCATCATGCTACAAGCAGTAATCTTAATAAAAGAGGAATAGGGGACATATGGATCCTTACGGTAGATGAGTATTTAACTTCTTCCGTATGGAAGCGTATAGGTTACAGATTGTATAGGAATCCTTTCGTTTTGTTCGTTCTTGGACCGTTCTACTCGATTCTTATTGAAAATCGCTTCAATCGGAAAAATGCTAAAGCGAAAGAACGTATCAATTTGTATTTGACGAATTTGGGTATTGTGGTTGTAGCGGGACTGGTTTGTTGGGCTATTGGCTGGCAAGCCTTTCTGATGGTTCAGATTCCGATCTTCTATGTATCCGGAGCAGCTGGTATCTGGTTGTTTTATGTGCAGCACCAGTTCGAAGACAGCTATTTCGAGAACGAAGAAGAGTGGGACTATGTGAAAGCTGCAGTTGAAGGAAGCTCTTATTATAAGCTGCCTAGGCTGCTGCAATGGCTGTCGGGGAATATTGGCTTCCACCATGTTCATCATCTCAGTCCTAGAGTGCCGAACTACTACTTGGAAGAAGCTCATAATATGACGCCAGCTTTGCATAAGGTTACTACGATCACGATTGCCTCCAGCCTGCAGGCCATTCGGTTCCGTCTCTGGGATGAGAGCAACAAGAGATTTGTTGGATTCAAAGAAATAAGTGAGAAAGTTAAAAAAAGTAAAATGGGTGCTGTTGCAACCGGCAAGGAAAATTAAAGGGTAGTCTCTCAGGTTAAACTGGTACCCACAGACTAGACACTTAAAAAAAGGTGTTTGGGCTGTGGGTGCCTTTTTTGTATACTAGGAAAAGCAACTGGGGGGAACAAACATGAGTAAGAA
>NZ_JBFRCT010000015.1:0-138637 GCF_052113225.1 Paenibacillus sp. YAF4_2
AGATAGATCGTTACATTACCTACTACAATAATCACCGTTATCAATGGGGATTAAAAAAGATGACCCCTGTTCAATACAGGAATCATCTATTGTTGGTTGCTGCTGCTGCCTAACCTTCCTCTTTTTCAAGTGTCCTTGACAAGGGGGCCAGTTCACTTAGCTGCTTTACTCCTTTTTTACAAAGAAAATCATTCCGATTGGCGATTAAAACTTCCGATTAAAAGCGGTCGCTCATCCTCGAAGTACTCCGATAGGAATTTTTCTCACATAAACGATGCTTTGTACCAAACCCCGGAAAAGAAAAGAATCCCACCTAAGCATAGTAGAACAAATAACAGAATGACTGCTACGATAATCGTGCCTCCAGCTATTCGAGCAAGCTTTCTCACTATCATAACGTCCCTCCTATTGCTTTCTACTGATCTACTGGACGGTTAACGTCCCTTTATCCCTGTCAATGAGCACGAACTTGCTCTTCATACTGCTGCCATCCGGGCGCTTGAAGGTCAACTGGCTAGTCGCACCTTTTTCCAGCAGGGATTTAATCATCGTGATCGATATCGTCTTCCCTTGCTGCTCCTTCCAGATAACAAAGGTACAGCCATCTCGAAAAGCGCTGCAGCCAAAACCACGTTTACCTTCAATGATATGACCATGACAGCCGGCTCTTGGACAAGCTGCTATGGGTTCTCGTGTCGATGATGAACTTGCTGCGGTTTGCCTGCTGGAGGAAGCTGCTGCTGTCCGTGTACCGGATGTTGAAGATCTGGACGATGATGAGGCTGAAGCTGCTGTGGAATGTTCTCTGCTGCCGCTGGCTGCCTTCGTCGTACGGCTGCCTTTCTTCGCTCCAACTGCAGCTGTCCCGCGCTTACCGCCGCTTTCCCGTTCTTCGAACGTACCAGGAGCTGCTGGTCGCTGCTGGCGCACCTTATCGACGATCATAGCAGCAAATTGCTTTACTTTCATTATAAATTGATCATCAGATGCTTCACCACGTGAAATTTGATGGAGCCGTTGCTCCCAGCGGCCTGTCATCTCCGGTGATGCCAGCAGATCTACTCCCGCTCCACGGATCAATTCAATCGCAGCGCAGCCTTTTGAGGAAATCTCCAGCTTCTTGCCGGTTAGTCCAACATAACCAACCTGCTTTAGACGTTCGATCGTTGCTGCACGTGTAGCAGGCGTCCCTAGACCTGTATCCTTCATCGCTTCACGAAGCTCGTCATCTTCCATCGACTTTCCAGCACTTTCCATCGCTTTAAGTAAGGTTCCCTCGGTGTATGCTTTCGGCGGTTGAGTTGTCTTCTCGAGCGCTTCCGACTTCACACAGCGTACACCTTGGCTCGGCTCAATAGAGAAGGGCTTATCCATTAGCAGTTCTTCTTCATCGGCTTCAGCCTCGTCCTTCTCGCTACCTTTACGCTTACTCGTCTTCTTCGCGGTTTGCGCTTGATCCTGTTGGACGACCTTCCAGCCAATATCCAGCAATTCCTTGGCTTTTGTACGGAAGGTTTCGCCTTCTACTTCTGTTAACACCGTATGGTTCTTATAGACCGCCGGCGGGTAATATTGCGACAAGAAACGTCTAACAATCATGTCATAGATGTTTTGCTCTTCCGTGCTTAAACCTGATGGCCGCTTTGGCGTTGGCATAATCGCATGGTGATCCTCAACCTTGGCCGGATTACAAACAGCCTTATTGCCTTTGTGAACGCGGCTGCGGTCTGCTCCATTCGCAAGCTCCCTGTACGTATCGTTGCCCTGCAGCATCGAAAGCACCTTTTGCATAACTGGCAAGTTTTCTTCCGTTACGTAGTTGGAGTTCGTACGCGGATAAGTGATCGCTTTATGCTTCTCGTACAAAGCCTGCGCAATATCAAGCGTCTTTTTCGCCGAATAGCCGTAACGGCCATTGGCTTCCCGCTGAAGCAGTGTAAGATCATGAAGACGGAACGGATACTCTTTGCTCTCCGCTGTCTGATAATCTTTAATGATACCAGGCTTGCCTTGAGTCTTAGCTGCTAATGCCTCCGCCTTTGCTTTATCCGTTAACCGATCCCCCTGCCATATACCGGAATAACCAAATCCACTCTGATCGAAGGAAGCTTTCACCACATAATACATATCTGACTGGAAAGCAGTAATCTCCTTATGGCGGTCATACAGCAGTGCAAGTACAGGAGTCTGTACTCGGCCAACAGACAGCAGAGCCTTATGACGGATTGTAAAAGCACGCGAAGCATTCATCCCAATCAGCCAATCCGCCTCACTGCGCGCCCGTGCTGCCCTCGTCAGAGGTGCGTACTCTTCATCACTTCGAAGGGTATCAAACCCCTTCCGAATCGTCTCAGGCGTCAAATCAGAGATCCAGAGACGGTCTGTCGGCTGGGGAAGCTTCAAATACTGCCTGATCAGATGAAAAATAAGCTGTCCCTCTCGCCCGGCATCGCAGGCATTAACGAGACGGCCGCATCGCTTCGCAAGCTCACCGATCGTCTTTAATTGATCCTTTGTCCGGGCATTCGGCCACAGCTTGAATGTTTGCGGGATAATTGGCAAATCCTGATCATTCCACTTTTTATAGCGGGCATCATATTGGTCAGGCTCCGCTAAAGTAACCAGATGACCGATCGCCCATGTAATAATAAAACGGTCACCTTCCAAGTACGTCCGCTTATTAGATGCCTTCGGTTCAACAACCGCAGCTATCGTCCGTCCCATATCCGGCTTTTCCGCAATAATTAATGTCTTCAACAAATCGCCTCTCTAACTCTAGCTTGTTCGTTCCACTTTGCTTTTCATCGTTGCAAAAATTTTACTCACGCCATCGGCCCAATGCTGATCCTCCGCATATTTGCGGTTGATCCATGCAATCGGGTCCTTGCCCTCCGGCCGATTCCTGCTCCATTTCAAGACAGTCTCTGAAGCGATCCGTGCTGAGTCATGAATGGTCGTATTGTAGTCTTTCCAGCTATAAAAAACATTGAACGGATTATTGGCGATCTTCTTCGCCTGTTTATTCGACTTCGGTACAAAAGCCTGCTCCTGACCGGTAATCGCGAATAAAAGGAGGGGATGTATATCAAATGTTCTAGCGGCATCAATAATGGCATCCAAATAAGGCTGTTCAGCTAATAACGAATCTCTGCTGTTTAAAAAATCAACAAGACTGACCTTGTCCACATCTGCATAACGAAGCTCTTCCGGTAATTCGTTATTCTTTACCACCGGCTTGGCTTTTTCGAAGGATTGCAAATTTACAGGTGGCTGAAGCTTGTTAGGAGATGGTTTCAATAATGACCAGCCATACAGCAGGGATGCACAGACCAGTAATAAAGATAAAAGAAGATAAGTCAAGGTTTGCTTCGACCTATACGGCTTCACAAACTTCCTGCCAACATTCTGTACAGGCAGAGGAACTACCTCTGCCAGCTCAGCAACCGGTGGTTTTATCTTCACCTCTATAAGATGCTCAGACCTCATCCATTCCTTCAACTGCTCCCATTCACCTTGTATGGCAGGCTGTTGATGCTGCACCAGCTTGTCCAATTGAATATGAAACAAGTCCCAAGCCAGCTCGGCACCAGTCTGCTCCTCTACCCATTGATGAAGCGGCGTAACTACTTTGGCATCCGTTATATCAAGGGATAAGCAAGCTTCAAAGATATCATCCGCTCGGACCGGCATTTGCTTCTCCAACACGGTTGTTCGGATCAGTCTCGCTGTAACCTCATGTTTAATCGCTTCCTCGAAGGAAGGAAGCTGCTTATGGATAATACGGCTGACAGCATCTGCTACAATCTCTGCCCGCTTATCTTGCGGCATAGCCGCATATTTATGCTGAACGTATTGTCTGATTTTGCGTACATCGGTCGGGGTTAACACAAAAGCTTCTGCTCGATCGGCCGGCATGACGAATTCTCCCCTTTACGTCATCTCAAACCGATTTTACCACAAGTTTCCTTACAACGGGGAGGATAGATTTCTAATACGCTGCTGGATTTCATCACTCTCGATAAAGGTACGAATTTGTTCTTTTTCGAAAGTCGTAAATTGATACTCGCAATCAATATCTTCATCCTGAGGGACGATTTGCGCGATTGCGCCACCTAACGTACAAATAACTAGTCCGCTAAAATCAATTAGATCATCGGGAATAGGTGTCTCATCCATTACCTCGAATCGAAGGGTAATATCAACCCACTGATGGTCTCTGCGCTCCATCTCAGCCTTAATCGTTTCGAAACGCAGTTCTGTTACACGATCCAATCCATATTTAATCATCAACTGTCCTCCTAAAAAAGAATGGTTAGCCATTCTTGCTTCGTAAGCAAATGCTTATATCCGTATTCGACAAGAAAAGCGCCCGTAGGCGCTTTCTGTTAAAGATAGTTATCGTCATTAACTTCCTGCTTAAGGCAGCATCGACGATCCCATCAAATATTTATCCACTTCACGAGCTGCCTCGCGTCCTTCGTTAATTGCCCATACAACAAGGCTTTGTCCGCGGCGCATATCACCTGCTGCGAATACTTTATCAACGTTTGTTTTGTATTTGCCATAAGTTGCTTTCACATTCGTACGACGGTCTTGCTCAAGACCAAACGAATCGATCAGCGAGCTGTCTGGACCTTCAAAGCCTACTGCGATAAAGACAAGATCAGCCGGCCATACTTTTTCTGTGCCTGGGATGTCTTTATAAATTCTGCGGCCAGTTTCTTCATCAACTGTACGCTCGATTTGTACCGTGTGCAGCTCTTTCAGGTTGCCATTCTCGTCGCCAACAAATTTCTTCGTCAGTACGGAGAATGCACGAGGATCTTCACCATATAGGGCTTTTGCTTCCTCTTGTGCATAATCAAGCGTGTACACATTAGGGAATTGCGGCCAAGGGTTGTTCACGATATCACGTTCCAGTGGTGCTTTCGCAACCGTACCAAATTGTGTAACCGATTTACAGCCGTGACGCAGAGCCGTTGCCACGCAGTCTGTACCTGTGTCGCCGCCGCCGATAACGATAACATCTTTATMTTTAGCCGAGATGTAGTTTCCATCTTCGAGGTTCGAATCCAGGTAGCTCTTAATGGTTCCATTCAGATAATCCATCGCAAGGTGGATGCCGTTCAAGCTGCGGCCTTCCATCTCAACGTCGCGAGCTTTCGTTGCGCCACCGCACATAATGACAGCGTCAAATTCCTTCAGAAGCTCGTCTCTCGAAATATCTTTGCCAATCTCCGTATTCGTTACGAACTCAATACCTTCTTCTCTCATGATGTTCACACGGCGATCTACAACATGCTTCTCAAGCTTCATTGTAGGAATTCCGTACGTGAGAAGTCCGCCTAAGCGGTCAGCACGTTCGTATACGGTTACTTTATGGCCTGCTTTGTTCAATTGAGCTGCTGCTGCCAGACCTGCAGGACCAGAGCCAACTACCGCTACTTTTTTACCTGTGCGTACTTTAGGAGGTTGTGCAACAACCCATCCTTCTGCAAAACCGCGCTCGATGATCTCATTCTCGATCGTTTTGATCGTTACCGGATCACCGATCAGGCCTACTGTACAAGAACCTTCACAAGGCGCAGGACAAACACGGCCAGTAAATTCCGGGAAATTATTCGTTTTGTGCAAACGGTCAAGTGCTTCACGCCACAATCCCCGATAAATCAAGTTATTCCATTCTGGAATCAAGTTATTAACCGGGCAGCCGGATGCCGAGCCTGCAAGTTCCATGCCAGTATGGCAATAAGGAGTTCCGCAATCCATACAGCGAGCACCTTGCGTACGCAGCTGCTCATCCGACAAATGTTTATGAAATTCATTCCAATCCTTAATCCGCTCAAGCGGATCACGATCGGCCGGCAATTCACGTTGATACTGCATAAAACCTGTAGGTGTAGACATGTGCGAATTTCCTCCATCCAATATTCCCGAAAAGCTATATATTATTCTCTTAAAACTATATCGGGTATCATTAAATATTTCAACAAAAAACTTCATTAAACACGCGAATATTATATTAAAAAAGCCTATCATTGTTGTCTTCTGTCGTTAATGGATTATCCGCACAATCATTTGCACTTTATGACATATCGTTCGTCATTTCTTTATTTTAGCTTCCTTACGACTTTAGACGAGTAAAAGTTTGGAATGTAAAGGAAAAGGCGTTCCGCTCATCTCGTTCAACTTGCTCAGCATCTACCCGCTCCCACTCATCGGATGAGAACTCGGGAAAGAAAGCGTCTCCGCCTTCAATTTCGGTATCTACTTCCGTGAGCAGCAGTTTGTCCGCAAAGGGAAGAAACTGTTTATATATTTCCGCCCCGCCTATAACCATCAATTCGCCTTCACCATAACGGGCAATCGCTTCCTGCACCGAATGAACGACTTCACAGCCTTCTTTGGCGTAATCCGATTGTCTGGAAATAACCACATTGACGCGGTCTTTCAGCGGTTTCGGCAGCGATTCAAAGGTTTTACGTCCCATTACGACCGTTTTGCCTGTTGTATGACGGGTAAAGAACGCCATCTCTGCTGGAAGGCGCCAAGGCAGCTTATTCCCGATTCCGATTGTACGGCTGCGATCCATGGCTGCAATCATCGTAATCGACATGATGCGACCTGCTTTCTTATACGGCTACCGGAGCCTTAATGGTTGGGTGTGGCTGATAATTCTCGATCGTGATATCCTCTACCTCAACTTCGAAGATCGATTTCACATCCGGATTAATCGAAAGAACTGGCAGCTCACGCATGTCCCGCTTTAATTGAATATCAATTTGATCCAAATGATTCATATAAATATGAGCATCCCCAAGCGTATGAATAAACTCTCCTGCTTCCAGCCCGCATTCCTGAGCCACCAAATGAGTAAGCAAGGCATAGCTTGCGATGTTAAATGGTATACCGAGGAAAATATCTCCGCTGCGTTGATAAAGCTGGCAGCTTAACTTACCGTTTATCACATAAAATTGGAACATCGTATGACATGGAGGCAGCGCCATCGACGGTACATCCTCCGGATTCCAAGCGGATACAATTAGTCGTCTCGAGTCAGGGTTCTTCTTAATCGTTGCGATTACATCTTTTAGCTGATCAATGGTTTCCCCTTGCGTTGTGCGCCACTCCCGCCACTGCTTGCCATATACATTGCCTAGTTCGCCGTATTTGGTTGCAAACTCATCGTCTGTCAGAACAAGCTGGATAAACTTCTCCATCTGCTCTTTGTAAAGGCTATTAAAACCTTCATCCGTCTGCGAGCGTAAGCCGAAATTGGTCATATCAGGACCATTGTAATCGGTGCTCTCCACCCACCTCTTGAACGCCCATTCATCCCAAATGTGGTTGTTATGCTGCAGAAGATATCGAATATTCGTATCCCCTTTTATGAACCAGAGCAATTCACTTACGATTAATTTAAAAGGTACACGCTTTGTCGTCAAAAGCGGAAAACCTTTATTCAAGTCAAACCGCATCTGATAGCCAAAAGTCGAGATCGTTCCCGTACCGGTACGATCTTCTTTCTTCACACCATTAGCCAGCACATGACGCAGTAATTCCAAATATTCGACTTCTGTCGTTTGAACAGTCACGGTTTCTTTCAACTCCTTGAATTTCGATCTACAAGGGAACAAAACTATTTAACTATTTTAACATTTTCGCCGCGTGTTGTCTTTCCCGTTTTCTCTTCATTCGTAATTCATATCGTTCGGGAGCCGTTGCAAATAAATGGATTTCTCCTTCTGACTCCGGATACACCTTCGGCACTTTAGTTGGTTTGCCCTTATCATTCAAGGCTACAAAGGTGAAAAGGCGGTTACCGTCGTCGTTCGCTGTGCTGTATATAGATTCTCGGATTGAACGGTGACGCATACTTCCATTGAGCTGTCATTCGTCCAGCTGACGAATGCTTCTACTTCAATGACTTCGCCAACTTTTATCGGAGCTACAAAATCGATACTGTCCGTTGAGGCCGTAACAACCTGCATACGAGCATGGCGCATCGCTGCAATAGCCGCTGCTTTATCCATGTACTCCATTACTTTGCCGCCAAACATCGTCTCATGATGATTCGTATCCAGCGGGAAAATGATCTGCGTCATTACCGTTCTGGATGCACTAGCCGGCTTTTCCATAACCAACCGCTCCTTACGCTATGTACAGTTATAATATGCAAAAAGAGGCCCGCATGCTGTTCAAGCAGCGGGGCCTCTTCGATTAAATATCAAGTAGAGGAGCTATTATTTAGCTACTGTGTGAATCGGATGTCCAAGCGCTACCTCTGCTGCGTCAAGAACGATCTCACCCAGTGTAGGATGCGCATGGATAGTCAGAGCGATATCTTCGAGTGTAGCACCCATTTCGATTGCAAGAGCAAGCTCAGCAATCATGTTGGAAGCTTCAAGACCGATGATTTGTGCGCCCAGAACAAGACCAGTCTCAGCATCGGAAACGAGTTTCACGAAGCCTTCAGTCGCGTTAAGCGACATTGCACGACCGTTGATTGCGAATGGGAATTTGCCCACTTTTGTTTGGTAGCCTTTGTCTTTTGCTTCTTTCTCGGAAAGACCAACAGCTGCACATTCCGGATCGGAGAAGCATACTGCAGGTACACATTTGTAATCGATAACGCTTGGCTGACCAGAGATTGCTTCTGCTGCAATGCGGCCTTCGTACATTGCTTTGTGAGCTAGTGCAGGACCAGCAATGATGTCGCCGATTGCATAAATATGCGGGTTGCTTGTACGGCATTGTGCGTCAACTTCAACCAGACCACGTTCGCCAACTTTAACGTTAGCCAGTTCAAGACCAAGGTCTCCGTCTGTGTTAGGACGACGTCCAACTGTAACGAGCAGGTAGTCTGCTGTTACTTTCTCTTCTTTGTCGCCAACTTTATAAGTCAGTGTAACGTCTTTATCTGTTTGTTCAGCGCCTTGAGCCATTGCGCCAGTAACGATATCAACGTTTGTGCCTTTAAGTTTCTTAGCAACGATCGAACCCATATCTTTATCGAAGCCTGGCAGAATTGCGTCGCCGCCTTCAATGATTGTTACTTTTGTACCGAATTTGGAGTACATTTGACCAAGCTCGATACCGATGTAGCCGCCACCAATAACGATGATGCTTTTCGGAATTTCAGGCAGGGACAACGCACCAGTCGACGAAACGATACGGCCGCTGAACGGGAATGCTTTCAGCTCGATCGGACGGGAACCTGTTGCAATAATGCAGTTTTTGAAACGGTAACGCGGTGCTTCTTGATCGTTGAAGACACGTGCTTCGTTCTCGTTAATGAACATAACTTCGCCGTTGAAGTATTGCACTTTATTCGCTTTAAGAAGCGATGCAACACCGCCGGTCAGTTTTTTAACGATACCGTTCTTGAACTCTTGTACTTTGTTCCATTCCACTTTCACGTCGCCAGCAGTAATGCCGAACGCCGATGCATGGCTGATGGATTCGTATTGATGCGATGCCGAGATAAGCGCTTTGGAAGGAATACAGCCAACGTTCAAACAAACGCCGCCCACATTTTCTTTCTCAACAACAAGAACATTTTGACCAAGTTGTGCTGCGCGGATTGCTGCAACATAACCGCCAGGACCAGCACCGATGACTAAAGTATCAATATCTAAAGACGGATCTCCTACTACCATTGTAGTTACACCTCCATGATGAATAATTCTGGTTGACCCAGAAGTTGTTTAATGTAGTTCATAAAGTTTTGAGCTGTTGCGCCGTCGATGAGACGGTGGTCGAAGCTCAGCGACAGTGCCATTACAGGTGCTGCCACGATTTCGCCGTTGCGAACAACCGGTTTCTCAGAGATACGACCAGTACCCAAGATTGCAACTTCAGGGAAGTTGATTACTGGTGTAAAGAACATACCGCCAGCGGAACCGATGTTGGAGATTGTGATTGTGCTGCCTTTAAGCTCAGCAGAGGACAATTTGCCTTCGCGGCCTTTAACTGCCAGGTCACGGATTTTGTCTGCAACCATGAAGATATTTTTACGGTCAGCGTCCTCGATTACAGGAACGATCAAGCCGTTGTCTGTATCTGTCGCGATACCGATATTGTAGAACTTTTTGTAGACGATTTCTTGGTTAGCTTCGTCAAGCGTAGCATTCATGATTGGGAACTGGCGGCATGCCGCAACAAGTGCCTTCACGATGAATGGCAGGTAAGTCAGCTTGGAACCTTTTTTCTCTGCGTATGGTTTGTATTTCGTACGAAGAGCAACCAGTTCTGTAACATCCACTTCGTCCATGATTGTAACGTGTGGAGCTGTGTATACCGATTTAACCATCGCGTTAGCGATCGCTTTACGGATACCTTTGAATGGCACGCGCTCTTCTGGACGGTATGCGTCAGTTGCCGCTGCTGCCGGTTTAGCTGCTGCAGGTGCATCAGATGCTTGTGCTGCTGCTTCAGCTGCTGGAGCTTCAACCGCTGCCGGAGCTGCTGCGCCGCCGTTAGTTACATCTTCACGAGTGATGCGGCCGTTTTTGCCAGTGCCGGTAACCGTCGTCAGGTCAACGCCTTGTTCACGGGCAAATTTACGAACGCTAGGTGTAGCCAGTACTTGGCCGCCTGTTGCTTTAGGCGCTTCTGCTGGTACTGCAGGAGCTGCAGTTGGTGCCGCTGCTTGAGCAGCTGGTGCTGCAGGAGCCGCTGCCGCTGGAGCCTCAGTCGCAGTAGGAGTATCTTGATCAGGAATATCGCCTTCTGCATCAATAATCGCTACAACTTCGCCAACATGGCATACTTGGCCGTCCTTCATGCGCACTTCCGTAACAACACCATTTACAGGACAAGGAACTTCTACAACTGCCTTATCGTTCTGTACTTCCATGATGATATCGTCATCCGTTACTTTGTCGCCGACTTTAATATGCACTTTAACGATTTCGCCTTCGTGCAAGCCTTCGCCAAGCTCTGGAAATTTGTATTCAAATTTCGCCACTGTAGTATCCTCCTCAAAAGAATTGCCGTGCTCTTTGCGGTGATTCTTACCTCGTAAGCATCCGCTTAAATTCGCCGCCTAATGACGACTTTGCCCGCTATTAAGCGGGCAATTTATATCCATCATCCATGAGGATGAATAACATTAAAAGTTCAGGACTTTATTAACCGCATCTACGATACGAGCTGGTGTTGGCAGCCAAGTATCTTCGATTTGTGCGAACGGATATACCGTATCTGGACCAGCAACGCGGAGTACAGGAGCTTCCAGGTGCAGGATTGCTTTTTCGTTGATTTGAGCAATAACTTCTGCTGCTACGCCGGAAGTTTTTTGTGCTTCTTGAACAACGATTGCGCGGTTTGTTTTTTTGATCGAAGCAACGATAGTGTCGATATCGAGCGGCACCAGGGAGCGAAGGTCAATAACTTCCGCTTTAATACCGTTTTTCTCAAGCTCGTCCGCCGCTTTCACAGCTGTGTGAACCATCATGCCGTAAGCGATGATGGTTACATCCGAACCTTCACGAACCACGTTTGCTTTACCGATCTCAACTGTGTACTCGCCTTCTGGTACTTCAGCACGGAAAGCACGGTACAAGTTCAGGTGCTCCATGAAGAATACAGGGTCATTATCGCGGATTGCAGCGATCATCAGACCTTTTGCATCGTACGGGTTGGATGGAATAACAACTTTGATACCTGGTGTTTGAACAGCAAGACCTTCCAGGGAGTCCGTGTGAAGTTCTGCCGCTTTAACGCCGCCGCCAAATGGTGTACGGAATACGATTGGAGAGTTGTAACGGCCACCGGAACGGTAACGCATACGCGCCGCTTGAATAAACATTTGGTCCATTGCTTCATAGATGAAACCAACAAATTGGATTTCAGCAACCGGACGGAAACCTTGAATACCCATACCAACTGCCAAACCGCCGATAGCGGATTCAGCAAGTGGCGTATCGAATACGCGCTCCTCGCCGAATTCTTCTTGCAAACCTTCTGTTACGCGGAATACACCGCCGACTTTACCAACGTCCTCACCGAAGATAAGTACGTTCTCATCACGTTTAAGCTCCACACGCATAGCGTCGCGGATTGCTTCCAACATATTCATTTGAGCCATGATCGTCAGATCCTCCTTCATTTTTGCTCGTGCAAAATCCCATCGTCAGGCAAGGGTATTATTGAAAATCAGCCTTTTGCTCTTCCAGATGCTGAGGCGTTGTTTCGAACATAGAATCAATCAAGCCGCCAACTGTCATTTTCTCTGTTGCTTCTGCTTTTTTGATGTTCTCGTTAACAGCCGCTTTCGCTTCCTCTTTCACGCGAGCCGTATCTTCTTCTGTCCAAAGGCCTTTCTTCTCCAAGAACTTGCCGAAACGAATAAGAGGATCCTTAAGGCCCCATTCCGCTTCTTCATCTTTCGTACGGTATTTCGTCGCATCGTCAGACAGGGAATGCGGACGGAAACGGTAAGTCAACATCTCGATCAGAGTTGCACCTTCACCATTACGGCCGCGTTCAGCCGCTTCAGATACTGCTTTAATAACAGCAAGAACATCCATACCGTCAATTTGAACACCTTTGATACCAGCTGCAACGGATTTATGAGCAACAGACAAAGCTGCTGTTTGTTTCTCATATGGCGTTGTGATGGCATAACGGTTGTTTTGTACGACATAAATAACTGGAAGCTTGAATACTCCCGCAAAGTTCATAGATTCGTAGAAGTCGCCTTCAGAAGAACCGCCGTCACCTGTATAAGTGATCGCTACACGTTTCTCTCCGCGTTTCTTGAATGCCATTGCTACGCCAGCTGCATGAAGTACTTGTGCGCCGATAATGATTTGTGGCATAAGTACATGTACATCAGCTGGAATTTGGCCGCCATGTTGATGACCACGGGAATAAAGGAAAGCTTGATACATTGGAAGACCATGCCATACAAGCTGTGGGATATCCCGGTAGCCTGGGCAAATGAAATCATCTTTATTAATCGCATATTCGCTGCCGATCATCGATGCTTCTTGTCCGGATACCGGAGCATAGAAGCCTAGACGGCCTTGGCGGCCAAGGTTAACGGCACGCTCATCCCATGTGCGTGTAAATACCATACGGTACATTAATTCTTTTAATTGGTCGTCAGTCAGATCCGGCATATATTCCGGGTTAACTACGTCGCCGTCGAGCGACAACACGGATAATGGTTTTACAGGTTCCGTTTGAACTTCATATGGCAGTTTGTTAAGCACTTTGCTCATTTTGAACGCTCACCTCGATCATTAATATTTGAAAATCGGAGCTCTCTGTTATAGAATCATAATACACCTGTTTACCGAAAATGGTCAAAGAAAAAAACAAAAAAACCGTTGTTTTTTCGCTAATCTGGCCGATTTCACTGATGAATTGTATATGTAACAGATTTGTTTTTTCTGTATAACAGCATAATACAATCAGGGTTCAATACCAGATGATGACTGAGGTACGGGCAGATTATCATTACCTTACTATTGTTTACCCACAAGCCAACCATTCCATTCAGGGGGATTCACATATGACTGATCAACGTTACTTGAAACGCACCGTGGTGAAAGAAATTGTAAAAAGCAGTTACTTAACAGAAGGCGAACGCAGTTTGCGTATCTATTTGCCGCCAGGGTATAACGAAGTACTCAGCTATCCTGTCGTATACTGCCAGGACGGTGAAGACTTCTTCAACTTCGGACGGATTGCAACAACGGCGAACCGCATTATTCTCGATGAGGGCGTAGAACCATTCATTATTGTTGGCGTTGATGTCGACAAGACGTATAGAACAGCTGAATATTCGCCTGATGGCAATCGACACGCAGCCTATGTCCGTTTCTTCGGCGAAGAACTTATTCCTTTTATAGAAGGCAAATATCCAGTCCGAACTTCTCCTGAGCATCGTTTGCTTGCTGGCGACTCCCTAGGCGGGACGATCTCCTTCCACTTGGCATTAACATACCCAGAGCTGTTCACCCGCATCTTATCGCTCTCTGGCGCTTATTACGACCGCTCGAGAGAGATCATGGAAGAGCAAAAGGATTTGTCCTGGCTTGAGATGTATATGATTGCCGGCTTTGGGGAGACAGCTTATGATACCGGTCATGGTATTTTCGATTTCCTCGACATCAACCGTACAGCCCGCTCCATTCTTGAAGAAAGAGGTGCAAAGCTGACTTATTTTGAAAAAGACGGCGGTCATCAATGGGGCTTCTGGCAGAAGGAACTGCCGGACGGCTTGATGCATTTTATCGAAGTTGAATAACTAAAAAAAAGGTGCTGTCCATCATATTTGATGAAACAGCACCTTTTTTTATGGATGTAATTCCTGCAGCACCTGTAGTACGGATTTTCCGTCTTATTGGTACTCCTTCACGTCATCCGCACTCCCTATTACCCGCTGTAGTACGGAATTAAGGTCTTATTTTCTCCCTCACCCACCACACTCCCATCAGGCTAGAGTAAAAAACGCAAAAAAGCTCGGACAGGTATATACCCGACCGAGCTTTTCATTTATTTCAGGTCATTAACGATCTGTTCAAGAAGCTTATCGCTTCCTTCAACTACCAGCTCATATACATAGTCGAAATTGCCAGTATAATACGGATCTGGAACGTCGTCCTCGGCATGCTGTGGGAGCATGTCCATAAATTTGAAAATCGTAGCCGACTCGGCCGCGCTTCCGATAATCCGGCGAACGTCCGCCTCGTTCTTCGTATCCATACAAACGATATAATCGAATACATGATCATCAGCTGTAAATTGTCTTGCTTTCATGCCCGCATAAGAGATGCCATGAAGATCGAGCTGCTTGCGGGTTCCCTCATGAGGCGGCTTGCCGATATGCCAATCTCCTGTACCAGCTGAATCAATCTCGATCGCGTCAACAAGACCAGCTTTCTCCACCAGACTGCGGAATACGGCTTCTGCCATCGGCGAGCGGCAAATGTTGCCGAGACAAACGAACAATACGCGTGCTTTTCTCATATAATGCCTCCTCCTTTCTGTTTAAGTGACCTGCGAGGCAGTCTCCATTTGTAGTAAACCGACAGCATTCGGAACACGATAACAATAACAAACAAGACTAAGAGCTCAAACGTCGTATGGAACCAGCCTTCGCCTACTGCTAGGCCTGCGAGCATTGCCCATACCGCATAAATCTCATCCTTGAGCACGAGTGGCTTCCGACCTGCCAATACATCGCGAATGATGCCTCCACCGATACCTGTTAACATCGCCGCAACGAGTACAGCACTGATCGGGTGATTCATCTCGGTCGCATACAAAGCACCTTGAATCGCAAATGCTGACAATCCAATAGCATCAAAGAATGACTCGCTTTTCCTCCACTTGTGGATCCATGATACTGGCAGCAGAAAAGCAACCGTCATGGCGATCACAGCGATTTCCAGCAAGTTACCTTGATTCCATAATGTCGTAACCGGCCGGCCAATCAGCAAATTTCTTATAACACCGCCGCCAAACGCTGTTACAAGACCTAGCACAAATACGCCCAAAATATCGTATTCTTCCTCCATAGCAACGATCGCGCCGCTGACTGCAAAGGCGACCGTTCCAATAATACTGAAAACGCCAAAGATGTCCAAGCTCCCTACTCCTCCGCTTCCATGATGACCGCCCATCCGCGTTCGCTAACGCGATCCTGTCGGTACTGTCCTTCATCATTTTAGCCGCGCTTATTCGGTTTGACAATTGTTTTACACATAACTTTCGCATTATACTGGCTTCAATACCTGAAGTGCGAAAGGAAGAGTAAGTATGAATAATCGGATCATCATCTGTACTGGCGGTCAATTGGGTAGCTGGACGCTTCCCTTGATCCAACCCGGAGATACATTAATTGGCGCAGACCGCGGCGCTTTGTTCCTCGTGCAGCATGGATTTACGCCGGATCTGGCGCTTGGCGACTTTGATTCGGTTACACCAGAGCAATTTGAGCTTATCCGGTCAAACAGCCGGGAGACGCTTGCCTATGATCCGATCGATAAGGATTATACCGATACAGAACTTGCATTCCGCCATGCCCTGAACCAGTCCTCTTCTGAGGTTGTTATGCTCGGAGCGCTGGGGAGCCGATTCGATCATTCCCTTGCGAATGTGCATCTGCTCAAGCTGGCACTGGAGAAAGGAATTAAAGCTTCTATTACAGACGAGCATAATACGATTACCTTAGCCGAGACAGGAACAACAGAACTGCATCAAAGTGATTACAGCCATATTTCTCTGCTTCCCTTATCTGAACAGGTTACCGGGATTACACTCCATGGGTTCGCTTATCCACTGCATGAGGCAACGCTGCAGATCGGTCAGTCCTTGGGGATCAGTAATATACTTACAGATCCCGTTGGTACCTTAACCGTCCGTACTGGTATCCTGCTCGTTATTCAGAGCAAAGACTAACTTGTAATAGAGAAGCAGCTTAACTTTCTGTCACATCCTGCTTTGTCTCGATCGTCAAGCCTTCTACATACTTCCGACCAATAAGCTTCCGTTTTTTTCGATTATCTTTTGTATCGAACACAATATCCATATCATAATCAGATCCAGGATACAGTTTTTCCTTGCTGATATAAGGCTTTAATCGCTTGCGGTTAAAGCCCATTTTTTTACCCTGCACCTGAACAATTACTTCGCCCCGCTCATCGGCCGGCTGGAAGACAATTCCCGCACGCCGAAGCGGATAAATCCACACCGCATCACCTTTGAGAAGAACAGGGGCTGGGGACTTTTGTTTTTGTTCGGCTCGATTCTTCATAGTATCGACAGCTTCTTCTACTACCACTCCCACTGTCTTCTCCTCATACACGGACGAAGATGTTTCCAAACGGATCTCTGTTCGGCCTTCTGCCAACTTCTCCGCCCGCTTCATCACATGCTCCGGAAGTCCAAAGCGTCTAGCAATCGCGAAAGCATGGCTTTCTCCCGCTTCTCCTACCTCAAGACGATAGAGAGGGCGTAACGTCTCCGCGTCAAAAGCCATTCTCGCATTCATGCAGCCAGCTGTATTTGATGCAAACTTCTTAATCTCATTAAAATGGGTAGTCGCCGCAGTAAGTGCTTTACGTTGCAGCAGCTCCTCTAGGACCGCAATGGACAAGGCGATTCCCTCGCCGGGGTCAGTCCCAGCTGCCAATTCATCGAGAAGAATAATCGTCTGCTCATCTGCCGAATGAAGCATTTCTTTCAGAACGGAAATGTGTGAAGAGAATGTAGATAACGACTGCTCAAGGCTTTGTCCGTCGCCTACATCGGCCATAATATGCCGGAACACTCCAAATCGGCTGTCCCGGGAAGCCGGGACAAGTAAACCGGATTGGACAAGCAGCGCGAGCAGTCCGATTGTTTTGAGTGCTACCGTCTTACCTCCTGTGTTTGGCCCTGTAATAATGAGCTGTTTCCAACGAACGCCAAGCTCTACATGGATGGGCTCCGCTTGTTGCCCCAGCAATGGATGGCGAGCCTCTACCAGCTTAATTATAGGCTCATCGCTTAATGTCACAGGCTGACCATTATAGGAAAGTGACAATTTACCTCTAGCCAGCATGAAATCAAAAGATGCCATGGCCTCCCGATTCTGGAACAGATCCAGCTTATACAGTTCAGCTTCATCTGACAGCCGCGATAAAATAATCGTTCTTTCCCTTTCCTCTTCAGCCTTCCATTCTTGCCATTCCTGCTGCAATTCTGCAACATCAATTGGCTCAATAAACAGCGTCTGACCACTTGATGACTCATCCCACACCGTGCCTGGAACAAGCTTCCGATGTTCTCGCTTGACCGCAATAACTGACCTGCCCCTTCTTCTACTTATAATCGGATCTTGCAGTGCCGACTTGTACTTGGAAAGCGAAGCTTCCAGCTTCTTATGAATTTTATCTTCTACCGCGATCAGATGACGGCGTATCGTGCCAAGATCAGCACTTGCTTGATCCGTAAGACTCCCATACCGAATACAGCGGTCGAGCTCCTGCTTCAGCCGAGGACAATCATTCATCGAATCGGCGTAGGCGGCAATCGTAGGTGCAATCATTCGCTTATTATCCATGTAACGCTTCATCTGGGCGATCGATACAAGCCATGCTAACAGCTGATCCAGCTCCGATTCAGTGTAGATTCTGCCCTTACCAAGCAGGGACAGAAAAGGATCAATGCCCTCCATGGCCGAAAGGGGTACACTCGCACCAGTTGCGAGCAAGGCCGCTGCCTCTTCTGTTTCATTCAGCCAAGCTCTAATTTGCTTCCGGTTCGTGCTTGGTACATGTCGCTCAGCCAATAATTGACCTGCTGGTGATACCGTATAACCGATCATTTTATCCTTCAATTTGTCATATTCCAGTCTTTGAAATACAGCTTCATTCATGTGTTTAGATGCTCCTTTAATTGTTTTTGGGTATAAAAAAACAGGAAAAGAACGCAAGAAGCGTTCCGTTCCTGTTATCGTTTCGGCCTAGACCAATCCCGTTAAATGCCCTTTGAAGCACAAAAAAACCGTGCTGCAAGAGCACGGTGATAGCCAGCCGAATATCTTCAGGCGGAAATCCTCATGTTCTTAACTCTTGGCATCGGTCTTTGTCCAGAGACGTCACGATAGAAGCATGCATGATGACAAAAACGGCATCAGCAAGCCAATCAGACGAACAAACAAAACCGATCTATCCAATTAGAAGTTAAGAACACCAGCAAACATTAAAATTTCCCCTTCCGAAATCACACATTCAATCAAGCAGCTAATTTCTTAGCTATAATCACAATGTACGCTAAAGGCTTACGATTTGTCAATTCAATTTCCTACAGGAACTTCCAAACCTGTATAAGCAAATTCCGCATGCTCTGGTAACGGGTATGATCGCCTCAGATCGATATCATGAGACATATGCGTAAATAAGGTTCTCTTTGGCTTCCATGTCGGAAGCATGTCAAGAGCCTCCGTCACATCATAGACGGAACGCGTCTCATACGCGAAGTTTTCTTTATAAAAACTTGTGCCAAGCACAAGCAGATCCAGCCCGTAAAGCGGCTTCTGCTGCTCTTCTGTTAACCCAATTGAGTCGGAACAATAAGCCCATGCTTCACCTGACTCTTGATGGTCAAATCGAAAAGCATAAGCATAACCGTTCTTGCCATGATTCACTTTCCACGTTGAGACACGCCAATTGCCAAAATCACAAGGTGTATCGATTGCAATAAAGCGAATATTACGATTCAGCCAAGGAAAACGCTGCATAATTTCCGCAATAACTTCTTCGTGGGCATAAGCTTCACCTTTTACCCCTAGCCATCGGCAAGCATCCGCCCACTCAGGAAGGCCCCCGATATGGTCGAAATGTGCATGCGTCACAAGAATCCGATTCACAAAATGAAGGCCAGCTGCCTCCATCTGTGTTCGCCAGTCCGGCCCGCAGTCAATCATCATGGTTCCAATATCAGCATCTTCAAGCTGTACAAGGGAACGATAGCGGCGATTGACGCCGCTAGTTCTCGCTTCAGTGCATACCTCGCATTCGCAATAAACACGAGGAACACCCATCGCATCCCCTGTTCCTCGGAAAATAATCTTCATCATATCGGCAGCAGCTCGATCTGCTCCTTGCCGCGCAGCCCTTCGATCATATCAAGCCATTCTTGTGGCTTATTAGGAAGTGCAGAGTAGTAGCCTTCTAAGAACTGAACGACTAGCGCTGCTGGAATGGCAGCTAACTCTTCATCTGCAGGCAGGAAGCATAGATTAAGCCCCTCCACTGCCTCTCCTGTAAGCTCCCAGGACGGGTGCACGTAAGGGATATTGATCATTTTATATCCGATGTGCGATAACACTTCACGGCGTACATACGGATTCATCGGTGTAACTCCGCCGAATTCATGCTCTGAGCTTTCATAGGGGTTATAGATTTCTGCGAACATGCCGATTGGGGATGTACCTGACTCTTGTGCCAATCGAGCCAGATCCTTCTCGCGTCCCCGCATTAGGAAACGGCCGATACCTTTATTTGGCTCGCCGATAATGGTAAAGTCGGTCATCGCTACTCGAAGCTCAGGATAATAGCGGTACTCTGTGGAGCCGACTACTTCACCGTTCTCAATGGCTACGTAGACATGAATGCCTGGATCTTCGAGAGGCTCTTTCCACAGCTCGTAAGCGAGAACCTCTTCAGGTGGGAAGATCCGTTTGAGCAGCGCGTGAAGTGATGCGAAATATGGATCATTAATGGAATTAATGCGGTGATACTTTAATGGCATGAACAAACACTCCAATCTATGTAGAGCTGATGGGTGCTATGAGAAAGCCTGGGCCTTCAGCCGCTGTTGTTTTTGAATGTTTGGATTGAAAATCCCAGTGGTTTACATTCAAAAACAAAGGCGGGCGCTATCGCTCTGAAGGCTCCAGGTTTTCTCTCCGCACCAACGCTCGAAATATAATATTTGTCTTTAAACCTTCAAAAACGGATTGCGCCATTCCATTAGCGCAGCGTAATTACAGGACTCTTCGTCGTCCAGATAGTTGGCTGTGATTCCCACAGGAGTTCTGCCGCAGCGGAGAAGGAAGGTGATGACAGGGTCTTTGTAAATGCCCTTCATCACTTTCTCCAAGTATTGCTCAGGTGTCTCTTCAGCAGCGTGAAGATGATAACCGGGCATCCGGCCGGCTCCGAGAAGCCGCTTGAGACCGAGATGGACAACCGTTTCATACATCGACTGAAGAAGCCATTTGCCAATACCGGCCTTCCGATAGGCTGGAACGACACAAATATCAGCAACGTACAGGGTATCACCGTCTGGATTGTGATTGCGGATATAGCCGCTGTCCGTAATTTGCTCCCAGCTATGCGCTTCGTGATAATGAGACATATCCACAATAAGTCCTGTCATGGAGCCGATCACTTTGCCTCCGATTTCACAGCATAATGCCCCTTCTGGAAACCGGTTAATATGTTCGGTCAGCTGTTCTTCGTTCCACCAAAGCTCCTCCGGATACGGAGGCGGGAAGCTTTCGCTCTGAACATCAATTAAGGCCTTAAAATCCTGTGAAGTATAAGTACGAATAATAGCTTCGGTTGGCACTCCATCATGAATAACGAACAATTGCTTGCGCATAATTATGTCCAATCCGTATAGAGATCGGTCCGACGGTCTCTCCAGGTCGTCACTGATCCTGCAGCACGCACGTCCTCCAGCAGCTGGAGATCCAGGTCCGCCACAATGAGCATATCGTCATTGATGACTCCTTCGCTCAAAATACCTGCAGGCGGGAAGGGAATATCATTTGGCGTAATTACCGCTGCTTGCCCATAATTGGCACGCATGAAATCAACTTTGCGCAGCGATCCAACCGTCCCTGTCGTTACAATATAGATTTGATTCTCCACAGTTCTTGCATGACAGCAATACCGTACACGATAGAAGCCATGACGGTCATCTGTACAGGATGGACAGAAGATAACGTCCGCCCCTTTTGCACGCGCCATACGGACGATTTCTGGAAACTCAATGTCATAGCAAGTCAACATTCCTATTGTGCCAAATGGAGTATCGAACACCTGAAGTCCGTCACCTGGTGTCATGTTCCACTCGGTAACTTCCGTAGGCGTGAGATGAATTTTGGCTTGACGATCAATCTTCCCATCCGGATGGAATAAGTGAGCCGTGTTCTGACGTTTGCCATTACCGGCATCCACAACATGTGTACCGCCTACAATGTACATGTCATACTCTTTGGACAGCGTGCGGAACAACCCTTCATACTGCTCTGTAAACTCGGGTAAACGGTCGATAGGCATTGCCTTCCCATTTTCATCCCCGATTGATAATAACTGTGTTGTCAAAAACTCCGGGAACAACATAATCTGTGTCCCGTATTCCGAGGCATTCCGGACATAATGAGTAACTTGCGCAGCAAACAGGTCAAACGATGTGATGTCTTCCAGATGATATTGTACAGAGGCAACACGGTATTTCAACAGACCTCTCCCCTTTAAAAGAATTTCCGCTGCTTTTGGCTGGCAATTCTTACTTCGTAAGCTTGTACTATTTCCTTTACTTTCTTTGTTTGAACTGAATCGAGATTGTCGTCCCAAGATCCGGCAGACTAAATACATCAATCTTGCCTTCATGAAGGTCAACAATACGTTTGGCAATCGACAGCCCTAGACCAACACCACCTGTCGCGCGGCTTCTTGCACCATCTACCCGGTAGAAGCGCTCGAACATATGCGGGATTTCATTCTCCGGTATGCCGATCCCTTTATCCTTGACCTCGATCTTAACGATGTTTCTGATCAGGCTGACCGTAACATCTATCGGATCTTTACTGTATTTAATGGCATTATCGAGTAAGATCACAAGCAGCTGCCGGATCTTATCCTTATCTCCGTACAAACGAACAGAACGGGACATTGCTTTCACCCGAATTGGACGCTGGAAGGTCGTCTGCAGCATAACAGCAAGCTCATCCACAACTTGAACAACGTCAAACATCTCTTGATTCAGCCAATCCTCCTGCTCAGCTTCAGCTAGCATAAGCATGGACTTCGTCAAGTTCTGTAAACGGTTTGCTTCCTTATCAATCGCTTCAATCGCTTCATTACGAATGTTCTCATCATCACGTCCCCAACGCTTCAACATACCAGCATAACTGCTAATGACGGTAAGCGGGGTCTTTAGTTCATGGGAAGCATCGGCGACAAACTGCTTTTGTCTCGCAAATGTGCGGTCAAGCCTGTCTATCATCTGGTTAAAAGCTCGTACAAGCTGCTGCAGCTCGGCTGATTCTTCATGACTTGAAGGCTCGATCTTGCGCAGCTTCCCGCTTCGGTCGATTTCGCGCATCGTAATGATCATCTGCTGCATCGGCGAAGTAAGCCGGGAGGTGAACCAATACGTTCCGAAAATAGCAAATAGAATGGCACCCGCACTTGTAACAGAAAGAGCAGCAACCAGAATTTGCAAATAATCATCAAGCTCGTTCAGAACTCGATTAATCTCAAGCATGGCAACGACATTAGTCCCATCATAAATAGGAACGCGCATATACATAATCCGCTCGCTGCCCTTTTTGATCATACCCGTATCGTGATGACTCTGAAAGGATGCCGGCAGATTCAATAAAATAGGGTCTGAACCGGTAATATTAACAATTTTTCCGTCAGGCTTAATAATACGTATCATTTCGTTCACATTATAATATTCGTTCAAGAGATCAGGGTCGAATATCCCTTTGCCGTCTTGGATGTTCGGATTTTCCAGCATGAGATTTACCTTATTCCCAATCACTCGCTGTTCGCTCTCCGTCGTAATCTTGATGACGTAGAAGTACACAAAGATATTAAACAAAATGAGAATAAAGATTAGCCAGAAAATTGTAAAAAGCGTGAATCGTTTGCGAAGCGTCATGCGTCAGGCTCCTTTATCATGTAACCAACGCCACGGACCGTATGAATCAGCTTGTGGCGGTAACCCTTGTCCAGCTTTTGACGCAAATATCGGATATAGACATCGACCAGATTCGTCTCTCCGATAAAATCATAACCCCACACCTCTGATAAAATATCTTCACGCGATTTCTCGTCATTCTTATTCTCGACCAAATAGACAAGAAGTTCGAATTCACGTGGTGTAAGCTCAATGACAATATCCTTGCGATACACCTTGCGAGTTCGCAGCTCTATCGTCAAGTCGCCTACCTTGATCAAATCTGATCCTTCAGATTCCTTCGGATACTGCTGGAATATACGCAAAATGTTGCGGACACGCGCAAGCAGCTCTTCCATTGCAAATGGCTTCGTAATATAATCATTCGCGCCATGCTCGAAGCCACTTACCTTATCAGGTACCGTATCTCTTGCTGTAAGCAAAATAACAGGCACAGGGTTGCCCGCCTGACGCAGTCGGCGAAGCACCTCAATCCCATTTAATTCAGGCAGCATCACATCAAGCAGAATCAGTTCCCACTCACCTGTTGAAGCCATCTCATATCCTGTACGTCCGTCGGCTGCTGTACCGACCGTATATCCTTCATGTTCTAACTCAAGTTGTAATACGCGGGAAATCCCCGCCTCGTCTTCAACTACCAAAACTCGTTCATTCATTCTGGATGTTCACCTGCTTCCAAATATGCTTATGGACTCGTATTCATCATAAAGAAGGTTTATTTCAAATGCAAGCAAGGTCAGTGCCTAAAGCTGACATGAACGGCTTTCTTTTGCAGTTCCTTTGCTGCATATTCAATCAATGGCAGAAAAGCTTTTTCCAATTGTTTGCAAAGACCTTTCCAATCTGTTGCCCATTGACCCCGCCACATGGCGTCGAGCCAAGCTGTTGCAGGCAATAGAGGAATTGCCGCTATAGGATACTCGGGCAGCATACTCATCCATTCATTCCGTCCAGCGAACTTAGTATCTTTATTCGCAATCCACAACATCGAACCTCCATTTGCGGACAGTTGACTGCTTATTTGCATTAGTTCCTTGAGCTGCTCCGTCCTCCATCTGGAAGGATAGGGGTCTGCAACACTAATCACGATATCGGATTGAAGCATCCATTCCTTATGAAGGGGGCTGGCTCCTCCAGAAAGATCGGTAATAATCACTTCAGCTTCTCCCCCTTTCTGCCGAAGCTGAAGCTTATCCATCTCATCCCTTTGAGCCAAAAGGATAGGATGCTGCTGCGCATACCACCATACACCTTGATCGTTCCAGCTGTAATACTTGTCTTCTCGTTGATCGCGTCCTTTCATATTGCTTCGTAACAGAGCGGCCCATTCAGGCCGTTCCGTAGGAAATTCTGCAGCTGTACAGGTCAGTCCTCGGGCCCCAAGCAATTTCGCAAGTGTAATGGCTATAAAGGTAGCACCTGCCCCAGGCGATAATGAAACGACAGCAATCTGCAGTGACCGATTATGATTTCGGCTTCTACCATAGGAGAATGATTTACCTAAATTCATCAAGTTCGTAAAGTTCTCCCCGTCAGGCAAATAAGAAGCATAAATCAGCAGCTCTTTCTCAACCTCACTCATCACAGCATAACGATCGTCCACACTCGGCTGAACCATTCTCCACAGCATCTCTGCAAATTGACCCGGAACATCTGCCTGCAGCTGCCTTAGGAAGCTGCTCCTCTTGAATTCAGCATGATTAATATAGCTGCCCTCGCTTAACAAGTAATAAAGCAGCGCACCAAAACCGTAAATATCGGTACGCATTTCACTTCGTCCCATATGCTGCTCCGGAGCAGCAAAGCCAGGTGTACCAAGCTTCATCGTCGTTTGTGTCTGAACGGCCAATCTTGACTTCGCTATACCGAAATCAATTAGGCGAACATGGCCGTTATCTTCAACCATAATATTCGATGGCTTAATATCTCGATGGATGATGGGTGGTGACTGGCGATGCAAATAAACAAGCGCCGAACATAAAGGAATGGCCATACGCAGCACATCACGAAAAGAAAGCTTCTTCCCCTGCCGATTAAATACCTCGCCTAAGGTGAAGCCGTGAATATAGTCCATCACAATGGCTTCCTTCCCTTGCCCGTCAAGGGTAAAACTGTCAATAATATGCGGAAGACTCGGATGGCTAAGCCGCATCAGCATCCTAGCTTCCTCATAAGCATGTACGGATTCAGCCACTTTAATAGCACGGAGCTTCCCTTGAAGCCTTATATCTTCAGCCGCATATACTTCCCCCATACCGCCGCTGCCAAGCTTACTTAATACCCGATACCGTTCACCCAGGATCGTCCCGGATCCCCAGCTTCCGTCTATCTTCATACAACCATCCTCCTTATTATTAATCCATAAAAAAATCCCGGCTTGAACGAAGAATCCGTTATGGATTCCTGTTCAAACCGGGATGCTTTCCCGCTGTATTACGTTATATTGCTATCGTAGCATAGGGTCGTATAGCTCGCCTATTGTTTCTTTTCGAGATAGAGAGTAATCTCCTCACGGTTATGGAACAACTGCTTCGCCCGCTTAATAATAAATGCCGTTGAGAATCGTTCCTTCACTTCTCGGATCGTCTGCAGAGGCTTCTTATGCATCAGTTTTATTGTAATGATAGCTGTTGCATGCGGAGCAAGGGCTTGCTCCAGATCCAATACTAACCGGCACATCTGCATCGGACTCCAGCTCATATCGCATACGAGCAGATCAAATGATCCTGCCTGGAACTTTACATCTGAAGCATTACGCTTGAGATAAGTAAGAGCAGGATGACCTGCCAAGGAAGGATGCATGTCCCCCGGATCAATGGCTGTAACGCGTAATCCCCTCTCGAGTAAAAGCGATGTCCAGCCGCCTGGCGCAGCCCCAATATCCACTGCATTGCGGAATATGGCATAATTCAGTCCAAACTCCCGTTCTGCTTCAAGCAGTTTGAACTTGGCTCTGGAAATTTGTCCATCCTCCCGCTGGAAACGGACGGCTCCCCCTGGCCAATCGGACAGCATGTCCTGAGGTTTGCCAAAGCCTACATATAGCTCGCTTGCTGCCGCATAAATAGCAATAATAATATCCGGCTGTTGAACAACCGGTGTCGCATCAATTTCCTCTAATACGGCATCCAGCACGGCCTTCGTATCTGATGCCGAATAAGGGTATGCTGTCTTATTGACTCGGCGAACATGAATCGCTACCTGCTTGTCCTCAAACAACAGCTGTGAGCGTCTTACCGTCTCCGACAACTCCTGCAGATCGTCTGCATTGCCTTTGATCTCGATTGTCCGGTCAACAGGCTGTAAATGCCGCAGGAAAATCGGTGGTTCCTTTACAACTGCTGAGATCACTTCCTCAGCAGAAGGTTCACTATCGAATAAAAAAGTCTCTCCGGCGGCTAGAGGCGTAACTTTCACGCCATCTAACAGCCGCCGAAGTTCTTCAATTGCATAAGGGGAATACCCCTGATTAGCCGTACCAATCCATCGGCTCACTTCTACACCCCTCCGTTGCTGCACCAAAACAACAATCTATATTAGCCGTTCGCCGCAATTTCATCCAGCAGCGAATCCGGCATAGGTCCGTTCATAATCTTCATTTCAATTGGCCCATGGGAGGACAGCATATGATACATATGCATTCTTCCTGCCGTACTGGAAGTATGAAGATATACCTTCTTCGGGTAACGTGCCGACTCCACCATATGCCGCACAACTTCATAGCCCGTAGGCTCGTTCCAGCCCAAATCATAATCAAGAGATAATATATCAATTGACTCGGAATCAATCAGAAGCTTGCACTCTTCCACATTTCGAGCGAGCACGAAGCCTTTTGGACATGGGCGGTAATCATCCAAATACACATGAATCATCATTGTGTCCCCCATTCGCGCATCAGATTCAATTGTCTAGCATAAGTGCCGTCTTCGTCTGAAGGCGTTTCCAGTATAAAAGGAACCTTGTTTAGCGCCGGTACAGTCATCAGCCATTTCAATCCCGCTTCATTGATATGCCCGCTTCCAAGCGCTGCGTGCCGATCCCGGCGGGCTCCTGCCGCAAACATCGAATCATTAAAGTGGATAGCTGCCACCTGATCCAGCACACCTAACGCTGCCGCTTTATTCAGCCACTCGGCGTCTTCTTCCCCATGCCAAAGCCCACTAGCGAACATATGACAGGTATCGAGGCAAAAGGCCAGCTTCTCTGACTGCGAACATAACCCGCGAATTTGCGCCAGTTCCTCTATGGTCGTTCCCATAAAGGTGTGCTCACCTGATTGAATCTCAATCAGCAGCTTAGCTTTGCCGTCCCATCTGCTAGTCACTTCGTCAAGGGACTTGATAATGGACTGATAACCGAGAAGTGGTTCTTTTCCCTTATAGACGCCAAAATGAACCACTACGCCAATTGAGCCGCAGCTGTTTGCGATATCCAGGTCATTCAGCAGAGACTCAACGGTTCTTTGGCGTACATCCTCACGTTCGGATGCAAGATTCGTCGGATAAGGGGAATGTGCAATCGTAACGATGTCGTATTGTTTGCAGAGTTCCGCACAACGCTCAGCATCTCTTCGATCGAAAGATTTCAGACCGAGACTGCGAGGATTTTTGGGAAAATACTGAAAAGCACTAATGCCGCCCATATAGGCGGATTTGGCAGCGGCAGCGTAGCCTTCTTTTATACTGAGATGACGGCCGAGATACATAAGTTCTATTGTTCCTTCTGACAAGTACCGCAGACGAATGCTTTACGTGACGAAATTTCAATCTGCTCGATTGGCGTTCCGCACACGAAACAAGGCTCGCCTCCACGGTCATACACTTGGCAATGGTCGTTAAAACCACCGGTTAATGTATCGTCTGTCGTTAATGGCTGTTCCATATAGCCGCCCTTTGAAATCGCTTCCTTTAACACACTATGCATCGATTCATAGAGTCGTTCCCATGTATCGCTTGTCAAGGAAGGAATTTTTGCATCTGGGCGAATCTTTGCCGAGAAAGCGATCTCGTCCGCATAGCAATTGCCAATTCCGGACAACACATGCTGGTCGACTAAAGCTGTCTTAATCGCGCCTCTCTTCTTATCAAAGCGAGCTTTAAAGCGTTCCAGCGTCAATCTTTTATCAAAAGGATCGGGTCCAAGCTCTGACAATTTCGCATCTGCTTCCTTCACAGACATGAGATGGAGATAACCCAATCGAAGGCCGATAAAGTATAAATTCCCAGTGGCAAACCGTATAGTCACCTGTACAGTACGGTCTGGACGTTCTTCATCCGTTCCATAAAAAATCGTGCCTCCAAGCATCAGATGGAGCACAAGACGTTTGCCGTTATCAAGGTGGAATAAAAGATGCTTGCCTCTACGTTCAACGAACCATATCGTCCGTCCGGCAAGCTCATTTTCGAATAGTTCGGCACTTACATTAATCGATTTGTCCCGTGTAACTTCTGTGCCTAAAATCGGCGAGCCGATAATAAGCTCCGATAAACGCAATCGGTAATTTTCCATTTCTGGTAGTTCCGGCATTCAAGCTCGCTTCCTTCCTGTCTTCCTTCTCTTATATCCCGATCGAGGCCGAAATATACGAGAGAAGCTTATGTAGATCTTCACAAATAACATCGGGCTTACACCCTGCGCGCTCCGCATAATGTTCGAAGTTATCCGCATTCGTTAAACCAGTCAATACGAGCAATGTCCCGCAGCCCGAGGCATGACCAGCCGCAATATCCGTCGCCATATTATCACCAATAACCCAGGTTTGTTCAGCAGTCAGGCCAATCTGACGCAGCGAGTAATCCATCAATATCTTTGAGGGTTTGCCGATCAAGGTTGGTTCCTTCCCTCCAGCCGCCGTCAGCATGGCGCCAATCGAGCCTGCACCCGGGAATAACCCGCCTTCGCCAGGCAAAAGCAAATCCGGATTCGTTAATACAAATTCGGCACCTTGATGGATCGAACGGACAGCTCTCGTCATTCGTTCATAAGAGAGCTGCCGATCGAGTCCTTGCAGGACAAAATCAGGCTGGTCTTCAACGAGCTGAAGACCAGCTGCTTCAACCGCTTCTAACAGTCCACTCTCGCCAATAACAAGAACGGTTGCGCCAGGCTTCTTGTTTGCTATGTATTGCGCCGCAGCCTGTGCTGAGGTACAGACTTCAGCAGGCTCGGCATCGATCCCCATCTTCCGCAGCCGGTCAGCAACGGTTTCTGGGGAAACGGTCGAATTGTTCGTCACGAAACGATAAGGAAGCTTCCACTCCCGCAGCTGCCTGATTAACACATCTGCTCCATCGATTCGCTGTGTACCATGATATAAAGTGCCGTCCAAATCTAGGAGCAGGCCTTTCATCGATGCTAGTTGTTCATTCATTCAGCAAGCTTCCTTCCCGTCTTGCGCAGAAGCCGCTCTTTCCGCTTACGAAGGCTATCAAGTTCGGCGCGGCGCTTAGCATCCCGCCGTCCAAGAGGATCGCTAAGCGCCTGTTCTAGTGCTTCTGTCACATATGATAGAGCTGAATCATAATCCTTCAGCTTATGTTCATAATACATAGCTAGTTCAACACTCGCGTTGATCCCAGCAGATCCATATTGGACGGATTGTATAACAGTCTTCTGCCACAATAACACAGCTCGCTCCCAATTTCCAGCCTTCTTGTCTCTGGCAGCCAGCATGGAAAGCGGTGCTGCGGCAGCACGTTCGGACTGAACAGCAAGTTCAAACATCCGCTCCGCACGATCTGCATGTCCCATCTTCTCCAGCCATAAACCGGTCCTTATGAGCTCTTCCGGTTCTTGCGGCATTGGCAGCTGATATCCGCCTTCCGTCCCATTAAGCAGATGGCCGAATCGAATAGACAAACAGACGAGTGACAGCATGTCGATTTCATTGTGCTCGAACACTCCTCTAAGAGGCTCTGGATTACCATCAGCTAGAAATTGAAAATAAAGCTGCGGAGCCAGTGATCCGGGCACATCGTCCACCCGCTCAATGCCAAGCCTCTCTTCCTCAACGTGGCTAAGTCGTAAGGAAGTTAATGTATTTTTCCATATACTTCGTGAGGGATGAAGGAAATCTAGATGAAGAGGCTGCCATAAACTGCGATTGTAACCATTCATAATAAACCGGGTTTGCATAACCGGCCAATCGAAGGTTTTTCCATTGTAACTAACTAGGTACCGATATCCGGCAAGCTTTCCGCTCAAATAATAAAGCATTGCCCGCTCCTCCGCGGGATGACGGATTACCGCTTGCTCGACAATCAATTCTGTTCCTGACCAATAAGCCAGACCAACCATAAACGGAATATTACCCGTTCCAACACCTAGCCCTGTGGTCTCCAAATCCAAGTAGAGCAGCTGTTCTGCCACGAGAGGGGACGCCTCCTCATGGAAGGCTGCAAGTCCCACAACGGATGATGAAAGCTCATCCAGACCGTGTATTCCGTGCTTATGAGCAGCAGGATAGCTCAGCCGGCGAATCAGAAAGCTGCCCGCTTCGTTATGAAGCAGCTTAACTCCCATGGATGACCATTCCTCAGACAAGGTCTCCAAATGATCTAGAGCAGCCGGAGAAGATGCTGGTTCTGCTGGTTCTGCTGGTTCTGCTGGTTCTGCTGGTTCTGCTGGTTCTGCTGGTTCTGCTGGTTCTGCTGGTTCTGCTGGTTCTGCTGGTTCTGCTGGTTCTGCTGGTTCTGCTGGTTCTGCTGAGCTGAATGCTTTTGTGCTTCCCGTTTATTCCTTCGATTTCGTTTCCGATACATGATGGACATCCATCCTTGCATGAGCATTTTTTTATTAGATTGGCAGCGGCCTGCTTCACCTCATCAAAACGTTTGTATACGTCGTCGGCAAGCCCGATCCCGCCTGGATAATGGTCGTAAATAAAAATAGTTGGCAGTCCTGTATGAGCAGCCTTAATCTGTGAAGTAACATGGACGTCGCTGCGGTCGCACATGACCAACACAGGAACGATATGCTGAATCACGTTTGCGATACCAAGCAGCAATTGTTCCAGCGTCTTCGTTCCCAGCTCAGGATCCGTATCTTTCAGCTCAAGCCAAGTTGCACGGGTATGAAGCTCCTGCTCAGGCAGGTGAATGGGTCCTGATCCAATATTTTCAAAGGTTGTCAGTTTGATCTTCTTGAATATCGTGGGGATCATCGTAACGGCTACATCACCTTGATGAACCGCACCATGGCCGGAGATTCTTGACTTATCGATCTCCAGAACTTTGAGATTTACTGCCAGATTAGCATCTGTGTAATACTCAACGTCCACTTCACGCACATAAGCTTTCTTATGATCCCAGTCCAGCTTCTCGACCTGGAATTGCACGCCTTCATGCAAATAGATCGCTTCATCATGCAGCAGCGTCATCGCGCTGAACCGGTCCATTTCCCCAATAATTCTCACATCGGCTACATTGGATTGATCCACAATAACGACATTTTCCTGCGATGCGGAACGCAAGCTGATCTCACTTGCAGGGAATGCCTGATTCGCCCAATAGAACGTATCTCCATTCCGGTGTAGTACGCGTTCCTCCTGCAAATACTCCAAAATCTCGCTAACTTCAGCTGGACCAAATTCCTCTGTATTCTTAAACGGCAGCTCATAAGCTGCGCAGCGAATATGGTCAACCAGGATGATCAGATTCTCCGGATTAATACGTGCGGATTCTGGCGTACGGTCGAAGAAATACTCCGGATTTTGTACAATATACTGATCGATTGGTGTAGAGCTGGCTACCATCAGAATCAATGCTTCCCCATGCCTTCTCCCTGCACGTCCAGCTTGCTGCCAAGTACTCGCGATGCTGCCCGGATAACCAGTCATTACGCAAACCTGCAGCTGCCCGATGTCTACGCCAAGCTCCAGGGCGTTTGTACTTACAACACCAAGAATCTCGCCGTCACGCAGACCTTTCTCGATCTCTCTGCGCTGTTTCGGTAAATATCCTCCCCGGTAACCTCTAATTGACTTCGTGCCGATCTCATTCTTCACAAGCTCTTGAATATGGCTGAGTATGATTTCAACTCTCACCCGGCTGCGGGCAAATACGATCGTCTGGATTTTATTCTTGAGGAATTCCCTCGCCAGATGATTAACCTCAACCGTTGCGCTCTTGCGGATATTTAACGGTACATTCACGATTGGCGGATTATAGAATACAAAATGCTTGCGCCCTCTTGGCGCTCCATTATCATCAATAAGCCGCATAGGGCTGCCGGTAAGCTGTTCAGCCAGTTCCTTCGGATTGGCAATCGTGGCCGAAGTACAAATGAAAGTAGGATTACTTCCGTAAAACTTGCAGATCCGCTTCAGTCTACGAATAACATTGGCAACATGGCTGCCGAACACGCCACGATACGTATGAAGTTCATCTATCACGATAAATTTCAAATTTTCAAATAAGCTAACCCACTTCGTATGATGAGGCAAAATAGCCGAATGAAGCATATCCGGATTTGTAATGACGATATGACCGGCTTTTCGGACGATCTGACGAATTGCTGGAGAGGTATCACCATCATAGGTGTAGCTCTTGATATCGATGCCCATCTCGTTGATGATCTCATTGAGCTCACTTTTTTGGTCTTGTGCAAGTGCTTTGGTCGGGAACAAATACAACGCACGGCTTGTATCATCCTTCGCAATCGCCTGCAGAACAGGCAGGTTGTAGCACATCGTTTTGCCTGAGGCCGTTGGTGTTACTGCAACGATGTTCTCTCCTTTGGAAGCGAGACGGAATGCCGTTCCCTGATGGGTGTACAGGTCGGATATCCCGCGTTTCTGCAGTGCTGCACGAATGCGAGGATCCACATTATCGTCGAATGGCGTTGTTTTCGCCTCTTGTGGCTGCATCTCGTACCAGTTCACTATATTTTCGTTGGATCGTAATTCATCTATTAATTCAGGTAATGTTTTCTTCTTGAACATATTCGGACGTCACCCCTTGATACCAACAGTTTAGCGAATATTTGTTCGCTTGGCTAGAGTACATATTTTGCCGTCGAGTTGTGATTACGATTAGGTTAAATGCAACCTACGTATTCGAATGTTCCTTCGATCGCCATTGCTCGAGGATTCCTTTGAATTAATCAAAGGGGGAGGAATCCCCGAGCAAAAGCGAACACTAACGTTTCTCCAGAATCATTCGAATTACTCCGTTTGCCATTAACCTATGAACCGTCACAAAATTTGTTTAAATATGTGAAAGGAAAAAGAAACAACAAAAACGGCCGTGTTGTATTACACGACCGCTTCTAAATTTACTTACATCTACACCAAATGCCATTTGATGATTGTCACGCCAGAAGCGGACGTCTATCCAGGAAACCTCGAAGCCGTTCTGATGCTCATGTACATGAAGATGTACTTGATCTACGAAGCCTAGAGTCCATAGCATAATCAACAGAACATGCTCCATGACACCAAGCAACCATGCAGAAGGTAAAACCAATGCTCGTGCCCATAGGAATGGAGCAGGCAGAGAGTGCATAATGCCACGATGATGGCGGATATAAGCTGCATGCCCTCTTAACCTTGCAAATACATCAAAGTCTGGTGCATGACTGCCGATGATCGTTCCGGCAAGGATTGCGAACCCAATCTCCGGCTGACTCGATACCGTCGGATTCAAGCAGGCTAGACCACCAAGTGTTGCACCAAACAGTAAATGACTCCCCGTATCCATGCTGTCCTCATCCCTTCAATCGTCGATTTAAGGTCAGCATAATACGCTCCGTTTACGGATTATTTTCAAACGATGATGATTTTGTTAGAAGATGCTTATCCCTTCGCTCGAGGAACCTCAGTATGATAGAGATCATACGCAGCCGATGAATTCGGGAAGATTGTCCTTGCTTCCTCTTCCAGAGCGGCAATATCGTCGTCGCCAAATCGTGTGCTGAAATGGGTCATGATTAATCGCTTAGCATTCGCTTCAAGTGCTGTTCTCGCCGCTTCAACGGTTGTGGAATGACCGTATAAATGGGCTTTCTCCTCTTGCCCTGCCGCAAAGGTTGCTTCATGGATAAGTAAATCCGCATTTTGAGCCAGCCGCATTGCGTTGTCACATGGCTTGGTATCCCCAGCAATAGCAATGGTCCTGCCGCACAACGGGGTACTCGCCACATCGGCAGCACGAATCAAAGTACCGTCTGGCAGCGTAATGTCCTCCCCTTTTTTAATACGGCCAAATAACGGACCTGCCGGAACTCCTAATTGCTGAAGCCGCTCAACATTTAGTTTCCCTGGGCTCTCGCATTCGGTAATACGGTAACCAAAGCAAGGAACTCGATGTTCAAGCGGCAGCGCTTCAACCGTATACCGTTCCGTCTTCAAAATAACCCCTTCACTCACTTCATGATAAGTAATCTCGTAATCAAGATGCGTGCTGCTTAACGTTATTGCTGTCTCAATCATCTCCCGGATACCAGGAGGACCAAACAGCTGAAGGGGACCGTTGCCGCCTACATATGACCGTGTACTAAGCAGGCCCGGAATACCGTATGTATGATCGCCATGCAAATGTGTTACGAATAAGGCTTCAAGCTTCCCGAGCTTAAGCGGCGTTCGCATCAGCTGATGCTGGGTACCCTCGCCTGCATCAAACATCCATAAAGAACAATCCGGGTCCGGCAGTTTTAGTGCAATGGATGTAACATTACGATGCTTCATCGGCCGACCTGCGCCTGTTCCCAGAAACCAAACTTCCATTCTGCTGTCACCTCGCATCAAATAGTCACCGCAATATAGGATGAAAGCCCCCGCAGGGAAGCTGGATATACCAGCTCACACTTACGGAGGCTTAGCTTGCATCTATCGTTCTACTTTTTCAACGTTGAAGTACTGTGCCTCCGGATGAGCAAATACCATTGCTGATACAGATGCTTCAGGCTCCATCATGAAACCTTCGGTCAGTTCTACTCCGATATCCTCAGGCTTCATTAATTCGAACAGAGGTCCTTGATCCTCGAGGTTCGGACATGCCGGGTAACCAAAGGATACACGAATGCCCTGATATCTTGCGCCAAAACGCTGCTTCATCGTCATTGTGCTTGGATCCGGGTAGCCCCAGACATCACGCATCATATGATGGACACGTTCTGCCATCGCTTCTGCTGTTTCAAGCGCAACTGATTGCAAAGCATGTGAACGCAGATAATCGCCACGATCCTTCCACTCTGTTGCCAGCTCGCGAATGCCTTGCCCTGCTGTAACGACGAGGAAACCTACATAATCCATTACGCCGCTCTCAACTGGCTTCAGATAATCAGCAAGACAAAGGAAAGGCTCCACTTGCTGACGAGGGAAGGTAAATCGTTTGATCTCTTTCGTATGATCCTGCGGATCATAGATAATGATGTCATTACCGGTCGATTGAGCTGGGAAGAACCGATACATCCCATTCGCCTTTAAAATGCCGCTGGTTGTACCTTCCTGCAGAATAGCATCAACCGTTTCTTTCAATTGAACGGCTTTCTCGTTGCCTTCTTGCAGCAGGCTGTCTACGTTGCCTTTGAGACCAAGGTGATGGCCAAGCAGCATCTGCATATTGATGTAAGGAATAATATGCGGAATCGGTACATCACGAAGGATATGTCTGTCGGTATCCGGCGGGATAAAGACAGGCGCATCAACCGAGATCTTGGAACGAGCTATGCGAGTAAGCTGCGGCTGCACTTTTTTCTCCTCAGCTTCATCTATACCTGATTCCTTATAAGCACGCATTTCTTCTTCCATTCTGCTGCGATGTGTGCTGTCCATCAGTTTGTTCGCAATATCAAGACCGTCCATCGCATCTTTCGCATACAGCGTAAGACCATCGTATTCCGGGCCAATTCTTGTCTTTGTGAACTTACGCGTAAGTGCTGCACCGCCGACCATAATTGGAGCATCAATACCCGCATTACGCATATCCTGCGCTGTTATCACCATCTGTTGAGCAGATTTTACAAGTAAGCCGGAGAGGCCGATAATATCCGCTTTCTCTTTACGATAAGCTTCAATAAGCTGTTCAGGCGGTACCTTGATTCCAAGGTTAATAATTTTGTAACCGTTGTTTGACAAAATAATCTCAACCAGGTTTTTACCGATGTCATGTACATCGCCTTTTACCGTTGCCAGAATGATTTTGCCTTTCACGGAAGATTCATTCTTCTCCATGAACTGCTCGAGATGAGCTACCGATGCTTTCATAACCTCGGCACTTTGAAGCACCTCTGCTACGATCAGCTCATTGCCATTAAACAGTCGGCCAACCTCTTCCATCCCGCGCATCAATGGTCCGTTGATCGTTTCCAGCGCCGTATACTTCTGAAGCGCAAGATCAAGGTCAGGAATAAGCCCTTCTTTTGTACCTTCAACAATATATGAGGCAAGACGTTCTTCCAGAGAAAGATTCGATATTTTCTCTTTCTTAACGACTTTCTTCTCACGGAATGCAGCGACAAATGCAGCAAGCGTCTCATCGGTCGTGTTGTAGATGAGGTCTTCTGCCAGCTTGCGCTCTTCTTCAGGAATCGAAGCGTACCGTTCCAGTTTTTCCGTATTTACGATCGCATAATCAAGACCGGCTTTTGTACAATGGTACAAATAAACCGAGTTCAGCACTTCGCGGCCTGCATCTGGCAGACCAAACGAAATATTACTTAGGCCAAGAATCGTCTTCGCTTTCGGGAACTTCTCTTTAATCATCTTAATGCCTTCGATGGTTTCTACTGCTGAACCAATATACTGCGGGTCACCAGAACCAACCGGGAACATATTCGGGTCAAAAATAATATCTTCCGGATTCATACCGTATTTATTAACGAGCAAATTATAAGACCGCTCCGCCACTTCCATCTTTGCTTCACGGGATACCGCTTGTCCGCGTTCGTCTATGAGGATCATGACAACCGATGCACCATATTGGTGAATAAGCGGAAGGATTTTCTCGAATTTTGATTCGCCGTCCTCGAGGTTGATCGAGTTAATAATGGCTTTACCCTGCGAGTACTTCAGACCAAGTTCGATAATATGGTCGTACGTCGAATCGAGCATCAGAGGAACTTTAATTTTCTTCACAACTTGCGGTAAAAACTCATGAACCGCATAAGCTTCATCGATATCCGTATCCTGCAGGTTAATATCGATAATATGAGCGCCGCCTTTTACCTGCGCGCGGGCGATCTCCGATGCTTCATCAAACTTGCCTTCTTTAATCAGGCGTTTGAATTTACGTGAACCGGAAATGTTCGTCCGTTCCCCGATCATAATCGGGCGATTGTCTTCTTCGATAAAGACCGTATCAATACCAGATACAGCCGCGGGATGGGTGCCGTATTGCGTACGAGGCGCGTAAGTGGCCATCGTCTCAGCCAACGCTTTAATATGCGCTGGAGTTGTTCCACAGCAGCCGCCGGCAATATTCAGCCAGCCTTGCTCGGCAAATGCCGACATTTTTCGCGCTAAAGATTCAGGTGACTCATGATAATTGCCATTCTCATCCGGCAGACCTGCATTTGGATAACAGCTGACAGCCGAATCCGCAATTTCGCTAAGCGAACGGATATGATCACGCATGAACTCCGGACCAGTCGCACAGTTCAGACCGATCGAGACCGGCTTCAAATGCTCAAGTGAAATATAGAAAGACTCAATGGATTGACCCGCAAGGGTTGTTCCCATTGGTTCAATTGTGCCGGAGATCATAATCGGAAGCTCACGCTTAAGTTCCTCGAACGCTTTCCGGATACCAATACTGCCTGCTTTCACATTCAGCGTATCTTGCGATGTTTCAAGTAAAATGGCATCAACATTGCCTTCAATAAGCGCAAGTGTCTGTTCATAATAGCTGTCAACTAGCTCATCAAATGTAACACCGCCTGTTACCGACAGCGTTTTCGTTGTTGGACCTAGCGCTCCGGCTACATACCGGGGGCGGTCAGGTGTCGAGAATTTATCCGCTGCATCTCTTGCAAGCTTTGCCGCTGCAAGGTTAATCTCACGGGCTTTTTCCGGGATATCGTATTCCGCAAGTACGACGCTTGTCGCACCAAACGTATTCGTTTCCAAAATATCTGCTCCTGCCTCCAGATATTTCTCATGGATCATCGATATTACATCCGGACGCGTCAATACGAGCATTTCATTACAGCCATCCAGCTCTTCTCCGCCGAAATCATCAGCAACTAGATCTGCCTGCTGAATCATCGTTCCCATCGCTCCGTCAAGGATGAGGATGCGTTGCTGCATCAATTCTTGCATGGTCGGTTTCAACAAATTTCGTACACCCTTCCTCCGAAAATCATTAACAAATAGTGTAACAGAATAGCCGCTCGCTGAAAAGGCAATCCATCGACATTTGACTACATTTGCTTTATAATTGGGCTTATCAGTTAATTTCTATAGGGAAAGAGGGATTGAGAATGGCTGAAATTCGCATTCGCAATACAAATGAGCGTATTTCTGGTGAGCAGAACGTTCGTGAGTTTTTAGAAAATCAAGAAGTTTTGTATGAACATTGGGACGCTACTAAGCTGCCTGCACCACTTAAAGAGAAGTTTATTCTCTCCGATGAAGAGAAAGCAGAAGTCTTGTCTACCTTTAACGATGAGATTACAGATCTCGCCGCTCGTCGCGGTTATAAAACATGGGACATCATCACGTTGTCCGATGCTACTCCTAACCTGGATGAACTGCTGAAAAAATTCGAATCCGTACACACACATACGGAAGATGAAGTACGTGCCATTACAGCTGGTAAAGGCATCTTCGTTATCAAAGGTACAGAAGAAGTTGGTTACTTCGACGTTGAGCTTGAAGCTGGCGACGTTATTTCCGTACCAGAGAGAATCCCTCACTTCTTTACATTGATGGACAATCGCCAAATCGTAGCGGTACGTCTGTTCATCGAAACAGAAGGCTGGATTGCACATCCATTCGAAGACCCTGCATTCGTAAAATAAGAAAACCTATATCGAAGTCATTCGATGATGAGCGACCGCGTTTAACGGTTGGTTTTATCGCCAAATAGAATTTCAAATTATATTATCTCAGAAATTTATAAATTCCAATGTGGAAATCATTCGATTGTGGAAATCAAAAAGCCCCTCGCACCATCATCAGATGGCTCTAGGGGCTTTGTCTTGTCCATTATTGCTCCAGCAACAGCAGAAGCTCTTCCAAATGAGCGATTTCATGCGATGGGATGATGTCATCATTGCGGACAGCACTATGACGATTCACCCAAACAGATGTCATACCAATGGTGTTAGCTCCGAGAATATCGGTCGTCAGTTTGTCGCCAACCATGATGCCGTGTTCCGGTTCAATGCCCAAGCGTTCCAATGCATGACGGAAGATCGATGCAGCGGGCTTACCTTCCCCGAATTCTCCCGAAATAATAATGTGATCGAAATAAGGAGCAAGCTCAGGAACTCCTGCCAGCTTCTCACGCTGCAGGTCTGGCGAACCATTCGTCAGCAGGAGCAGCTTGTACTTGCCTTTTAGTGCATCAAGCACACGGAAGGTTTCATCATATACGATAGGACGGCTGCGGCGTTCTGCAGGGAATTGTTCAGCAAGCTTAGCACCGAGCACTTCATCCTCTACACCAAGCGCACGCAGGCCGCGAGTCCAAGCATCTTTACGATAATCAGGAGCAAGCTTCTCCAGATTACGGAACTCCTCTTGCTCTCCTTCGCGGAAGTTAGCCCATAGTCCTTCGAAAGGATTAATCCCAATCATTTTCGTGAACGGGAACGTTTCATAGGATTCATACAACGCACGAGCTTCTCTGCGCACGGATTCTTCCAATTGCTCAGGATCCACGCCAGCAGCTTCAGCGCCAGCTTTACATGTTGTTTCAAATGCTTCTTTTACACTGCGGTCATCCCACAGCAAAGTATCATCAAGATCAAATAAAACGGCTTGCTTCCCCATAATTCGCATAACTCTCCTACTCTGCTTCTATTTTTCTTCAAAAGGCAAATTGTGTATTTTAGCAAAATCCTTTAATTTAGCGCTGATTTCATCCGTAGGATAACGATTCAGCAAACGCGAGAATACCCAATTAGCACCTTTTTGCTGCATGATGATAATTGCACCCTTTTGTACGCTGATTCCTTTAATATTTGACACTGGAAGCTGCTTATCGCCAGTCATTTTGCGGGTTTGGATATAATCCTTACCAATCGAGATATACGGACGGCGCAATAAGAAGACCAATGCCAGTAATAAATAACAGCCAATCGTTACCCATAACATCGTTGATGGCTCAAAATCAGGAGCAGAAGTTACCATAAAGGTATACATACCGATCATCAATACGAGCACGATTGGAAATATGTAGTTACGGCCGGTAAAGCGATCCGTTTTGGGTTTTCCAGATGATGTAGTACCAATCTGTGAAACACCATGCTTTTTACGCGCTTTATTAATTTGGTTCGTATTTTTGCGCACTTTGCGCTCCCACGTACGTGACAAGCCAATTCCTCCTAGTGTATATTGCAGGGCGCCGTTCATGGAACGGCGCCAGTGCTAACTATATAAAATCCAGACCAACTTAATGGGTTACACCCTTTTGCTCGTCGTCGTCCACAATTTCAATCGTATCCAACTGCTGTCGGAAATTTCTTTTGAAATTATCCAAATATTGTTGACGCAATACGGCACGTTCAGCAATTTCCTCTTCAGTTAAACCCACTGTTTTATTTTTACGGGATAATTCATTAATACGCGCGATGATTTCTTCCACTGCCTTCACCTCATTTGTACAATACTCATCTCTTCTTACCTATTTTGACTTTTTACGCGAGCAATTGTCAAGGTAATGATATAAGAATAGACAAATGGACAGGGAATAAAACGCACATCCTGTGCGCTACTCCCTGTCCATCTTCATAAATAGGTTATTGAGGAATAATTATGATTTGTCCTGGCCTTAGTTCAACGGTACTTAAATGGTTACGTTCTTTGATCTTATAGATGTACTGTCTAATATCCTTGGAACCATCCAGATAACGGTCTGCAATACCCCAGAGTGTATCACCTGCCGTAACAACTACAGTCTCCTCATTCAAGGCTGCTGCTTCTATATGATCGGATGAAGCGTTCGTACGCATCATTAGGAAACTAGTAAAGAGAAGGACAAACACCGCTGCACTTACTACAAGTTTAAAAGCATGACGAGTAACAATATTGCTCCGCGATTTGAAAGATTTAACCGCATCTTCCTTATGGATACTTTTATAAAAAGCTGGATTCATCATCATTATTATCGCTCCCCGAACGTTTGTTCTGTTTTCTTCTGTTCTTAGAATAACACGAACAAATGTTTGTAGTCAACAAAAATGCGAACTTTTGTTTTTAGGAACTTATGTTTGTACGAACTCCGGTTCTATGTTATAATTTTCTTCAAATATATTAATGGAGTGATTTCAGTGTCTAAGATTTCGAACCGCCAACAGTCGATTCTTGAATTTATAAAGAATGAGGTTCGGGACAAAGGATACCCGCCTTCTGTTCGCGAAATCGGCGAAGCGGTTGGCCTGGCATCAAGCTCCACCGTACACGGGCATCTGGATCGGTTAGAGAAGAAAGGCCTTATTAGACGCGATCCTACTAAACCCCGGGCGATCGAAATTTTAGATCAAGACGGTGTTGACGGTATCATCCTCCCCGCTGTAGCACAAGTACCAATCGTCGGCAAGGTAACGGCAGGCGTGCCGATTACTGCGACTGAGAATATTGAAGATTATTTCCCATTAGCCGCTCATTTCGTCGGAAATGATCAAGTATTTATCTTGAATGTCATTGGCGAGAGCATGATTGAAGCTGGTATACATAACGGTGATCTTGTCATCGTACGCCAGCAGCAAACGGCGAACAACGGTGATATCGTTGTAGCAATGACGGAAGATGACGAAGCGACTGTAAAGACTTTTTACAAAGAGAAAGACCATATTCGCCTTCAACCGGAGAACTCCACAATGGAGCCCATCCGCTTGAACACAGTAACGATTCTCGGTAAAGTGGTTGGGTTGTTCCGTGACTTCCACTAATAACTAACAAAAAGAGGCTGTTCCCGCTGATCCGATTGCTTCATTCGGATAGTGAGAACAGCCTCTTTTTTTGATTTGGATTATAATAGAAAATTTCAACATTACCCAACTACCTTTATATGGTATTATTTCTGTGATGGAATTAGATCTCCTGACCGAGAGGTGACTGCGATTGAAGAAGCGATTAATGAAATCAGAATTCAATAGATCGATATCTGGGGTATGCGGCGGGATCGCCAATTATTTTGAACTATCCGCTTTGTTCGTAAGAGTTATATTCCTCATTTTTATCCCCGCCAATCTAATTATCTATATGATCCTGGCTAACATTATTCCTGATCCTCCCTCTTCTTTATATAAAAAATAACACCCTCGACGCTACGTCGAGGGTGTTTTACATCATAATAGAAATCCTAATAATCCTAGTACAGCGTCAGATACTGATCGCGTTCCCATTGATGAACTTGTGTTTTGTACATGTCCCACTCGATTTCTTTCAATTCGTAGAAGTGAGCCAGAGCGTGCTCGCCAAGTGCTTCGCAGACCACGTCGCTGCGGAGCATTTCGTCGAGAGCTTCCTTCAGATCGGATGGAAGGCTTGGCACACCAGATTCCAGACGCTCTTCTTCCGTCATGATGTAGATGTTGCGATCTACTGGTGCTGGAAGCGGAGTTTTATTCTTAATACCGTCAAGGCCAGCTTTCAACATAACGGCAAGTGCCAGGTATGGGTTAGCAGCTGGATCTGGGTTACGTACCTCGATACGTGTGCTGAGGCCACGGGATGCCGGGATACGGATCATCGGCGAACGGTTACTTGCTGACCAAGCTACATAACAAGGTGCCTCATAACCAGGAACCATCCGTTTGTAGGAATTGATCGTTGGGTTCGTAATAGCTGCCATTGCACGTGCATGCTCCAGAATACCGGCCATGTAGTAACGTGCAGTTTGGCTAAGGCCAAGACGATCTTTCTCATCATAGAACATGTTTGTACTGCCTTGGAACAATGATTGGTGGCAGTGCATACCAGAACCGTTCACGCCAAACAATGGTTTTGGCATAAAGGTTGCATGAAGGCCATGTTGTCTCGCAATTGTCTTAACAACAAGCTTGAATGTTTGAATCTGGTCAGCCGCTTTAATAGCATCTGCATATTTAAAGTCGATTTCGTGCTGGCCTGGAGCTACCTCATGATGAGAAGCTTCAATCTCGAAGCCCATCTCTTCAAGTGTAAGTACGATCTCGCGACGGCAGTTCTCGCCCATATCCATTGGTGCAAGGTCAAAGTAACCACCTTGGTCGTTCAATTCTGTTGTAGGCTCACCGCGGTCATCGGTTTTGAACAGGAAAAATTCCGGTTCAGGACCTACGTTCATCGCTGTAAAGCCCATCTCTTCTGCTTCAAGCAGGGAGCGTTTCAGAATACCACGCGGGTCACCTGCAAATGGTGTGCCATCAGGCATATAGATATCACAGATCAGACGAGCAACGCGATCTTGTGCAACCCAAGGGAATACAACCCAAGTATCCAAATCAGGGTATAAGTACATGTCAGATTCTTCGATACGAACGTAACCTTCGATGGAAGATCCGTCAAACATCATTTTATTGTCCAGTGCTTTATCGAGCTGGCTTACTGGAATTTCCACGTTCTTGATTGTACCAAGCAAATCGGTAAATTGAAGACGGATAAATCGAACGTTCTGTTCCTCTGCAATGCGTTTAATATCCTCTTTCGTGTAACTCACACCGTTCATCTCCTTTTGCTGGTTCGTAAATTAGTAAGACTTAGATTATCGCTTGTTTAAGAAACGCGACAACTGACCTTGAATAAGGGATGCTTGGCCAGGACGTTTCTCGAGCAATTGCTGCTTCAGCAAGCGATGCAGCTGCGCATCGGACAGCTCCTTACGCTTCACTTCTGATTGCTCGCTTACGATTGTAGCGTCGTCCGATTCTTTTGAAACCGGATTCATGACTTGCTTAATGCCAGCAATGTTAACGCCTTTTTCAATCAATGCTTTAATTTCTAACAGACGCTCGACGTCATTAAAAGAGAACAGACGCTGGTTGCCGGCGGTTCTTGCCGGTACAATCAATTCATGCTGTTCGTAATAACGAATTTGACGCGCCGTTAGATCCGTTAGCTTCATTACGATACCGATCGGAAATAAGGCCATGTTTCTACGTATATCGTCACCCATTTCACATCAACCTTCCAGTCGCTCATTTATACGTATATAATAACCCACCTACCAAAAACGTGTCAAGTTGTGTTAGGTTTAATTACGTTTAATTACGTTTAATTGCGATAAGTCCGTTCTTAATGAGTCGACGTAACGCTGTAAGTACACCAAACTTCGCATGGGCAAAGGTCAAGCCGCCTTGCATGTAAGCGATAAAAGGTTCACGTATCGGTGCATCAGCTGATAACTCAAGGCTTCCGCCTTGGATAAACGTTCCCGCCGCCATAATAACAGGATGTTCATATCCTGGCATGTCCCATGGCTCAGGTACGACATGTGCATCAACCGCAGCCGCCTGTTGGATGCCTTGTACAAACGCTATCAGTTGCTCTGCTCCGCCAAATCTAACTGCTTGAATAAGATCTGTGCGAGGCTCGGACCAATGAGGCTTAGTCTCAAAGCCAAGCTGTTCAAACATTGCCGAGGCGAAGACGCTTCCTTTCACAGCTTGTCCAACCAGATGTGGTGCAAGGAACAACCCTTGATATATTCCGCGAAGCGTGTCCAGCATAGCACCAACCTCGCCCCCAATGCCCGGCGCAGTCAGACGAAAGGCTGCCGATTCGACTGCAGCGGCAGTTCCAACGATATAACCACCGGTTGCTGCAAGACCGCCGCCGGGATTTTTGATGAGAGAACCTGCCATTAAATCTACACCTACTTGAGTTGGCTCACGCAGTTCGGTAAATTCGCCATAACAGTTGTCAACAAACACAAGCACATCAGGCTTGATTTGCTTAACCCTCTGAACCATATCGCCAATCTCATCGACGGTAAATGATGCTCTCCAGCTGTACCCTCTTGAGCGCTGAATACCAATTACTTTCGTATGTTCATTAATTGCGGCTTCTATACTATTCCAATCCAGCTTGCCGTCTTCCTGTAAATCCACTTCGTTATAACGGATTCCCCAGTCTTGCAAGGAGCCTGTCCCATCTCCTGGCTTGCCGATCACTTTGTGTAAGGTGTCGTAAGGCTTCCCTGTAATATACAGCAGTTCATCTCCAGGACGCAGCACTCCAAACAGAGCGCAGCCAATTGTATGTGTGCCCGACACGAAATGCGGACGTACCAGTGCCGCTTCGGCACCAAATACATCCGCGTATACAAGATCCAGCACTTCACGGCCGCGGTCATTGTATCCATAGCCCGTCGAGCCTGTGAAGTGAAAATCGCTTACTTGATGCCGCTGAAACGCTCGGATTACTTTCCATTGATTACGTTCAGCAATACGGTCAATCAAGCGCAGCTGCTCGCTAGCTAGTTGTTCCGCTTCTTCCGCTAATTGCTCCAGATCATTCCATATTGATTCATTTTCTTGCTCCTGATGGTCAATCATTCTAGCCTGTCTCTCCCTTTGTTATCGTAACCCAAATCCTTATTCTATATAGGGCTGTAGTTTGTATCCGTGTAATTCATATGCTTGACGGCTGACCTGAACGGTCAATCGTAACGATTCGCCATCTTCGCTAACATCATTTTCTACTACTTCCCCACTTCGATAAGCAAGTGCGATCAAATCTCCGCGGTCTGCAGGTAAGGTGAAAGTTACCGTATCACCTGTCAACTTATCTTGAATTTTATTCCGTACCAGCGTCAAATCGGCTTCCTGGTAAGCGCTAATAACAAGCGTATCTGGACCTGCAATTGGCACATCCACGTTATTCTCTTCACATAGGTCTTTCTTATTATAAATCGTTAGATTAGGCGTACCCGCTGCTCCAAGATCACCTAGGATCTTCTCTACAACCGCCATTTGCTCATCGCGCATTGGTGAGCTGCCGTCCACGACATGGAGCACAAGGTCTGCTTCCAGTACTTCCTCAAGCGTCGCGCGGAATGCAGCAACAAGGTCATGAGGCAAATTCTGAATGAAGCCTACCGTATCCGTTAGTATAACTTCTCGGCCATTAGGCAGTTCAAGCGTACGAGATGTAGGATCAAGCGTTGCAAATAATTGGTTCTCTACATAGACGTCTGCACTAGTAAGCTCCCTAAGCATCGTTGATTTCCCGGCATTCGTGTAACCGACCAATGCTACTTGAATAACACCAGACTTCTTACGTCTCTCCCGATGAAGCTTACGGTGACGAACAAGCTCATCAAGCTGGGCTTTCAGATCAGTGATACGACCCCGGATATGCCTCCGGTCCGTCTCCAGCTTCGATTCACCCGGGCCTCTTGTACCAATACCGCCGCCAAGCCGTGACAGGTTCTTGCCATGGCCGGACAAGCGCGGCAGTAAATAGCTGAGCTGCGCCAGCTCAACTTGAATAATGCCTTCACGAGTCTTAGCCCGTTGTGCGAAAATATCAAGAATAAGCTGTGTACGGTCTACGATTTTTAAATCTAGAGCTTCCTCCAAATTCCGAACCTGTGCGCCAGACAATTCCTGGTCGAAGATCGCAGTAGTCGCACCCATTTCTTCAGCAATCGCTCTTAACTCTTCCACTTTGCCTTTACCGATGAACCACTTTGTATCTTTTGCTTCTTTATTTTGCGTCATGGTGGTCAGTACTTCAGTTCCCGCTGTCTCAGCCAGCGCAACCAGTTCAGCCAGCGAATGCTCCGGATCACTGATGCTGCGCTTTATATCAGGTGTAACCAGACTAACCAGCACGGCACGTTCCAGCATAGTCATTGTCGTATTATGTGTTTTATCTCGCATGATTGCTCCTTCTAAAGTGGCGTCATTTTATTTCCCATTTAAAGTCTTCCGGTTTGATCGTCATAAGCTCCTGCTTCGGCGGAATCCCATTCGAATATTGATTCAGCAGCCTGACGGCCTGATATCGGATAGCCTTCTCAATCAAATTCCTCACATAACGGGCATTGCTGAACGAGAACAAGTCATTCATCTTCTCTTGGATTAAATGCTGCCTTAGTTTAAATATGGACTGCGGCATCAAATAATAATCTCGATCCTTCGCCATCAGCTCAGAAATTTGAATTAATTGATCAATATTATAGTCTGGAAAATCGATTTGAATCGGAAAACGTGACGGCAGCCCTGGATTAGTCAGGAGGAAATGATCGATCTCAGCAGGATAACCCGCTAAAATGAGCACAAATTGATTACGATGATCCTCCATTGCTTTTACAAGGGTATCAATTGCCTCTTTGCCGAAATCCTTCTCTCCGCCGCGCGCCAGGCTGTACGCTTCATCCACGAATAAAACGCCGCCAATCGCTTTGCGCACCAAATCCCGCGTTTTCTGTGCTGTATGCCCGATATATTCTCCGACCAGATCTGCCCGCTCTACTTCAATCAGATGACCTTTAGAAAGTACACCCATCTTCTGGAACAGCTTCGCAACGATTCTGGCAATTGTTGTTTTGCCGGTCCCGGGATTCCCCTTGAAAATCATATGATAGACATGTGATCCGCCAAACAAGCCCGCTTCCGAACGCATTCGGGTTATATATAAAAGCGCATAGACTTCATATATAAGAGCTTTCACATTGTCCATCCCTACCATGGGTTCCAGCTCTTTCTGAATATCCGCAAAATGATCTCCAGGAGGGAGCGGCTTAACGGCTGGCAGCGGCTCATTATCAACTACAGGCGCTGAAGCCGTCATTTGAATGGGTTCCTGACTTCTAAGGACTACATTGATCTGACGGGACGGCCTTGCTCCATTATTCGATCCCGATATGACATGTCCGCTCATCTATCGCATCACCTATCCTTCGCACCGTCACTAGCTTGGGTATGCCAAAGAAAACAACCCCGGCATATCCCGCTTCTAACAAGTGTATTCTATCGGAATCGGTCATATTAACAGATTTTATTACAGGGAGTCTGGAGAGCGGTATCCGAACTTCAAGAGAACAGAATCCACCTTCCACTTCGTGTAAGCAAGTACTTCCCGTGATTGATTGCGGAATGGGTTCAAAACCTCAGAATGGAAGGCTGCAGCCTGCGTATTCTTGTAGCCTAGATAACGAGCTATTTCCATCGCCCTTGGCGCATGATAGTCATGTGTCACGATTAGGAGCTTATCCAAATGTTGATCAGCGGCAATCACTTTGCTGTTCAGGAGATTCTCATATGTACTTCTTGCCGCATTATCCAGAAACATTTTATCTGCTGGAACACCCTTCGCCATCAAATAAACCTGCATCCCTTCCGCTTCGGTCAGCTTCGAACCATTACGATCAAGACCGCCGGATAGGATAAGCATCTGAACTTTTCCGTCTTTATAAAGCTTGTCCGCATAATCAAGCCGTTCTTTGAGTGCAGGACTTGGCTTGTCTGACCATAATGAAGCACCTAATACGATCGCAGCATCAGCTTGTTCAATCGGCAGGGATTCATCATAGCTGTTGATCAGCCAAATCAAATAACCGCAGAACAATAATCCCAAACATACGAATGCTGCAAAGATACGAAACAGGAGCAATCCGCGACGTTTGCGTGACTTGCTCCTCGTATGAACAATACTTTTCATGATTCTCTAAGCTCTCTCTCCGTCAAGCTTTTACGATGCTTCAAGCTCAGTGTAAAATACCGGAATCGGCCATTGCGAATGCTCGAAAGCAATCTTCCCGCTGTCTTGCGTGCAAGTGCCGCTTCTTTCCCGGTTACCTCTCCTTGACGAAGAGCATCTTCCAGTTCGTCCTCATCAAGCAGGAACACTTCTCCGCTTGGCAGCACGACCACATCCAGATACAAGTCATCAAACCAAGGCACATGCTGATCCGTCAGCCCTTGCGTCTTGCAAATATCGATATACCATTGTACAACACGGCCCTTATCGTCAAACATCGTCGTTACGACAAAATGCTCACCCCGCGGAAAATGCTGCATCCAAAGATAACCGCGGTCTGCCAAACATAAACGCCGCCCGTTATATTCCTTCCAAAGCGGCTCGCGCAACTCATGAATCCGGTAAAACGTAACGAGGCCTTTGAACTCATCACTGTCGAGCGCCAGACAATTGTAACTTTTGCGTATAATGCGACGCCAGTTAGCCCGGTCTGAAAATTTTCGTTTCATACGGAACGTACCTTTCCGTTGAGATAAGCCTTTGATGCTTGGCTTTCGATGATGATGGATAGCGTTGTAAAAAGCTTACCATAACTTAACGCTCTTCTCCAGCACGCATGCAAAATAAACCAAGCCACCCCCCACTTTTCCATGTGAAGTAGCATGTGAGGCACCTGCTTTTGCCCAAAAAACGAAAAAAGGGATAGAACGGATTGTCCGCTCTATCCCATATCCRGCTTATGATTCCAAGATCGTAATCGAATTGATAATGACTTTTTCTTTCGGTACATGCTTGTCGTTGACCGGTGTCTTCGCTATATTCATGACCGTCTCCATGCCGCTGTCTACTTTTCCGAAGATCGAATAGGTAGGTGTTTGGTTCAGATTGACCGCATCAGGGCCTGTGCAAATGAAAAACTGACTGCCGCCTGAATTCGGTTTGCCGCTGTTCATCATCGCAACAACACCAGGCTCGAACTTGATACTTGTATCAAATTCATCAGGAATCGAATACCCCGGATTACCTGTGCCATTCCCTTTAGGATCGCCGCCTTGAATCATAAAAGATTCAATAATGCTGTTAAACGTAAGACCATCATAATAACCGCTTTTGGCAAGGAAAACAAAATTGTTAACCGTAACCGGTGATTCCGCCGCATACAGCTTAACGGTAAAATCACCCTTGCTGGTTGTAAATTTGGCCGAATACTGCTTATTCAAATTGATTGACATCTCCGGCATTTTGTCCCACTTCATCGGTTTATCAGCCGAATCGCCGGATGATCCGCAGCCCGTCAGTAATACAGCGATGACTGTAAAGGTCATGACGATGCTCCAGCTTATTTTCTTGAGCTTGCCCATCTTCAACGTCCAGCTCCTTACGTTTTGCCGCCAGCACTTCCGGCTTCAATTTTATCGGTAGTGCCTTTGCCCGTTGTGCCGGTGCCGGGATCGGTCGGATCGACCGAACCTCCGGCACCTTCACTTGGTTCTCCATTGCCATTCCCATTGCCAGCACCATTGCCTGGGCCCGGTGAAACGACTCCGCCATCTCCTGGCGTTTCCGTTTCAACCGGCTGATTCGGATCAACAGAAGGTGGAGGCGTTATACCGCCATTCGTCCCGTTATCCGGAATATCTGGAAGGTTGCCATCATTCGGCTGATCTGGTTCCATAGGCTGCTCAGGGACTTCAACATCTATCTCTGGCACTTTGATTGTAACCGTGTCAGAAGGCTTGCTTTCTACATCCTCTTCCGCATTATAAGCTACAACATAATATTGGTATGTCATACCAGGGAATACACTCATATCATCCATCATCGGTGTAACTGCATCAGCGAATACCGAGAATTCTGATTCGGATGAGTCTTTCCGGTAAATGCGATATGTTACACCTTTGCTGTCCGCAGGAGCAGTCCAGGACATCTGAACCTTCAATTGATCCGGCAGGAACTCTGCTTTAAAGCCCGTTACTGCTGCCTGCTCCTTCACTTCCTGCTTAATGCCGCTAGGCTGCACAAACGATGATTTTGCAACACCCTTCATCGCCTGCGACATAACCTTACTGAACATCGCGGCTGATTGCGCACTGCTCTTCTTAATCACGTGCTGCTCATCCGTTTTGTCATAACCCATCCAGACAGCAGCGGTCCATTCCGGTGTATAACCGACGAACCACGCGTCCCTGTTCGCACTTGAATTAAAGCCAGGGATACCATGCTGCGATGTACCTGTCTTACCTGCTACGGGACGGTCAATACGGGCACCCGTACCTGTACCGCCCTTCTCCAGAACGGTTTGCATCATTTGTGTCATGTACCACGCTGTTTCCGGCTTCATTAGCTGTTTCGCCTGTGGAGCACGGTACGTGTATACTTTCTTGTTAGCCGAGTTCTCAATCTTCGTAATCGTATGCGGGTCTACCGATTTGCCTCCATTAGCAAATACACTGTAGGCCTCTGCCATCTGCAGAGGGGTTACCCCCTTGTAAAGACCGCCAAGCGCAATCGCAAGGTTGCGATCTTCCGGCTCCAGCTCAATGCCAAGCTTCTTGGCAAACGCAATACCGTTGCCAATTCCCACTTGATTCAGMGTCCATACTGCAGCTAGGTTGCGGGATTCCTTAATCGCCTGCTGCATCGTTACTGGACTTGAACCATGGCTGTCTTTCGGACAATAATCGCCAAAGCATTTTTGTGAATCCTGATTAAGTACTGTCCAAGGATAATAATCACCAGATTCAAGCGCCGGACCGTAGGATACGATCGGCTTGAACGCAGAGCCCGGCTGACGCTGCACCTCTACTCGATTCAGACCTTTACGTACATAATCACGTCCACCAGCCATCGCCTGTATCGTACCGTCACGGTGATCCATGATGATCATAGCGCCTTGCGCCTTCTGATCGTCTGGACTCTTCTCGAAGTTGGTATCATCTGCGAATTCTTTCTCAACGGCTGTCTGTGCGGTTGGATTAAGCGATGTATAGATTCGATAACCGCCAATCCGCAGTTCTTCCTCCGTCATGTCTGGTATTACTTTAACAGCTTCTTCAATTACATAATCGACGTATGCTTTATATGGATCGCTTTTCTTTTCTTCCAGATTAGCAGGCGGCTCATAAACAACCGCTTTCGCTTCTTCCATTTCCTGCTCTGTAATCAATTTTTGGTCATACATCAGCTTCAAAATGACAGCCCGGCGTGCCATAGAAGATTCCGGATCATTAATTGGATTATAACGGTTAGGCGCCTTTGGCATACCAGCGAGTGTCGCAATCTGCCAGATCTTCAAATCCTTCAGATCCGTATCAAAATAAAAATCCGCGGCACCTTTAATGCCATAAATCCCTTTACCGAAAGGAATTCGGTTCAGGTACATCGTCAGAATTTCCTGCTTCGAATACTTATTTTCAAGCGCGACCGCAATGGATGCTTCCGTCGCTTTACGGAAAAAGGTTTTGTCCGCAGTCAGGAATATATTTTTTGCCAGCTGCTGGGTGATGGTACTTGCTCCCTCCACCTTGCTTCTTGCAATAACGTCTTTCACGACAGCACGTCCGATGGAGAAGAAGTCAATCCCGGAATGCTCATAAAACCTCTGGTCCTCCGTTGCTACGAAAGCATCTAGCAGCAGCTTCGGCATTTCGTTAAATTCGGCGTTCTCACGGTTCTGGTTTGCGTCGTAGAGCTTTGTAATCTCTTTTCCGTTCATGTCATATATAATCGACGCTTCGCCGAGTTCAAGCTTATCCGCCTTCTCAGTCAAGATTCGCTCGCCGTTCAGTGTAATAAACAAATATCCGATGATGCCACAGACGATTGCAAACACAACGGTAAAGAAGAACGCAAAAAACCATTTACGAGGCGTCATTCTTTTCTTTTTCTTTGCCGTCCCTCGTTTCATCTCCTTAGGTTTGCTGCGTCTAGGTTGTTCAGCCATTTGGCTCCCTCCTGTTGTTCCAAAATCTGTTTCTCTATTCTTCAATATACCCTGGAATGAAAAGAACAACCCTGCTGGAGCGGGTTGTTCTTGCCTTCCGCTATCAAGTTAAACGTTATCCGTGAATAGAAGGTTTCACAAATAACATTACGTTCTATGCTTCTGAAGCACTGTTGTCTTGCATTAATGAAACATTACGCTGTGGAGTAAACGTCGAGATCGCGTGCTTGTACACCATTTGCTGACGACCTTCACTGTCAATGATAATCGTGAAGTTATCGAACGCTTTAATAACGCCCCTGATTTGAAAACCATTCATTAAGAAAACCGTAACCGGAATGTTGTCTTTGCGCAGTTGGTTCAAGAAAGTATCTTGAATATTGATCGATTTGTTCATTGGACGTTACCCCCGTCTAAAAAAGATTGATTAGAAGTATATTCAAGATTGACTTGAAACTTTCCTGCTATTATATCATGAATCCGAAGTAAATTGTTGTGAAAATTTTCCCCCATATCAATCCACTCGATATCCTTCATGCGGCGGAACCAGGAAAGCTGGCGCTTAGCAAAGCGCCGTGTATCTCTTTTGAGCAGCTCTACAGCCGCTTCAAGCGTACAATCACCACGTAAATACATGACGATTTCTTTGTAGCCGAGCCCCTGCATGGCAACTCCATCCGCAGGTACACCACGCTTAAGCAGACCCTTCACTTCTTCGACCAAACCTTCCTCCAGCATTTGATCAATTCGCTGCTCAATCCGTGAATACAGCACTTCCCTGTCCATATTCAGACCTAGAATACATAATTCGTAGGGCGATTCTTTTTTCTGTCGCTCGAGCTGAGCCGTCATCGTCTCACCTGAGAGGTGGTAAATCTCGAGTGCGCGTATAATACGTCGCTGATCATTCGGGTGAAGACGTTCCGCAGATTTGGGGTCAACAAGAGCCAGCCGGCCATGAAGTGCCTCTGCTCCATTTTCTTCCGCGTAAAGCTGCTGTTCCTCACGAAATGCAGGATCTGCGCCATTATCGTCAAATTCAAAGTCATAGCAGACCGATTCAATATAAAGGCCCGTTCCGCCCACGATAAAAGGAAGCTTCCCTCTTGCGGCAATATCTGTAATCGCTTCTCTGCATTGCTCTTGGAAATCTGCAACGGAATAAGCCTCTTCAGGCTCGTTAATATCAATCAAATGATGGATGATCCCTTGCCGCTCGGCAAAAGGCAGCTTTGCCGTACCGATATCCATCGTCTTGTACACCTGCATGGAATCACCAGAAATAATCTCGGCATTCCAGGCTTTGGCCAGATCCAGACTAAGCTGTGTCTTCCCTACAGCTGTTGGTCCAACCAGCACAAGCAGCGGCTGCTTGCGGTCATTCGTCCCTGCTTCCTGCAACCTCTATCACTCCATAAGCTATTTTCGACGTATTCACATGCCGCCGCTCGAACCCAAGCCGAGCAAATTCTCCGCTGTCACGATGCTCCTTCATTACAACCGACTTACGAGCAACTCTTATCGCTTCTCGAACGGCATCAGCTGTTAACTCACTGTCATTAGCGAGGTTCCGCAAAGGCTCAAGTGCGCTCGATTCATGAATAGGCTGGCGAAACATCGGATCGAAATAGACGATATCTACACTCTTGTCCAGCAGTCCGGCCAAATATTGCGTATGATTCACGTTTATCATTTGAACACGACGCATCGCAGAATCCACATCCGGCAAGCCGGACTGGTAGACCGCTAAACCTTCACGCACAACTGCACAGAGGATTGCCTGGCTCTCAATAGCGGTTACGGCTCCCGTTTCTTCTACTGCATAAGAGAATACCAGTGAATCTGACGCAAGTCCTGCTGTACAGTCAATAACACGATCTCCGGGTTTGCAGCCCGTCAAATCGATAAGAGGATCGCTCTCACCCTTGCGAAGCCTCTTCACACGAACAAAGGCCATACTTGGATGAAAATATAACGGTGTTTCCGTCTGGCCGTCGTAAAATCGGACTTCCTTCTCCGTTACCACGATCAGCTCAATTTTCTCCATCTTCTCCGCCAATTGCCGAAGCGTCTGTCTGCCTCGTACAACATAGGGAGCAGATAATTCATCCGCAAGCCGCTTAGCGGTAGCTAACGCCTTCTGAGACGGCTTGTCGGAGGTTGTTACGATCATGACATCACCCGTTTAAACATTTTTTCCAATTGATAAGTAGAAATATGGACGACAATCGGACGTCCGTGCGGACAGGTATAAGGCTGAATACACGCGGCAAGACGAGCAAGCAATACCTCGCCTTCCTCACGTGTCTTCCGGTCATTCGCTTTAATCGAAGCCTTACAAGAGCACATAATAGCCGCTTTTTCTCTGAGCTTTGCGATATTAATCGACTTGCGCTCGCTTAACAGCAGCTCTGCCATTTCCTCGATAATGGCCTGCTCCTCGCCTTGCGGGAACCATTCCGGATAAGCGCGTACCAGGAAGGTTTGCTGCCCGAACGGCTCAAGCTCCACTCCTGCCTCCTGAAATAATCCAATCATACCGCGCAGCTGCTCCGATTCTCCTGAAGTAAACTCGAGAGTTAGTGGAACAAGCAGCTGTTGGCTGGCCGCTTCAGGATTGCCAAACTTCTGATAGTAATATTCATAATTGATCCGTTCATGGGCGGCATGCTGATCGATGAGGTACAATCCCTCTTCTGCTTGCGCCACGATGTACGTGCCATGCAACTGCCCAATCCAGTATAACTCTGGGAATGTAGGGCCTTGTTGCTCTGATTGGCTAGCAGAAGGATGCTCTCCATTATTACTTTGTAATTGTGATACCTCTTCCGTCTGCTGGAGTGCAGGAGCAGCCTGCTCCCACGGAGCTGAGGCCTCATGCACCGAGACTTCACGCTGCTCAGCAGGCTTATAGAGCCGTTCCGTCGCATCCTTTGGCACATAATCACGCTTAGGAGGCTGCGGGAAAGCTGAGCTGTAAGAAGAGCTGCTGCCGCTTGAATAGGAAGAAGATGCCTGACGATTTGGACTAAACCCGCCTCCGGATGAAGGGGTTGGGCTTGCAAACGGTGACCGCTCCTGACCGGATGGTTGAGTTTGAATCAGCGGATCCGGCCGATGGAAAGAGATCGCATCCTGTACAAATAGCGGCTTCTCGCGTTCCGGCTTCTCAGACGGTCCTGGTATATGACGAACTTGCCCAAGGGCCTCCTTCACCGCTTGCTCTACTAACGTACGAAGCTCGGTTTCTTTACTGAATCGAACCTCCATCTTAGAGGGATGTACGTTAACATCAAGCAAGCTTGGATGCATGCCGATCTCCAGTACAACAATCGGGAATCGGTTAATTGGCAAGAGCGTATGATAGGCCTGCAGGATCGCCTGGTTCACCGTATGACTGCGGATATACCGTCCGTTCACGATAACCGTCATCCCGTTGCGATTCGCCCGAGTCAGCTCCGGCTTCGAAATATAGCCGCGCAGATCATAATCGGATGTCTCACCTTCCACCTTCAGCATCGCCTTTGCCGTATTCGTTCCATACACTGCCGCAATAACTTGCTGCCTATCTCCGGTACCAAGCGTGCGAAGCAGAACGGATCCATTATGTTTCAAGGTCACGGTAATACCCGGATGGGCCAGCGCTATTCGGTAGACATAGTCGGTAATATGACCAAGCTCCGTTTGGATGGCTTTCATATATTTAAGCCTTGCCGGCGTGTTATAAAATAAATCCCGCACTGACATATCGGTGCCCTGAGGAGCATTGGCCGGTTCGTTAGCCGTTACCGTACCACCTTCAATATAAAGACGTTGCGCAAGGCCGCTCGAATCGATCGATGAGACGCATTCGAGCCGCGACACGGCCGCGATACTTGGCAGCGCTTCGCCACGAAAACCTAGGCTTGCGATCCTGAACAGATCGCTGCTGGAAGAGATTTTGCTGGTCGCATGGCGTTGGAACGCCGTTTCCATATCCGCTGGCTCGATCCCCGAGCCATTATCCGTTACCCGAATGTACGATAATCCGCCTTCTTCGATCGTAATATCAATGACGGAGCTCCCCGCATCAATTGCATTTTCCACTAATTCCTTAATAACCGATGCCGGACGCTCCACGACCTCACCCGCCGCGATCTGGTTCGCAAGCTGTTCATCAAGCACCTGGATTTTCCCCATCTTCAAATCCCTCCTTCCTCCATCACTTGCAATTAATCATTTATCTTTTGTTTCATTTCATTCAACCACTGCATCGCCTGCATCGGCGTCATATTAAACAGATCCAGCTTCCGAAGCTGATCTGCAAGCTGCTCGGCCTTAGGCGACGCTTTGCGGCGTCCTTGCTCCTGCTGTTGCACCGCAGGTACACCAGGCTCATCAAAGATGGAGAGCTGAACAGCAGCTGCCGTCTCTTTGATTGCTAGTTCAGGTTCTGGCGCAGTTATATAAGATGGAACACTCTGAGCTTCGGCCACTTTGTAAGCGGGCTGCTTCTTGTCACTTGAAACTTGCAGCAAGTTCTCAGCATCGGCTTCCAAGTGCTCCAGTAAGACGTAAGCACGGTCGATAATTGAATCCGGCAAACCCGCCAGTCTTGCACAATAAATCCCGTAACTCGTACTAGCAGCACCAGGAATCAGCTTACGCAGGAACGTCACATGATCGCCGCTCTCCTGAACGGCCATACAGGCGTTCGCCAGCTTCGGCAATGTGGCTTCCAGATGCGACAGCTCATGGAAATGCGTCGAGACAAGTGCTTTACAGCCAATATGATGGTGAACGAACTCAATAACAGCCTGAGCGATCGACATGCCTTCACTTGTTGAAGTCCCTCGTCCAAGCTCGTCAATGATCACGAGACTGTTCTCAGTCGCTTTTTCCGTCATAAGCTGGATATCCTTCATCTCGACCATAAACGTACTTTGACCGCCAATGAGATCATCTGCTGCGCCAATCCGTGTGAAGATACGGTCAATGAGCGGAATCTCTGCTGCTTTCGCTGGTACAAAGCAGCCAATCTGCGCCATGATACAAATCAGTGCTGCCTGGCGCATGTAGGTGCTTTTACCTGCCATATTTGGTCCAGTAATAAGCAGCATCGACTGCTCATCATGACGAAGTGCAGTAGAGTTAGAGATGAATGGAATACCTTCCATCATCGCCTCAACAACGGGATGTCTTCCTTCTTCAATAACCAAATTAAACTGATCAGTAATAGTTGGACGAGTGAATCTTCTCTCTGCACTAACTGTTGCAAGCGACTGATAAACATCAAGCTCAGCAACTACTTCTGCCAGACGCTGCAGTCGGTGCAGCTGCAATGCCAGATGATCGCGAAGCTCGAGGAAGCGTGCATACTCCAGATCGACCATTTTGTCCTCTGCTTCAAGGATCAGCCGTTCCTTCTCCTTCAGCTCCGGTGTGACAAACCGTTCAGCGTTCGCGAGTGTCTGCTTGCGCTCGTAACGGCCTTCTGGCAGCAGCGCCAGACTACCCTTAGATACTTCTAGAAAATAACCAAATACCTTATTGAAGCCGATTTTGATCGTCTTGATGCCTGTTGCTTCCCGCTCCTGACGCTCAAGCTCAGCCAGCCATTTCTTGCCGTTGGTGCTTGCTTCACGAAGCTGGTCCAGATAATCATCGTAACCGGCACGAATTAATCCGCCCTCCCGAATCGATACAGGCGGCTCGTCCACAATGACCGTCTCGATCATTTCCGCGAGATCCGTGCAATCATCAAGTCCATCCACAAGCAAGCGAAGTTGCTCGGAACCCGCGTTCCTCGCTAGCTCGACAAGCTGAGGCGTGCGGCGAATGGAGCTTCTAAGTGCATTCATATCTCTGCCGTTCGCACTGCCGAAGGCAACCCGTCCAACTAGACGCTCAAGATCATAAATATGATTCATCTCAGAACGAATATCGTCCCTTGCAATTAAATTCCGATATAATGCATCAACCGCTTCGTAACGCTCTTCAATCTTGGAACGGTTAAGAAGCGGCTTATCGATCCAGCGGCGGAGAAGCCTTGCCCCCATCGAGGTTTGCGTCCGGTCCAGCAGCCACAAAAGTGAGCCTTTTTTGCTCCGGTCGCGCACCGTCTCAGTAAGCTCCAGGTTACGGCGCGTATAGTGATCGAGAATCATATATTGATTTGGTTCATAGGTACGTATGGTACGCACATGGCCAAGCGAACGCTTCTGCGTCTCCTCAAGATATCCCGTCAAAAGACTGACTGCACGATAACGGGCATCATTCAGACCATCGAGCTGAGAATGATCGAATTGTACATTGAGCTTGTCCTCTGCCATAGGCTCCCTCGCCGTCAGCAGAACGGGGCGATTCCAGACCGCATTCTCCCGCAGCTGCGTAAGCAATGCTTCATCACCAACAATCTCTGCCGGCTGGTAAACGTTAATCTCATCAATGAGCGTATCAAGGTTGTACACAAGTGAGGTTACATACAGCTCGCCAGTCGATAAATCACAGGCTGCCAGTCCCATAGTGGAAGATGAGACCGATCCTACGGAGACGATAAAATTATTAGATTTGTCGGCAAGCGATTTGGATTCCATCACCGTACCTGGTGTAATCACCCGTACAATTTCACGGCGTACAACGCCTTTGGCAGCCGACGGATCCTCTACTTGCTCACAGACCGCGACTTTATAGCCTTTTTCCACAAGCCTTGCAATATAGTTCTCTGCAGAATGATAAGGGACGCCGCACATCGGAATTTTCTCCGTGCCGCCTCCCTCTCTGCCCGTTAATGTAATTTCTAGCTCACGTGATGCATGGATGGCATCATCGAAAAACATCTCGTAAAAATCGCCGAGACGGAAAAAGAGGAACGCATCTTTCGCTTGTTCCTTAATCGCAAGATATTGTTGAATCATCGGGGTATAGCCAGCCACTGTTGCCCCTCCCAGGTTAATAGCATTATTTGATCCTATATAAACATCATCATGCTATTATACCAAGCGGATTGCGGCGCGCCAACCTGCGATGGTCCAAGCCATACAGGCGATTGTCAGAAAAAGCACTCCCAGGCTGGGAAGCTGCCTATACCTCAACTTTGTCAATGAATACAATGTCCAGTAACTAGGTCCGAAATCGAGGGAGAAGAAATGAGCAAACAACGGCTTAACATCTTGTTTCTGGAAAACCACCCGATGTGGATTCATGGTCTGCCAAACGGATTTCGCAAATTGGGACATGAGGTGATGACCAGTTTGCCTCAAACAATGACATACGCAGCAATGGATAAATTTAAACCGGATCTGATCATTGCGATCAGCTGGACGCCTTCGAATGACAAGCCAAAAAAACAAGAGCGAATTGCGTCTCTTGTTCAGCATGCCAAGGTACCTTATATTTACTGGTCCACCGAAGATCCAGGGTTTACGAAACGTGTATCCCTTCCATTAATTAAGCGGACAAAGCCAGATTTTGTATTTTCGATTCATCGGCCGACCGTCGCAAAGTTTAACCAATTAGGCATACGAGCTGCCCATTTGGATTTCGGAAGTGATTCAAGCGTACACCGGCGTATGAAGCCGCTACAGAAGTACAAAGGCACCGCAGCTCTTGTTGCGAATGGTTATCCGAATTTATATAAGAAAAGACCGCATAATTACCGGTTTCAATCTTTGCGCAGGCTCGTTAATCCCTTCCTCTCCACTGCTTATAAGACCGATCTGTATGGCAGGTATTGGAATGAGATGAAAACGATCTTCAAGAGACCTATTGCCGCAAACCGTATTCATGGCTATTTACCCTATAAAGAAGCAAGTAAAGTATACAGCTCGGTCGATTATGTGCTTGGTCCGCAGAATGCGAGAGACCGACTCACGCAGCGTACCTATGAAATTCTGGCTTCTGGCGGGTTATTAATAACCGATGACACACCTGAAGTGCGCAGATGGTTCAAGCCGGGGCAGGATTTACTTGTCACTTCTTCTGAACAAGAAACCGCCAGATTAATTGCGTATTACAATACAAAACCCAAATTGCGGGAGCGTATACGGGCAAACGCAGTTAAAGCCGCGGCAGTCTACTCCTACACGGTTCGGGCCGGCTTTATCCTCCAAAAGCTTTATGAGGAAGGTATTTTAAACTCGAAGTAGGCGAGAAATGGTAACGAACTTAAACCCTTTCTGACGCAGCCGGGTGATGATGACAGGCAGAGCTTCCACCGTCTGCTTCGCGGAGTCGCTCGCATGCAACAATACCACATCACCCTTCTTTGCTTCTGTTGTGACGTTACGAATTACTCTTGTAACACCAGGATTGGTCCAGTCCAGGGAGTCCACACTCCAATGAATCGTCTGATAGCCTAAGGAGCCAAGCAAGCGGGTAACCCGATTGTTCATATCTCCGTTAGGGGTTCGAATCAGGCGACATTTCGCGCCGGTTGCTTTATTAATAATAGCATCAGCCTTCTTGACTTCTCTTTTAATCCATCGATTACTATGCTCTGTATAATTTTCATGCAAATGACCATGGGAACCGATTTCGTAGCCTCTGTCTCTGATTTTACGAGCGGTCGCCGGCTTTTTGGACACCCAGGCGCTGGATAGAAAAAAAGTCGCCTCCATCACCTCATAGTGCTTAAGAACTTGAAGTACTTGATCTGCAACTGCGTCCCCCCAGCCGATATCAAAAGTCAATGCAATCAGCTTCTGAGGTGTGTCAATCCGATAAATAGGTTCACCTCTACGCAGGATCATGAGCTTTTCTTCCCTTCTCGTCATTCAATCGATGAAAAATTTGGGACGGTGAATACCATTAAAATTTTATTCCTGGAACGTGGCGGTATATGGAGTTATGGTCTTCCAGATGGACTCAGGGATCTAGGGCATGAGGTGCGGATGTCAGGTCCAGTCAATACCAAATCCCTTACCAGCCTGCTTACTACCTTTAAGCCGGAAATACTCGTTTATGTCGGCTGGGGCTATGATCACACTCCCACCAAACAATTACTCATTCGGAAATTTGCTTCTGACTTCAAGATCCCATTAATCTATTGGTCTACTGAGGACCCCAATTTTACAGAAGTATTCACCCTGCCCTTATTAAAACGAATCAAGCCGGATTACGTGTTCACCATATCCGCCCAAACCTCCAAGCGTTTCCGCAAACTTGGTTATGCCAGCAAGTATTTGGACTTTGCCTTTCATTCCACAATTCATCGGCGCGTCAGTCCGATAAAAAAATATAAAGCAGATATTGCCGTTGTAGCCAACGCCTACCCTGATGTATTGAAGAAATATCCAAAATTGTACCGGCGCAAAGCTATCGATATCCTCATCCGTCCACTTCTGCAAGCAGGATATCGGATTGATTTCTATGGCCGTAATTGGCATTTGATGAAACCTTTCCTAGGTCGGTCATTGCCTGCCCGCTTCATCAAGAAGCCAATCCCCTACAAAGATGCCTACAAAGTATACAGCTCTGCCAAGATCATGCTTGGGCTGCAAAACTATAAAGATATGGCTACACAACGTACGTATGAGATCGTTGGTTCGGGTGGTTTTTTACTGACTTGCAATTCAGCCGGGGTAAGAAAGCTGTTGAAGGCAGGCCGTGATGCGGCGCTATCCTCCTCTCCCCAAGAGACGCTCCGACTGGTCCGACATTACTTGGCTAACCCGCAGGATCGTGAAAAGATAAGACAACACGGCCCTTTAGCGCTTGCTAATCATACGTACACCAATCGTGCTAAAAGCATGATGGATGCTCTGAAGAGAGCAGGAATTATCCAGTGACAAGAGTCGCGTATCTTACTTTTGATGACGGGCCAGCTGCGAATACCATGCGGATATTGGCCATTCAAAAGCAACAGCAGGTTAAAGCAACTTTTTTTGTACTCGGTACAAATCGTAAGACAATTTATCGTCAGATTCTGAAAGATAGTCACACCATAGGCAACCATAGCTACTCCCATCAATATTCAATGATCTATGCTTCAGTAAATCGCTATCTGCGTGACTTCGAACGATTAGAACGACTGCTGAGACAAACAACGGGAAGACGAACGACTCTGTTTCGCTTCCCTGGAGGCTCAAACATAAGGCTTCCAAAGAAGAGCGGAGGAATAAAGACGGTAAGACATATTGCAGCAGTCTTGCACAATCGCGGATATAAAGGCGTGGATTGGACGATTAATTCTCTAGATTCACGAACTCCGGCTCCAAGCAAGAAGTGGAAAATTACACATTCACCTGTTCATCTCTTTATTGCAGCGAGGAGGGATGAAAGATGAGGATTTTATTCCTAGAGAGCCATCCGATGTGGATTCACGGACTGCCTAATGGCTTTCGCGACGCCGGACATCAGGTGAAAATATCCGGGCCATTGAGCAAGGACTCTATCGTTCGGCTGCTCCGAGGCTTCAAACCGCAGTTGATTATCAGTCTGGGCTGGACTGACGAGCATAACCAGGATAAGCAGAAGCTGGTGAGAAAATATGTGAAGCCCTCAGGCATTCCGCATGTATATTGGGCGACCGAAGATCCAACCCACTTTCTATCATTCACCCTCCCTTATGTTCTTACTGTAAAGCCTGACTTTGTATTTACTATATGTAAAGCAAGAATAAAGGACTATGCCAATATAGGGATTCCTGCTGCCCATATGGATTTTGGCTTTCATCCCATAGTTCACCGCACCGGCAGAAGTTCACCCCGATTTAAAAGCAGTATTGCTGTGGTGGCGAATGGCTATACCGGAATACTGGAGAAATATCCGCAGCATTACCGGATTCAATCCTTGAGGCATCTCATTAAGCCATTGGTTCAGGACGGTACCCGTATCGATATTTGGGGACGACAATGGGACATGATGAGGCCTGTCCTAGGCGTTAAGGTACCACGGAACTGGATCCATGGATATCTTGATTATCCAGACGCGCGCAAGGTATACAACTCAGCAAAAATTGTGCTTGGTCCTCAGAATCAACTGACACAGGTGACGCAGCGTACTTATGAAATCCTTGCCTCCGGAGGGTTTTTGATCACAAGTGATACTCCTGTAATACGGCGTTTGTTCCGGCCCGGCAGAGACTTGGTCGTCACACGCTCAGCAAATCAAACCCGGCAATTGATTCGTTACTATCTCAATCATCCATGGGAGCGGAAAAAGATTCAGATGCAAGGGCTGACAGCCGTGCAGAGGCATCACTACAAATACAGGGCTGCTTACATGCTTGCCTTGTTAAAAAAGCATCACATTATTCCTTAATCTAAGGTAGGTAGGAAATATGCGATATATTGATCGGCTTATTTTCCAGGTGCCGTAAAACAAAAAATCGCGGCCCTGACCATCAACGTTGCGAACGGCAGAAAGGTATCCATTCAGATACACTCTCTTCTACAACGTTTGAAAGTCAAGGATGCGACTTTTTTTATCGATTTGATTGGAAGTACAAAGATATCTCTACCCTTCTCAATCGAGTCGTATCACGTATCCATCCCGGCGGCATCATCTTGCTGCATGCCTGGGCTGCCTTGTAAGCGTTGGGCAGTTGTTAGCGGAAGGTAGACGGCAGTCCCGTCAGAAGAAATAAAGCGGCTGCCATACTCATGGCTGCGGGATGCGCCATTTGATGCGGATGTCAGCCCGCTCATCCCAAGTAACGCCGCGCCTTGCCGCATCGAGCACAGGCTCGATGTACGGCGCCAGCGCGGCGTAGCTGTCTGTCGCCGACATGGCGCCGGCGACACGGTCCAGACAGCCGGCGAGCTCTGTGCGGTCGCCGGCGTAGTAGGCTTCGACATACCGCTCATCAAGAGCGGGTATGTCATGAAGGGCATCCGCCTCGCGCGCGCAGAGAAGCGCAAGCGCGAAGGCGGCTTTGGCCGCTGCCGGCGACACGAGCCAGCTCGGCAGCGTGCGGTACTCGAAACCGCCATGCGGCTGCAGGCGGTAATCGCCCAAGATGCCGTAGCGGGGGCGACGCCCGCGTCCGGCAGGATCCTCGACAAGCGCCAGCGGCATCGCCGCGTAGCTGTCGAGCAGCCTGAGCAGGCGCGGCGTCAGCCGCACGCCACTCAGATGGATATGCCCGCCGAGCGCAAGCCCCGGTACCGGCATGGCGCCCGCAGCCCAGCGGAGGCTCGGGTCGCGGACAAGCTCGGCGGCGCGAAGCAAGAGCCGCCGCACATTAGCAGCGAGCCCCGCCACATCGGCGGCTGGCTCAGGTCGAAGCTCGGCGACGGGATAAACAAGCCGCCGCCCAACCAGCATCGCGTCGCTGCCCGCGGCACCGCCAACGCCTTCCCCCAAATACCGTGAGGCAGGTGCAATTTTGCCATCTGGCCGGATCAGCACAAATTCCGGATCAGCTCCGATAAGGAGCTTGGCATCCTGCGGTAAGATTACCTTTTCCCATAATGCTGGAGTCGCCTTCCTGTTCTTTCGTGCCGCTCTCATCGATGCGCGACCATCCGTACCAAGCGCAACATCAGCCTCTCCAATATCAATGCCTACGGCGTATAAACCAGCAATAGCTGTGCGAATGACACGACGAAGCAACCCATCTTCCGGCCATTCAGCAGGATGGTCCCGAGCCTGCACAATTGCCTCGCCACTTCCAAACGTCTTGCCGATCCTGTTAATCCTTCTCAGCTCAAGGAGAGCCAAATTAGCAATACCAACCCGATATAACCTCTCGTCTTCCTGCTGCTCACGGGAAAGGCCGGCGCGGCGCCACCTGCGGAGCATCTCTTGTTCGGTCATGACTGCTGCATCAAGCCGGTTCAGCCGGTTTCCAGCCATCCCGCCACCTTCTTTTGCTTCGATTCGATTCCCCGTAACCAATGCCCAAATTGTGCGAATTCAACAAAAAGAGGGCTTTCGCCCTCGAATTTGCCGCTCTCGCGGCATATCTTACAGTACAGAAGCGGAAAGCCGGATTACAGCTCGTCGTCCAGTAAATCCGGATCCAAATCCTCGTAGTCCCCGTCGCCGAGACCGAAGTCAAGTTCTTTACCGTCGTCGTAGCCGCCTGGGAAGCAGGCTACCCAAACCTTCGTTTCGGCGATCATTTCTACGGCAAATTCGCGTTCAACACGAACCGTAACACCTGAACCGCTCGTTGAGATGTTCGCCTCAATGCAGTTTGGCTCTTGGATGCAATCGGAAGATACTTCTTCTGTAGAAGACCGATGCTTCGGATCCAGATAAGAAAGAGGAACATGCTCAACATAGTGTACGGATTCTTTTGCTACGTCCGTTTGCGAGTTTTTGCTGTACGAATACCAAATATTGATATCGTAAGTACCTATTACCTCAATGCCGTCGCCCGATCTGACCGCTTCATATTGGTGGTTGATTATCCATGCACCCAAGATGCTAGTCGGATGATGAGGCGGTGTTACGGTATGAGAGACAGTGGAAAACTTACGACCTTTCCCGCAGACAGCTTTCGTTATAATCTCTCTACCTTGTAGCTGTTTATCTGCAAATGTCATCGATTTAACCTCCTCCATACAATCATTCAATTAAAGTGTATGCAGGTCATTCGTCTAGGGTGACTGAATCTTTTCCCGCGCCGCCACGAATTTTATCCCTCTTTATTTTATGGCTCCGCTTTGTCTAACATGACATTTCTTTTCTTCAATCTCTTCGCAATCTCCAAATATCTTTCAAGCTCCATTCTCATCTTCAAAATGGCAGCACGAACTTCGAATTCATCACGTGTTCGTGGGAGCTCCATCGCTCGGTACATCTGCCTAAGATCGGACAAGCGCTGCTCCGTAATCCCCCGGTATACCTCCGATTTGACCTCTTCAGAGAGAAGCTCCAATATTTCTGCCAGTGGTTCGTTCTGCGGCAGCTTCTCATAGACGAGCGCAAGCTCCTCAAGCATCCCTTGAACAGATTCCAGCTGCAGACGTCTCATTTCAAAGTAAGTAGACCAATAGTGCTCCTGGCCGATCAAACGATTTTCCTTGTTCAGCACCGCTCTCCGCGCACCTTCTTCTATTAACCGGTGAGCTTCAAGCAGCTCACTTCCGTTCCAGATGTGGGAAGGATTGCGTAGTGTTAAAGCCATCTCGGTAAAAACAACGCCAAATAGCCGTTCTACAGAATCCTTGAGCGATTCAAGCAGATGCTGATCCTTCGGCATGTAGATAAAGTTAATGACCGTCGCCCAGCCGAGGCCAACAAGCATAAGAAGGACTTCATTCACAAGCACATCAACCGTTACTTCACCATGAGCAAACAGCTGGAAAACGATAACCGCACTCGTCACAACTCCATCCTTTAGGTTGAACCGTGCCAATACCGGGAACGTCATTAAGATAAATAATGCCACGACCCAAATATGAAAACCAAAAATTATAAATGCCAAAGAGGCAAAAAAAAGTCCCAGTGAAGAAGCGACGAAACGCTCAATAGCGCTCTTCAGCCCTTTCATCCGGCTGACTTCAACACCGAGAATAGCAAGAATACCCGCACCAAGCGGTGGTTCTAAATGTAAATATACGGCTGTGTAAATGGCGATAATGGCTGCTAAAGCCGTTTTGATAATGCGAATACCCACTGCGTTCCCTCACGTTCGGATTTATTAATACCTTATCCTAACGCTCGCGCCAGCCTGACGTCAACTTCCGTTCCAATATTGCCACAAGTTGATACATAATGGTCGCAACGACCGCGATTACGATCAGAGTCGATAGTACGAGGGTAAAGTTAAATACCTGGAATCCATAAATCATCAAATAACCGAGTCCAAGCTTCGCAACAAGGAACTCGCCTACAATAACACCAATCCAGGCAAGACCTACGTTAACTTTTAATGCTGAGATGATCACAGGAAAGGACGCTGGCAAAATCACAAGCCGGAACAACTGCGCTCTACTCGCACCAAACAGCCGGACAACCTTGATATATCCCGCGTCTATCTCTCTGAATCGGTTATAAATATTAATCGTCGTTATGATAACAGTCACCGATAAGGTCACTGCCACGATTGAAGTGAAGCCCGGTCCAAGACTGACGATAAAGAGCGGTCCAAGCGCTACCTTCGGTAAACTGTTCAATACGACGAGATATGGATCAAGCACCCTTGATAAAAAAGGAAACCACCATAGCAGAGCAGCAATCGCTGTACCTACTAATGTACCCAGTAAAAATCCGATAATCGTCTCTGACACCGTCATCCCGATATGCGGCCAGATGGATCCGTCCGCCATGGAGCTCCAAAGCTGCTTGATAAGTTTGGAAGGATAACTGAAAAGCAGCGGATCAATCCATCGTTGCCTGCCTGCCGTTTCCCACAGGGCAATGAACAGGAGTAAAATTGCAGCTTGAGTCGTTCCAACAGCTGCTGTAAGCCGTCTTGCCCTATGCTTATATTGCTTATGAAGCTCCTTCATCTCACTTACCCGATCCTCTTGAATACCGGATATCGAAGCATTGTTGTCAGGCGCTTTATTCGACATGCCCATTGCCTCCTTCCACCCGGTTAAGCTCTGCCCATAGTTGATCAAAAACATCCTGGAAGCCCGGCAGTTTACGTGCCTCCATAGGGGTAGCCTGTCGGATCTCCTCCGGTATTTCAAGCTGCTTTACAATTCTCCCTGGGTTCGCGGCGAGCACGATTACTCGATCACTCATCGCTACGGCTTCCGCCAGATCATGGGTAACAAGAACTGCCGTTTTGCCTAAACGCTTCAGCGTTTCATCAACTAAATCTTCAAGCTGAAGCTTAATATGCAAATCAAGCGCAGAAAATGGTTCATCCAGCAGCATTACCTCCGGATTAGTCGCCAGCATTCGCGCCAAAGCAACACGCTGCCGCATACCACCAGACAACTCATGTGGATATTTGGTCCCTGAGCCTGGCAATCCCAGCTCGGTCAGAAGCCGATCTACCTCCTTTAAGGCTGCTGCTGTCTTACCGCCGGTTATTTCAAGTCCAATCGCAGCGTTGTCTCGAATCGTCCGCCATGGAAACAAAAAATCCTGCTGCAGCATATAGCCAACCAGCTTAGACGGACCAAGGACAGGCACTCCAGCAAGAAGCACCTGTCCTCCGCTTGGAGGGAATAAACCCGCCAGCATGCTAAGAATGGTCGTTTTGCCGCAGCCGCTAGGACCGACGAGGCTGACGAACTCGCCGCGCCGTACCGTCAAATTCAATTTCTCGACGGCCAAGGAAGCACCCTTCTCGTTGACATAGACATGGGATACGTCCTTAAGCTCGAGCCGATAATCTTCGCCAGCCATTGTAGTCCCTCCTAAAAAGAATTGAAACTTAACTGCCGAATCCGGCAGTATGTTTCAATTCTTGCTTCGTAAGCATCATCTTAAAGAATTACCACATAAGTGGCCTGAATAAGGCCATTTTGTGGTGATTCTTACTTCGTAAGCATTATCTTAAAGAATTGAAACTTAACTGCCGAATCCGGCAGTATGTTTCAATTCTTACTTCGTAAGCATCATCTTAAAGAATTGAAACTTAACTGCCGAATCCGGCAGTATGTTTCAATTCTTGCTTCGTAAGCATCATCTTAAAGAATTGAAACTTAACTGCCGAATCCGGCAGTATGTTTCAATTCTTACTTCGTAAGCATCATCTTCACTTGCAAGCGTAAGCCTTAGCTTACTTCTTCACATCTTCAATCGCTTTCTCGGCGAAGCTGTTATCAACAATTTTGTCATGCTCTGTACGTTCCTTCAGCTCACCAGCCGAAGTCATGACATCCAGCAGATTATTCCATTCACCTTCGTCGATGATTGGATCGGTAGCATAGGAACCTTGCTGCTTGTAGCGGTCAATCGAGCTGATCAGAATGTCTTTATCCACGTTATCGAAATATGGCGCGACAGCTTCCGCAATAGTTGCAGCGTCATTTTCCTGCACCCAGATTTGCGCTCTATGAATAGCATCTGTAAACGATTGGATCACAGCTGTATTTTTCTTGATATAGCTTTGTTTCGTCATGAACACGGTATAAGGCAGATGTCCGCTTTCAACACCAAATGAAGCGACAACCTTACCTGTTCCTTCTTTCTCAAATACGGATGCCGTTGGTTCGAACAGCTGTACATAATCCCCTGTACCAGAAGCAAATGCCGGAGCGATATTCGCGAAATCCACGTTCTGAATCAGTTCCAGATCCTCTTGTGGATTAATGTCATGCTTTTTCAGCGTAAATTCTCCCGCCATTTGCGGCATTCCACCTTTACGCTGTCCGAGGAAAGTTGAACCTTTCAGGTTGTTCCAATCAAAATTCGTGTCATTACGTGCCACAAGGAATGTACCGTCAGTTTGCGTGAGCTGCGCAAAGTTAATGACCGGGTCATCGGAGCCTTGCTGATACACGTAAATAGATGTTTCCGAACCAACAAGTGCAACATCAATCGAGTTGGACAGCAGTGCTGTCATTGTTTTGTCCCCGCCTGCTGTTGTCGTCAGCGTCACGTCCAGCCCTTCATCTGCAAAGAAACCTTTTGCAAGAGCCACATATTCCGGAGCGTAGAAGACTGACCGTGTTACTTCGCCAATGGTCAGCTTTGTTTTCTCCGAGCTTCCTTTGCCGCAGCCCGCCAATGCAGCCGTTGTTGTCAACGCCACAATGAAAAGCAGCGACAGCCATAGCTTTCTCTTCATCTCTAATCCTCCTGTAGATACTCAATTTAAGTAAGGTACTGTAGCCTATGCAGGAGCCAATATGACGGTGAATTACGAACGTTTGATTTTGCCAACGTAGAACATCACTTTCGATGCCTACAATAGTCCACTAATAGAAAATTTCCGTACTACAGCAGGCAAGAAACGGCTCGGCGGGACGAAAGCAGCCCATTAAGTCGGTTTTTCCGTACTACAGCGGGTTTCGAGGAGTTACGGGAGCGTTCGAAGAGTAATTAGGAGGAAATTTCCGTACTAAAAAAGAAAAACCGCCCCGATTCGGGACGGCTTCACTTACATATGCCAAATTACAGCTTATAAATATCTTTATATTTCCTCTCCAAGTAAGTGACCAGATGCTGAGGATCAAGCGGCTTGCCGGTTACGTCTTGGATCAGCTCCGAAGGCGATTTCAGCTTGCCAAACTTGTAGATCCGTTCGGTCAGCCATTCCTTGATCGGAAGCAGCTCGCCGCGGCCTACCAGATTCCAGAAGCCGTCCAGCTCACGCTCCATTGTATCGGCGATTTGAGCCGCATACATGTTGCCAAGCGAGTAAGACGGGAAGTAGCCAAATGCACCACCAGACCAATGAACATCCTGCAATACGCCTTCTGCATTCGACGGAGGTTCAATTCCAAGATACTCTTTGTACTTATCATTCCAGATCTGTGGCAGATCAGCTGCTTTCGCGCCTTCATTAAAGATCATTTTCTCGATCTCATATCGAATAATAATGTGCAGGTTGTACGTAAGTTCATCCGCTTCAATTCGAATGAGAGATGGCTCAACAACGTTAATGCCGCGATAAAACTCTTCAACGGACACATCAAGCTGTCCAGGGAATTTCTCCTGCAGCTGGCCGAAATACTGCTCCCAGAACGGTTTGCTGCGGCCGATCACATTTTCCCAGAAACGCGATTGCGATTCATGAATACCCATCGATGTACCTGTGCAGAGTGTCGTTCCAATCAACTCTGGCATAAGATTCTGCTCATACAGCGCATGTCCGCCTTCATGAATTGTGCCGAAGAGCGCGCTTGTCACATCATCCTCCAGATAACGTGTCGTAATCCGAACATCACCTGGATTGAGACCTGTTGCGAATGGATGAACACTCTCGTCTAGACGTCCGGCTTCGAAGTTGTAGCCCATTTGATTCAGAATGAACAAGCTGAATCCTTTCTGTGCTTGTTTATCATATTTTTGTCCAAGGAATGAAGTATCCGGCTGATGAGGCGAAGCCGCAATGGCCGAAGCAAGTGGAACCAATTGTTCACGCAAGCCTCCAAATACGCGGTCCAGCTCAGCTGTCGTCATGCCTGGCTCGTACTGATCAAGCAATGTATCATAGCGGGTTGCCTTTGGCCCCCACAAATCAATAAACTGTTGCGTGTAATCGATAACCTTTTCGAGGTAAGGTTGGAAACTGGCATAATCATTATTCGCTTTTGCTTCTTCCCACTTGGATTCTGCTTGCGAAGATAGGACAACATATTCCTGATAGAGCTTTGGAGGAATTTTGACGCTTCGATCATAGTCTTTCCGCGTTTCGCTGACGAGTTTACGCTCGATGTCGGAGAGCTGCTCCTGCGCAGCAGGCTGCTCCAGTTCGTTCAAATATTCGCCAAGCTCTGGCGATGTTGATAACTTGAACATATCCCCGGATAAAACGCCAATGACTTCCGAACGAGTATCCATGCCTTTACGCGGTGCCCCTGTCCGAAGATCCCAATACAGAAGGCCAAGCGCTTCCTCATAGCTTTTAATTTTACGGATTGTTTCCATAAACTTTGCTGCTGTTGTTTCATTATGTACCGTCATAGTTCCATCCACCTTCCCTATTTCGAATTGCTCATTTTCAGCAGAGCATAACTTGATCTTACCGATTACAAAACGTATAATCAACTTTAACCTTTTCGTCTTTAGTAGAGTAGAGAGAAAGAGAGGATCATACGATGCGCATTACTTTTACTGCTCCTGCTGTAGAGGCCTTAACCCCTTACATAGCGGATGGCCATAAACAGCTCAAGCTGCTGCATGATACCGAAGGCTGCGGCTGTGTGGTCAGCGGTGTCCCCGCTCTCCAATTAATCGAGCAAGGCGGCCCGGATGACAAGCTGGCACAAGGCAATCCATTCCCGTTCTGGTATGAACCTCGGCATGAAGTTTTCTTTGAGCCAGAGCTTCGCATTGATTATAATGAATCAAGCGGTTTTTACAGTCTTAAGAGCGACAATCAGATTTACACGCTGAACCTACGTTTTTTAAAGAACTAATATTCAACTTATTTAGGAGGCTTTCCAAATGAACAATTTAGAGAAAATTCTAACTCACAACCAGGCTTTTGTAGAAAACAAAGATTATGAGCAGTATCTAACTGATAAATTTCCTGACCGCAAAATTGTAGTAGTCACTTGTATGGACACCCGTCTCATCGAGCTGCTGCCAAAAGCGTTGAACTTGAAAAATGGTGATGCAAAAATTATTAAAAACGCTGGCGCGATCATCACACAGCCATTCGGCAACATTATGCGAAGCGTGCTAGTTGCTCTCTACGAGCTCAAGGCAGACGAAGTCTTTATTATTGCCCACCACGAGTGTGGTATGACTGGCATTAACCCGGAAACGGTAGTAGGCCATATGCTGGAACGCGGCATTCCGCAGCAAACAATCGATACTCTTCGCAACTCCGGCGTTGACCTTAACCGCTGGCTGACCGGCTTTGACAACTTGAAAGAAAGCGTGGAGAAGAGCGTAAGCATCGTGCGTAACCACCCGCTTCTGCCACCAAATATTCCAGTGCACGGAATGGCCATCCACCCGGATACAGGTGCTTTGGATCTGATCGTAGATGGATACACACATTTGAAATAAAACAAAAAGGAACCGGACCCAGCGCTTATTGCACTGGACGGTTCCTTTTTTTCGTTTCTGCTGCCGCGGCCCGCTCTGCTATAACCTCACTGCGATCACGTAATTTGTGCCGGTGGATAAGTGCTGCATCATCCATTGGGCTGATACTTCCCCACTGTACATTTAGCTTGTTGCATAGCTGCATACAACGCTGTTCAAGATCCGGATCGGTCACTTTTAACGTCATTTCCTGATAAGGCGTCCGCTCTCCTCGCGATAAATAACCATAGTGGCGTGATAATTCAGCTATTACATCACTGCCATTAAGTCCTAATTCGTCCAGGGATTGTTGATGCAGCTTCTCGAGTGCTTTCTCGTACATCTTAACCGCACCTTTTTCGTTGCCGCGCCGTTCATGATATTGACCTACTGCCAGCTGAATGAGACCAACCCAAATGGATGCCCGCGGATCATCCGGATGCTCTTTCCAGTACTCCTCGAGCAGCTCATGACATTCGAAAAAATCCCGTGTACCGTTAAATTCAACCAGATAGGAGATATAAGCCGAAGGATAAGACATATGGATTCTCTCCTGTTCATATATATGATTTGGAACATTGTGTATAAAAAATTTTGAAACCTCCGTTAATATTAGCCGTAAATGTGTATGATAGCAACGAATACTCTACACATCGAAGCAGGAGGAGAAGTACACAATGAAAAAAGGGTTATTGGTCATGATCGCTTTCGCTTTGTTCCTGACATTTGGTCTTGGGCAAGCGGATGCTGCAAAACGCGGCGGCGGATTCAAATCGCCAAAACAAAGCTACACGACAACACCTAAGAAGCCAGCGGCATCAGAATCAACTTCTGGTACGAAGACAAACACTGGTGCAACAACATCTAAAACAGGCACAACGGCAAACAAAGGCTTTTTCGGCGGAGGCAGCTTTATGAAAGGCATGCTCGTAGGCGGAATCGCAGGTATGTTGTTTGGCGGCATGATGGGCAGCATGGGCGGTATGGGTCAGTTCTTCGGTCTGATTATCAACTTGCTTGCCATCTTCGTGCTCGTAAGAATTGTTATCTCGCTCTTCCGGATGTTTAAGAAAAAAAATAATCCCGATACACGGAGACCTTACTAATGACAAGAATTTACACGGACGAAATTATTAATGCCGTTTGTCTGCATATGGCAGATCGCAGAGGCGTGCAACCTTCGGACGTGGAGGTGCAGCTGTCCTGGGATGAAGAGTACGGCTTCACCGCAGAAGTATGGGTTAAAGGTCGGAGCCAATATATTATCGAAGCAAATCTGCTCGAGGCGATTGAGCAATATATGTACCGGCAATATAACCGCCGCGTCTTCCGCTCCAATATTAAGCTGGATGTGGACGAAGAGATGTGGGCGGACATCGAAGATTAGATTAGAAATGACGAAGCCTCCAATTCCACTGTAAGAGTGGGGTTGGAGGCTTTTTCTATACCTGTCTACTTCTCTTCCCGCTTCATACGATCATTCACCCATGCTTGATTAATAGCTTCTTTCGTAATATCCCGCTTTGGAAGATTAAGATAAATGATAAATAATAAAATAGAGTTCATAAAAGTTAGTAGAAATGTAAGAACAAGCACGATTGATTTACCTCGCTTAAGCTTTTAGGTCAAAATAGTCGGATTGTCCGTCCCATATAACCWGTAATTTGATGACCGTATTCTTATCAGGTACAGCTTTCGTTACGTTTAAGAGCAAGAAATAAATCCCGCTTACACTTACATCTTCCGTGATAATCGCACCACTGCCGCCAACGAACCCGCTGCCGCCATCATAATTCGTTCTGATTTCCCCTGTTGGATAAGGTTTAGGCCCCAGAAACTTCAAGAAGCTCACAGAATCATACCGTTCAGTTCCTGGCAGCTTATAAATAAACACCGACACAGCCCAGTTATCACTATGCCCCTGAAACGAATAGACTTCCTTGGACTTTGCAACTTGAGGTATATCATTGCTATCAATACCCGAGTAGACGTTTACTCCATGACTGCAGCTGCTGAGAATTATTAAGCAGAAGACCATTAGCCCAACTACAATTCGTTTCAAGCCTTCACCTCTCATTCGAATTGTTTTACCTATATTTTCTATTCCTGAGTTACATATTCCTTCTATATTGCCCGCCAACCTCAAATAAAGTATTTGTAATCTGGCCGATAGAAGCGAATTTCACAACCTCCATCAAAGTCTCGAACAGATTCCCATCTGATTTGGCTGCCTGCTTCAAACTGTCCAATGCTTCCGCACATTCCTGCTGATGCTTCATCTGGAATGCTTGCAAATGATGAATTTGCGCCTGCTTCTCATCTTCCGTGGATCGTGCAAGCTCCATCTCATAACGCTCTTCTCCTGGTTCGGGATTCAAGAACGTATTCACTCCGATAATCGGCAGTTCCCCCGTATGTTTCTTTTGCTCGTAAAATAAAGATTCATCTTGGATTTTGCCCCTTTGATATTGCGTTTCCATTGCGCCAAGTACGCCTCCCCGATCATGGATTCGCTGAAACTCCTCGAGTACAGCCTCCTCCATCAGATCAGTCAGCTCCTCGACGATAAAAGAGCCCTGCAGTGGATTCTCGTTCTTCGCAAGCCCAAACTCCCGATTAATAATAAGCTGGATCGCCATCGCCCGGCGTACGGAGCTTTCCGTTGGCGTCGTAACGGCTTCATCATACGCATTCGTGTGAAGAGAATTGCAATTATCATAAGTCGCCATTAAAGCCTGCAGCGTCGTCCGGATATCATTAAAGTCCATCTCCTGCGCATGCAGCGAGCGGCCTGACGTTTGTATATGATATTTCAGCTTCTGACTCCGCTCATTTGCCCCATATTTGTATTTCATGACAGTCGACCAAATCCGGCGCGCTACCCGTCCCATCACATTGTACTCAGGGTCAAGGCCATTGCTGAAAAAGAACGACAGGTTAGGTGCAAAATCATCAATGTGCATCCCGCGTGCCAAATAATACTCCACATACGTGAATCCATTCGCCAGCGTAAAAGCCAGCTGTGTAATCGGATTCGCCCCTGCTTCCGCAATGTGATACCCGCTGATGCTGACCGAATAATAATGGCGTACATGATGATCGATAAAATATTGCTGGATGTCGCCCATCATTTTCAGAGAAAATTCGGTACTGAAAATACAAGTATTCTGTCCCTGGTCTTCCTTCAAAATGTCCGCTTGCACCGTTCCTCGAACAGAACGCAGCGCTCGCGCCTTAATCGCCTTATACTCCGCTTCATCTGGCTGATGACCATGCTCAATAACAAACTTATCAATCTGCTGGTCAATAGCCGTGTTCATAAACATGGCAAGAAGGATCGGTGCCGGACCATTAATGGTCATCGACACACTGACGGAAGGATGACACAGATCAAAGCCTTCGTACAATTTCTTCATATCGTCCAGCGTACACACATTGACTCCACTATTCCCGATTCTCCCATAGATATCGAGACGGTCGCTTGGATCCTGCCCATATAAGGTCACACTATCGAAGGCAGTGGATAAACGTGTCGCTTCATCATTCCGGCATAGATAATGAAAACGCCGATTTGTCCGCTCAGGTGTCCCCTCCCCTGCAAACTGGCGTTTCGGGTCCTCATCGGTTCGTTTGAAGGCGAATACGCCTGCTGTATAAGGGAATTTACCAGGCAAATTCTCCTTAAGCAACCAGCGAAGCAGTTCGCCTGCCTCATGAAACTTTGGTAAGCTGACCCGGGGCACGAGACTTCCCGAAAGCGATTCCATCACATATTGCTGATAGGATCTGCGGACATCCGGCCAATCCGACAATTGTTTCCGGCAGTCCAGATGCAGATCATCCTCCCATTCCATCAGCATGACATCCAGCTTTTCAGCGAAATGAGCGGTCTCATCACTTGTCAGAAGCCTGCCCTGATTGGCGTGAATCAATTGGCGCGTACCTTTAAGCTGGGCAATCGTTCGGACGACGGCGACCTGCTCTTCGGTAAATTTTTTATAGTAACGGACGGTTTGTATAATTTCCCGCAAATATCCGGTTCTCTCTTGAGGAATGATTGCCTTTTTCTTAGCAGCCTGCTCATAAGGGATATTTCGCATTAGCGGCCAATCTCCACCTGCTTTGTCCTCTACCACCTTCATCACATGATGGAAAAGCATCGTCACACCTGGATCGTTAAATTGGCTTGCAATTGTCCCGAATACAGGAAGCTGCTCGTTAGGAACCCCTTCAAGACGCCGCCTGCTTCTTCTAAACTGCTTGCGAACATCCCGGAGTGCATCCTCCGAGCCGCGGCGTTCAAACTTATTAATAACGACGATATCGGCGTAATCGATCATATCGATCTTTTCGAGTTGAGTAGACGCTCCGTATTCGCTCGTCATCACATACATCGATATATCACATAGATCGACGATTGATGCACCACCTTGGCCGATCCCGCTCGTTTCGATAATAATAAAGTCATAACCGGCTTGTTTGACGACAGCAATGGCGTCTTTCGTGGCGTCACTTATCTCCAAGCGGGAGTTTCTAGTTGCCATACTGCGCATATAAGCTCTTGGATCATGGATCGCATTCATCCGAATCCGATCTCCAAGCAAAGCCCCACCTGACTTCCTCTTGGTAGGATCTATCGAAATGACGGCAATCGTTCGGTTGGGATAATGATCAAGATAACGGCGGACAAGCTCATCGGTGAGCGAGCTTTTCCCCGCACCTCCTGTTCCTGTAATGCCAAGCACCGGTGTATCAGGAATTTGCTCATGGAGCTGTTGCAAGGCGTTTGATGTCGTGTGATCCAAAAAAAGATTGGCCGCCTTATCTTCGGCAGCCGATATAAGCCTAGCAACCGCTCCACAATTTCTGGATTTTAGCTCCTTAAAATCCTGCTCAGCCTGTCTTGGCGTAGGATGATCACTTGCCTCAATCATGTAATTGATCATACCTTGCAATCCCATCATACGACCGTCTTCCGGGGAGAACACTTTTGCAATTCCGTAACGATGTAAGGCTTCAATCTCCGAAGGAATAATAACCCCGCCGCCACCTGCGAAAATTTTAATATGGTCAGCTCCTGCCTGTTTCAATACATCGTACATATACGTTAAATACTCGATATGTCCACCTTGATAAGAGCTGATTGCAATCCCCTGTACATCCTCTTGGATCGCTGCGCTCGTCACTTCGTGAACCGACCGGTTATGGCCAAGATGAATAACCTCTACACCAGATGCTTGCAGAATCCGCCTCATAATATTGATCGATGCATCATGCCCATCAAATAAAGCAGCTGCTGTTATGAATCTAACATGGCATTGCGGGCGATAAACGGGTATTTCCATACTGAATCCCGCCCTTCCGATCTGAGTAATACCAGCCCTTCTCCTTATTCCTACAATATTCGAGTTTAAGCCGAGCGATTCACATTCTTTTATTGCGGCATATTTGAGCAGCTTAAATATACTTTGAATCTATCCGTCAATAAGAACGTATAGTTATAAATGATGACCTAACAAAGCAGGAGGAAGAACGAATGAATTTGACTCCAACTCAACAAACCGTGTTACTAACTCTAACGAAAGAATGGTTGTCACCCGTACAACTCAGTGAACGCCTTCCCAAAGAATCGGGAAATCTATACAGTGTTAATCAATCACTTAAAGACTTAGTGAAGGCAGGATTGGCACAAGTGAATCCTGTTGTATATGGTCTGTATCGGTTAACCGCGAAGGGCACAACCCTCAAAGAAGAAGCGCAGAGTATCGGGTGATGTGAAAATGAAAGGGCATCTCCCTCTTTGGGAAGATGCCCTTTAATTATGCTCTGCGGAACGCAAGCACGGCATTCACGCCGCCGAAGCCATAGGAATTAGATACTGCCGCATCTGCTCTAACCTCTCTTGCATGCCGTGCAACCAGATCGATCTCCGCTTCCGGATCGGGATCATGTAAATTCGTTGTTGGCGGAAGCCACCCGTTACTTAGCGATAGCAGCGTAATGGCTGCTTCGATCGCACCGGAAGCTCCAAGCGGATGACCGTACAATCCTTTCGTGCCGCTGACCGCAACTGGCCGGCTGCCAAATACACTTCGAATCACTTTCGATTCTGTCACATCGTTTAGCATCGTAGAAGAACCATGTGCATTTACATATCCGACATCATCCGGCGACATATCTGCACTGGCAAGTGCCATCTTCAGCGCTCGGGCCGCCTGTGCGCCGCTTGGCAAAGGTGCGCTCATATGATGGGCGTCATTCGTTAAACCAAATCCAGCAAGCTCCCCATAAATTCGTGCGCCACGAGCACGGGCATGATGCTCAGCCTCAATGACAAGAATGGCTGAGCCCTCACCCATCACGAAGCCGTCACGGTTCCGGTCGAATGGCCGGCTTGCACTTGACGGCTCTTCATTACGTGTGGACATGGCGCGCAGCATATCAAATGCACCAAACGATAAAGGAGCAAGCGGCGCTTCTGAGCCCCCTGCAATAACAACATCTGCTTCCCCTCGCTGAATAGCCTGCAGAGCTCGTCCAATCGCAACTGCTCCAGAGCCGCAGGACATCGAATTGGTCTCGTTTGGACCTGTAAAGCCAAACTCCATCGCAAGATTACAGGAAGCGGCTCCTCCGAATACGGAGAAACCAAGAGTCGGTGATACAGAACGGAATCCACCCTGCATATATTGGCCGCATTGTTCTTCAGCAAACGCGATTCCTCCAAGGGCAGATCCCATAAATACGCCGGCCCGCTCCGACTCTATATCTTGCGCATCCAGCCCTGCATCACGAAGTGCCATAATGCCTCCCGCTACTGCCAGCTGCGAATAACGATCCATCCGATGTGCACGCTTCTTATCCATAAAAGCCGTTGCATCAAAAAGCGGGATTTGCGCAGCAATCCGGCTGCGGAGACCTTCCGGTACAAACCTATCGATCGGTGTAACGGCGCTCTCTCCACGCTGCACCCCTGTCCAAAACGCTTCTACACCAATACCAATAGGTGTTACACAGCCTATTCCAGTCACAACCGCCTTGATCTCTGCCATATCAGCTCACCTCTTCCTGTTCTTCTTGTTGCTCGATTTGCCTCTTAAGTCCTTGCAGTGTCCGATCCGCTATGACATAGACGAATAAGTCGCCAATCATCCCCGATGCAAGCTTTCGCCCAAATGGCGGCTGCAGCCAACGGTGAATAATAACGACTTTCACCTGATCCTTATGCCCTTGCGGCTCAATCTGCCATTCCACTTCCATTCCTGCCGTCACACCTCGAACATGCTTGTAAAAGACCTTGCGGCGCTGCTGATCGATATCCATCTGGCTGACCCACCAAACCGGCCATCCGAATGGCTTAAACGGTCTAACCGCCTTCATCATCACGAGTCCGCCCTGATCGCTGCTGCCCTCTTCAAACTGAACTCCCCGATAATGCGGGAGCAGCATCGGCCATTTTTCCACCTGCCGAGCATATTGAAATGCCGTTTCTTGATCACAATTTATGGTGATTTCATTACGGGTATACATGGCTCTGCCTCCTTCGGACAATCTCCTATTACTTCTGCCAGCTTATTCCTAAGCAGCGGGACTGCCCCCACTAACCGTAAGGCTGACCGCCATAAGAGCGGCTGTCTGTTTAGCCGTTCTATAAAGTGCTGCAGCTTTGTACCTAGTTCGAATTCATCGTCACGATCAACCGAATATTGGCGGATCGGCTCTGATCTTCCACTTTGAAGCGACTGCAGTAATGCCGGTGCCGCAAGCTCGGAGCTTCTTAGTGCCCGATATATCCCCTGCCCGGTTAATGGATCATAATAACCCGCTGCATCACCAAGCAAAACCATACCTTCAATGAAATGCGGCAGAACGGGACGGTCGAATGGGCCGCATGCCAACACATCTCCCTCAATCTCCACCTCCATTAAGCGATCGAATAACTCCGGTATCGCTTTCGCTTCTTGGAGCACATAAGCAGTTCGTTCTCGCCCCGCAAGTGCTGACGCATGGTTACTATCTAATGCAACGGTCATATTCGCTTGTCCACCACCAATGGGGGCAAGACCAATTACTTTTCCATGCGACCCTGTAAATAGTTCAACTTTACCGCTTAAACCTTGCATCCCATTTAGCCGCATGGTGAATGCTGCCTTTCGAAGAGGACCATATCGGTTCACTTTGGCACTTCTTGCAACGACTGATCGAAGACCATCACTTCCTGCCACAATAGCTGCACGTATGGTTAGAGGTCTGCCTTCAGGAGAACGTGCAATAACACCCGTTACCCGCTCCCCCTCCCAGATCAAGCGTTCAACTCTTGTACACTGCTCGAAAATCGCCCCTGCCCGAGTAGCTTGCTGGGCCATCCATTGATCAATCACTTCTCTGCGGCAGCCGATGCCAAAATCCCCTTTCGGGTAAGCTGCTTCCAGCGTTGTTCTTCCGCTTACAACCCGCCATCCGTTTAAATGGCTGTATGGAAAATCAAAGACTTGTTCCACATTCGTGTATCCCGCCACTCTTCCCAACGCAGCAACTGCACCAGGATTAAGCGATTCTCCGCAAGGCTTGCGTCGCGGGAAGGATTCTGCATCAAGCATTAAGACGCGAACGCCGCTGCCCGCAAGTAACTTCGCCAATGTGCTTCCGGATGGGCCTGCCCCAACCACAATCACATCATAATTATTCATGACCAACAACAGCCAAGCGGAATGGAAAATGCTTATGTACCGTAGCTTTAACCCCAGCTTGATGGACCAGCTGCTTCGCTTCCTGCAGAGTGAAAGAGCGCTGTACCGATAGTGGTCCGTCATGCCGCGTCACCGGACTCCTCCAGACAAACTTTGCGAGCAGCTTAGCAGCCCAATAAGCTAGCTGATGCCTTTCTAAATCCGTCACTACCCAGCCTGAACGGGTAACACGAGACATTTCCCCTAACAGCTTTGCCGCTGAACCTTCGTCCAAGTGATGTAAGGCAAGGTTGCAAAAAGCGATATCAAAGCTGTTGTCCTCGAAGGGAAGTGCTGTACCATCTGCACTCAGCACCTCAATTGACGGATAGGCATCTGTTCGGCGTGCTGCGAGCTCGACGATTTGTGGATGGTTATCGACTGCAACAACAGATGCTTTCCGACCTCTTTTCTCGCACCATTTCACAAAAGCAACCGGCAGATCTGCAAGCCCCGTCGCCACATCAAGTACTCGAATAGGCTCCGCTTGATTAAGCCGACTCATAAGCTTTTCCAAATGAACAAACAAAGCGGGATTACCACCAAGATATCGATTGACGCCCCACACCTCGCGCAGGCTTTTTTCAAGCTCTAATGGCTCCACGCCATCACCATCGAGCAGCTCCTTCAGGTTCAGCCGCTCGTACAGCTGTGCCATCTCATCACCTCATCCAGCTTTTTCCTACATGGCCTTATTGTTATTCTTTTCCACTTCTTTTATCCATCGATGCTGTCAAGCATGAACTCTTGGCAATATTTACACTGGAGAGCATGCCAAATTTTATCGCAACCTAATCGGCTCAATTGCGTCTAATTTAGTAGACTTTGAGAGGAGTGTGATAGAAAAGCATGTTCAAAAAACTATCGGCGGCAGTTCTGCTTCTGTTTGTTGCCCAAACCATTGGATTATGTGCAACCAGCATGGCAGCTAGCCCGGTTTCCGGCACAATGACCAAGTATCGCGTCTATCAGAACGATCAAGCATTGCGTGAATTTGCTACCGATAAGCAGGCGATCGCTTACGCTTCAAGCTTTGAGTACAGTCATGTGGAAGCGATTACGGGCCGTGTATGGGTGTGGGACAATCTGCCCAAGTACAAGATTTATCAAGGCGGCACTTCCAGCACGAAATGGGAGTATCGCACGTACAATGAGGCACTGGCCGCAGCCAAGAATTTGAAAGGCGTACATATCCGGGATCTCGAAAGCCCGGGCTGGATTTATCAGTCTTATCCGAAATATCAGCTCTATCAAGGTGATAAAACCAATACGAATTGGGGCTTCACGACGTTAGATGCGGCAAAAAAGGAAGCAAAGAGTTGGACAAATGCTCATATCATGGAGCTGTCTTCTAACAGCTGGATTTGGGACAATATGACGGAAGCAACGGAGAAGAAAATACGAAGCGGCAATGCCGTCTACTCTATTAAAGTAGATAAGGTCCAAGTTGAGGGGACTAAAACGTATGCTTTTCTATACGATGCTATAAAAGCAGCCGCAGCTATTCCTAGCAGCACCGTTGTTAATAATGTTTCTGGCCTTATTGTGCACTCGAATGTGCCAACCTACGAAGTACTGCAAAGCGGCAAAACCATTAAATCGTTTGTTGCTCTTGATCCCGCCTTGMAATACGCCAAATATTTCGGGAACTCAGAAGTCAAACATAACGGAACAACTTGGTGGACAAGCGTGCCTTACTTAGCTGTCTATCAAGGCGATACCAAACTGAAATCCTTCTTCTCGAGAGCATCAGCTGTTGCTTATGCGAAAGGATATTCAAACAGCTATGTCCAAAATGCAGATGGACGCAAGCTTTGGAGCAACACGAAGAGCCTAGTTTATCTGGCTTGGAACGGTTCCTCCAACAGTGAGACCATCTTGAACCAGACGGCAAAGACTCAAGGATTGTCGATCGACTCCCCTTCTTGGTTCGAGCTTAAAGATGCTGGCGGTTCACTAACGGATCTATCCGATCCTGCTGTCGTATCTAGCTTAGAGTCGCATGGCATACAAGTGATGCCCCTTGTCTCTAACGATTTCGATAAGCAGATGACATCGGCTTTTCTAGCGGATTCCAAGGCTCAACAGCAGTTCATTTCGGGTCTTGTGACAAAGCTTGCTGCACTAGGTGTATATGGGGTTAATATCGACTTCGAAGAAGTAGCAGGAACAGATCGTGTGGCATATACCTCATTTGTCACTTCTCTAACGAAGGCTGCTCATGCAAAAAGCTTGAAAGTATCGATTGATCTTCCACGCGGTGACGTGTCCTGGGATCATCTGACCGCTTATGATCATGCAGCTCTTGCAGCTGTCGTGGATACGATTATCATTATGGCGTATGACGAGCATTGGAGCGGTGCGTCAACAGCAGGCTCCGTTGCGAGCCTGCCCTGGGTGGAAGCTGGTGTTCAGCAATTCCTTGCCTACGGTGTACCTCGCAGCAAGCTGATGCTTGGTATTCCATTCTATGTACGAGAGTGGAAAGTCGACGGCTCTGGCAATCTTGTCAGCAACCGTGCAGTCCTGATGAGCGACATTCCGAAGCTGATCGCAGATACAAACGCAGTTGGTGTCTCCGATCCTGCTACTCCAGGCCAAACGAAATACAAATACGTGAAAGACGACTTCACTTACGTATTCTGGGCGGAGAACGCAAGCAGCGTACAAGCACGCATCAATATTGCCAAAAAATATGACCTCGCCGGCGTTGCCGCCTGGCGCCTCGGCTATGAATCTTCTGATCTCTGGACGATGATGCTTCGTTTGAAGCAGGGTTAAATGGACAAATCCCCGGCTCTCGCTTATGGCGAGGGACGGGGATTTTTATGAGCATTCTGAACTCTATTAAGTCAACTGTTGCGCTATCTCCCAAATATGTCCGCCTGGATCCGTGAAGCTTGCAGTGCGTACACCCCACGGCCGGTCCATGGGACCGTTGAGAAGGGCGACGCCACGTGCATTGAGCTCAGCACAGACAGCATCCACATCTTCAATCCGAATTGTGAACTGAAAGCGCGATCCGTTCTCTCTGCTTGCGACTATCTCAGGAGCAATAAGCTCGTGGGCGGCCGAATTCTGAAGCAAATTAATGCTCATGTTGGCGAAGTCAAATACGGCGGAGTTGTCGTCTTCATATACGACTGGAAGGCTGAATACCTGTTCATAAAACGACTTTGCAGCTTGCAGATCCTCAACGAATAACGTAATGACATTAATGCTCAGTGAGCCTAAAGCAATCATTTCTACACCTCTTCCAAGTGATTTTGTATCTGGTAAAATTACGTATAGATCACTCTCATTTTACCATATTTAGATAGATTCACCACCCAATTTCCTTCACACTAAAAAGCTGCCAGTCGCCTGGCCGCCTCTCTACATTAATGAATAATAAACGTTGCATCCTGTTTATCAGTCGTCGAGCTTGATGCACTAAGCGGATCAATCCGCATGCTGGTATAGTTCAATTGTCTAATGTAGTAAGTTGGGAAGTTGTACGATCTGAACGAGACTTGGGCCGAGTTCGCAAGACCCGCTGTCTGATAAAACGTAGCATCTTGATTAAATGTTGTTGTCCCGTCGTTACGGCTCACTTGAAGCACATAGTTATAATGTCTTAAGTAATAACCAGGGAAGTTAACCGATTCAAAGGATACACCGCCGGAGTCTGCCAGGCCAGGCACCATTCGGAATTTGGAATCATTGATCGGTGATGGGTTCGTATCAATCCGAGCCAAGAAGTTATAATGGCGCATATAGTATCCTGCATACCTGCTGGATTCCAGCTGGTGAATTTGTGCTGCGTCCCCTAACTCTTTGCTGCCGTAGCTAACTGAGTTATGTCCACTGCCAAGTGGTCCACCTGTCAAAATAAGTACATTATGATTATCAGCCATAGGCAATAACGCGCGGCTGTAACCTTGTGGCACTACTGTACTTACTCTCGTCCATGTATCTGAAGCACCATTCTCCGAGTTCAGATAGAGATCTGTGCTGGAGTTGGATGATACAGCAATTGTTCCGTTTGGTCCAGTGCCTGAGAGCCAGACAACATATGGAGAGCTTGAAGGAATAACACCGTCTCTTGTTTTAAGTACAGTACCTGGATCTGTAGCAGCTCCGAAGTTTTCCGGATTGGAAGAGATTTTGTAATAAACCGCAAAGTTGCCGTTTGGCGATCCTCCGTATTCATAGGTCAAGATGTAATTGCCATTACCAAGCTTCGCAACGGTAGACATTCCTGGACGTTTCGTCGAATCTGCCAGTGCAATATCTTCTACTGTGGAGCTCCAAGTTGTACCATTAGTCGAGGTAACGTGAACAAGTTTTTGATTATGTGCTGCATCACGCTCATCCGAGTAGTACATGATGAGCTTGTTGTTGGCTACAAGCAGGAATGGCTCCCATACAGGATCGTAAGAGCCATTTGGATCTGCTTTTCCACCAGTTGCAATTGAACTAACGAATGTCCAGGTCAAGCCTTTGTCCGTACTTTTGTATAGATCAAGCTTCGTTTGCGACAGATCGGAAGGGATGGAGTTGCCCGCACAGAGTAAAGTACCTAAAAACGTTCAAAGCTAACAAACTCACCAACCGGTTTGCGATAACCACGTATTCTGCGGCTTGATGTATCTTCTTTGCCAATTGCGATAAGCAGCGCAGGAACATATCGATCCGGGACGTTTAATAGTGTTTTAATTGCTTCAGGGTCAAAGCCTATCATTGGGCTGCTGTCCCATCCTTTTTCTTTGGCAGTGAGCATGAATAACATAGCGGATAGATTAGCATTACGAATCGCTTCATCTTGTTTGAAGGCTTCCCCGCGTTCTTCATAAAATTGCTGAACCGAAGAAACAGTAAAATCAAATTCCTGTTTATTTATGACTCCTAAGTTTAGTAATCCCTCGTTAATTTCCGCAGCATTTAGGTGTGCATCCATATGACCAAGAACAAGAATGACTGCAGAAGCGGTCTGAATTTTATATTGCTTATTTGCGGCTTCATAAACCTGCTGCTTAAGCTCTTCATCCCTTACAACAATATAATGAGCATGCTGCAAATTAAAAGATGACGGTGCGTATTTGACTAGTTCAAAGATTTCATTCAGTTCTTTATCCTCAATAACGATACCTTTATTAAATTTATTTGCAGATCTTCTCTCAGTAACTACGGACACAAAATCTTTCATGTGGCCCGCCTCCTCTTTATTCAAGTATTTATCTTTAATTTAATTATCTTAACTTTAAGATGTTTTTATTATATAATTCGATTTGACAAAATGCAACAATTATTTCTTCAAAAGAAATGGAAGGAAACAATAGCCGCACCCTTGACTATTACGTATACGTCATGCTTTATAATACAAATAACTTAATTCAAGGGAAGGAGCATCCCTCTTATGTACAGAATTGGCGAGCTTGCAAAACAAGCAGGAATTTCGGTAAGAACCTTGCAATATTACGATAAGCTGGGTCTGTTATCTCCCTCCCATCTGGCGGAGAATGGTTATCGCTACTATTCGGATCTGGAAGTCATGACTCTCCATCATATTACTGTCTTGAAGCAGCTTGGCTTTACGCTGGCACAGATCCAAGCAATTCTGCAGGATAATCATGGACTCCCGTACGCTGAACAATGGTCACAAGCCATTCGGCAGCAGATTGATTTCGTGAAGCAAGAGCAAGAACGTCTAGCTCTGCTGGATCGGATGCTGCATGTTTCCCTTCATACCATAGAGTTGAGAAGGAAGATCGACTCTTCTGAGCTGCTGCAATTTATTCATTCTCTGCAAGCAGATAAACCGTCCGCAGATCAGCAGCCCCAATACACTCAGCGTCAGTCCGTTTTTAAGGATGATGAGCTGCAGACCCTTTCCTCGCTCCCACGCCTCGATTCGGATGATCCTCGTAATGCAGAGTGGGTTAAGCTGCTGCTGGATATCCATAACCATCTTGATGAGCCGCCTCACTCCGAGATTTCGCAGCAATTGGCTGAAAGATTGATCCATATCATGCAAAGCTGGTTCGGGGATAACGACTCTCTCGTTGATAAGTATTGGAATTACATCCGTCCCGAAGATGGCGAAACGGAGAAGGTTCTTGGCCTTGATCAAGCAACCATGGCTTACATTGACCGTATAGTTGATTATTATTTGGAAGGACGTGACCAGGAATGACTGAGGAGCCTTTAAAAAAAGAAAAAGCACTCTCTCAAAATCGAGCTTGGTTATATATCGCCATTGGCGGTGCTTTGGAGATCGTCTGGGCATCCGGCTTCAAGTATGAAGCGATCCCCTCCTTAATCGTCCTTATCTCCTTGCTCGTCAGCTTTGATCTCATTATTCGCGCAGCAAAGGTCATCCCGATCGGCACGGCCTATGCGGTGTTCGCAGGCATCGGAACCATCGGAACGGTGATCGTTGAAGCTATCTTTGAGAATGGCGACATCTCACTTCTCAAAATCGGTATTATTTTGCTTCTGCTGGTGTTTATTATTGGATTAAAGCTGACATCAGATGGGGGGCGGAAGCTATGAGTTGGATATTCTTGGTCATAGCTGGATTACTGGAGGTCGTTGGGGTTATCGGAATCAAACAGGTCGCAAAGAAAAACAACTGGCCAAACAATCTCTTGATGATCGTTGCCTTCATTATCAGCTTCCAACTGCTTCTTCAAGCTTTAGAGACCATCCCCCTCTCCACCGGTTATGCGGTATGGACAGGAATCGGTACGGTTGGAGGAGCTATTGTTGGCATGCTCTTCTACAAGGAACCACGTAATCCGAAGAGAATCTTGTTCATAGCAGGAATTATATGTTGCATCGTTAGTCTGAAGCTTATTGACTCGTAATCAACCGACAGTGTCTGAACCATGATAAAAGGAAGCCCTCCTTTTGTAGATGGCTTCCTGTCATTCGTAATTATCATTCAGCACCTGAAACAAGAAAGGTTCACCGTTCAGATAGGCATTCAATATTGCTCTAGCGTATGGCTGTTCCTCGATTAAACCTTCCGTCTCAAGCTCGTTCTCCGCATGGAAACTGTAAGCTTCGATAATCGACATAATGAAGAAACACTCCAGCATCGAAATAGCCTTGCTGCTTAGCTGTCGAACCTTCTCATAGCCTTCTATAAAAAGCATTCTTTGATGAGGTCGAAGCCCCATAACCGCCTGAGCGATGTCATAAGTATGATAGCCAAAGCCGCATCTTCCGAAATCAATTGCGTATGGTTTGCCATGATGAAAAACAACATTCCCGCTGTGCAAATCCGCATGAATCATACCATAATCTTGTTCCTCTGCTACAAAGGTATCAAGCATATCCGCGACTTTTGCCGCAGCATTCGTATACAGTTGAAATGCTTCATCTGTAATAAAGGAATGATGATGCCGCTGCAAATGCTCCCAATCCCGTTTAAAGCTGTCGCTGCCCCAGTGTGGACGAATAAATTCTCTGCTAGCGGCAAAATCAGAACTCCCTGTGTGAAGGTCCGCCATCAGCATCCCCATCTGTTGAATATGCTCATCCGTAAGTGACCATTTATCCAAGCGCTCACCTTCAACCCAGCTGAGCATTGTTGCATAATAAGTTTGATCATCTTCATCTGGAATGGCTGAGACGAGCGAACTCTCCCGATTCATCACCCCTTCAGGCACAATAATTCCCTTACGCCTCAAGTGATTTAACCATTCCAATTCGGACAGCGTTGCTTCAGCTGATTTGTTCCCTGAATGAATCCGAAGTAAGTACTTGTCACCCTCCCCGCAATCAATTCGGAAAGTGACATGCTCAGACACTTGGATGAAATGAATGGAGTCCCATTCCAGCTCATATTTCTGCAAAGCGACTAGCGCCGCTCGTTTCGTTTGCCTGAGCGTATTACGCCGTTTGTGATCTGTATCCATTAAAAAACCGCTGTTCATGCTGCCTCCTTATAATTACTGATTTAATGCTTTACAAATCTCCTCAAGCTTCAGGCTCCGTGAGCCTTTCACTAGAATGACATCCTTATTGCTCAATATACGGTTACATGCTGACACTAACTCTTCCTTGGAAATAAAATGCTTTACTTCTCCTTCAAACTCCTTATTACGTAGACTATCAACAATCGTTCTGCTAAAATCCCAATGGTAAATACAGAATGAATGTGGGACGGGTTAATACTGTTAGCCATTTCCTCATGAAATTGTTGCTCTTGATCTCCTAATTCCATCATATCGCCAAGAACCAAAACCTTATGATGATAGCGCAGCTACTGCTCCGTTCTCGAATGCCTTCTGTACATAGTTGTGTCCATCATCGATTCTTACGATTGGGACAAATAAATTGCATTCCTTTATGGTTCTGGAATCAATGCATACGCCTTGGATGCTTATATGTTCAGGAGAATGCATAGAAGCGGTAACGCCGTTTCTTTGGACCATGGATACGATCTCTTCCAACGAACGTTTGATCACAATGATTCCCTCTCTAGGTTCAATAAGGCTATTATGGCATTTCTGCTTGTTAAATTAACCAAATTATTTCGGCTGAGCTATCCACGAAAAGGAGAGGGCACCTTCAACAGGCACCCCCTCGTTTTTAAGCTGCTATGCTCTCTTCTCCACCGGAATCCAAATCTCGCTCCGATAGGTCGGCGATGTAATATCCTTATGCTCATTCCACAGGATCTCCGGACCTTCGGCCACTTCGTAATTCGAGGACGGGAACCACTCCGAATAAATGCGACCCCAAACATTCTGAAGCGTTGCCGGGAATGGGCCAACAGCTTCGAATACAGCCCATGTTCTTGGAGCAACCTTCAGCTCACTAAATTCATCCGGACAGGCTTCTGTTGTTGCAACCCCGATATAGTGATCCAACTCCCCTTTTTCCTCCATACGACCTTCTGAGAAATGAACGGAGGCATTTAACAGACCCTTTGGAGTAACATTGGACAAAGATTTCAACTTATTAATCCGATCCTCGTTCAAGCTTTGCCACATAGCTGCAATCTCTGGATTCACTCCCTCAAACACGATGGGAACCCTTTTCATAATGCCAGCGATACTGAATGCTTCCTTCTCTTCAATCCGGTAATTCATTTCGTCTCCCCCTGTTACAGATAGTTGAAAGGACATTCGTGGAAAAGCTTTGAGAGACTGGCCGCTATGTCTCGCCTCTGACGGTGTGATGCCGTGTACGCCTTGGAATGCCTTCGTGAAGGAATCTGGTGAAGAATAACCATACTTGACGGCAATATCAATCACTCGAGTAGATGACGAATCCATAAGATCAAATGCTGCGAGTGTCAAGCGCCGGCGGCGGATATACTCGGATAACGTTACTCCAGCAAGGAATGAGAACATTCTTGTAAAATGGTATTCCGAGCAGCACGCCCGCTTTGCTACTTCTTTGAAATCAATCTCCTCTGTCAGATTGTCTTCGATAAATTTCAAGGCTTTGTTCATATTGTCCAGTGTATTCATTGCCCTCCTCCTTTCCTCATCAATAGAATAGCAAAAGCTATTCCTGCCTATCCGACAATTCATGCACAAGGATAACGGCTTACTCATATGTAAAAAAAGACAAGCTGACTCAGCTTGCCCCGCGACTTTATTAGGCCATTGTTACTTCTTCAATCATACAGATGGGTACATGAATGAGCATGCTGTCATCGTATCGAAGCTGTACAAACTGCTCTTCTACCTTTTCGATCTTCCCGTTCCACTTCTTGCCTTCTTCTGTCAAGATCGCTACGAACTGCTGTGATAACTTCGCACACAATAGGATAGATCGAATTGTCGAGATCATCCTCAGCTCCCCTGCTTTTCCTCGAATTCATCCGATAGTTTTACAAAAATGGGACTTATGCCTTAATTTTATAGGATTTAAGTTCATTATTCAATTCAATACTTCATACGGTCTTCACTTAGATAATTAAATGATATACTCGAATAATATTACTTCTTTTGTATTTTCATTGCACTTCACCTCCCTTAAATGCCACTATCAAAGTAGAATTGCTAGACTGAAAGGAGCTCCCCCCATGAGCCAAAAACAAAAGCTGAATAATGATTGGTATTTCTCCAAGCATCCGCTAGGAACCGAAATAGATACGATTAAAGCTGGTAAGATTCCTTGGGCCCCCATCACCGTACCGCATGATTGGCTGATCTATGATTCGAACAATCTGTATGAGAACAGTGTTGGCTGGTATCGCAAAACCATAACTCTTACTGAAATCGCCCCTCACACCTGCTATTCGCTTCGATTTGAAGGCGTTTACATGAACTCGACGCTTTATGTCAACGGGCGGGAAGCCGGTACCTGGAAAAATGGTTACTCGACGTTTGAACTCGACATTACTTCTTATTTAATAAATGGCGACAATGAAGTTTACGTTCAGGTTATTCATGAGTCTCCGAACTCCCGTTGGTATTCTGGTGCAGGGATCTACCGTCCCGTATGGCTGGTCACCTCTCCTGATACCCATCTCGCTTCGGATGGCATTTATATTTCTACTTCCAATAAAGGTGAGGCGTGGGCCGTTGAGGTGGATACCGAGGTCGTATTTGCGAAACCGTCAAGTGCAGCAGAATTTAAGCTCCGCCACAGCATTTTGGATGCCTCATCATCAATTATTGGCCAAGCTGAAGTTTCCCTCCAATCAGAAACTGATCATACAGTAACCTTTAGCAGCATCCTGACGGTTCAGGGTCCGCTCCTATGGGATATTGAGCGGCCGAGCTGTTATATGCTCCAGACGGAGCTTCTTGCTGATGATGTTGTTATTGATGTAGAACAACAAACCTTCGGCTTCCGCACATTTGAATTTGATACGGAAAAAGGCTTTTTTCTCAATGGCCGTCATGTCAAACTCCAAGGTGTCTGCCAGCACCATGACTTAGGCTGCCTTGGCGCTGCCGTGAATAAAACCGCACTAAGAAGACAAATTGCACTTCTTCAAGAGATGGGCGTAAATGCCATTCGAACTGCTCATAACATGCCTGCTGTAGAGCTTATGGAATTAGCAGATGAGATGGGAGTCCTTATCGTATCCGAAGCATACGATATGTGGGAACGGGCAAAAACGACTTATGACTTTGCGAGATTTTATGCCGACTGGTGGGAAAAGGATATTTCCAGCTGGGTTCGCAGAGACCGTAATCACCCCAGCATGCTGATGTGGAGTATCGGCAATGAAATCTACGATACCCACGCTGATGAACGCGGACAAGCACTTACGATTGAGCTTCGTGACAAGGTTCACTTCCATGATCCTAAGGGCAATGCTGTTGTCACCATCGGCTCTAACTATATGCCATGGGAGAACGCCCAAAAATGCGCGGATTTGGTCAAGTTCGCTGGCTATAACTATGGAGATAAATATTATCAGCAGCATCATGAAGAACATCCGGACTGGTTCATATATGGCAGTGAGACCTGCTCGACCGTACAAAGCCGTGGTATATACCACTTCCCTCTTGCCCAATCCGTCTTGGCGGATGATGATGAGCAATGCTCGTCGCTAGGCAACAGCTCCACCAGCTGGGGGGCCAGAAGCACCGAAGCCTGCATCATTGCCGACCGTGATGCAACCTTCTCGCTGGGACAATTTCTGTGGACCGGCTTTGATTATATTGGTGAGCCTACCCCATATCACACAAAGAACTCGTATTTCGGACAGCTGGATACCGCTGGATTCAAAAAAGATTCGTTCTATATCTATCAAGCGGAATGGACCAATTATAAAGTAAAGCCAATGGTTCATATTTTCCCGTATTGGGATTTCTCTGAAGGTCAGTTAATTGATGTACGTGTATGCTCGAATGCACCAAAGATTGAGCTGTTCTTCAATGAAGTGTCGATGGGTACCTATGAGATCGACCATGCTCATGGACAGAAGCTGCTTGGTGAATGGCAAATTCCTTATACTCACGGCGTTCTGCGTGCCGTTGCCTACGATGAGTCGGGTAACCCAATTGCAACCGACGTGAAGTCCTCCTTTGGAGATGCGGCTGCTATCCACCTCACACCGGACAAAGATACCGTAACCGCTGTTGGTTCCGATCTGATCTTCATCGAGATCGCTGCTCTCGACCAAGAGGGTCTGCCGGTAGATAATGCGAATAATCGGATTCATGTAACGGTTGAAGGACCTGGCCGTCTTGTAGGGTTGGATAATGGCGACAGCACGGATTACGATTCGTACAAAGGAAATAACCGCCGGATGTTCAGCGGCAAGCTTCTTGCTGTTATTGCTTCAACGCTGGAGAGCGGAACCATTACAGTTCGAGCAGCCTCCAACGGCTTGACGTCCAGCGAGATTACGTTAACCTCCGTTGATCCTGTAACTGCCGATTCAACTGAAGAATATTCGTTGTATGCTTATAACCCGGCTATGTCTTCTGCAGCTGGCGATCTAGTTTTGGAAAATGATGAAATTCCCGTTCGTAAGCTGGAGATCATCTGCCCGCAAGGAAATGAACTAACTGCAGACACCCGCTCCCTTCCGGTTCAAGTCGTTATTCACCCTAGCAATGCGACTTATAAGGAGATCGAATGGCGGGTTACGAATGTCGCCGGAGTGGATGCAAATATCGCAAGCCTGCAGGCAATCGGCCAAGAAGCTGTCGTTACCGCCCTAAGCGATGGTGATTTCTATATTCGCTGCGCGACGAAAAACGGTTCAGACCAAACCCGGCTTTATTCCTTAATGGAATTCCGGATTAACGGCGTCGGACAAGCTTTTATCAATCCGTATGAGTTTGTATCGGCCGGTTATCATAGCGAGTCAAGCCGCAACCTGACGAATGGCAATGAACGTGGTGTTGCAACAAGCAGAGATGGCGAGAGCTGGATCTGCTTTGACAATATTGATTTCGGCAGCTTTGGCACGGATGAACTGACATTACCGATCTTCTCTTTGGACAGCGCACAGTTCCTGATGGACATTTGGGAAGGCATTCCTGGTGAGCCAAACGCCTCCTTGATTACCCAAGTGTCCTATCATAAGCAGACCAAATGGAACGTCTATCAAGAAGAGACCTACCGATTGCCGCGGAGATTGAAGGGGATTACGTCCCTCAGCTTTGTTCTGAATCGAAAAATCCATCTGAAAGGCTTCCAATTCAACAAAGCCATTAAGGCTTTTGAACGCCTTGAAGCACTGGATAATAATCAGATCTATGGAGATACCTACACGCTGGCCGGAGATTCCATCCAGAATATCGGCAATAACGTTTCCTTAGTGTTTGAGGATATGGATTTTGGAGATGTGGGAGCAAGTAAGCTCGTGATCAACGGTCAGTCTCCAATCGACAACAATACGATTCATGTCCTGTTCAGTGGTCCAGATGGCGACTCGAAACAGCTCTTGGAATTCGCATATTCCGAAGACTATTGCAAGCGTGAGTATACACTGGAACGCATTATCGGTCCACAGACCGTCACCTTCATCTTCCTTCCGGGAAGTCAATTCCATTTTAAGTCATTCCAATTTCTATCTGAGTAAGAAACAACCTAAGAAAGGACTTCAGCATGAAGCTGAGGTCCTTTCTTTTCTCTTCTGGATGAACCGCAACCAACCTAACAAAATCGCGTACAATTGTATAAATAAGGAAAAATATTCATCACCGTCTTATCCTAGCTTTTCTTTACGAAACCTATATTCGAAGTAAATAATTATTAAAATAATTTAAGAGAAACCTTTTCGAAATTATATTTTGGTAAACTAAAGTTTACGATTCCTAACAGTCATCTAAGGAGGATTATACATTTGAGAGTGAAAGAGAATTTAATTGGAGCGGCTATCGCTTTCGTACTGATATGCGGCGCTGGGGCAATAGGCGCTAATTTCGTTCTGAAAGCAATGGGCGATGGAGATAAAGTCGAGGCTGCTGATCAATCCAATACCGCAGCAACGAACAAACCACTTCATGTTCCGCAGGTTGATTTTGAGGCAAACTCAACAGAAGGCCGTGCGATTACGACGATAAAAGAATTCCATGCTGCCTTTGACCTAAAGGTTACTGGTGGAGGACTGGATAATTTCGCATCCGATAATGACGATTCTTGGAATGAATTTTTAACCTCTGATGCATTCAATACAGACAAATATGAGGAAATCGGTAAGGCGCTTACGAGCGTACAGGGCTTGCAATTAGATATGAACACTTTAATTGAGCTAGCTAATATTGCCCGTGAAAAGCATGACCCGGAGGCTTTGCGGTTCATGCATCGTATCCTACATGATCTGGACTTATACGCTTTCCCTAATAAAGAAACGGTTCAACGTGATTATTGGGGTGTAACAAATACGGTTCCTTCTGAGGATGGGACTAACCGTACTGAAATGGAGAAATTCTTAGCAGCGAATTAACCAACCGAAACCGGGACACTCATTGTGTATCCCGGTTTTTTCATGCAAACCTTGCAATGATGTTTGGCAGCTCAAACAAATTTTCACAGACCACATCCGCATATTCATTATGAGCAATCTTACTTTTTAATACCGTTCTCATTCCCATTTGTTTTGAAGGCACCATATCTGCCTTGACGCTATCTCCAACAAATACCGTTCGCTCTGCAGAGACTTCAAGATTAGCGAGAGCTAGTTGGAAGATCGCATGATCTGGTTTTCTCATACCTACTGCACCAGAAATCACAATATCGTCGAAATAATCTTCAATACCAAGAGACTTAATTTTACTTAACTGATAAAAGGCTCTGCCATTCGTAATCATGCCTATTTTATAACCTGCTTGTTTCAACGCATGCAGCATATCCACTAATCCAGGATAACCAATTACAAACACATGGAAATTACGGTTCAGATCATCTAACATTGAAGGAAATAAAGCGCTCTCGATTTGGAAAAAGGCGATTAACTCCTCATACACTTCTTCTTTTGGCCGCACAGCATGATTCAGCACCACGAATTTTTCAATGAATAGCTCTCTTCCGACGTTGCAGGACACTAATGAAAAAGCTTCATATTGATGGTTTGCGAACCGGATTAAGGATTCGTGTTTGTCGAGCAGCGTCTGATCAAGATCGAAGATAACTGCCTCTATCTTACTCACGTAAACACTCCTTCATCAGATAATCCATGTAAGCTAGCGCATCATTCCTTCTTTGGAATCTAGAGCGATACAACGACTTCTTCGAGCCAATGCGTAACTGTATTGATTCCTGAATGATGCGATGCCATCTAGCCGGGACATGCTGAAGGGCGTACTCACCAGCTCCAGTCTTAGAGATCATGTCCTGTTCCCGAATGGAATAATAGATACGTGAAACCCCTAAGACACCCCACTCGATCATCCAATCTTTATACAGCATGCCAAAGTAATTTTTGGAAGGGAACCTCTCGACTTTTCTTTTCCAATTCATCCAATACTGTTCGACGTTCCGTTTCATGTTCTGAGTTAAAACATCCCAATCGACGGTGTAATCGTACGTACGCGGATCTTTGCCCAAGATTGGGATACCATACTGCTTGAGCTGGTACGCATCTATCGAGTTCTTGTGAAGTCTTTCAATACCCACAAGCTTCCCACTATTAAAATAGTAATAGGGACAATCTTTATAAGCCAGGTTCTCCATATCCTCCCTCACGACATATCTGCCGTCCAGACTGATCATGGGGAATTTCTGCTCTAGATCACGATGGATTGACTCGATAACTTGCACTTCCTTCTCGGTTATTGCTCTACTTGTAACAGCTACAAAATCAAGATCACTAAATCCTTCTTGAAATGCCCCTAATGAAACCGAACCAAATAGATGATAAGCTTCGACCAAGTTGGGAAGTTTCTGATCTAATCGGATAATATGTTGGTCCAAAACCTCTTGAGCCTTTTTAGGAACGGCCACCAACATCCCCCTTATCATAGTGATATAGAGAGGATAACATATAGCCATCTATTATAAAATATTGGAAATTCTAAAAATCTCGAAGTTTGATAACGGTTAAAACCGGTTCAAAAGCCTTTACCGTGCCATTCATATTTTCGCAAACCAATGTTAAGGCTGAATCACGCAGTAGGGATAACAGATGTGTTCTGCCGACTCCTACTGTTATTCAATCGTTATTCTTACCGTTAGCAAGCCTGCCTCTTGTCTTCCCTTCCAAAACACCATCTACAGCAATAATAAAAGTAATCTCTGACACGGGCTGCAGTGTAACGTTGACGGAATAAGTAACGAGATACAGTCCTGCATCTGGTACAACAATCGAGCTTTGAAGCTCAGCATTCTCTAATTCAAAGAAATCTGTAACTACGATTGGCTCCATTTTACTATTTTAACTTCAGAGAGCATTCCTGCATCTCCAAAGCTGTTAACCGGCAGCCCTGCTGGCCCTGGAGGTCCTTGGATACCCTACGGCCCCCTTGGTCCGGTTAACCCAGTAGGTCCCGTTGGACCAGTCGCACCCGTCATTCCTGTTATTCCTGACGGCCCTGTATTACGACTTACCATCATTAAGCAAAAAAAGAGCAGCCATCAGCTCTCTGAGCTATCTGGCTCTCTCCTCATTTTACATTAAACGGTGCATGCTCCAAACAATACCGCCAGTGTTGGCACCTCCTAATATTAAATTGATAGTAAGTCCATCTGCTACATAAAACAAACCAATCACATCTCCTGCTGTTAACGTAACATCCCCTGACAATGTTACGGTTCCATTGCCTAATACCGCTCGAAGATTAAGGAGAGTCACATTTATGTTGAGTAATGGAAACAATCCGCTAATTAGGGTCGTAGCCACAGGCGATGTTCGCTGAACAGCAAAGGCTGGATTGACGCCTGCTCCTAGAGAAAGGGTAATAGCAGCCGAAGTAGAGTAGTTAATCGTCGCAAGTATCTCATAACGACCCGTTACCGGAACCGTATAGTTTCCGGTCGTCGCATTAAAGTTTGCGCTAGGAAAATAAGGAGATGCCGTCGACCAATTCGTCAATTGCTGACTAGCAGAAAGACTTAACGTACTAATAAAACCAGAAAACCCTTCAGACAAAATATTAGGCCCCGTTGCTCCCGTTGCTCCCGTTGCTCCCGTTGCTCCTGTTACACCGGTTGCTCCGGTTGCACCCGTCGCCCCTATCACTCCCGTTGCTCCTGTTGCCCCTGTTGCTCCTGTTTCCCCTGTTGCTCCTGTTGCTCCTGTTGCTCCCGTTGCACCCGTTGCACCCGTCGCCCCTGTGGCACCCGTTGCTCCGGTAGCTCCTGTTTCGCCCGTTGCTCCTGTTGCTCCCGTTGCTCCCGTTGCTCCTGTCTCGCCCGTTGCTCCCGTTGCTCCCGTCGCCCCTGTCGCTCCCGTTGCTCCCGTTGCTCCTGTCGCTCCTGTCGCACCCGTCGCTCCTGTTGCCCCTGTTGCTCCCGTAGCACCCGTCGCCCCTGTTGCTCCTGTTACTCCCGTTGCTCCTGTCGCTCCCGTTGCTCCCGTTGCTCCTGTCGCTCCTGTCGCTCCCGTCGCCCCTGTTGCTCCCGTTGCACCTATTGCTCCTGTTGCCCCTGTGGCACCCGTCGCCCCTGTCTCGCCTGTCGCTCCCGTAGCTCCTGTTGCCCCTGTCGCTCCCGTTGCACCTGTTGCTCCTGTTGCTCCCGTCGCCCCCGTCGCCCCTGTCGCTCCCGTTGCTCCTGTCTCGCCTGTCGCTCCCGTTGCACCCGTTGCTCCTGTCTCGCCCGTCGCCCCTGTGGCACCCGTCGCCCCTGTGGCACCCGTCGCCCCTGTTACCCCTGTCGCTCCGGTGGCACCCGTTGCTCCTGTTGCTCCTGTCTCGCCCGTAGCTCCCGTCGCCCCAGTGGCACCTGATGCTCCGGTAGCTCCTGTTGCTCCTGTTACTCCCGTAGCTCCCGTGGCACCCATTACTCCCGTAGCTCCGGTGGCACCCGTTGCTCCGGTAGCTCCTGTTTCGCCCGTTGTACCCGTCGCTCCCGTTGCACCTGTTGCTCCTGTGGCTCCCGTTACTCCCGTAGCTCCTGTGGCTCCCGTTGCTCCTGTTACACCAGTTTCGCCCGTGGCTCCTGTCGCACCTGTACCCCCTGTTCCCCCTGTCGCACCCGTCACGCCTGTTGCTCCCGTGGCACCTGTTGCTCCTGTCTCCCCTGTCGCTCCAGTCGCACCTATTGCCCCTGTCGCTCCTATTGTTCCTGTGGCTCCTGTTACACCAGTTTCGCCCGTGGCTCCTGTCGCACCTGTTGCCCCTGTTACTCCCGTAGCTCCCGTGGCACCCATTACTCCCGTCGCCCCTGTCGCTCCCGTAGCTCCTGTTGCTCCTGTTTCGCCCGTCGCTCCTGTTGCACCCGTCGCTCCTGTTGCACCCGTTGCCCCTGTCGCTCCTGTTGCTCCAGTTTCGCCCGTTGATCCCGTTACCCCTGTTGCACCCGTGGCACCCGTGGCACCTGTGGCTCCAGTAACACCAGTCACTCCAGTCGCTCCCGTTGCACCAGTTTCGCCCATTGATCCCGTTACCCCTGTTAATCCCGCAGCGCCTGTCGCACCTGACGCTCCTGTTGCTCCAGTTACTCCCGTAGCCCCAGTGGCACCTGATGCTCCGGTAGCTCCTGTCGCACCCGTCGCTCCTGTTGCCCCAATTTCTCCTGTAGCTCCTGTTACCCCCGTTGCTCCAGTTACTCCTGTCGCACCCGTCGCCCCTGTTTCACCTGTTGCCCCTGTTGCCCCTGTTGCCCCTGTTGCCCCTGTCGCACCAGTTGCCCCTAATAATCCTATTTCACCCGTCGCCCCTGTCGCTCCCGTTGCTCCTGCTCCTGTTGCACCGGTTGCCCCTGTCGCACCAGTTTCGCCCGTTGCACCTGTCTCTCCAGTCGCTCCAGTCGCTCCAGTCTCCCCACCACTGCTGCCTGTCGGTCCGGTTGGCCCTACTGCACCAGTCGCTCCCATCTGCCCGACACCAGTCGCGCCTGTCGCACCAGTAGCTCCAGTTGCACCTGGATCTCCCATAGCTCCTTGAACACCTGCAGCTCCTGTTGCACCTGGCACCCCATCCACACCAGCTGCTCCTGTCACACCAGCAAATCCTGCTGGCCCTGTCGGTCCAGTTGGTCCAGTTGGTCCAGTGGGACCAGGTGGACAATGGCATCTAAGCCCATTCGTAATCATGACCTGAATAGAAGAAATAATGGCAATAAACTTGTTCGTATAGCTCGGATCCAAACATCCCTGCTTTACAATCGACAACAGAAGATCCATCAGCTGTTGTAAAGCTACCCCTATACTTAATGGTGAAAAGGGCATTACCTTTGCAGCAATAAGAGTAAGCTCCAACTTGGCCAGCAGCCGGGCTTTATTCGCATTTTTTATTCGGGAAGTTTGAGTCAATGTCAACAGTCGCCCCAAAATATCCCGTAAATGCAAAACAACATTCTCCGTCGCGTTATCTTGAAATAAGACTGGAATAATAGCTCTCAATTCTTGTAGAAGCAGCAAAACTGTCCCTGTATCATGACCATAGCCCTTCATTTTCCCTGAGGATCCAGAATGGGCTCGATTCAGCTTGCGGCGCTTCACTAACAACACCTCCTTTTATCCAATCGTTTCCCAAATATTAATTACATATTGACGAACAGGTTTCATAAAATCTTCATCGAATACTTAATCAGAATCACATGCTCCACATCATGTAAAATCCATTAAACATAAGGAGTCACTTATGGACGAAAAAAGAAAATGGGCATACAAGAGATTACTTTACGCTTCTCTTCTGGACATGAGGGCAATCGCCGGAAGAGGGTCTTTTCTAAGCAATCAGCATCCTTATTTATGGGAATTTTCTTTCGCTTTCCATAACTTAGCAAGATTTAATATCTTCGATTTCGAAGGCTTTGACGAAGATCATTTTTGGCGGGACTTTGACATATTAAGAACGAAATTCCCTAAGACAAATGACTATTATAAAATGTTTAATGACTTCCTTAATGAGCCATAAAGCACTTCGTGTCAACACCATTTACTACAACCTATATAGTTACGTTGTAAAGCTTTTCATCATAACTACTTAAAAGGAGAATCACCAATGATTCCACAAAGAGTCAGCTTAATAACTGTTGGTGCTTATGATCTGCCTACACTTCGTGCATTTTACCAACGTTTGGGATGGAAAGAGACTCTGTCAAGCTCGGATAACTATGCCGCGTTTCTTACAGCAGGAGTAATCCTGTCTTTGTTCCCGATTGAAGAATTAGCCCGCGATGCCGGCGTAACGTTCACGCAGGATAAACAATCTTACTCTGCTGTTTCGTATGCCATTAATGTGGACGAGCCTTCTCAAGTAGACTCCACCATTGAACAAATCCGGGAAATTGGCGGAAAAATATTACGAGAACCTAGCGATGCTTTCTGGGGAGGACGGACGGCTTACTTCGCAGATCCGGAAAATAATCTATGGGAATTGGCGTGGAATCCCACTGCCGTGTTTGACGAACGAGGTGGAATGATTTCCTTCTAAAGGGAGGCAGTACAAAATGGAAATAACAATTCGAAATATTCATGATACTGAACTTAATACTTTTGTAGAAGTCCTGACTGAAGGGGCAAGATGGATCGCTAAGAATAACGTTCCGATGTGGGATGAAGCCGATCTAACCCTAGATCAACTATTACACAGCCTAACCATAGACAACGTGTATGCAGCCATAATTGGCGGAGAATTCGCGGCCGTCATGATCTTACAAGAAGAAGACAGCTTCTTCTGGCCGGAGGATCTGTCGAACGACTCCCTCTATCTCCACAAGCTGTGCATCAGAAGAAAATATGCAAAGTCCGGATTATCTAGCAGCATGCTTGAATTTGCGAAGAATCGTGCACATGACTTACATAAAAGCTATCTGAAGCTGGATTGTGCCTCTGATCGCCCTTCCCTTCGCCAATTATATGAGCAGCATGGCTTTCAGCTTGTCCGCGAAGCGCAAGTCATGGAGAAATACTCTGCTGCCTTCTACCAATACAAAGTAAAGAGCTATGCCGAAGCCTAAGGCTGCGACATAGCTCTTCTGTTTTTTCACTCTACTTCAGCGGCACCCAGCTCAACTGTCGAGCTTGCCACTTCAACTCCGTTCACCAACAAGGCGATACGATGCTCTCCAGCATAATGTTTGCGGGTTGATAGGTCTGCAAAACGATGAATTCTGTTGCCAGAGAGTGTTGAGCCGCCTGGAACGGTTTTGTCTGATAAGAGAAACAGCTTACGAGAAGCTTTCCCTCCAGATTTCACGAAATCTATGCCGTATTCAATCCGTAGATGCATCGGCTCACCGTCTTTGGCTTGCAGCTCATATTCCAGACGGCAGTTATCTCCAATCTCCAACAACGCTGGACGAGCATGCAAGGATGCCGAAATGATGATCGGATCTGATTCAGCTGCTTCCATCGCATAGCCAAACAAAGCAAGTACCTCCGGATGAGCTTTGCGTATCAAATTTCGGCAGGCATGCCGGATAATCCAATCCGTATAGGGATGCTGACCCTTCCATCTGCGGGCTGTCTCGATAACAACATCCGGATGGTCCTTAACAATATCATTCAGATTATTGGCGACACTCTTACGGACATACAAAGATGGATCTTCCTTCAATAACTCTAGAATTGGAAGAATCGGCGATGGATCTTTCTTAAAGACAAGAAGTGCTTGTCCCCACGGTAGTCGCGGTCTGCAGCCTTCGCTTGCCAAGCGGCGTACATGTTCATCCGGATGTTGTGCCCAGGTTAGCATTTGGCGAATCATTCGCTTCGGGTCACGAAGCAAAAACACACGAACGGCGAACTCCGCCGAAGATTTGGTAGTGAATCGTTCTAAAGCTTGCATAGACAGCTCCCAATGCTCCTCTGCCCCTCCATACACCTCTACAAAATCCGGGAAAAATAAATAAGGAAAACCTGAGCATTCCTCATATACGGCATACAAAACAGCTAACGCATCTTCATAATCGGAAGGCAAATGCTTACCAAGTACGATTGCAATTTGACGGATCCGTCCTTTCAACTCCAATTGTTCCCACGCTTCATTCATTACCTGTGATACAAACGATTCTATATCAAATAACGGGTATGCGGCCTTTAATTTATCGGTAAACTGCCTTAGAAAAGCTTCATGATACATTTCTTTTAACGGCTCAGCCAATGGTGTTCCCCTCTTCGACAATCTCATATTCTTAGTGTTATCCATATCACCATTATAGAACATTTGTTCTTATATGGGAATAGCCACTTTTTCAATATAAAAAAAGAAACCAGCTTGTCTTATAGACAACTGGTTCCCCTATTTTGTTAGACAAGTATTAGAATTCGTTAATTCCCAAGTTAAACTGCCACTGAATACCAAACTTATCGGTAACCTGTCCATACAGTTTACTCCAGAACGTCTCTTGCAGCTCCATGACGATCGTACCGCCATCACTCAATCGATTAAATGCCGTACGAAGTTTTTCTTCTTCGTTCTCTACATACGCCAGTGTAATATTGTTGCCTAGAGTAAACGGCATACCAGGGAAGATGTCGGAGAACATCACATTGCTTCCGCCAATGTTCAGGCGAGTGTGCATAATCAGGTTTTTGGCTTCTTCAGGCAATGGATAATCCGGATGTGGCGGCACTTCACCAAATGTCATGAGCTTAGGCTTGTCCAAACCGAATACAACTGCGTAAAACTCCGCCGCTTCTCGGCAATTCCCATCAAAGTTCAAATAAGCATCAACGGACATCTAGATCTCTCCCTGTGCGAATAGTATTATGATCGCTGAATGGCAATCCTTCAATAATGTACCATTTCTCGCAGCAAGAATCAAAATTTTCTATCTAGTCTTAAACTTCGACAGCACTTCTTGCAAATGCTGGGCCATATGGCTGAAATCTTCCGCAGATGCAGAAATATCTTTCATTGATGCAAGCTGTTTTTGAGAGCCCAGCGAGATACTTTGGGAGTGACTATGGGTAGATTGAGTCATTGTCGCAATCTCTGTCATAGACGCTGTCACTTCTTCCGTACCTGCTGACATTTGTTCCGATGCAGCCGATACCTCTTGGATTTGGCTCGAGATTTCCTGGAAGGTCGCCGTAATCCTGCCGAATACCTCACCAGCCTCATTGATCAGCTCCGAGCCGATTCCAACATCTTCAACCCCTTGATTCATCGCATGTACCGCTCTTGCCGTTGTTCCTTGTACTTCTTGAATCAGCTTCGTAATCTCAGACGCTGAATGAGCAGATTGCTCCGCCAGCTTCTTCACTTCATTTGCCACAATAGCAAATCCTCTGCCATGCTCCCCTGCTCTTGCTGCTTCAATGGAAGCGTTAAGCGACAGCAGTTGCGTCTGATTTGTAATCTCTTGAATGACCGACACGATATTGCCGATTTGATTCGATTTCAATTCCAACTCTCGGACTTCTTCAGCCGAATTGCCAACGGATGTATGGATCAGCTTCATTTGTTCAACGGCATGCGTAACAGCAACTTGTCCAAGCTGAACTTCATCCAGCGAGGTTTGAGATGCTTCTGCAACAACAGAGGACGATTCTGCAATCCGCTGCACACCGGTAGCCATCTCTTCCATCGCTGTAGAGGTTTGTTCAGCCGCCACCATTTGATTCTCTCCAGCTGTTGCGACATTTTGAATCGCATCACCAATCTGACTGGAAATATCGACCGAATCAACAGACGCTGCCGTCAGCTCTTCCGAGGATGCGGCAAGCTGTTCAGCAGCAAAGCTTACTTTGCCAATGGTGTCAGAGAAGGAATCCAGCATTTGATTCATATGATCTGCAAGAGTGCCCAGTTCATTTTTCGTTTTCACTTCAAGCCTAGGCCTTAAATCGCCGCTTGCAAGCACTTTAATCACATTCGTTATGTATACAATTGGTGTCGCCATTTGGGTTGCGGAGATATAGGTAGCGATCAACGCCAACAGCGTCATGACTAATGCAACTCCGATTGTTTTCCACAGCATATCCGTAACCGGCTTCATCGCTTCTTTCTCCGGTATCGACAGCTGAATCACATAACCATTCTTGTCGCTTCGGCATAGCCGATTTTTTTCACGCCATCAAATGTAAAGGAATAATTGGTATCGTGTCCTTGTTTCGCTGATTCGAATGCTTCCACAGTTGCAGGCATATTCAGGTCATATACGGTTTTGTTCATGACCAAATCTGCTCTCGGATGACTGATAACGAGGCCATTGTTGTCCATTAAGATGGCATAACCTGTTTTACCAACCTTCGTATCACGAACAATTGCAGCTGCAGCATTGATCTCATAACCAAATATGTAGAATCCATAAGCTTTGCCGTTTTGCATAAGTGGTGCGGCGATGACAATAGAAACTTTGGAAGGATCAACTTTGTTCACGAGCGGATTACTAACCGTTAATCTACCTTCTGATACGGATTTGAAATAAGGACGTTCAGATACATCAATCCGGTCACCGGTTCCTGATACGGTAAAATTCTTGCCCGTCATGTCGAGGGAAAAGCCTGGGGACATTAAATCCGGATTTTCTTTTATAAAATGTTGAATCAACTCGTCATGCTTTTGTGCATCTTGACCATAATATTGTCCGATGCCTGCTAATGCATTTATTTTGGTCACTTTCGACTGTAATTCCTCGTCCATCCTTGCTGTAATTACATCCGCCTGCAGGGCAAGATCCTTTTTGATCTGGCTTTTGAATAAGGAAGAGTTGGAAAGGAATAACGCAACAGACATGGACGCGACGATCGCAACGGCGATGATCAGCGTGGTAATCAACATGCGATGCGCGATCTTGCGTGTCTGGAATATTCGGGGTAATTTGAACCTCTTCTTCATCTGTTATATGCACCCTCTCATTGTTGTCGGTTGGCACAACAAAAAGACCTCTGCTCTTCGTGAGCAGCCCGGCGATCATACCAGCTGCAGTTTCCTGCTTCGACTTAGACCCGTGGCTTTGCGTCCCCGCCTTTCACGCCTTTATGCATTTTTGAGCGAGGTCACACTTAGTAAAAGATTAACGTGATGCCAGCACGACTTATCCTACACTATAAATTTGAGTTTTCCATTGCTTTAAAGTTAGAAAATTGTTAGATTTTCCGCGCAATTGGGAGCTATACCCAAGTTTCTTTTCCACCATGGATAGTGTAAGATGTAGAAAGCGATTCAGAAGATACAAATAAATGGCAGGAGTTGTGGGGTTTGGCAAAAAACGAAATCATTCTAACACCCGAAGGTCTTAAGAAGCTTGAGGAAGAGCTCGAAGAGCTGAAGACCGTCAAACGTTCCGAGCTTGCACATCGTCTTAAAGTAGCCATCAGCTATGGCGATCTAAAAGAGAACAGCGAGTACCACTCGGCCAAGGATGACCAAGCTTTTATGGAGACAAGAATTACGCAGCTGGAGAAAATGCTGAAGACCGCACGTGTATCTAACTCGGTTGATACGACGAAGGTTGGAGTTGGCTCGAGCGTTGTTCTGAACGATATTGAGGTATCTGAGAAAATCGAATACCGCCTTGTTGGTCCCGCAGAAGCAGACGTATTTAATAATAAAGTTTCATATGAGAGTCCGCTGGGCCAAGCGCTAATGGGCAAAAAAGTTGGAGATATCATCAAAGTTGATGCGCCGATTGGTATCATTAAATATGAACTGCTTGAGATCAAAGTGAACAACTAAAGAATAGGATGCAGCATACGATGCTGCATCCTTTTTTTTACCACATCGGAATGTATAAGTTCTTTAAAGCCATAAAAATCATTCCGATTGGCGATAAAAACTTCCGCTTAAACGCGGTCGCTCATCTTCGAAGTACTCCGATAGGAGTTTTTCTCATTCTTCGAACAGTTGGATGAAGTTCTGTGCACTTCTGGATAAATACCGATCCTTGAGCCAAATAATACCGACATCTGATTGAAAATCTGCATCTGATATCGTGAGCATCTTTATAGATGGAAGAGGAAAAGAAGCCATGACCGACTTCGGAAATACGGTTGCTCCAATGCCGGCTGCTACCAACGCTACGATGATTGCTACACTTGAGCATTCGCAGATTACCTTTGGTTCAAAGCCATGTGCTCTTGCCTCAATCATAACGCGGTGATGCATGGCGATGGTTTTGTCGGTTTTAAGAGTCAGAAACGGAAGATCCGCCAGCTCGCTCATTAATAAGGTGTTCTTATCTGGGTCACTTACCCAGCCGGACGGAAGTACGGCCACATAGGGATCAGACGGCAGCGGCAAGACAGAGTATGGCTGTGTATGTAAGGTCGATTCGAAAGGGATCCTCGCAACAATCAGTTCAATATCCCGCTTCTCTAGCAGACTGCCGAGGATAAAATGGTCCCCTTCCCATATTTTGAATGTGACGTTAGGATACAGCCTGCGGAATTGCTCAATAGGCCTTGGAAGCAAGGAAATACAGGACACGACAGAGCCGATCGCGAGTGTGCCGTGAAGCCCGGCATCCAGCTCTTTCACTTCATGAATGGTCTCGTTAAATTCCTGCAGCAGCCGTTCTGCTTTATTCTGCAGCAGTTCACCCGCATGAGTCAGAACAAGCCCTTTTCCACTTCGATCGAACAGCGTGACGCCAAGTTCATCCTCCATCAGCTTTAGCTGACGGCTCAGCGGAGGCTGTTCCATGTTGAGCGCTTTCGCCGCACGAGTGATTTGTCCTTCTCTGGCGATCGCCAGAAAGTACCTTAACTGTCGTATATCCATAGCCAGCCCCCAATATACCTTTTCGGTATGTGTTCACAATAAAACAGATACTTTAAATATATCGATTGGCATGGTACGATTCAACTATAACTAGCAACAAGGAGAGATCAAATACGATGAAACCAACCATCACAATAGAACTTTCTACGAACAAAAAACCGAAACCAAAAGCATCTGAGCTTGGATTTGGCAAGTATTATACCGACCACATGTTCATTATGGATTATGATGCAGCTACTGGCTGGTATAACCCGCGCGTCGTGCCTTATCAGCCGATTTCGCTTGATCCTGCAGCCAAAGTGTTCCATTATGGTCAAACAATCTTTGAAGGCCTTAAAGCTTACTTAACCGGTGATGGCAAAATCCGTCTGTTCCGTCCGGAACAGAATATGGCACGTCTTAATCGTTCCAATGCACGTCTTAGCATTCCTGCAGTAGACGAAGAGCTGGCGCTTGAAGCGCTGAAGCAGCTTATTCTGACAGACAGCGACTGGATCCCATCTGATGCGGAAACTTCCCTGTATGTACGTCCTTTCGTTATTGCAACGGAAGCACAGCTTGGTGTTAATGCATCAACGCAATACATGTTCATGATCATCATGTCTCCGGTAGGCTCCTACTACGCGGAAGGCATTCATCCCGTTAAAATCCATGTGGAATCCCAATACGTTCGCGCAGTACGCGGCGGTGTCGGCAATGCGAAGACTGCTGGTAACTACGCAGCAAGCTTGAAAGCGCAGGAAGAAGCTTATGCTCATGGCGCTTCTCAGGTGCTATGGCTTGATGGTGTTCACCGCAAATATATCGAAGAAGTAGGCAGCATGAACGTCTTCTTCAACATTGATGGTACTGTAGTAACACCTGCACTGAACGGCAGCATTCTCGATGGCATTACACGTGACTCGATCATTCGTCTGCTGAAACATATGAATGTGCCTGTTGTTGAAAGACAGCTGTCAATCGATGAGGTTGTTGCAGCTCATCAAGAAGGTCGTCTTGTCGAAGCATTTGGAACAGGTACTGCCGCGGTTATTTCTCCAATCGGGGAACTGTCTTGGGAAGGTACTCGTTATGTCATTAACGAAGGAAATACCGGCGAGCTGTCGCAAAAGCTGTACGACATGCTGACCGGTATTCAAAGAGGTACAGTAGAAGATCCGTTTGGTTGGTCCGTTATTCTTGAACCGTCCGAGCACCTAGCTGCACGTTAATTGCCATAGGTCTTTACAGACATTTGGTCTAAACTCTTAAACTCATAACCTTGCTTGCGGGCTTCGTCGATAATCGATCCGAGCGCAGCGGCATTATCTTTGGACACGGTATGAAGCAGGATGACCGCTCCGGGATGAAGCTGGGCGACCACTTGATTGTAGGCGAAGCCCGCTCCTCTTTGCATGTTCACATCCCAATCCTTATAGGCAACGGACCAGAATACGTTTGTATAGCCGGATTCCTTACTTACCGCCAGCACATTGTCACTGAAAATCCCTCTTGGCGGCCGCAAATAAGTCATGGCCTGCTGTCCGGTCAGCGTATTGACCTGCTCCTTCACCTTCTCCAGCTCGGTACGAATTTGTTCAGCTGAGATTTGAGTCATATCTGGGTGGGTCCAGGAATGATTACCTACAAGATGACCTTCGGCCGTCATCCTTTTCACCAGCTCAGGCTGATCCTTCACATAATGCCCCGTTACGAAAAATATGGCAGGCACCTGCTTCTCCTTGAGCACATCAAGCACTTTAGACGTATAGCCATTCTCATACCCATTATCAAAGGTAAGATACAGCTCCTTCTTGGTCGTGTCCCCTAGAAAAATCGCTCCATGCTTCATTACCACATCTTTGAAGCCCTCTTCATTAATCGAAGGCAGCTGCCCGCCTACACTTTTCTTGAATCCAAAATGAAATGGCCCGGCCAGCGCGTCAGCCGGATGCTGGGCGACCAGCAAAGACAAAACGGCCGCGATCCATAACGTATGGATCCATGCTGATTTTTTTCTCATTTTTGGCTTTACTCCTCTATGTGTAGTCCGCTTATTTTCCCCCATTTCAGAAATTCCAATCCTGTATTTGCAGTTTGACAAAATTAGTTGTCAGAGATATAGTTGTTGTAACAACTAATTTGGAGCGTGAGTAAAATGCATCAAAAGGGATTGGATCATTCGCTTGGCTTCTTGCTTGGTGCCACCTATCGGAAGCTTACGAATTTCTTTGCGAGCCGCATCAAGGAATTTGGGCTGACCCCCGAACAATGGGCTGTTCTATTCCGCGTACGGGAGGAAGACGGTTTAATTCAGAAGGAAATTGCAGATCGGGCGGGCAAGGATAAGCCTACGACTACTCGTATATTAGATACGCTAGAGGCGAAAGGCTTTGTGACGAAGCGTGCCAGTGAGCATGACCGCCGTTCTTTCCAGGTATTTATTACCGAGCAAGGCAAAGAAACGGCGGATGCGATTGAACCTATTGAATACAGCACCATTGCTGAGATAGCGCAAGTGATGTCCATCGAGGAATATGAGCTTATGAACCAACTGCTAAGAAAACTTAACGACCATACAACCAGCTTATTGGAGCATGAAAAGGAGCAATGATACACCATGAACATACATCCAGAGAAACTTTGGACGAAATCTTTTATTACGTTGACCGCCAGTTATTTGCTATTATTTCTAAGCTTGCAAATGCTGCTGTCTCCGTTCCCTACTTATGCAAAAGAACAATTTCATCCAGATAACTTCACCTTAAGTCTTGTCACCAGCTTGTTCGCCTTGGCAGCGATCGTTACACGTTTTGCAATGACGCCGCTGCTTCGTGTCGTTCATCGGAACGTGATTTTGTTTTCCGGACTTGTTCTCGCAACAATAGCCACTATCCTCTATCCATTCGCTGAATCGATGACTGTTTTATTAATTCTGCGGGCTGTCTTCGGGGTTGGCTTCGGGATGACTAGTACAATTATCCCTACTTTAGTTACACAGATCATTCCAAAGAAAAGAACGGGTGAAGGGATCGGCTACTTCGGTATTTCCACAAGCTTAGCGATGTCGCTTGGTCCGATGATTGGTCTCTCTGTCATCAAACAATCCGGATTTACTACCTTGTCAGTTATCGGTACAATCGCCCTTGTCATAATAATTCCGCTTCTCTTGCTTACACGTAGTATTCCGCAGCAGCCTGCCAGAATTCAACCAGCTCCGGTTCAGACTACTGCCGATCAAGGACAGCGCTCATCTTCGACAGCTCGCATGATGGTACCTGCCGTGTTAAACATGCTGATGTCGATTACTTACGGCGGTATTCTTGGTTTTATTGCCTTGTATGGCGCACAACGAAATATTGAGCAGATCGGCTTGTTCTTCTTATTTATTGTGTTTACCGTTCTTGTTATTCGTCCGATATCCGGCAAATTATTCGACCGTCGCGGACCAATGCTCGTCCTTATACCTTCCGCATTTATCGTCATTGCCAGCTTGATTATTCTGTCTTATGCACACTCGATGCCACTCATTATTATCTCGGCCTTGTTGTACGGATTTGGCTTTGGTGCCATTCAGCCGACGACACAAGCATGGATGCTGCGCGAGGCTGCACCACATCAAACAAGCTTTGCCAACAGTTTATATTACAACACCATTGACCTTGGCGTTGCTGTTGGATCGATGCTGCTAGGCATTATTGCATCCGCTACAAGCTATGCAGAGATGTACAGATACGCTGCCGCTGCCATGGTCCTCTTCTTAATCGTCTCCTGCGTAAGTATGATCGCAGGCAAACGAAGCAAGACCGTGAAGACATCAACCACCGCAGTATCTTCCCGATAAAAAAGGCCGAATCCAGTGAGCCTCAAGGCTTCTGGATTCGGCTTTTTTCACTTAATGTATAAGTAATTGTTCCTGTCAAAAAAGATATAGTATAACGTTAATAGGTTATTTACGCCTCCTAAATTTTCATGGAAAATTGAACATGCTCTCGACAGCTTTTTCACCTTTTGCGTCTTGTAACTTATTAGAAAGAAAGATACTCTTAATGGAAATATGATCCTATTTAGAGGTGGATGCTGGATGTCTTACGAGACACCTAAATTAAGTGCATTGGCTATTAATCGAGCTTTGCTCGCAAGGCAAATGCTGTTATCGCGTTCGAATATGTCTGTACTTGATACATTGGAATGGTTTATCGGCCTGCAGGCTCAAGCTCCAAACGCGCCATATTACTCTCTTTGGACAAGACTGAATGGATTTGAGCAGTCACAATTGTCTACTCTAATTCAAAATCGTGAAGCTGTGCGGATCGCCCTTATGCGCTCCACTTTGCATCTTGTATCTGCTAAAGACTGTCTATTGCTTAGACCATGGGTACAGCCTGTACTCGATCGAGGATTAAAAGGATCTTTTGGCAAGGCTTTGTCTGGAATCGATTTGGACAGCGTAGCACTTGAAGGCAGAAAACTTGTCGAGGATGAAGCACGCACATTCAGTGAGCTAGGTAAATTTCTAGCTGACCAGTGGCCAGGTGTTAATAGTGAAGCCCTCGCTGCTGTTATACGCAACTACGTTCCACTCATTCAAATACCGCCGCGTGGTTTGTGGGGAGAAAGCGGACAAGCAACCCATACCTCCTCAGAGGTCTGGCTGGGACAATCCCTTAGTGAACATGTCGATACGGAAAATTTAATATTACGTTACCTCGCCGCATATGGGCCAGCAACGGTAAAGGATATGCAGGCTTGGTGCGGACTCACGCGTCTCAAAGAACATTTCGAAAAGCTGCGTCCACAGCTTCTTACTTTTCTGAACGAACAAGGCAATGAGTTATTTGATCTTCCTGATGCACCCCGCCCTGACGCCGAAGTAATACCACCAGCTCGCTTCCTTGGCGAGTTCGATCAAATGCTTCTTGGAGTTGTCGATCGATCACGGGTGATGGATATTACGTATACCAAACGAATCTTCACCGCCAATGGCATCCTGCGTGCAACGATCCTGCTGAACGGTTACATCACCGGTATATGGAAAATCGAGCGAGAACGAAATAAAGCTTCTCTCCTCATCGAGCCCTTCCGTGTGCTGACTAATGAAGAACAAGCTGAACTAATTATAGAAGGCGAAAAGCTGCTGCAATTCGCCGCCCCAGGGCAAGAACAAGACATTCGTTTCAGCAAATAGGCGGACGCTTTCTCCGCACTGCACCTGCTCTTACCCGCTTCGGTATGGTTTTTGCGACTTATTTGACCACTTTTGATCCACCGAGCCCGCACTTCCCCACTGCAGTACGGTTTTTCCGTCTTATTTGGCTACTTTCACCTCACCGTGCCAGCTCTCACCCGCTGCAGTACGGTTTTTGCGACTTATTCGCTGCCGACAGACAATAAATCGGGCCACGGTTCCTCGTGAACAGTGGCCTGTTTTTATCGTGCGCTGCCGAAGACTTGCGCCACTCTCAAAGCATTTGGCGCTCAATCAGTTGCTTACTTACAGCTTATCCATCCGATAAGTGTAACCGCAGAACTTACATTTGAATAAGACGCCGTCCTCACCAACAACATACGTCAAGCGATCATCATCCTCAAGCTCAATATACTCTCTACCCGTTTCATCACGGTCTCCGGTTGCAAACAAACCTGTTTTGTTACCGCATTCACATTCAAAGATCAAAACCATTCCTAGCCCATCTCTCTTTCTAAAATATTCTATTTTTATTAGTAACTTTCCCATTTAAAGCTTGACAATGATACGATTTGTATCATAAATTACTAGTAGTGAGTGTAACCTATTGCCAATCTTTATATCCAATGTGAGGAGCGAATGACCTTGACGATGGGAGATCGCCTAAAGGAGCTGCGCCAGCAAAGAAGCTTGTCGCAAGAGATAGTTGCACAATCCATCGGCATCACGCGATCCGCTTACAGCCACTACGAGATCAACAACCGGCAGCCCGTTTATGAGACTTTGATTAAACTCGCGGCTTTTTTTGAAGTCACCACGGATTATATTATCGATGGCGATGCGCGAGGTGCGGAGTCTCCATTTGCAGCGGATACGTTTGAAATCATTCGGCTGCTGAACACCATGGACGAGGACAAACGCAAAGTATCAATCGACAAAATGCTGGATGCTATTCGAGAGTCTTAAATAGCCGCTGTCTGCAGGACTAGCGGCTGTTAAGCCTCTTTCGTCCTGTAACAGCCATCACCAGGCACACAACGGCAAATCCTGCTGCGTAATCACCTATAATATCGCTTGCATAGTGAACGCTGAAGTACAGACGGGAAGCTCCCATTAAAATAATAAGCGCCACAGCGACAACCGTAACCAAGCGCTTAGTTATACGATTAAGCCCTCTGTCTTGAATAATCCATATGGCCGCCAAGCTGTACATAACGATCGCCAGCATCGCATTGCCGCTCGGAAAGCTGGATCCATCCGCCTCAATCCCCCAAGCCGCTACCGGCCTTGCACGATCAAATCCCGATTTGATAAGTGTGTTCACTACATAAGCCGCAGCTACCCCCGAAATCAGCAGCACTGCTCCTTTCCACCCTTGTCTCCATGCAAGCCATATGGCTAAAACAAGAGTAATAACAATGATGCCTATTGTTGAGCCCAGTGACGTAATGGCTTGAAATACATCCGTCAACGCTCCACTATGTATACTCGCAAACCAATCTGCTACTGACGCATCAAACGATGAGGCCTTCGAGCGTGCAGCCATCATCGCTACCCCTATAAATAGCAGCATACTTACAGTTAAACCAATTAACCACCCTTGTTTTCGAATAATAGGTACCCTCCTAAAAAGAATTGACACGTGCTTTTGTGGCGATTCTTACGACGTAAGCATTAACTTAAAAGAATTGTCACGTGCTTTTTGTGGCGATTCTTACGACGTAAGCTTCATCCTAATTGCTTCATTCTGTACGCTTCGTTATAATAGTCGAAGACTTCATTATAATACAACGAAAATTATACACCAAGGAAGGATCACTATAACATGTACTTAGCAGATAAATGGACCGACTATGAGGTCATCGACACAGGGGCTGGAGACAAGCTTGAACGCTGGGGGCAATATATTCTCCGCCGTCCGGATCCACAGATTATTTGGCCTATCGCCAATGAATCCGGTGCTTGGAAAGAAGCTGACGGACATTATCATCGCAGCTCCTCCGGCGGTGGACAATGGCAATTCAAATCCAGCCTGCCTGAACGCTGGACGATCACTTACGGCGAGCTGAAGTTCCACATCAAACCAACAAGCTTCAAGCATACTGGTCTGTTCCCTGAGCAAGCGGTGAACTGGAGCTGGATGATGGACAAGATCCGTTCGGCTGGACGTCCAATCCGTGTATTGAACCTATTCGCCTACTCCGGCGGTGCTACGGTTGCCGCTGCAGCTGCTGGTGCTGATGTCGTGCATGTGGATGCCTCTAAAGGTATGGTTCAGTGGGCAAAAGAAAACGCACAATTGTCCGGCCTTGAAAGTGCTCCAATCCGATATATTACGGACGACGTATTTAAATTCGTACAACGTGAGCAGCGCCGCGGCCGCCAATATGATGCGATCATTATGGACCCGCCTTCATACGGACGTGGACCTAACGGCGAAACCTGGAAGCTCGAAGAGAATTTGTATCCATTCCTCGAATTCTGTACGACGATTTTATCGGATAACCCATTGTTCATGCTGATTAACTCGTACACAACTGGTCTATCTCCATCTGTTCTTCACAATTTGCTCCATACAACAATGAAGAACAAATTTGGCGGCGTCATCAACTGTGGCGAGATTGGTCTTCCTATCACACAATCCGGCCTGAACTTGCCTTGCGGCATCCTAGGACGTTGGGAGTCGGAATAATGACCGGTAGCTTGAGCCCGGTTATTCCGGTGCTGTACGAAGATAATCATATCATTGCCGTAGTCAAGCTCCCTGGTATCCCTTCTCAAGAGGATGAGACCGGGGATCCTGACATGCTGACGCTGATTAAACAGGATTTGAAAATCCGTCATAACAAGCCGGGGAACGTATTCCTCGGCCTTGTTCATCGACTTGACCGCCCGGTTGGAGGCGCTATGCTGTTCGCCAAAACCTCTAAGGCAGCCTCCCGCTTATCCGAAGCGGTACGTAGTCGTACATTCGGGAAAACCTATATTTGTGTTGTTCACGGCAAACCTGCTAAGCAAGAGGATCGGCTCCGACACTATATCTGGAAAGACGCCAAGCGTAATCAGGTAACCGTCTATAAGGATCCAACACCCGAAGCAAAAGAAGCCATTCTGGAATATAGAGTGTGTGCTGAAGCCGGAGGCTACTCTCTCATCGCTGTGAAGCTGCATACGGGCAGATCACATCAGATTCGTGCCCAAATGGCGTATATCGGCTGTCCTCTCGTTGCAGACCGTAAATATGGAGCACCTAACACGGCTAATGTATCCGATATTGCACTGTGGTCAACTTCCGTTGAGGCTCCACATCCGGTCACGAAGGAACGCCAATGCTTCCGCTCCATCCCGTATGGTTCACCGGCTTGGTCCTGGTGGACAAGTGAACAGCTTGAGGAAGCATCCAAAATGTTCCTATAAAGGAGTGATTAGACCTTCATGCGCAGAATGCGAAGCAAGAAGCGCTTGACTATTCATTTTATTCTTTTATTACTATCAGCTGCTGGAATTCTATTTATTCTAGCAACTACGTTGAGGCAGGATACTCATGTTACAGATACCGCCTCGAATCTGCCGCCTACGAGCCAGCCAGTCCAAACGCCAGAGCCAACCATCGTACCAACTGCGACGCCAGAGCCAACACCAACACCGGTGCCAACGCCGCAATACGATGAAGCTGTATGGATGGGTGTTGGCGATATCATGATGCATAAGCCAGAGCTTCCAGGTGCTTATGATAAGAAGACGAAGAAGTACAACTTCAATTATTTCTTTGAAGAAGTAAAGCCAATCCTTGAGCAAGGTGATTGGGTGATGGCTAATCTGGAGACTCCCGTTGCAGGTTCAGCCTATGGCTATACGGGATATCCGAGTTTTAACGCACCTGTAGAGCTGCTGGACGCACTCCAGTATGCCGGCTTTAACATCTTGACCAATGCTAACAATCACTCGCTAGACAAAGGCGATAAAGGGCTTATGCTTACCTTGCAGCATTTGAAAGAGTATCCGTTTGTCTTAAAAGGGACTGCTGAAACACAAGAAGAAGCGGATACCCCTGTTATTGTAGAACATAACGGAATTAAGATGGGACTGCTCGCTTATACATATGGCACAAACGGCATTCCGCTGCCGAAAGGCAAGCCTTATTCAGTCTCTATGATTGACGAGCAAAAAATGATCAATGATATCCATCACTTGAAAGAGCTTGGAGCCGACTTTGTCACGGTCGCCCTGCATTTCGGCATCGAATACCAGACAACGCCTAATGAGGAGCAGAAACAGCTTGCACGCAAGCTTGTAGCTGAGGGAGCAGATATTATTGCCGGCTCTCACCCGCATGTCATTCAGCCTTATGAAGTGCTCGACACTACAGATGCATCTGGTCATGCCAGACAAGGACTTATCATTTATTCTATGGGGAACTTCATATCTGCACAGCGGGGCGATACGAAAGATTACGGTGTGATCTTTAAAGTAACCATTCGAAAAAATAAATCCGACGGCTCGATTGAGCTATCGGATATTGAGTCAACTCCAACCTATGTGCATCGCTACCAGCCGGATAGCTACTATCGATTCCGCATCTTGCCGGTTGAACAGACAATTGCAGCTGCCAGCGACAGCTTACTAACGAAGCAGGATTATGATTCCATGAAGCAGCAGATCAAGGTGCTTCGTAATCGTCTGAGATCCATGCTGAACGTGCAATAAGGCATTATTTATAAGTTAATATTTAAATATGTACTACGCATTAGCAACCTTGCCAAGCAGATATACAAGCAGCTGCTGGTTATGGGAAGATATACGGTCCAGCGATTCACCAATTAATTTGGAACGAATTTCCGTTCCACGCTGGGCCTCACTCTTTCCTTTCTCCGTTACAGTTACCCATACAATTCTTCGATCCTGATTATCTCTTGAACGTTCAATTAATTCATTGCGCTCCATTCGATCAAGCAGCGTTGTAATCGCAGCCGGCGTTGTAGCCAAGTACTGCAGAAGTTCAGAAGGCTTCATCGGTGCATGCTGCAGTAAAATATCCAGCACGTTCAACTGCCCTTCCGTTAGAGGCGCAAGCCCCTCTTCTATACTATCCTTCCAATCTCTTGTCATCTTGGTCCACAGACGAGTAAATTCTTCAGAAACCATAATTACACCCGCTTTCTGTCCAAATCTCTCATTTATACCAATTATAGCATTCGTAAATGTCGAATAAAAGGTTAACCCAATTAATAATTTGAGTCATTAATCGCTATAAAGTCGAACATTATGACAGGAGTAGACATACAATGGCATAGGCGCTTTACCTATACGTCGAAATGGTGTGCGAAGGAGTGATCCCGATGGATGACCAAAAAGCTGAAATCATTCGTAAAATCAAAGCCTACGGCATAATAAAAGACCCACAGTGGCTCGACCGCCCGGATGAGCTGGTACCAATGTGGGTCATGTTTGACGCGATTATTCGATTAATTGAACGCTTTGATCCACCTAACCGCCCTTACGATTGAGCGGATAAATCAGGTTTAACGAAGATCGTGGTAATGACATCATTTTTCTCGACCGGAAGCAGAATCCGCCCGATAGACTTCCGATCCTCGATTGGCGCTTTCTCCGATGATGCCTCAAGCTGGCCGCCAGAGGATGTAAGCGCTATAATGTTCATCTCTTCCTTACAGTAGAGAGCCGATACAAGTGCCGAACCATTTGGCTTCACACGCTTGCCTTCTTTAAACTCAAACGTCTGAACGCCTTTACCGCCTCTGCCTTGTAGCGGATAATCCAATAGCAGCGTACGTTTGGCATAACCCAAATCTGTCACGACCAGTACTTCACCTTCATCATCAGCAACCCAATCGGCTGCAATAAGCTCATCATCTTCTCTTAGCTGCATACCGCGAACGCCTGTTGCAACCCGTCCCATCGGATTCACTTCATGCTCATGGAACCGGATGCTCATACCAAGTTTACTTACAAGAAGCAGCTGTTTTGAACCGTCGCTAAGCATGACACGGATAACTTCATCCCCATCGGCTACCTTCGATGCAGCGATCGCGGTAGAACGTGTCGTCATATATTCCTTTAGCTCAGTCCGTTTCACTTGCGCACGTTTTGTTACAAAGACAAGTGATGCGCCAGGCACATTGAAATCTTTAACCGGAATGATAGCTACTATGGAATCATCTTTCGGAATCGGTACAATATTGACAACAGCCGTACCGGTATCCTTCCACTTGAACTCTGGAATCTGATGAACAGGAAGCATATAATATTGTCCCTTGCGTGTGAACAGCAGCAAGTTATCAATCGTGTTCACTTCATATACGCTGCTGATCGCATCGCCGTCCTTCACTCCTGCTGTTTGCAAGTCTCCGCCAGAACGAGTGAATGACAAGATGCTTGTCCGCTTCATATAACCTTCTTCACTGAGGGTAACGATTACGTCTTCCGACTGCACCATAACCTCGAGGTTCACCTTCAGCTCTTCCACTTCGCCGCGGATCGACGAACGGCGGTCAATGCCAAATTTGTCGCGGATTTCAATAAGTTCGTCTTTAATAACACCTAGCAATTTCTTCTCGCTCTCCAGAATGGATCGCAGGTAAGCAATCTTCTTCTGCATTTCCTTAAGTTCTTTTTCAAGCGATGTAATCTCGAGATTCGTCAGACGGTATAGCTGGAGTGTCAGGATCGCATCGGCTTGACGCTCGGAGAAGTCGTATTTAGCAACCAAGTTATTTTGTGCATCAGCACGGTTCTTCGAGGCTTTAATCGTTGCAATGACCTCGTCGAGGATATTCAGAGCTTTCACAAGCCCTTCTACCACGTGTGCACGCTCTTCAGCTTTCTCTAGATCATATTGGGTACGATGTGTGACAACTTCCTTCTGATGGGCAATATAAGCGCTTAGAATCTGTTTAATACCCAGCTGTTGAGGTGCCTTGTTCACAATCGCAACCATATTGAAGTTATAAGTCACTTGAAGATCAGTTTTCTTCAGCAAATAAGCCAGAATCCCGTTCGCATCGGCTTCCTTCTTCAGCTCCACGACAATACGCAGGCCATTACGGCCGCTCTCGTCTCGTACTTCAGAGATCCCCTCGACCTTTTTCTCAAGACGAATATTTTCCATCGCGCTGACAAGACGAGATTTGACGACTTGATACGGAATTTCCGTTATCGTAATCTGTTGACGTCCGCCTCGTACATCCTCAATCTCAACCTTCGAGCGGATATGGATTCGGCCTTTACCTGTTGTATAAGCCTCGCGGATTCCTTCCTCGCCCATAATAACGCCGCCTGTCGGGAAATCGGGGCCTTTCACGATGCCCATCAAATCTTCTACGGGCATATCCGGACGAGCCATGACTGCGATGCAGGCATCAATCGTCTCCCGCAGGTTATGCGGTGGAATTTCCGTTGCGAAGCCTGCCGAAATCCCGCTTGTGCCATTCACAAGCAGGTTCGGATAACGAGATGGCAGTACAACCGGCTCTTTCGTTGTGTTATCAAAGTTATCTTTAAATTGAACGGTCCGTTTATCAATATCCCGCAAAATCTCCATAGCGATAGGCGACAAACGCGCCTCCGTATAACGCATCGCCGCTGCAGGATCATCGTCCATCGAGCCCCAGTTGCCGTGTCCATCTACGAGGACATGGCCCATTTTCCAAGGCTGTGCCATACGTACCATACCTTCGTAGATCGAAGAGTCACCATGAGGATGGTAATTACCCATTACGTCACCGACGGTCTTCGCTGATTTGCGGTACGGCTTATCAGGTGTATTGTTCGAATCATACATCGCATACAGGATACGGCGTTGCACCGGCTTAAGTCCATCCCTAACGTCCGGAATGGCGCGGTCCTGAATGATATATTTCGAATAACGGCCGAAGCGGTCACCTACGACCTCTTCCAAATACGCCGGTAAAAACTGTTCCAGCATGCCCATGCCGTTACCTCCTATTCAACATATTCTGTGAAATCTACATTTTCGATAATCCATCGTTTACGCGGGTCGACCTTATCGCCCATCAGTGCGGATACGCGGCGCTCAGCCTTTGCTGCATCCTCGATCTGTACCTGAAGCAGTGTCCGAGTCTCTGGATCCATGGTAGTCTCCCACAGCTGATCGGGATTCATCTCGCCAAGTCCTTTATAGCGCTGCAGCTCAAAGTTCTTGCCGAATTCCTTCAGATAGTTCTGCAGCTGCTCATCCGTCCAAGCATAACGAACCGTCTCCAGCTTACCGGATTTGCGCGTAATTTTGTAAAGCGGAGGCTGAGCGATGAAGACCCTTCCGGTATCGATCAGCGGCTTCATATACCGGTAGAAGAACGTCAGCAACAGCACTTGAATGTGCGCGCCATCCGTATCGGCATCGGTCATAATAATAATTTTATTGTAATTGCATTCATCCGCATCAAATTCCGGACCAACGCCAGCTCCAATCGCGGAGATAATTGCTTTATACTCATCGTTCTTCAGAATATCAAGCAGCTTCGCTTTCTCCGGATTCATTGGCTTGCCTTTCAGCGGCAGAATCGCCTGATGCTTCGAATCACGGCCTTGCTTCGCAGAGCCGCCCGCGGAGTCACCTTCGACGATAAACAGCTCGTTCTTCGTGACATCCTTCGACTGTGCCGGTGTCAGCTTGCCGTTCAGATTCGAGCTTTCGCTCTTCTTCTTGCCGCTGCGGATCTCCTCACGTGCCTTACGTGCCGCTTCTCTAGCCCTTGATGCTTGTACAGCCTTCTTAAGGAGCATTTGTGCAACTTGCGGATTCTCCTCAAGGAATACCTGCATTTTATCCGACACAACTGCATCCACTGCGCTGCGCGCCGAAGCACTGCCGAGCTGATCCTTCGTCTGACCGACGAACTCCACCTCGGACATCTTGATATTAATGACGGACATCATGCCTTCACGCAGATCATTGCCCTCGAGATTCTTATCTTTCTCTTTCAGCATCGCTGTTTTGCGGGCATAATCGTTCATGACGCGGGTATAAGCAGTCTTGAAACCGGTCTCATGCGTACCACCGCCGCGTGTCGGGATCGAGTTCACGAAGGATGCGATCGTTTCCGTATATCCATCGTTATACTGAAGTGCCACTTCCACTTCAATCTCGTCCTTTTCCCCTGCGAAATGGACAACCTCGTGAAGGACTGTCTTATCCTCATTCAAAAATTGTACGAATTGGCGTGCGCCGCCTTCGTAATGGAATATATCCTCTTTGCCGCTGCGATCGTCCTTGATCGACACTTTAAGGCCGGAGTTCAGGAAAGCAATTTCCTGCAGCCGTTCTGCAAGCGTATCATAGTTCAGCGATATTCCACCTTGAAAGACACGAGCGTCAGGCTTAAACGTTACTTTCGTTCCCGTACGGTGTGTGTTGCCAGCAATAACAAGGCCCGTTACCGGTTCACCGACATGCTCCTTGCCTTTGTCATCGACCCAATACTCGAAGCGCATTTTATGTATTTTCCCGTCACGAAAAATCTCTACTTCAAGCCATTCGGATAATGCATTCGTTACCGAAGCACCAACCCCGTGCAAGCCGCCGGATTTCTTATATCCGCCGCCGCCGAATTTGCCGCCTGCATGCAGGATCGTGAACACAACCTGCGGAGTCGGAATTCCTGTCTTATGCATCCCTGTTGGAATACCGCGCCCGTTATCCTGTATGGTGACTGCGCCGTTCTTATGCAGTGTCACATCAATTGCCGAACAAAATTTCGCCAAATGCTCGTCCACGGCATTATCGACGATTTCCCAAACCAGATGGTGAAGGCCTGAGCTGCTCGTGCTGCCAATGTACATGCCTGGCCGCTTTCTTACAGCGGTTAAGCCTTCGAGCACTTGTATATCATCGGCCTCATAGTTCCGTTCCGGGGCCGCTGTTTTTGCGAAAGTATCTATATGCTCTGCCATGGGTATGCCTCCTAAATTTTGCGAAGCTTCACGTTACCTTATCTTCAAGCTATTTTAATTCAACTTGTCCCGATTAGTAAAGACGCTAAAGAGAACGTCTGTTAGGAAGTGCGTGCCTCTATCAATATCGGTTAAAGCGCTTGTTGGATTAACAGAATAACATAAATTCGCGTCCCACGCTAAATTATTCATGCACGTAATTGTCATGTTCCATTCATGCTGGTGTAAAAAAGCGGCAGCTTCTCCTCGTTCAAGATCAAGGAAAGCCGCCGCATTGTCGTCTTAATTATCGTATTGAATATGAAGGGATTCTGCTGCTTGACGGGCTAGGTCACGAGCCTCATCCGTATCGTTTGCCGTGCTTAACGCAACAGCCATACGGCGTCCAACCTTTGTCTCCGGTTTGCCAAATACCCGAATTTGTGTATTGGGCAGCGCAAGTGCCGATTCGATTCCGCCAACGCGGAATGAGGACGACTCACGATCCGCTTTCAGCGTGTGTGTCGCCCCAGGTGTCAACAGACGAATAGTTGGGATAGGGAAACCTAGAATTGCGCGTACATGCAGTGCAAATTCAGATAGATCTTGTGTCGCCATGGTTACCATCCCGGTATCATGCGGACGAGGAGAAACCTCGCTGAACAAGACGCCATCTTTCGTAATAAACAGCTCTACGCCGTATAAGCCAAAGCCGCCAAGCTCATCCGTAATACGCAAAGCAATCTCTTCCGCTTGCTTAATTTGCTCCTCTGTCATCGCATGCGGCTGCCAGGATTCGATATAGTCGCCATCCTTCTGAACATGGCCGATTGGTGCACAGAAGCTTGTCCCCGAAACGGAACGGATAGTTAGCAGCGTAATCTCCGATTCAAAGGTAATAAAACCTTCAACGATAATCCGTGCTTTCTTGGCACGTCCGCTTTCCATCGCATAGTTCCAGCAGTTCTCAATGTCAGCTTCCGTCTTGCATACACTTTGCCCTTTACCCGAAGAACTCATAATTGGCTTAATCACACAAGGAAGGCCAATCTCCTTCACCGCTAGCTTCAATTCATCAAGCGAATCCGCGAATTGGTAAGGCGCAGTAGGCAGACCAAGCGTCTCAGCAGCCAGTCGGCGAATACCTTCACGGTCCATGGTAAGACGTGCAGCACGAGCAGTCGGAATGACATTAAAGCCTTCCTTTTCCAGCTCGAGCAGTGTTTCAGTAGCAATCGCTTCAATCTCCGGAACGATAAAATCAGGCTTCTCATCCTCGATGATTCTTCTGATGGCAGCTCCGTCAAGCATATCGGTAACATGGCAACGATGGGCAACCTGCATAGCCGGCGCATTCGCATAGCGGTCTACTGCAATTGTCTCTACGCCTAGGCGCTGTGCTTCAAGTGCAACCTCCTTGCCAAGCTCGCCCGAGCCGAGCAGAAGAAGCTTGCGTGCATTCGTTGACAGTGGTGATCCATACATAATAAAAAAGAACCTCCCGGAAGAATCCAGACTTCGAGGAGATGCCAGCGGCATCCCTCGAGGTCTGGGTTATTTTTCTTCCATTGTGGAGGTTCTTCACTTAAAAATCAATACTACGCCGACAAGAATCGATATTGCGCCTCAATTAGACCGTTATAAATGCCATTCCTTCTGATTAACGCTTCGTGGTTACCCTGCTCGACAATCCGGCCATGATCGAGAACGATAATCTCGTCGGCATTGCGGATCGTAGACAACCGGTGAGCAATCATAAAGGACGTACGGCCTTTTAATAATGCCTTCAAAGCTTCTTGAATTTCCAGCTCTGTCTCTGTATCAATACTTGCAGTTGCTTCATCCAATATGAGAACTCGTGGATCTGCCAGCAAGGCACGGGCGAACGAGAGTAATTGACGCTGACCCATGGAGAGCACGTTGCCGCGTTCCTCTACCTCTGTGTCATAGCCATCAGGCAGTGACATGATGAAATCATGCGCGTGAACAGCTTTTGCTGCCTCAACAATTTCATTGTCGGTTGCGTCCAATCTGCCATAACGGATATTGTCGCGGATCGTTCCAGCGAAGATAAACGTGTCTTGCATAACTAGGCCAACCTGCGAACGAAGACTGTCGATCGTCACATTACGAATATCCTGTCCGTCAATGCGAATACTCCCTTGTACCGGATCATAGAACCTGCACAGAAGGTTAATGATTGTACTTTTGCCCGAGCCGGTATGACCAACAAGCGCAATCGATTGACCAGCTTTGACATCAATTGTTACACCATGCAGAGCGGGACGGCCTTTCTCATATTCGAAAATAATATTATCGAACTTCACATCGCCGCGGATGCTGGCAAGTGGCATGGCGTTACCAAGCTCTCCAACGGTTGGCTCTTCGTCGATAAATTCGAATATACGCTCCGAGGAAGCCATAGCCACAAGCAGCTGGTTATACACTTGACCAAGTCGGTTAATCGGATCCCAGAAGTTTCCCACATAGTTAGCAAAACCTACAAGGAGACCTACTGTTATCTCTTTATGCTCAATTAAGTAAGAGCCGTACCAGAACAGAATAAACGTTCCGATGGCGGAAGTAATTTCGATAACCGGGCCAAACGCTTGGTTAAGCGCTGAGGCCTTGTTCCACGCTTTAACGTTTACGGCGTTCATGTTATCGAAGAAGCGCATGTTTTCTTTTTCCTGTACATAAGCCTGTGTAATCTTCATCCCTTGAATGCTCTCATTAAGATGAGAGTTGATCCGCGACTGCTTCTTCCGAACGTCCTGCCACGCAAACCGAATACGTTTGCGCAGCGTAGACGATACGAGGAACATAATCGGAACAGTAATCATAACCGCAAGGCCCAGCTTGAAGTTCCATACTAGCAGGATTACAACGATACCAACAAGCTGCACGCAGTCCATAAGCGAGTTGACAACACCGTTTGTGAACAAATCCTGCAATGCATTAACGTCATTCGTTACCCGAACAAGCACCGAGCCGGCAGGCCGCTTATCATAGAACCGGAACGAGAGCTTCTGAATATGCTGGAATAGGTGATGGCGGAGATCATAAATGACCTTCTGCCCGATAATGTTTGTGTACTTAATGCGATACGAGTTAGATGCCCATTGAATAATAAACAAAGCAATCATTATCGCTGCAATCGTATACAGCTTGCTGTAGCTAGGATCGCCGCTTGGTGGATCAATCGCTTTGTCAATCGCCATAATGGTTAATGCCGGGATTGTCAGTCGAGTAATGGTACCAATAATCATCGCAATAATAACAGGGATTAACTGGCGTTTGTAAGGCTTCATATAATAGAACAAGCGCCGCATTTGAGCCCAGTTGAACGGTTTCTCGATAGCCTCATCATCCTGATAAATAAACCGTTCTGATTTATCACTTGCATTTTTAATTCTGTCTTTTAATTCTTTATTGGAACTGCTCATTGTACTACGCTCCTTTTCCGCTCCGACTCTGAAGGATTCAAACTCGCAAGCGGCCGATCGGCATACTGAATGTTATACGTTTCGCGATAAGCTCCTTGCTGTGCAATTAATTCATCATGTGTGCCGCGTTGAACGATATGTCCCTTGTCCAGGACAATAATCTCGTCAGCATGGCGAAGCGATGAGATGCGGTGCGCAATAATAAAGGTCGTGCGCCCTGCCATCAGCTCCTTAAAGCCGGCTTGAATCTCATGTTCGGTCTCCATATCCACCGCGCTGGTTGCATCGTCTAAAATAAGAATGCGCGGATTACGGATAAGCGCCCTTGCAATAGCAATCCGTTGCTTCTGACCTCCGGATAAGCCCATCCCTCTCTCGCCGACAATCGTCTCGTACCCAAGCGGGAGCTCCATGATAAAATCATGCGCCTTGGCCATTTTCGCTGCCTTAATAATTTGTTCGTCGGATACATCTCTAACGCCATAAGAGATATTGGTCCGGATCGATGCCGAGAACAGGAAGGTTTCCTGGAATACCGGTGCGATCTGGCTGCGCAGACTTTCCACATCCAAATTCCGAATATCAATACCATCGAGCGTAATCGTACCTTCTTTTACGTTATACGCTCGCATCAGCAGCTGAATAATTGTCGATTTGCCGGAACCGGTTGCCCCTAAGAGGCCAATAACCTTTCCTGCCGGCGCATCAATTGTAATATCGGTCAAGGCAGGAGCTTTGTCCGGATAATTAAACGTTACATGGTTGAAACGGACATGCCCTTTAACGATTTCACTATCCACTTCAACCGCGTTTTCAATGCTTTTGACATGAATATGTGTATTAAGCAGCTCCATCACCCGTTCGCCAGAAGCTTTGGACTGGGTGTAGTTATTAATATGGAAGCCGATGCCCCACATTGGGCCGATAATGTACCAGATTAAGCTGAAGAACGCGACCAATTCACCAAGCGATAAGGTCTTCTGGATTACTAATGTACCGCCAGCAATGAGCAAGATAACAACGCTAAGGTTGGCGAGCAGCTCCATTGAAGGGAAAAACTTCGCCCAGATCGAAGATGCGCCAATCTGGTTCATTTGGTACTGTTCATTGCGCTTCGAGAACTTATCAACCTCATGCGGCTCACGTGCGAATGATTTGACGGTCCGTACACCTGTAATATTCTCTTGTACAGCAGTCGTCAGATTACTCATCGCTTTACGCATTTCGCGGAAGGCTGGATGGATTCTTTTCTCAAATCGAATCGCTGTAAATGCAAGAAACGGAATGGTGACGAGCGTAATTAGCGTCAGCCTCCAATCAATCGACATCATCATGGCTCCGCCAAACACGATCATGAGCACTACGTTCAAGATTTGCGCAAAGCCAAAGCCGATAAATTGACGGATTGCTTCAAGATCTGCCGTCAGTCTGGACATCAAATCGCCTGTCTTCGCTTTGTCATAATATTGGAATGAAAGCGTTTGAAGTTTGTCGTAACAGGCGTTACGAAGCCGGAATGTCACCCGGTTGCCAAGTCTTCCGCCAAAAAATCCGTGTAAAAACTGCATTAAGCCTTTGAATGTGACTACCCCAACAACGGAGAGGGCCAGCATCGGCACTTTGTCAAAGTCCCTGGGTGTAATGACATCATCGATCAAATAACGAAGCAGGTTCGGATAGACCAGACCAAGCGCTGTCGCACACATCAGACAAAAAATTGATGATAGCAGATACTTCCGCTCAACCCAATAAAACCGTTTCAATTGCCTAAAGACGTCCAAGTAAAATCCATCTCCCCGTTCTTTATTGTTTAAAGTTTTTCTACAGAATGCAGCCAGCTCCGGCGCGGATAAGAACACGATAAAGCCGTTGCACCTTTGTATGTGATGAATATTAGCAGGTACTGCCATTACCCGGCAAACGGTAGATAATCACGTATATTTACCTGAAACCGCCGATTATGGCGAATTAGAAAAGATTAACGGGGTATCCTCCTAAATAATCAAAAATCAACCTAGATGTGTGGCAATTCCTCCATTTTTGCACAGAAACACACAAATATATGTAAAATAGGGCAAACCCACACAATACAATAAAGACGCAGCCCTATGACCAAATGGGCTGCGTCTTTTAAGTATTGTTACATTTTCTTCCTCGCGTATAATGATTGTTATGACTAATCGAGGAGGTACAACTTAATGGATAAGCAAAAAGCCATGCTGCTCGGACAATTTCTTAAGTCACGCAGAGAGAAATTGAATCCTTCCGAAGCAGGTCTTCCTCCGGGGTATGGCAAAAGAAGGACACCTGGCCTCCGCCGTGAAGAGGTTGCTCAACTTGCCCATGTCAGTACAACCTGGTATACCTGGCTGGAGCAAGGCCGGGCGTCAACACCATCCAGGCAAGTACTAGACAGTGTCGCCAATGCTCTTCGGCTCAGCAAGAATGAGCATCTTCATATGCTGCACCTTGCTAGCCTGGAGCTTCCAACTCCCGCTCCATCTATGCAGCAGCTCTCGCCTGACATCGATAAAATCATTCATCAGCTTCCTTATCCTGCTTTCATTGCGACAGAACGTACAGAAGTATTGAACTGGAATGAAGCTGCTCGCCGTATCATTTGTGATTTCTCCTCCATACCTGAAGAGGATAGATGTATGGCCTGGCTTACGTTTACAAACGAAGAAATTCGCAAATCAATGCCGGATTGGGAAGAATACGCCCAGTATACAGCTGGCGTTCTTCGTGGACGCTACGAAAAGAATCTAACCGATCTGGTATTTCATAAGCTGATTGACCGACTAAGTAGTGCAAGTTCGGAATTTCACAAGTTATGGTCAACGCACGATATTATGGATAAGACGATTAAGACGATTCGGCTTTATCATCCTGAAGCTGGGTTACTCTCCTTTAACATAAACTCCTTCTCGCAAATTAATGGGAATGGCACTGCACATTGCTGTGTGTATATTCCAACGGAAGGAACTGATACGAATGAAAAATTACAAATGCTCCTCCGTCGATAAGTATTTACCTTGTCTCTGTCAGGAGCCTACTTTTAAAACGATTTTCCCTGTTGATCTTCTTTCCTCAATCTGTTTATGGGCTTCCCAGGCATTGTGCAGCGGTAAAAGATCCGTAACATCTACCTTTACTTCCCCTCTAGCAACCAAAGCTAGAGCTTTGCGCGCGGAATCCGCCACGAGCTGGGGAGCAACCATACTCAATAGCTGAAGATTAAAGCCTAATACGGCTTTACTTGAAAACCACAATGCATTGAGCGATTGCTTCACATCTTCGGCGTCACTTGCGTTCCCCATTGCAATCAGCCGTCCAAGCGGCTTAAGCAGCTGCAGTGAGGATTCACGCATACTGCCGCCAACCGGATCAACAACAATGTCAACCCCTTGTCCACCTGTGAGCTTCTTCACCTGATCTTCAAACTCTCCCCGTAAAAACACTGCATCATAACCAAGACTCTTGGCATATGCAATCTTTTCCACACTTCCAACAGTTCCAATAACAAGCCCGGCACCCAGCGATTTGGCTACCTGGCCAATCGCACTGCCTACACCTCCTGCAGCAGCATGGACCAACACGGTTTCCCCTTGCAGCATGCGTGATACATTCGAAATAATCATATATGCTGTCGTTACATTCGACGGGAATGCAGCCGCACTAATCATGTTTATCGCCTGATCCCCCGCTTCAGCGAGCGGGAACACAAGATCAGACGGCACTTTTACAACCTCCGCATAACCACCTCCACCTACAATGGAAAGTGCCGCAACCTGCTGACCAACATGTAACCCCTTAACTTGCTCTCCTACTTCACGAATGGTGCCAGACACTTCAATTCCCGGTACGAAAGGAAGTGGCAGATCCTGTACAACCCCTTTACGGAATAATACTTCGGCATAATTAACACCTGCATATGCCACATCTATCGTTACTTCGAATGGTCCCGGCAAAGGAACCTCCACATTCGTAAGGGTCAATACTTCTGCTTCTCCAAATTGAGGAATGATCATTGCACGCATCAATAGCGCCTCCTTGTTCTTGTCATCTTCACTTTCATTATGAAAAAAACAAAGGTAAGCAGCCAGTTGGCAGTTATACAGGTATTGGGAATAACAGGCAGAACGGAATGATCATTTTATTAATATCCTCAGCAGAAGATCTTTTTCCGGGAGAATAAAGGATTCTCCAAACATCAGTTTGAAGGAAGCAATGCCTTGGGTTGCGGATATAAAAGTGACAGCCAGCTGAAAAGGATCTCCCTGGACACATTCACCTGTTTTCTGTCCCTCTCGAATAAGCACTTCCAAATTTTTGATCGCCAGCACTATCGGGTATCAAAGCAAAGGAAAAGGACCTGACCTGCTTATTATTCACGGTGCTCTCAGTGATTCCAGTCACTTCACAACGTTAGCTAATGAATTAGCTGAAACTTACAGGGTTCACCTGATGGATCGGCGTGGACGTGGGATGAGCGGCCCTCAAGGTCCGGAGTATTCAATGAAAAAAGAATGCGAAGATGTTGCTGCCGTGCAGCAAGCCACTCAAGCACAAATGGTATTTGGACACAGCTACGGAGGGCTCGTTGCCTTGGAGACCGCTCGATTATTTAATTTTTTCTCGAGCATCGCCTTGTATGAACCTGGTGTTGTTCTCCAAACTCAGCCTGAAGAATGGAACTGGTTATTAGATTATGAAAAGGCGATTCAGAAGAAAGATAATCGGAGTGCGTTCGCTCATTTTGTCCAAGGGGCTGGCCATTCTCCCCTATCCAAGCTGCCTTTATGGTACGCAAAATTAATGCTCAGACTTTTTATTCGTGGAGAGCATTGGAGAGGGCTTGAAGCGCTGCTGCAGCAAAATTTGTTGGAGCATAAGGAAGTGAAACGACTGGCAGAAACTTATCACCATTATCAGCCTTTACAGGCTGAGGTTCTGCTTGCATATGGAGGTAAAAGTCCACAAGCCGTCAAGGATATGATCCATACCCTAAACAACACGATCACAAAGTCAGAAGTTATAGAGATACCTCAATTGGAGCATTTATCACCAGAAAATCGCTATGAACCGTTAAAGGTTGCAGCGCTCATTAAACCGTTTTTTAATCGTTGATGAGAGCTTGAACACTAGTTTCCCGCCAAATTACCAAGATCTATTGAGATAAACGAACGCAACATATCCCAGCTGGTACTCGTTATCCTTATAACGGGGGGATTAAGATTATAAAGCTGCTGTTAACGATTGTTTTTTCCTTTTTGTTTCTATCAGGTTGTACGGAAGGTAATAATCAAAAGCATGTCATGCCTGCAGAAATGCCCGAGGATTTCAATTTCTCCGTCAGCTTCGGTTATGGCGAAGTAAACAAGAATGAAATTAACACCTATACTCATAAGGTCACAAAGGATCTCATTACGAAAGGCACAGCCGCTGCAGACCTTACTTTTAGTAATGATGAGTTGCAGAGTATTTACGCCAAGATGAAAGAGCTCAATATCATGGAGACAAAAGATTTTACAGGACAAGAAGGCTGCTCCAAGACACCTAGTAATACGGATAGCTGGAGAGCAACTGTTAATGGTGAAACGAAATCATTCTCGTGGACGGATGAACATTGCACGGTCTCAGACGAGGCAAAACAATTATTTGAATTAAGAACATACATTCAACATCTTGTTGAAGGCAAAGACGCTTATAAAGCGTTACCAGCGGCTGTAGGTGGTTATGATTAAGTTGTATCCTAGGGTACCTGTCAACATGGGCTTTTCGCTAACGAACCCTGATATTCTTATTAGTCAAAATACTGCAGCTTCTAGATTCTAACGAATCGCTATAACGTTCTTTGACTAATCGGAGGCAAAATGATGCCTCAAAATACAGAATAACGTTATGAGGATTCGTTACACTTGGAAAACCCGCCATTTTGAGCAAATAGCTTTATCTCGATTCGTTAGACATGTTCATGCAGTTATAGCAGATTAACAGCAACAGCCCCGGATATTTTGATCCAGGGCTGTTCCTTTTTTATTTGATACAGGTGGTTATTACGACCACTGTTGAAGCAGAAGCTTTGCAGTCGAAGTTAGGTTTTTAACAGCATCGTCTGACACCTTGTCTTTGTCTGAACGTTTCTCAAGCTGGGATAAGAACTTGTCAATAAAATCAGCGGCCTTGTCCATCGAACCTTTATCGTACTGCTGCTCCGCTTGCTTGAGCGAATTAGACAACTGACTTGCAATAGCTCCTTTTACGCTTCCGTCATCCATATATCCATCCAGCTTGTCCTGCAAGCTGTTGAACAGACTGGGAGTGAAGCTTTTGGAATCGGTACGTTAGCGAAATTCGTGTCTGAAGCAAAGTAGAAGCTGGTATATGACGGCTGGTTGTAGGCCGTATTTTGGCGTGCCACTTCAGCTCTGTATTGCGGATCATGCATCAAAGTGTACATCTTTCTATCGGTTAACTCGGTGCTCAGGTAAATTCGGATCGCACTGCTGTCTGCCGTACGGACAAGCAGCTCCTCGCGCCAGTCTCCAAAAATATCGGCTACAAGCGATGGATTGCCTTTCGTATAGTTGTTCGTGAGCGTTCCGGTTGCTTTCAAAAGTGTGCCTCTTGTCCAATCTTCAATGGTAGGCGTAACATCAATCGCACCGTTTACAATTTGTGTAGACATATCTCCTGCCCACTTGATACTCATATTCGTACCTGGCGCTGTGTTCCCCAGTTTTTGACCGTCTGCCGACCAGAGCCCTACTGCCCATGTTTCCAAACCTGGCTTAGCCCGATCCACATCGCCAATCATGCCGCGTCCAGTATCTTTGCCTGTGTAGCCGCCGTAAATCACTTTGCCGGTCTTCGCATCGCGAAGCGAGTAGCCATAAGGGGCGTAGGCACCTCCCTCATGAACCATGAATATCTCGAGGCCTGGACGATTCGGATCAATATCCGTTACATGGAGCGCATCACCATGCCCAAGTCTCGCGATGGTTCCAGGCGCTGCGCTTTGCGGCGGCATAACATCCATCGAGCTGTACAGCAGACTTCCATCATGGTCGATCGTAGCGGAGCCATAGACAATTTCCTGCTTGCCGTCCCCGTCTACATCTGCTGCACTAAGGGAATGCGCCCCTTGTGTCGTCAACGTCCCAAACTCCGGATCTGTACCGTCTCTGCCATGAGGACCATCGTTGAACGGATTAGTCATTGGGGTAAAACCGCTGTCTACATACCAATTCTCCTTAAGATGTTTACCATCCCACCCGTAAGATACGAGGGTTGATCTCGTATAGTATCCGCGTGCGAATACGGCTTATGGATTCTGTCCATCCAAGTAGGCTACGCCAGAAAGGAAGCGGTCTACCCGGTTGGCAGGCTCGATGCGGCCCATTGCGTAATCTCCCCACAACAGCCCATCATCCTCACGAGCAGTCTTGAACGGAATCGTCTCAAGCTCCTTGCCCGTCTCACCTTCGAATACGGTCAAATATTCAGGTCCGTCCACGATAAAGCCCTCAAATTCACGCAGCTTATTATTGACGCTCCGGCTTGGCGCATACACATCCATGAAGTAGTCCGTCAGGCTTTGAGCATCTTCAAGTGATAACGGATAGCTGTATTTCGGCGCGATGCCAAAACATTCTTCCAGCGTCTTCGGCCAGCTGCCGTTCTTCACTTCTTCCCGATCACTCCAGCCCATGAACATATCCACGACATGATCATAATAGCCATCAGCACTCAAGCGATAATCGTCTTCATTGCTATAACCGGCTTTAATATCTGCTTTCGGCATCGTAATATATTTTTCGGATACGACTTTTCCATCGTTGCCGTAATTAATTATCTTAGTGCCTGGTGCCGTCTTAAACATCATTTCGGATTTGCCGTCACCATCAAAATCATAAACGAGAAACTGGGTGTAATGCGCTCCTGAGCGAATATTTACACCAAGATCGATCCGATAGAGCAGCTTCCCTTCAAACGTATAACAATCGATATAGGTTTTGCCCGTATAACCCCGCTGCGAAACATCTTTGGAATTGGACGGATCCCATTTGACGAAAAACTCATATCGTCCGTCGCCGTCAACATCTCCTACGCTCATATCATTAGCCGAGTACGTATAAGCTTCGCCTTTGGGAGTTACACCATCCGCAGGTTTGTTCAGCTTCAGATCATAATAGGCATCCGCCCATGGCTGTACGGCAGCACTCTGGTCCGTCTCCGCCCCAGCTGTAACTGCCGACACGTAATACTTGGATGAAGCTGTACCAGCAGTGTCCAGATAGTTCGTGCTATCCGTCACCGTAGCAATCTTTTCCCCATCTCGATACACATTAAATGCGGGGCCAGTAAGACCTTTCTCTGTACTGCCCGTCACCTCATAAGATAACAGCCTCCAGCTGACAAAAACACCTTGGGATGTCGTTGCAGCTACAAGCCCACGGTCCAAATATTCTAATTGCACGCGTCCCTTGCCCCCCTCCGACTGTTGATTGGAATCGGAACCTTGGGCCGATACCGACGCGGCTCCTGACATCGTAAGTGATATGGCTAAGACACCTGTCATGACTTTTCGCAATGCTTTTTCACCGTTTAATCGCTTCGTCATTTAACTTCTTCCTCCTAGCGCAAATGTGGTGATAAAAACGCTTACAAAAGCTAACGAAACTAAGCCTCCTCCTTTATCCCTAGTAAAGGAATAATTGGTAATTGACCCCTTCATTATAGGAGAGCGTGTGTAAAATCCCAGTAAAAAAACAGTGTTTTTCGGTCAAAAACCCGACTATATCAGCGTGTATCCCCGGTTAATGTCAACACATGAAAGCACTTCACCACCAACGTTGGATTGTCTTCTGGCGAAGTGGTTCCAATGTAATGTGCTGGATCAGCATCCAAAGAACCAGCTGTAACAAAAGAAAAAGCCCACAACGGCTAAACAAGCCATTGTGGGCAATAAGGAATAAATGCGATAGACATTAAGCTATTGTTGACGATTGAAGGACGAGAATCTGCTCATGAAGCTGACGAAGCTGCTCCGTATCCGCTTCGTTGGATAATGATCTTTGCATACCGGATACATAGCGGGACAGATCCTCAGCTAATGCAGCACCAGTCTCATCCGCTGATTGTCTCCATAAGCCCGTGTATAAGCCCGACCAGCTGTCGATATGCTCATTCATCCACTGTTGAAGCGCTGGAGAAATAGACGTCTCCAGCTCTTTTCGGAGCAGCGCTTTGCCTTCTCCCTCAAAGAAATGACGAGGCGATTTAAAGCGAGCCCACAGCCATTTGGCATCCACACCTGTCATCTGCCATTCGGAAGCAGCATCTGGCGTTGGGAGATCTTTGGCTGTGTAAGCAGCGCTGCTGTAGCCATCAATCAGTGATTCCAGTTGTTCAGTCAAAGCAGCATACTGCTTCTTCAGAAGACTGTTTAATTTGCGATCCACGCGAAGCGTAGTAGCCTGCAGCTCCTGCGACAGTTCCATTTGTACCTGGCGCTGCAGCTCAAGCCATGCGGTCCAGATCATTTTGCGCAAATCACGACCGTCATCCTGAAGGGTTGAAGGATTAAATGCAAAATTATAAAACTCGCCAAACCGAAGCTGAATCCGCTGAATGACATAAAACAGAAGCTCATTAAGCTCCTGAAGCAGCTGCGCTGGCGGATCATTTTCCTGGAATGCTGCAATATTGCTATTAGCCTCGACTTGAAGTTTCCCAAGCCGCTTACTCTCGGCCAGACGGGAAGCTGCATCGCCCGTTGCGCTTTTCAGCCATCCTGAAACGGTAGAAGATGCTCTCGTAATTTCCTGCTCAGCAGCATCAACAGCCAGCTTACCTAGATCATTCTGCACGAAGCTGAGGAACGATTGCTCAAAGGCCTCAATCCCGGACTGCTCAAGCAGCACTGCATTGCCTTCCACCTTCCCATCCAGACCCTGTAGGCTGGATACCGGGAACAAACGAGGATTACGAATACCGTGCTGGAGCAGATTGGTCTCCACATGGCTCAGCACGCCTGTGAGTTCCTCAGCATCGGCTGCAAGGTCAGCAGCGTTAACTAGGAAGAACATTTTATCCAGTTCAAACTGATCCTTCACTCGTCCAAGCTGCATCAGGAATTGACGGTCCGCTTGCGAGAAGGCATGGTTGTAATAGGTAACGAACAGAACGGCGTCCGCGTTCTTAATATAGTTGAAGGCCACACCTGTATGACGGGCATTAACAGAATCGGCACCTGGTGTATCTACGAGTACGATGCCCTGACGTGTCAGGGGGCAGTCATAATGAAGCTCGATCTCGCTGACAAAGCAGGAACGCGATTCCTCAGCAACAAATTTCTCGTATTCCTCTTGTGATACAGAAATTTGAGTGCCAAGCAGCGCTTCATGCGCCTCCCAGCCCTTACGTGCTGCACGAAGGAAGCTGTAATGCGGCCGTCCGCCGGCATGAATAGCATCTGGCGTCAGCATATCAATCGCCAGCATGATAGCCGATGCATTCGGAAGTGCTGCAACAGATGCGTCCTCGCCAAGCAAAGCGAGCGAATAGCGCAAGTCTTCTACAATGGCGTCATGAGACTTCATGACGACAAGAGCTGTGCCATGCTCGTGCTCCGCCGTTGGCGGCACGAGACGGTTGATGGCTGCGGTCGTCGGGTTCGGCGACACCGGCAGTACAGGCTCGCCGAGCAAGGCGTTGGCGAGCGAAGATTTACCCGCGCTGAATGCACCAAACAGCGCGATGGTGAACCGGCTATCCCGCAGCCGGTTCGCTTTGTCGCGCATCGCGTCCGCAGAGGCGGACAGCGGCGCGTAAGGCGCGAGCAGCGAAGCCGCTCGCTCTAGCCGCGCAGCAGCGCCATGCTGCTGCGCGAGCGCTTCGCCGCCCGCTAGTGCGGCGCCTGCCTGCGGCGCAGCTGCGCGGGCGCCCGCAGCGCGCGGCTGCGCGGGCGCGCCAG
>NZ_JBFRCT010000016.1:0-76283 GCF_052113225.1 Paenibacillus sp. YAF4_2
GTCCTGTCCTGAGCCAGGATCAAACTCTCCATGAAATGGTTCTGTTTGACTTGCTCAAACTTGTTTTTATCGCTTTTTCCGTTATTTCTAACGGGGCAGTTTTGCTCGTTGTTCAGTTTTCAAAGAACAATTTTCTTTCGTTTGTCGACCGTTTGTTTCAGCGGCGACTTAGATAATATATCACGCCCGCCTAGTCGATTGCAAGCATTTTTTTAAAACTATTTTTAAATTGATTTTCTAGTGCTTTATGCTCCTCGGAATACCCACCACTTGCTGCCCGCAAAGTTAAGGATAACCGTTACTCCAGTAGCTAACAGCTTCCCTAATAATGGCCCTATCTTCATCACTTCGGTAAACTCATATAGGAGCAGCATTGATACTCCGAGAACGGCAGCATTCAGAATAATGAAACGAACTGCCCTGCGCCGATCAAAATTTGATTCACTGGCTCGACTCTTATCCCCCTTAAAGGTGAGCAGGGAGTTAAGTGTATAGCTGTTCACCATGCCAGCAGTGTAGGAGATGGCTTGTGCGGGAAGGACATAAAGTCCCGCCCACACCAGTAGGCTGTACACAATGAAGTCCACAAGCGTATTTAACAATCCTATTATATTGAATACGACGAATTGCTTTACAGCACCAACTCGGTTTTTCCTAACTTCAGTCTGCTGCTCTAATCCCTCAATGGACATACTCACGTTCCTTCTCTTTCAGCTTGTCCTCCTGCTCCTTGTCCTCGGTGAATCCGCGTGCTTCCCTTACAATATATAAGGGGCGATTCTTGGATTCGTCATAGATACGACCGATGTACTCCCCAATTAAACCAAGAAGCATAAGAATGATCCCATTAAACAGCAGATTAATGGCTACGATTGTTGTCCATCCCGGTTGAGTAGTTGAAGTAAACAGACGCTGGCACAGGACGACCAGCAAATACACAAAACTCGAAGCTGAAAGAGCAAAGCCGATATAGGTTGCAATTTTGAGCGGCTTATAAGAGAAGGAAGTGATGCCGTCCAAGGCAAAGCTAATCATTTTCTTAAGCGGGTATTTCGTTTCCCCTGCAAAACGCTCCTCGCGGACATATTCCACCATCGTCTGCCGGAAGCCGACCCAGCTCACCAGACCACGCACGAAACGATTCTTCTCCTTAAGGCCGCGCAGTACATCGCATACTTTACGGTCTATTAACCGGAAATCTCCCGTATCCATCGGAATATCGAAGTTCGTCATACTTCTCATTGTACGATAGAAGAGCATCGCCGTTATTTTCTTGAAGGCACTTTCGCCTTTGCGCTTCAGCCGTTTGCCATAAACAACCTCATATCCTTCCTTCCACTTCTCGATCATCTCGAGCATAACTTCCGGAGGATCCTGCAGATCGGCATCAATAATAATAATGGCTTCACCCTGCGCGTAGTCCATACCGGCGGTAATAGCTATCTGATGGCCAAAGTTACGTGAGAAGTTGATCAGCTTTACATGGTTGTCCTCTTGGCAGATCGCCTCGACGATCTCAACCGTTTGGTCCCGGCTGCCGTCGTTAACAAATACGAGCTCATAAGGTTCACCATACCCGTCCATCACTTCTTTGAGCTTGGCGTACGTATGGCGAATCACTTCCTGTTCGTTATACATCGGCACGATAATGCTGTATTTTGCCTTCATGCTCGTATACCCCTTCCGAAATCATTAGCTGTAAAAGACCCATGAATCAAAATGCCGCAGTGCGATCATGACGTAATCCTTACTTACTTCCATACCAGAGATAACTGGATAATACATAACAAACAGGACGACTGCTATACCAGCGTACAGCCAGCGAATCCACTTTCTTTTCTCCCGCCCGTCCTCGAAGCGTGTAAAGATATAGACAATGGCAAGGATCATGAACGGTACCATCGCAAAATAATGATATAAGAATGTTAATCGCGGAACGAGCATCCATGGCAGATACTGCGATAAATAAGCAATCCATAGAACGTACATCCGTTTGTCCTTACGCTTAATACTTATATAAAATGCCGCAATAACCGCGAAAATCCCTGTCCACCATATGAGTGGGTTGCCAAACGCCGAGATGGAAGAGACATCTCCTGCATGATCAAGATTTTTACCGTTGTAATACCAAACCGGACGCTTCATAAACGGCCATTCCCACCACTGAGAGGAGTATGGATGAGTAGCGACAAGTTTGCTGTGATAATCATACATGTGTTTCTGGTATTCAACCAATCGCTCTGCCGTATACGTATCCCCTTTGACATCAAGGACCGGAATGTAGGACAAGCAGTATATGATGAGCGGTATAACGACGAAAAAGACAACACAGCTTGCAAGTGTCAACACGGTATTACGTACAAAATTGCGGACCGCATGCTGGTATTCACCGTCCTCCCGTGTAGAGGCTCCCTCTTCTCTACCTCTAAGGATGCGCCTTGCTGCTGCATACTCTCTGTATCGTTCAATAAGGACAAGAGCCAGCATAACCGCAAGTCCGGCCCCGCCATAAATGACAATCCATTTGGATGCTACCCCGATCCCAAACAGCAAGCCTGCCCAGAATAAAGGTACAAGTGTCTTCCGAAGCGGTGATCGGTAAAAGCTCATTTCTCTGTATTTATTCATGAAGTAGAACATCAGCATGATGAAAAAGACACCATAGACATCAATCGTAGCGATACGTGTTTGCGTAAAGTGCATAAAATCTGCTGCGAACAGAATCGTTGCTGTCGCTGCATACCCGGTCCTGCGGAATAGCTGCAGAGCAAAGAGATAAATGATTGGCAGCATCCCAATACCAAACAGGGTACCAACGATCCGCCAGCCAAATGGGCTAAGCCCAAACAGCTTAATACCAACTGCAATTAACAGCTTTCCAAGCGGCGGATGTGTATTTTCATAAGCTTTTATTCCGTGAAGATTCTCATAGGCCGTGCGCGCATGATAGATCTCATCAAAATAAGAGCTGTTCATATAAGTGGACTTATAAACAGCGTTCGCTTGCTCATCGAATAGCCGACTGCCTTGCAGAGCTTTATCCGCTTGATCAGCACCGTCTACATCAACAATCTGCTGAATAGGAAGCGGCTGATCACTGCCGTCTGAATAGAAAGCTGCCTCTTGCATCGTAAAGCCCCACTTGGTAACCGTCAGCTTCGCATACCTGACAGTCTGATTGATCGGGTTAACCGTCCATTTCAGGTTATCGCCGACCTTTTGCTCGATTTCGATCGGGTTACTCCATTGATCCGGTGTACTGCTGCTAAACTCCCATTTGTACTTGCCAACGCCAACTCCGTTAAAGCTGTTCACTTGGCTGATTTGTACCGGCTTCCCGAAATCCACATAAAAGCTTTGGCCATCGCGGTCTGCCTTCCAGCCGCTGTCGAAACTAACGGTTGAGCCTAAGTTGGACAACGCAATTACCGCATAGATGACCGTAATGATGGACATCCATAGCCAGTCCTTACGATGAAGCCTGCGCTTAGGGGGCTCACTCTCAGCCCGCACACCTTGCAGCAAATGCTCTTCTGAACGCTCGAGCTCTGCCTTCGTTATGACGGGAACCGTAAGCTGCCGCCCCTTAATATATCTATCATAGCCGATATAAAGCATGTATATATACAAACCAACGTTGCAAAGTGAAGTTACAATGAGAATGCCGTCTGAGGAAGGCAAGAAGGCATTCGCCTGGCTGAATGCCAGAACGTAACCAACATTAATGAAATGGGTGACGCTAAAGCCAAACAGCAAATGCAGAATTCTGCGGTCTTTTGCCTCGATATAAGCAAAGATCATTAGAAGAAGAGCAGGAAACATATAGCGCTCATGCATCTTGGCAGCAAACATAAAGACGGTAACGATCAGGATCATCGCCATATAGAAGGAACCCGACAAGTCCTTCTGCTGCTTGCGAGCTGCAAAAAAGAGAATGGACGCAACTGTTGCAAAAGCAATCCCGATATTGCCCCATGTTGCGTACTCCAGTCCAAGCCACTGCTGATCCAGCTTCGCCCAGTTCCCTCCGGTTAACGCGTATAGATTAAATGCGTTAAGTGTGGCATAGGGGTAAGAAGATAACGTCGACTTATACAACTTGTAGAGAGCATGTAGTCCACCATTATTCCATATAAATGGTGCGGCGAGCAGGAGAAAGGCAACCGCCCCATATCCGATGCCAGCAGCAACACGCTTCCACTCTTTAAGGTTATATCCATAAGCAAGCAGCATGACGGGAGAAAAAATAAGCGCTTGCGGCTTCACAAGAACAGCGAGAGCAAACCAGATCGAGCCGCGTTCCAGCTTGCCGTTTGTAATGGCACGAATCGCAAGCACTAAGATCAGAGCGAAGAAGGAATCGACCTGTCCCCATCCAGCCGAGTTAATCCAGACGGCAGGGTTCCAGATGTAGAGCATCGCCAGCCCAAATGCTGCCCGATGATCAAGTTTTTTCTGTGCAGTTCGGTATATCAGATAACCTGAGATGAGATCGGCTGCAATAGCCGGCAGCTTATAGAGTAACAAAGCTGCATCGCTGGCGGAATCTATCCCCACCCATGATTGTATGGCTCCAAGTACATACAGCACATAGATATAACCCGGAGGGTAATCGGCAAACAGCCCTTCCTGATAGAAGTGACTTATCCCATCTGTGTAGGCATGATTCGCCCAAAATATAAACGTATTTATATCATTCGTATAGCCAGGGTTTGAAACCGCAATATAAAACCGGAAGGCAAATGCAGCAAGAAGTGCAATTCGCAAGCCATTCATGGATGGCTTGCTCCCAGGTGCAGCAAACTTCCCACCGGAGGAGAATTCCCGAGCACGCAGCCACCTGCTGTACAAGTATGCAAACAACGCACCAAATAACGCGGATACGGCTAACACCGGAAACGCAGATATTTTCTTCGGATCCACGGTCTTCTCTTGTGGTGCTGCTGAAGCAGACTGAACCGGCTCCATGGAGATGATCGGTGAGAAGGCCTCTGTAGCAATATTGCCTAATCCGTTTGTGCTGCTTCCCTCAACAGCAGCAGCAGCATAGCCGGTTATCGCAGGTAAAAGTCCAATGACGAGTACAATTAACAAACCTATAACAGCACGTAGCTTCCACATTTTCCGCGATTCACCTCGAACGATAAGTTTCGAACAAGTATCCTTTTTCCTGTAAAATACATTCTCACTTTCCATATCAAATGTCAATGTGTACAGCTATCGTGATAAAACTACTATCGGTCTCTTCGAAGATAAGCGACCCTATGGTAATGAAAAAGCACCGCCCGGACCAGTTCGTCCAAGCGGTGCTGTTGTCTGCTTAATCTTAATTCTTAAACTTATTCGCCTTGTCGCTGCTCGCGCATATGCGGGAACAACAGTACATCGCGGATCGAAGGCGCATCTGTGAGCAGCATAACGAGGCGGTCAACACCAATGCCAAGTCCGCCTGTAGGCGGCATGCCGTACTCGAGGGCGCGGATGAAGTCATCATCCATCTCATGCGCTTCGTCATTGCCTTGTTCCTTCTCTACTAGTTGGGCTTCAAAGCGTTGGCGCTGGTCGATTGGATCATTCAGCTCCGTAAAGGCGTTCGCATGCTCACGTGCAACGATAAACAACTCGAAGCGGTCTGTGAAGCGCGGATCAATTGGGTTCTTCTTCGCCAGCGGCGAGATGGCAACCGGATGGCCTGTAACGAACGTCGGCTGGATAAGCGTATGCTCACAATGCGTCTCGAAGAAGGAATTCAGAATGTGGCCAAACGTCATATGAGGCTCAACCGGTACTTTATGCTCTTTCGCAAGCGCATGAGCTTCTTCGTCGGTCATCTCGACACTGAAGTCGACACCTGTTACTTCCTTAACCAGATCCACCATCGACACGCGGCGCCACTCTGGCGTCAGATCAATCTCTTGTCCTTGGTAAGTGATCTTCATTGTACCAAGCACTTCTTGTGCAATGTGTGCAATCAAGTTCTCGGTCAGCGACATGATGTCTTTGTAGTCAGCATAAGCCTCGTACAGCTCGATCATCGTAAATTCTGGATTGTGGCGAGTCGAAATACCCTCGTTCCGATATACGCGGCCGATCTCGTATACTTTCTCCAGACCACCAACAATCAGACGTTTCAAGTGAAGCTCAATCGCGATACGCATATAGAGCTGCATATCAAGCGCATTATGATGGGTAATAAATGGACGTGCCGCAGCTCCGCCTGCAATGGAATGCAGAGTTGGCGTCTCAACTTCGAGATAGCCCTTGGAGTCAAGGTAACGGCGCATCGATTGGATAATTCGGGAACGTGCGATGAAGGTTTGCTGAACATCCGGGTTCACGATCAGATCAACATAACGCTGACGGTAGCGCAGCTCTACGTCTTTCAGGCCATGGTATTTATCAGGCAGCGGAAGAAGCGACTTCGTCAGTACTTCCACTTCATGTGCTTTAACTGAAACTTCGCCCGTATTCGTCTTGAACACAACGCCGTTGATGCCAACGATATCACCGATATCCAGCATTTCAAAAGCAGCGTATTTGTTCGCTTCAACGGTATCTTTGCGGACGTAAATTTGGATTTTGCCAGAAAGGTCCTGGATATGAGCAAACGACGCTTTACCCATGCCGCGTTTTTGCATAATACGGCCAGCAATGCTTACCTTAATCGCTTTCTCTTCCAGCTCTTCTTTGCTTAACGCTTCATAAGCGGCAATAATATCCTTCGCATTATGCGTACGCTCAAATTTACCGCCGAATGGGTCGACGCCAAGTGCTCTCAGCTCGTCCAATTTATCTCTGCGGATTTGCAGAAGTTCGCTTAGTTCTTGCTCTTGTTCCACTCCCGTGTTTTGCTGATCCACTTCATTCATCTCCTAAATTAAAGGCACTGCTCAAGCGTAAACGGCTGCACCTTCTTTGGAAGGGCAGCAGACGTTTAGCGAGTGAAATATAAGCAAAGTATAGAGAAGCTTATACTTTCTTATATTTAACGTTCAAAAAGCTTCCACTAAGGAAGCTTTCCGAAAATATACGCAAGTAGCAGTGCAAACCTTATTTTTTGATATCGACGATTTTATATTGAATAATGCCGGCAGGAACGCTTACGTCCACGACTGTACCCTTTTTCTTGCCCAAAATCGCTTTGCCTACCGGGCTCTCATTCGAAATCTTGTTTCGAAGAGGATCGGATTCAGCTGAACCTACGATTGCATATTCCATTGTATCACCGAATTCCAAATCTTCCACCGTTACAACCGATCCAATACTTACCGTATCTGTAGCAATCTCATCATTATTAATAATCCGCGCATTGCGGAGCATTTTCTCAAGGGTGATGACACGGCCTTCAATAAAAGCCTGCTCATTCTTCGCGTCCTCATATTCCGAGTTCTCGCTGATATCTCCATAACCGATCGCAATTTTGATACGTTCCGCTACTTCACGACGCTTGACCGACTTGAGGTTTTCCAGTTCCTCTTCAAGTTTCTTTAACCCGTCCTGAGTCAGAATGATTTCCTTATCGCCCATCTTCCGATTCTCCTGTCGTGTGACATATTATTCATACAGTTGTATGAATTTCACTGTTAATTAATATATTGCATTCCCCGTTCCTCATGCCAAGTTGCGGGGCAGTCAGCGCGGAAACGACGATGTCGTTGATGTATATTGCAAGATTATATTTCAAAGATACCCTGAATGTCAATCAAAGCCAAATATGCCGCTGTAACCGCTTTACAATAGATTAGATTGAGAGGACCAACGGCTTAGGGGCCGATGATCCTCTCTCCTTCTTAATGAGCGGTTTGGGAACCGCCGCCAATAGAGGTCAACTCTTCTTCATCCAAAGAAGAAATGTATTGATCCAGTATTTCGACAAGCTTGTCGCGGCCTGTTTCTTCCATAATGACATCCTTCACGCGAGCTGCGCCAGGAAGTCCTTTCAAGTACCAAGCCAGATGCTTACGCATCTCACGCACCGCAGTTGCTTCGCCCTTGAGCGCGACAAGACGGTCCATATGAAGGATGGCAACTTCCATCTTCTCACGAGGAAGCGGATCCGGCATCAGTTCGCCTGTCGATAAGTACTGAATAGTACGGTACAGCATCCACGGGTTGCCAAGCGCGCCACGGCCAATCATAACACCGTCGCAGCCAGTATGTTCAAGCAGGCGGCGGGCATCTTCCGGCGAGAAAACATCACCGTTACCAATAACGGGAATGGATACCGCTTGCTTCACATCACGAATAATGTCCCAATTCGCCTTACCCGTGTATTGCTGCTCACGAGTACGTCCATGCACGCTGACAGCTTTGCCGCCTGCGCTTTCGACAGCTTTCGCGTTATCGACAGCAAAGATATGCTCATCATCCCAGCCGATCCGCATTTTAACCGTAACCGGCTTGCTGACAGCAGCGGTAACAGCCGAGACCATTTCATATATTTTATTCGGATCAAGCAGCCAGCGGGCGCCTGCATCACATTTTGTCACTTTAGGTACCGGACAGCCCATATTAATATCAATAATATCGGCATTGGTCTGCTGGTCGACAACTTTCGCAGCCTCCACGAGCGACTCACGGTCGCCGCCGAAAATTTGCAGACTAAGCGGCTTCTCCCGCTCATCTACGAAGAGCATTTCCATCGTACGCTTGTTGCCATGCAGAATCGCCTTATCACTGACCATCTCTGCGCATACAAGACCGGTTCCGAACTCTTTGGCAATGAGACGGAAAGCCGGGTTGCATACGCCAGCCATCGGTGCTAGCACGACGTTATTTTTCATCTCAATATCTCCGATTTTCAACATGCTGTTTCTGTATCCTCCTTCTCTGAGTGATGAAGTCTAGTTCGTCATATGTAAGGTACGTTATGATTCCGTATCCATTAATTCTTCATAGCTGATGCCTAGCGTATTCGCTATATTCGTCAGAAGCCGTGCATCAGGCTTACGTGTTCCCCGCTCCAGCGATCCAAGAACCGCTACAGATACGCCTAATACCTTCGCCAGCTCCTGCTGGGTGTAGCCCTTCAGCTTCCGAAACGCTCGGACTCGCTGAGCCAATTGGTGATTTTCCATAACTTGATGCCTTCCTTTCCATCCTGAAGCGCCGCTGCCGCAGAGACCGAAACAAGGTCCTGCAGAGGATGCGAAGAATCGATGACATCCCTAAGTGGTACAAGCACAAATGCCCGCTCCATCATACGGGGGTGAGGCAGCGTCAGCTCCTCATCATCCATCGTTACATCTCCATATAACAGCAGATCTAGATCTATGGTGCGAGGTCCCCAGCGAATATCTCTGATACGGCCAAGAAGCTGTTCTGCATCAAATAAGGCATGAAGCAGCTCATTCGGCGAAAGAGAAGTCTTAACAGACACCGCCATATTAAGAAAAGCAGGCTGATCCGTGTAGCCGACAGGGTCTGTCTCGTAAATACCCGATACTTTTACAATCTGAACGCCAGACTGCTGCTTAAGACGTTCTACCGCCTGCCTAAGCAGTTCCTCGCGATCACCAAGATTGGAGCCTAGTGCAATATACGCTTGAGCAATCGTGTTAGGCACGGACAACACGTCCATTCCCATCCCGCTTACGCCGGAGCTCAATTGTAACTCCTTCGAAATGAATCTCAAACGGCGGATTTGGCTTTGTTACGCGAACCGTCACTTCATTTATCATAGTATAAGCTTCCAAAACCCGCGTTGCAATGCCGCCAGCTAAAGCTTCAATTAATTTATAAGGCTTTCCCTGCACGACGGATTTGACCTGCTCGTACAGCTCAGCGTAGTTTATGGTTGCTTCCAAGTCATCCGTTGCCGCCGCTTTCTCCAGGTCGAGCTTTAGGTCAAGGTCGACGATAAAATTCTGTCCAAGCCGATTTTCTTCAGGAAAAACACCGTGATAGCCGTAAAATTGTATGCCCTTCATTATCATGCTGTCCATTGCCTTCCGATTCCTCGCTTTCTATTAGAGCTGCGGCCGAGTATCGCCACCGCTGTCAGCGCATTTATTTGCGGTACATGATGGCGTCAGTCATCATCGCCGTCCGCTTATTGGCACGTACATCATGTACGCGCACGATTTGGCAGCCTTGTGCAATACCAAGCGCCGTCGTCGCCGCGGTACCTTCAGCCAGATCATCAACCGGCAGGCCCAGCGTCTGCCGGATGAATCGTTTGCGCGAGGTACCCAGTAGCACCGGGTACCCAAGCTCTGTTAGTTCCGACAACCGGCCCATAAATTCGAGGTTGTCGTCATGATCTTTGGCGAAGCCAAGACCCGGGTCGAGCCAAATCTGGCTTGATTCAACGCCAGCTTGAAGCGCTATAGCCACGCTCGCCTGCAGGTCGGCGAGCACATCCGGGACAAGATCACTGTAGTCCCGGGCTGGACGGTTATGGCTGATAATGACGGGACAGCCATACTCGGCCGCAACGGCCGCCATAAAGGGGTCATACTTCAGACCCCAGATGTCGTTAATAATATGCGCGCCCGCTTCAAGCGCCAGGCGCGCGGTCTCTGCCTTGTACGTGTCGATTGAGATCGGCACGTGAGGTGCCGCTTCGCGTACGGCCCGAATTACGGGCAGCAGGCGGCGAAGCTCCTCCTCAACGCTGACCTGCTCAAAGCCGGGACGCGTCGATTCGGCACCGATGTCGATAATATCGACGCCCTCCTCTACCATAGCGGCTGCACGCTCAGCCGCAGCCTCCGCATGATTGTACCGCCCACCATCCGAAAAGGAATCCGGCGTGGCATTCAAGATCCCCATAATGAGTGTGCGTTTCCCAAGCTCCAGCTTGATGCCGCCGTCTAACTCATAGCTTCTATTCCAAAAAGTTGGCTTATAGCCTTGTTGTCCCCATTCGCTCATCGTTGTTGTGCCTCCGTATCTTCACGATAAGCAAGCAGCAGCTCACGCAGCACTGGTCCAGCTGATCCGTTACCAACTATGACGCTGCTGCCTGCCTCATCGGTTAACCGCGTAACCGGTACGAGCTCCTGAATGGAAGTTGTCAACCAGACTTCCTCCGCAGCTAGAAGTTCATCATACAAATAGTGTCCTTCCCGAACGGTATAGCCCCGCTCGCGTGCGAGCTCTATTACCCGCTGCCTCGTAATACCTGGCAAAATGCCAATATCCGTGGAAGGGGTATAAATAATGTCCGACTGCACAAAAAACAGATTGCTAACGATACCTTCCGCGAGCAAGCCCTCATGACTTACCATAAGTCCTTCTGCTGAAGCGGAGGCACCACTTGCCAGCAATTCCCGCTTTGCAATTATATTGTTCATATAATGGAGTGATTTTAAACGAAAGGCCCCTTCCGGGGTATTCCTTACTGTCCTTAGCAGACGTAATTCCTTACCTTCGTCATACAACCGCTCATTATGAGGTGGAAGTGCCTTAACAAGCATAAGCTCTGTCGGCTGCTCATAATCATTGCTTGGAAGACCAAGCTCGCCAATGCCAGCCGTAATGGTGAGGCGGATATATCCCTCATTGAGCCCATTTGCTTCCAATAGAGTTGTAATCATCGCCTGCAGCGCATTGACATCCGGATTATACCGGATACCGATGGCCTCACAGCCCGCCTTAAGCCGTTTCATATGCTGCTTCAGCAAATACGGCCTGCCACCGTAGGTCCGGAACGTCTCAAATAACCCCATACCGTACAAAAAGCCGTGATCATAAATCGAGATCACAGCTTCACCAGATTCCATTACCGTTCCGTTCAGCGCGATCTTCATCGCGTCGCGCCCGTCCGGCGTTTCAAGAAATTGCGCAGCATTGCATGTCCATGCTGCGTGATGATTGATTCAGGATGGAACTGTACGCCTTCAATCGGATATTCTTTATGGCGCAGTCCCATAATTTCGCCTTCCGCCGTTTCCGCACTAATCTCGAGACAATCCGGAAGCGTCTCACGCTTCACAATCAAAGAGTGGTAACGAGTAGCCGTATAAGGGGATGGGATTCCTTCAAAAATCGTCTTACCGTCATGCAAAATTTCAGACGTTTTGCCGTGCATCAATTTCTCCGCGCGCACAACATCGCCGCCAAATGCTTGTCCGATTGACTGATGGCCAAGGCATACGCCAAAGATCGGAATAATACCTTTGAAATGCTCAATGACCGACAGGCTGATGCCTGCTTCATTCGGAGAGCAAGGTCCAGGCGAGATCAGGATATGGTCGGGCTTCAGTGCTTCAATACCAGCGAGATCAATCTCGTCATTCCGCTTTACGACAACCTCTTCACCTAGTTCACCTAAATACTGCACCAAGTTGTACGTAAACGAATCATAATTATCAATTACTAGAATCATCGCTCCTGCTCCCCCTTTGTGTATCGCCTTGCACTATGTCCGGCTTGTCCGCTCTGCAAATCGTTCACTATACTGAATCGCCTTCCATAATGCCTTCGCTTTATTTAACGATTCGTAATACTCCCGCTCCGGATCGGAATCAATGACGATTCCTGCTCCCGCCTGAATATGTACGATACCGTCTTTCACCGCCATCGTTCTTATAATTATATTAAATTCCATATCGCCATTATAGTCAATCCATCCAAGCGATCCCGTATAAGGTCCCCGCCGGACCGGCTCAAGCTCTTCAATGATTTCCATAGTACGGATTTTTGGTGCGCCAGTGATCGTTCCTCCCGGGAATGTCGCCGCGATGACATCAAAGGCATCCTTTCCTTCCGCCAAACGCCCCTCCACCTGTGACACCAAGTGCATAACATGGGAGTAATATTCGATAACCATCAGCTCTTCGACTTTAACCGTACCAAATTCCGATATACGCCCAAGGTCGTTACGCTCAAGATCGACGAGCATGATATGCTCTGCCCGCTCCTTCTCGCTTGTACGGAGCTCCTCCGCCATCAACCGGTCTTCTGTCTCCGATCTGCCGCGGCGGCGTGTGCCTGCAATCGGTCGTGATGCCAGCTTATTGCCATTCTGCTCGACTAAGAGCTCAGGAGATGCTGAGACAAGCTGAAAGTCCGGGCAGCGCAGGAAACCCATATAAGGCGACGGATTAAAAATACGAAGCCACTCGTACAACTCCTCTGGTGAGGCAGTGACTTCCCGGCTCTGCCTCTGAGACAAATTCACCTGGAATACATCACCTTGGCTGATATACTGCTGAATACGCTGCACAGCATCCATAAAAGCTTCTTTACGGAATGGTGAAGTGATGCCCTCTACCGACTCCACATCGATATGCAGGCTGTCGCCTTCCAGGAACCGTCTCCGCTCCTCGCGAATAGATGCAGCCTCGCCATCCTGCCGCTGAATGTGCTCCTGCCAGAATGCCTCCATCTCATCAGCTTGTGCTGTTGCCTTCTCATAGCAGGCTTTGAGCTGCTCATCATTTTCTTCTCCATTAACAGCCGTATGGACAGCGCAGTACAGCATCTTCTCCTGCTGATCCACAATCCAGATCCTGTTCATGCGCAGGAACAAATAATCCGGAAGTCCTGTATCATCCGCCGAAAGCTCTGGCAGACGTTCAATCGAACGGACCACATCGTAGCTCCAATAGCCTACGCACCCCCCCGTCCATTTAGGCCCATCCGCAAGCTTTGGAGATCGATAAGGCTCCATCCAGCGGCGCATAATCTCAAGGGGCTTTCCTTCCCAGCTTTGTTCCGCCAGAACATGATCTTGCAGATCCCGCTCTTCCGATTGTGCATGCAGCCCTTTCCCGCGAATAATGCCTTCCGGGCGCAGCCCCAAATAAGTGTAACGTCCGTCCTTGCCGCTTTCCAGAACAAAAGCATGTGGAGAAGCCGCGCGCCATGCCGACTCCCATGAGTCGACCGTGACCGATCCAAGCGGAATACGCTTTAACAACGGCAGGGTCGTATATTTTCGTTCCGCCTGCCATAAGGCCCATTGCCGGGGTGCGGTGAACATATTCATTTCCTCCGATCAGGTATGATTTGCTAAGTATACAAAAAGCCCCCGTAAACGTCAAAAAGCCCCCATTCCAAGGAATGGGGGCTCATATAGGTCTAAATTAGTTCTCGAAGTTAAACAATGGCGTGGACAGGTAACGTTCACCGTTCGAAGGAACAATTGCGATAACACGTTTGCCTTTGCCCAGTTCTTTCGCTACTTTGAGGGCAGCGAAGATCGCAGCACCGGAAGAAATACCACACAAGATACCTTCTTCTTTCGCAGCGCGACGAGCATATTCGAATGCTTCTTCATTCTCAACTGTAATAACGCCGTCATAAATCTCACGGTTCAGGATATCTGGTACAAAGTTAGCACCAATACCTTGAATTTTGTGAGGTCCAGGGTTGCCGCCCGAAAGGATCGGGGAAGCAGCTGGCTCAACTGCATAGATCTTAATGCCTTTAAAGTTCTCTTTCAATACTTCGCCTGTACCTGAAATTGTACCGCCAGTACCGATACCCGCAATAAATGCATCCAACTTACCGTCGAGGGAGTTGATCGCTTCAACGATTTCCGGACCTGTTGTTTCGCGGTGAACTTTTACGTTCGCTTGGTTCTTGAATTGTTGCGGAATGAAATACGAAGGGTTCTCTTTCGCCAGCTCTTCTGCTTTGCGAACAGCACCGTTCATTCCTTCGGAGCCCGGAGTCAGAACAAGCTCTGCACCGTAAGCACGAAGCAGGTTGCGACGCTCAATGCTCATTGTCTCAGGCATAACTAGAATCGCTTTGTAGCCTTTAGCTGCTGCTACCATTGCAAGACCGATACCCGTGTTACCGCTGGTAGGCTCAACGATTGTATCGCCTGGTTTCAGACGGCCTTCTTGCTCAGCAACTTCGATCATGCTGATTGCAATACGGTCTTTAACGCTTGCACCTGGGTTTTGGTATTCAAGCTTTACATAAATTTCGGCGCTATCTTCTGGCACAAGACGGTTCAAACGGACAAGTGGTGTGTCACCAATGAGTTCAGTTACGCTGTTTACAATTCTAGCCATGAGAATAATTGCCTCCTTATTCCGACTAATTTAGTTGGTTTTTTCCTAATATCATATTATCAATCTCTTATATCCGTTGTCAATAGTTTCTTTCTTGCATTTACAATAAAAGGGAGAAACCGCTCGGGGGCGGCTTCTGGATGATTATATTAGTGCTCTAAGGGGTCGTTGTCGCGTCATATTTGTGAAGTAAATCATCCTCGATCTCATTAAGCGGCTTGGCTTTCGATAGCGCCAAATCCTGCCGTGCCTTCTCATACAGAACACGACCGGTCAGGCCTTCCGTTTTCTCCCGCTCGACTAGCCGGATTACTGCATAGCCATCCTCGACCTTAATGGGACCTGTTGTCTCTCCTGTCTGGAGCCGGCTTGCTTCATCCAGCAGATCAGCATCATAGAAAGGATCATCCGAATCGATAAGACCCAGATCGCCGCCGGAATCAGACGTGTTGCTATCCATTGAGTAAGTGCTTGCTAGCTCATCAAATGAGGCACCATCTGATAAAAGATCCAGCACATCACTCGCCTCTTGCGCTGTGTCCGTCACAATCCACTGCAGATGCAGCCTAAGCCGATCAGCAAATTGCCTTGGATTCGCTGCTATGTAATTCTCAATCTCCACCTCGGTCAAATCGACCGTTAATACAGCGATTTTCTCCAGCAGCAAGCGGTATCTGACATCTTCCCGTACATCATTCTTCGACATGCCAAGCTGTTCCTTCATCACGTTATAAAAAACATCTTCGCTATCGTACCCTTCGATCATCGAAGCCAGCTCCCGCTCCTCTTCTTCAGAGGATACACTTAGCCGCTTCGCTTCTGCTTCTAAATCAATCGCTTTGTGAACCATCATCGTTCGAAGTACGGTGTTCCCGTATTGCTTCTCAAGCTGGCTCTCCAGCTCAGCCGTTGTAATTGGGATGCCTCCTACCGCAGCCGCAATGCCATCGCTTCGCACAGAATCCGAATCATTTGGCGTATCACCCGTCTGTGCCTTTGTCTCCGAATCAGGATCATGCTGCTCAGGATCATCCGAGAACGGAGACAACTTCACAATGACAGCCACGCTTAGGACAATCATACAAATCGCTTGAAGAACGACAACTGCTTTTATTACCCCGTATTTCTTCATTTCCCCAATGCCCCCGCGTTATTGCACAAGCTTTGGCTTTGCCTGATCAATCAGCTGCTTCAGCTGTACAGGGTCAAACGTATAAGCCTCGTTGCAATAATGGCAGACTACCTCTGCCTTGCCATCTTCCTCAATAATCTGCTCCAGCTCCGATACTCCAAGGCTGATCAGCGTCTGCTCCACCCGCTCCTGCGAGCATTTGCACTGGAACTTCAAATCCAGCGAATCATGGATGTGCAGCTCATCACCTACAAGCCGGCGCAGTATTCCTTCTGGTGTCTCTCCTTGTTCAAGCAGCTTTGTCACATGCGGCATCGAACCAACAGCCTGCTCGAGACGAGTAATCTCCTCATCCGTTAGTCCCGGCAGGATCTGTACAATAAATCCACCGGAATGAATAACACTGCCGTCTGCTTCCACAAGCACACCAAGTCCAACTGCGGAAGGCGTCTGCTCCGATACGGCAAAATAATAGGTGAAATCTTCAGCCAGCTCACCCGAAACGATCGGCACGCTGCCGAGATAAGGATCCTTAAGACCAAGGTCCTTAATAATATGAAGGTATCCATTACGGCCGACGCCGCCAGCGACATCGATCTTCCCGTGCTCATTACTAGGAAGCAGCACATCCGGGTTATCGACATAACCCCGTATTTCACCATGTGCATTAGCGTCAACGACGATTTGACCGATTGGACCGTCACCTTTTACTTTTACAGTCAGCTGCTCTTCACCCTTTAGCATCGCGCCCATAATGGCTGCGGCTGTTGCCGTGCGACCAAATGCGGCCGTTGCTGTCGGCAGCGTCTGATGGCGATGCTGAAGCTCAGATACAAGCTGGGTTGTGCGGGCTGCAAATACGCGAATTTTACCTCCCCACGCCGTACCCCGAACGAGTACGTCTGGTAACTGCTCCATTCCTCTATCCCTCCTGATTCCGTTCATAAATTATGCGTAACCCTTCTAACGTCAGAAGTGGATCAACTTCTTCTATCGTTTCCGATTCCGAACTAATTAACTCTGCTAGTCCGCCTGTTGCGACAACGCGCGGACTTACTTGAAATTCTTTTCGGATTCGGTTGACGATACCATCTACTTGTCCAGCGTATCCGTAGATAATGCCTGCCTGCATCGAAGTAACCGGGTTGCGGCCAATGACACTCTTCGGCTTCACCAGCTCAATACGTGGCAACTTAGCCGCACGCTGATACAGCGCCTCAGTCGAAATGCCGATACCTGGCACAATAGCTCCGCCCAGATAGCTGCCGGATGCATCAATATAATCAAAGGTCGTCGCTGTACCAAAATCAACAACGATAAGCGGCGCGCCATATTTCACAATACCTGCTACCGAGTTTACAATCCGGTCTGCGCCGACCTCACGCGGATTTTCATAACGGATATTAAGACCTGTCTTAATACCAGGACCAACGACTAGTGGTGTCTTGCGCAAATATTTCATACACAGCTGCTCAAGCGCACGCATCAGCGGCGGAACGACCGAGGAAATAATAACGCCTTCGATCTGCTCCATCCGAATACCCGCATAATGGAACAAATTGTGCATGTTCATGCCATACTCATCCACGGTTGCCGAACGGTTCGTGCTAAGCCGCCAATGATGAAGCAGTTCCTTGCCTTTATAGACGCCCAAAACGATGTTCGTATTGCCGACGTCGATAACTAAAATCACGTAGGAGCGCCCCCTTTTTTCGCATTCAAATCAAGACTTATATCAAGTGCGTTGAACGAGTAGGTTAATCCCCCAACGGAAATAACGTCTACACCGCAGGCCGCAATCGCACGAACGGTATCCAGCCTCACATTACCCGATGCTTCAACGATAACATGCGGAGAATGGGCTTTTATACGACTCACGGCTTCCGTCATCATCGCAGGGGCCATATTATCGAGCATAATAATATCCGCGCCGCAAGCGAGTGCTTCTTCAATCTGCTCAAAGGATTCAGTTTCTACCTCAATCTTCATTGTATGAGGAATTGCAGCACGCGATGCTTCGACTGCCTGGCGAATGCCACCCGCACCTTTAATATGATTATCTTTAATCATTACGGCGTCATATAAACCAAAGCGATGATTAGCTCCTCCGCCAACACGGACCGCATACTTCTCCAGCATCCGGTGACCTGGCGTTGTTTTGCGTGTATCGACAAGCCGTACCGGCAAGCCCTCAAGCGCTGCAACAAAAGCATTGGTCTTCGTCGCAATACCCGATAGCCGCTGCATCAAATTAAGCGCGAGACGCTCACCAGTCAGTAAACTATGTGTGCTTCCCTCAACAGTAGCAATAACGGTGCCTTTCTCTACATACTCGCCATCGCTGACTTTCGCTTCGAACTGAAGCGACGCATCAACTACTTCGAATACGAGTCGGGCAACTGGAAGGCCGGCAATTATGCCGCTCTCCTTCACATGGATAACGGCAGTTGACTGCGAACCCATCGGAATGGTCGTCGCTGTTGTAATATCGCCGCTGCCGATATCTTCAGCCAGCCAGCCGCGGATTAGCTCGCGCAGGGCGTGATTATAGGTACCGAACGTTGTATCAAACATGAATAATTCGCTCCTCTGTCATTCCTTGCAGCCGGTGCAGAATGGTATGCTTACGCCATACTGCGTCGTTCTTCTCCGGGAAATCCTCCCGGCTATGCGCACCCCGGCTTTCTTCCCGCTGCAGTGCTGATTCAGTTGTTAGAATCGCACAGGTCAGCAGGTTGGCAAATTCGTATTCCTCCCGCTTCGTCAGAACCGATTGGAAGAATGGCAGCTGCCGCTTCAGCTCTTCAAGACCTCTCTCAAGACCTTGAGCGTTACGGCGAAGACCTGCGTATCGAACCATAACCTTCTGCAGCTTGAGCCGCTTCTCTACAACGGCCTGCATCGGCGCACTACTTCGCGGCTGCTCCACTTCGATTACCGGTTTTGTCTCAAGCTCCGAGAGCTTGATAATGCTGTCAACAATGCGTTTGCCAAATACGATTGCTTCAGATAATGAATTGCTTGCAAGACGGTTCGCTCCATGTACGCCGGTAGACGATACTTCCCCACATGCAAACAGCCTTCTTATATTGGTTTCCCCGTTTAAATCGGTTTTGACTCCACCCATCATATAATGGGCAGCAGGTGCAACTGGAATCCAGTCTGTTGTCAGGTCCAGTCCATACTGCAGACAGAACTCATAGATATTCGGGAAACGATGCTTCACCATATCTGCCGATTCATGCGTCACATCGAGATACACGAACGTCGACTTTGTCTCTTCCATTTCACTGACAATAGCGCGTGCGACAACATCACGAGGTGCAAGCTCAAGCTGAGCATGATAACGATCCATGAAACGCTCGCCCCGAATATTACGCAGAATCGCACCTTCGCCCCGAACTGCCTCGGAGATGAGGAAGCGTGGTGCACCCGGATAACAAAGGGAAGTCGGATGGAATTGAACAAATTCCATATCTTGAATGAGCGCACCTGCACGGTAAGCCATAGCAACACCATCTCCGGTTGCTACATCCGGATTAGTCGTATAACGATACAGCTGACCTGTTCCACCGGAACACAAGATGGTTGCTTTGCCCCGCACGTATAGACGCTGCCCGTCCGGCTTCTGAACGATCGCCCCACAGCATTCGCCATCCTGTGTCACGAGGTCGATGACAAAATGATCATCCCACACGTCAATGCCTGGATCCTCTGTTGCTTTTTCCGACAAAGCGCGTACGATTTCAAAGCCTGTTGCGTCTCCGTTCGCATGAAGAATACGACGCTGGCTATGCGCCCCTTCCTTGGTAAGCGCAAATTCACCGTTCTCAAGGTCGAACTGTGTACCCATGCTGATGAGATTGCTGACGCCTCCTGGACCTTCATGGACAAGGACATTAACCGCATCTTCTGAGCAAAGACCTGCGCCTGCAATAAGCGTATCCTCGCGGTGATAGGCCGGTGAATCGTCATCCGAAATAACCGCAGCGATACCCCCTTGAGCGTAACGCGTATTGCTGTCGAGCAAAGATTTTTTCGTAATCATTAAGACCGAATGGTTCTTCTCACTTGCCAATAATGCGGTAAAAAGACCGGCAATGCCGGCCCCGATCACAAGTACGTCCTTCTCTATAACTGGCAAGTCCTCTAACGACAGGTCAACGAGGTATCTTGGTATCATATTAATAATGCGCCTCCAAGCATAGGAGTAGCGCATGCTCCTCCTATTTAACGAGTAACATGCGCTCCAGGGACTTACGGGCTTGCTCCGCAACATGCTCTGGAACGTAGATTTGAGGCTGCATGGTTTCGAGACATTTCACCAGCTTCTTCAAGTTGTTCACTTTCATGTTCGGACAAACCAAATATTTGGATGCAAAATGGAATGTTTTGTTCGGGCTGTCCAGACGAAGCTGGTAACCAGTACCATCTTCTGTACCAACGATAAACTCCTGACAATCCGATTCCTTGCAATATTTAAGAATAGCTGTCGTGCTGCCGACAAAATCGCCAAGCTCCACAACCTCAGGACGGCATTCCGGATGCACAACGAATTGCGCGTTCGGGTATTTCGCCTTCATTTCCTCAACGTCTTTCACCGTCAGCATATCATGCGTGTTGCAGTAGCCTTCCCAGATAATCATCTTTTTGTCTGTATTCTGCTGCACGTAGTGGCCCAGGTTTTTGTCCGGTACCCAGATCACTTCATCGCCTTCTACCGAGTTTACCACTTTAACGGCATTCGCTGATGTACAGCAAATATCCGTCTCTGCTTTAATGTCTGCGGAAGAATTGATATAAGTGACAACGGTTGCGTTAGGATGCTGTGCTTTCAGCTTACGCAAGCCTTCCACGTTAACCATGTCTGCCATCGGGCAGCCGGCACGTTCGTCAGGAATAATAACCGTTTTGTTAGGAGCAAGAATTTTCGCGCTTTCTCCCATAAAATGAACCCCGCAAAAGACGATAACATCCGCATCAGTCTCTGCAGCCTTCTGAGCGAGCAAGAAAGAATCCCCGCGGAAATCCGCAACCTCTTGAATTTCATCCCGTTGATAGTAATGAGCCAGAATAATTGCATTTCGTTCTTTCTTTAATTGCATGAGCCGTTCACGCAGTTCACGATTCTGTTCCGCCTTGCGTTCCAGCGCCAGCGCTTCCACAGTTGATCCTCTCCTCTTATGAGGGATGGGTGGTGAGTCCCATTCCGATTAATGGCTTACCGACTTTGTGAATTGATGCACAAACTCAGTCAAGTCAATGGCTTAAATGTGATTGATTTGTTAAGGTTTAATTTACTCCACGTGCAGGATGCTGTCAATGCATTAAATAAGAAAAAGCCCTCTTCTCCGCCTGCGAATTTCGCATAAGGACAGAGAAGAGGACTTAGCGTAAAAAACACGAACTTCCTTACCTTTTTGCTGGATCGTACGGTTCACCAAGCGCACTAGGTGCTGACGAACGTCCCACTGCCCCTGCCAAAACAATAAGGGTCAGTAAATACGGCAGCATATAGAAGAACTCATTCGGAATATGATGCGACCACTCGAACAACTGCGCCCAGTTCCGAAGTGCCTGCGCCATCCCGAAGAAGATCGCCGCACCGGCAACACCAAGCGGATTCCATTTGCCGAAAATAACAGCCGCTATCGCAATAAAGCCTTGTCCGGAAATCGTGTTATGAGCAAAGTTGCTTGTTGTCGTGAGCGCGATTGTTGCGCCACCGAGACCAGCTAAAGCGCCGCTCAGCATAACGCCGATATAGCGGTATTTGGTTACGCTGATGCCAACCGTATCCGCCGAGCTTGGATGCTCACCTACAGCACGCAGACGAAGGCCGAAGGTCGTACGGTACAGCACGAAGTAGCTGAGAATAACAACGCCAATCACAATATAAGTTGTTGGATATGCGGTGAAGATCCCTTTACCCAGTAATGGAATATCGGAGAGACCTGGTATAGCAACCGGATTAAATACGTACTCCAGTGTTGGAGTCTGTCCGGAGCCTTCGTACAAGTTCTTGGTCAGATAAATGGCGAGCCCTGCTGCCAAGATATTAATAACGACCCCAACAATGGTCTGATCTGCACGGAACGTAATCGTTGCTACAGCATGCAGCAGTGAGACTATTACGCCAAAGACTAGACCGGCAAGCAATCCAAGCCAAGGAGCACCATGCTTCATGCCGCCCTGAATGGCTTGGTCAGTGATAACTGCAGCAGCGAAAGCGCCTGAAATCATAAGTCCTTCAAGACCGATGTTAATGACACCCGATCGCTCTGAGAAGAGTCCACCAAGGCCGGTGAAGATAAGCGCTGTCGAGAAGACTAGCGTAATGCTTATTAATTGACCAATTGTATCTAATGCGTTCATCGTGCACCGCCTCCTTCCGATTTGCCCTTATTCGAACGGCGAATCATAAATGGTTTAAGGAAGAATTTCACCAAACCATGCGAAGCGACGAAGAAGATAATCGAACCAATAACGATACGAACAATCTCAGGCGGTACATTTGCACCAAAGCTCATACCCGCCGAACCATAGCTTAATCCGCCGAACAGAACAGCACCAAGGAATACGCCAATTGGTGTATTGCCGCCAAGAAGTGCTACAGCGATACCGTCAAACCCATACCCCCATGATGCAGCCATTACCGTCTGGTAGCCGAACACGCCTAGAATTTCAAAGACGCCTCCAAGACCGGCGAACACGCCGCTGATAAACATCGAAGTGATGATTGTACGGTTAACGTTCATACCGGCATACAGCGCAGCGTTCGGGTTGAGACCCACTGCACGAAGCTCATAACCTTTTTTCGTACGCCACAAGATCACATAAAAGACGATTAAGCCAATAATCGCAAATAATGTACCCCAATGCATACGGGCATTACCCATACTTTCGGACAACCATTTGATCGATACAAGCGCTGATTCATGAATTGGCTTCGATTTCTGCTGCCCTTCCATAACGAGATATGTACCCACGATATAGTTAGAGAGGAAAAGCGCAATCCAGTTCAGCATAATCGAGGAAATAACCTCATTTACACCACGTGCAGCTTTCAAATAACCGGAGAGCGCCGCCCACAGGCCGCCAAACAGACCACCAACAATAATCGCAAGAGGTGCATGGAGGTACCATGGCAAATCAAGCGTAACACCAACGATCGTTGCTCCTGTCATGCCCATCATAAATTGGCCTTCTGCCCCGATATTGAAGAGGCCCGTACGGAAAGCAAATGCTACTGCAATCCCTGTAAAAATAAGTGGTGTGATGGCACGAATCGCTTCACCGATGTCGTAAGGGCTGCCAAACAGCTTCTTCACGAGAGAGGAGTAAGCTAGAATCGGATCATATCCACCGGCGAGCATCGCAAGCCCGCCACAAATGAGACCTAGAATGATTGCGACAAGCGGCACCAGAAAGGATGACTTGTCGAATATTTTTCTCATCGTATTCATATCGTACTACCCCCTCCCTTCTGCTGTAGCAGCTGCTGCTGCATCACCAGCCATCATCAGGCCAAGCTGTTGATCATCACGATGATCAGCATCCACTTCACCCATTAAGCGGCCTTCGTACATAACGGCAATTCGGTCCGACAAGGAGTACAGCTCATCCAGCTCAAACGAAATAAGCAGAATAGCTTTTCCTTGATTACGTGCTTCAATGAGCCGTTTATGTACGTACTCGATTGCACCAATATCAAGCCCCCGTGTAGGCTGTACAGCAATTAAGAGATCTGGATTTTTCCACAGCTCCCGGGCGATAATCGCCTTCTGCTGGTTACCGCCGGACAAAGAACGGGCTTTCGCATGAATACCTGAACCACGAACATCAAATTCATTAACAAGTTTATCTGCCAGTACATCCATCGCCTTGAAATCGATGAAGCCGTTCTTGCCGAATTGCGGATCAAAGTAACTGCCGAGAATCATATTCTCGCTTAGTGTAAAATCAAGCACCAGACCATGCTTATGACGATCCTCTGGAATATGGCTTACGCCGGAGAGTGACACTTGGCGAGGCGATCGATTCGTAATATCGCGGCCATTCATATTAACGCTCCCGCCTGACACGCCTCTCATTCCAGTAATCGCATAAACAAGTTCGCTTTGTCCGTTCCCGTCTACACCTGCAATACCTAAAATCTCACCAGCTCGTACATTAAGGCTGATACCATCCAGCACCTGTTTCCCTTGATCACCTTTCATACGAAGTGAATCAATGGACAGCACAACTTCGCCAGGCTCCTGTTTCGATTTCTCGACTTCGAAGGTGACGTCTCTGCCAACCATCAATTCAGCCAAATGCCGTTCATTTGTTTCTGAGGTTGGAAGGGTACGAATGACCTTACCTCTTCGGATAACCGTTACGGTATCCGCAAGCGCCATAACCTCTTTCAACTTATGGGTAATGAGAATGATTGATTTGCCTTCAGCCGACAAGTTGCGCAAAATTTGAATAAGCTCTTCAATTTCCTGTACCGTCAGCACCGCTGTAGGCTCGTCAAAGATCAGAATATCTGCACCGCGGTACAAGGTTTTTAGAATCTCGACCCGTTGCTGCATGCCCACCGTAATATCTTTAATCCGCACCTGCGGCTCTACTTTCAATCCATAACGTTCGGAGAGCTCCCGAACTTTTACATTTGCTTTTTTATATTTTAAAAATCCAAACTTAGACGGTTCGTTGCCAAGCACGATATTTTCCGCTACCGTAAACGGCTGTACAAGCTTGAAATGCTGATGGACCATGCCGATCCCAAGTTCAATTGCCTTACCCGCTCCGTCAATAACGGTTTTGTTGCCATTTACCCAAATCTCGCCTTCTTCCGGCTGATACAAGCCAAACAGAATATTCATCAGCGTCGATTTACCCGCGCCATTCTCGCCAAGCAGAGCATGAATCTCGCCTTTTTTCAGTTCAAAATTGATGTTGTCATTGGCTACTAATCCTGGAAAACGCTTCGTAATCCCTTTTAGTTCAACAGCCGTTGTGCTCCGGTCCATACCTTCATCATCCCCCCGGTTTTCTACCTCTATGGCAAAAAAGGACAAGACCGGCTGGAGCCGGCCTTGCCTTGAGACAGCGACATCAAATAATTTTCATCTGAAAATTATTCAGTAGGCACTTTAATCTCGCCGCTGATGATTTTTTGTTTGTACTCTTCAACTTTTGCAAGTACATCAGCTGGTACGTTTTTCGTTGAAGTATCTGGCAAGCCTACGCCGTTGTCTTTCAGACCAAGCGTAACGACTTGACCGCCTTGCCAATTACCATCGATTAGGTCTTTCGATACTTTATATACTGCAGCTTCTACACCTTTCATCATCGAAGTCAGTGTAATTGCGTCACCGAATTCAAGCGATTGGTCTTTGTCTACGCCGATTACCCACACGTCTTTACCAGCATCTTTACGAGTCTTCGCTTCATTGAACACACCGTTACCGGATGCGCCCGATGCATGGAAGATGATGTCGACGCCAGCGTCATACATCGTTGCAGCCGCTTGTTTACCAAGGTCAGGCTTGGAGAAGTCACCTACATAGTTAATTTTCATGCTTTTCGCAGCTTCAGGGTTAACCGCTTCGATCCCTGCTTTGAAGCCTGCTTCGAATTTTTTAATAACTGGAATTTCCATGCCGCCTACAAAACCGATTTTATTCGTTTTTGTCATCAGACCAGCAACTACACCAACGAGGAAGGAACCTTCGTTCTCTGCGAACGCAACCGATTCAACATTTGGCAGTGCTTCTGTTGGCGTTGCATCAATTAGTCCGAACTTGGAATCTGGGTTTTCCTTTGCTACCTTAGTCATCGCATCCGAGAAGAGGAAACCAATGCCCCAAGTCAGATCATATTTCTCAGATACGAACGCTCTCAGGTTAGGCTCCATGTCCGCATCGCTTTTACTTTCAAGATATTTACTCTCTGCGCCGGTATCAGCTGTTACTTTCTTCAGAGCTTCCCATGCGCTTTGGTTAAAGGATTTGTCATTTACGCCGCCAACATCTGTTGCCATACCGATCTTCAGCTTGGAAGCCGGGGCTTTAGAAGTGTCCGGGGATGCAGTCTCTGCATTGCCGCCTGTGTTTGTATTGTTACTGTTCTCGTTCTTGTTACCACATGCGGACAAGACTACTGTCAGCGCCAGGATAATCATAAGCATTAAACTAACTTGTTTCTTCATTCCTGTTCTCTCCCCTGCCTTTTATTTGTTAAGGGCATCGCACTATCCTTATTATTCTTGATGTCCACCGCCACTATTCTCCTAATTATAATTACAATCTAACAGCCGTCAATCATATTATGTCAACTAATTTAACACAGAAATTATGTTCACAAATTATTGTCCCAGTTATGTAACATTTGTGCGAGTTTTGTTCGGAATATTCGCACAAATAACTCACACAAAACCCATTCACCTGCTTGTTATTACCCCTTAAATCCGAACGTTTAAACATTTAACGTACAAAAAACAGCTGCCCTTCGCTTGCAATTAGCAAACATAGGACAGCTGTTCTGTCTTAAGATCCTTTATTCGGATCTTCGTCGTCTGGTTTTTGTTCGTTCAGATCAGGAGGTGTAATCTCGCCCGCATCACGGGTTTGAATACGAACCTTCACGCCGCCGATCGTATCCACGATAGGTTCGGAAGAAGATTCAGCCGCGGCGTTACCTTCTCCAGAAGGCTCATCTCCGCCAACGATCTCGCCGGATTCGATCAAATTCTTGATTTGCTCAAGCTCAAGTGTTTCTTCTTTAAGCAGCGTTTGAGCAATCAAATGTACTTCTCTGCTCTTCTCAGTCAACAACTGCTTCGCACGAGTGTAGCAATCATTGATAAAGTTTTGCATTTCTTGGTCAATCTCATAAGCGATCTTATCCGAATAGTTCTGTTCATGACCAAGATCACGACCCAAGAATACTTGGCCTTGCGTTTGGCCAAACTGCATCGGACCAAGCTTATCACTCATACCGTATTCCATAATCATACTGCGTACGATGCCGGTAGCTTGCTTGAAGTCGCTATAAGCGCCGGTACCAATCTCGCCGATAAACAACTCTTCTGCAACACGTCCGCCAAGCAGGCCCGTTACTTTATCAAGAAGCTCTTGCTTCGTTACGAGCATACGATCTTCCTTCGGAAGCATAATGACATAACCGCCAGCGCGTCCGCGTGGAATAATCGTAACTTTATGAACCATGTCGGCATGCTCCAGGAAGTAGCCAACAATGGTATGACCTGCTTCGTGGTACGCGACGATACGTTTCTCGCGGTCACTGATGACACGGCTCTTCTTCTCCGTACCAACAATAACGCGGTCAATCGCTTCATCAACTTCACGCATGGCGATATCTTTCTTATTGCGGCGGGCCGCAAGGAGGGCTGCTTCGTTCAGCAAGTTCTCCAGATCCGCACCAGTAAAGCCAGTCGTACGCTTCGCAATAACATCCAGCTTAACATCATTATTAAGCGGCTTGTTGCGAGCATGTACTTTAAGTACGGCTTCACGGCCTTTTACATCTGGGCGGTCAACCGTGATTTGACGGTCGAAACGTCCTGGACGAAGAAGTGCCGGGTCAAGAATATCCGGACGGTTCGTCGCTGCGACGATAATAATGCCTTCGTTCGCACCAAAGCCATCCATCTCAACGAGCAATTGATTGAGCGTTTGCTCACGCTCGTCATGGCCGCCGCCAAGACCGGCGCCACGTTGACGACCAACTGCGTCAATCTCATCAATAAAGATGATACATGGTGCATTTTTCTTCGCATTCTCGAACAAGTCACGGACACGGGATGCGCCGACACCGACGAACATTTCGACGAAGTCCGAACCGGAGATACTGAAGAATGGAACGCCAGCCTCGCCTGCTACAGCGCGGGCAAGAAGCGTTTTACCAGTACCCGGAGGACCTACAAGCAATACGCCCTTCGGAATACGTGCGCCAACCATGTTAAACTTGCGAGGATCCTTCAGGAAGTCAACGACTTCGACAAGCTCTTGCTTCTCTTCGTCGGCACCTGCCACATCCTCAAACGTGATGCGCTTCTTCTCTTCGTTGTACAGCCTTGCACGGCTTTTGCCAAAGTTCATCACTTTGCCGCCGCCGCCCTGAGCTTGATTCATCAGGAAGAAGAACAAAATAAATATGATCACAAACGGAATAATGGAAGTAAGGAACGTAAGCCAGATGCTAGGTGTATCCATTGGCTTATAGTTAAGCTTAAATCCGTATTGTTTCTCTGCGGCGAGAATATCTTCGCCAGCTTCCAAACCTACCCTCGATGAGAACTGTTTCTCCCCGTTCTTCGAGTCTGCAGGCGGCTCTTTATATTTACCGGAAACCAAGTAAGTATAACCATCGTACTTCACGGTCAGCTCTTCTACGTTGTTTGAACTGATGGCTTGGCGAAGCTGATCGTATCGAATTCCGACGGTAGTATTATTCTGGCTGCTGATAAACTGAATAATCCCAACCGTTACTAAAAAGATGATCAAATAAAATCCAGTATTGCGGATGATCCGATTCATCCCCTACCTCCTCTCAAGACGCTTCTAATATTTTAACATAGCATGACTTTCCATCTCAATAGAACCAATATGAGGGGGAGGCATGCCGGCGTAACCGCAAATTCTATTTCTCGTAAACTTCCGGTTTCAGAATGCCAATGAACGGAAGATTGCGGTACTTCTCTGCATAGTCGAGGCCGTAGCCCACAACAAATTCATCCGGCAATGAGAAGCCTGTGTAGTCCGCTTCCAGATCAACCGAACGGCGCGCTGGCTTATCGAACAGTGTTGCAACGGTTACGGACTTGGCATTGCGGCGCTCAAGAACATCAATCAGGTAGCTGAGTGTCAGACCGCTGTCAATAATATCTTCGACGATCAGCACATCACGACCTTCTACAGAAGCATCAAGATCTTTAATAATCTTGACGACACCAGATGATTTGGTCGAAGCTCCATAGCTCGATACGGCCATAAAGTCGATCTCAAGTTTAATCGGCATCTCTTTAACCAGGTCGGACATGAATATGAATGCACCTTTGAGGACGCAAATAACGAGCGGATTACGCCCATCGAAGTCACGGCTAAGTGTCTCGCCGAGTTCCTTCACTTTCGCCCTAATTTGTCCTTCGTCATAGAGTACCTCTTTAATATCGTTCAACAAAATGTAAATCCTCCTATATCTTTCACATTATAATTATGAATACAGCAGTGCTTCTTATTCGTTCTCTATTCGAATGAACAGGAAGTCCGTTGTCTCATGATCGATTAGCGCATGGCTCGAACGTCTGATACCCGGTACCCATAGCAAGCAGTCGTCCGCATCAACCAAAAGCGGATAACGCTCACGCTCGGATGGCGCGATCTTTTCGTCAACGAACATATCTTGCACTTTTTTGGAGCCGTTTAATCCTAAAACTTGAATTCGGTCACCCGGCTTCCGATTACGTACAGTAAGCGGAAAAACCAGACTCGCCGCATCGAAGCAAACCTCGTTTCTGCCTGCCGGCCTAACCGCCTCGCCCCGTTTGAGATGCTTAATAAACAGCGTACGGCCTCCAGCTGTTACCCGCATGTCAGCGGAATCACGGGTAATGACGTGTGCATACGCTTCAGGCATAATCGCCGCAGCAGTATTAAGCACTCGAACCCACCGGATGCTGCTATACTCACGGATGCATCGAACACCCGAGCCTGCATCATACCGCCAGGTACTCGGGGCTGCAGAAGCCGCCGCAAGCCGCATGGTCTCAATCGCATCAAAGGAGCCAATTTCTGCATCCTGCGAAAGATAATTTAATATTAGTTTAATCAATCTTCTTTGTAAAGCGACATGAAGACCTGAGAGCGTACCAGCATCCATCTTGCATTCACCCGGAGTCAGCGATACAAGATCAACGAGCAGCCTCTGCGCTTCATTCTCCATCCATTCGTCTTCCGCCCCTGCTACATCGGCCATTCTCCGGAGCGAATGAGTGAGCTGGGGATTATATTGTGAAAGATACGGTATAACATCAAGCCGAACGACATTACGAAAATAATATTTCTCATTGTTGCTGCTGTCGAGGCAATACGGAATATCCTGCTCCGTACAATAGCGTACAATGTCTGACTTGTTCATACGAAGTAATGGACGTATAAGTTCCACGTTTTTTTCAGTCCGTTTGGCAGCCATACCTGCAAGACCTGTTAAACCTGCTCCGCGGATGATATGCATCAGCACCGTCTCCGCTTGATCATCGGCATGATGCGCCAGCGCGACAGCCGAAGCTTTATACTTAGCTGCTATGTCATGCAGGAAGGCATAACGCTTCTCACGTGACGCGGACGAGGCGTTCATCCCGGTTTCTTCTATGTAAGCCGGCATATCAAGCTCAATCATCTCGAAGGATACGCCAAGTTTCGCTGCATATTGGCGTACAATCTCCGCCTCATGCCGCGATTCTGCCTTCCGGAAGCCGTGATTTACATGGGCAGCTATGATCGTGAGTTCATCTTGCTGCGCTGCTGCGCATAGCAGATGAAGCAAAGCCATAGAATCGGGACCGCCGGATACGGCAGCCACGATTCGGTCGCCTTTCGACCATAGCTGTTCAGTCGCTGCATACCTCAACATGTCAAGCAGCAGCTTATGGTCCCCCATTTCCATCGCTTATGTATCTCCCCGTCCCTATATTTTAAATCTAATACCGAACTTCCTTTATATACCCCCGCGAAGCAGCCAGTAAACCGAGATCCCCAGCACTACCGCGGATACAGCTGCAAGTCCCTTTAGCCACCCTGGTGTCTTCGGGCTGATTCGCGTGTCTCTGCGGTGCAGCAGTCTCCGCCACGCTTCAGCCCCTTCAGCCGCATCGTAGAACCTTCCCGCCATCGCTTGCTTTAACCAGCCAGCCACTGGGGCCAGTCCTTTACACTCGCTAATAAGACGCTCTAGCTCCTCAGTCGAACGGGTCTGCGGCAGCCCTGCTGTCAGCGCCTGCAGCTTCTTAGGCTCATGAAGCATAATACAGAGTACTGCAAAAGAAAAGAGATCGTATCTGGCATCTGCCGAACGAGAGCCCGAGTTCCAATAACCCCGGTCATAAATCTCGGTAAATTGCCTTATCCCTTTACCCATCGCGGTGACACCACCGTAATCCACCAGCTCGACATACCCGTAATCGGCGGTCAGTACATTATCAATCTTCAAATCGCCGAATACCCAACCCTTACGGTGCAGCTCAGCAAGCTTGCCAAGCAGGTTCAGACCAATGAGCGGAAACCACTCCGGCCCATTTTTCGTCAAAAATTCAGAAATCGTTACTCCACGTACGTACCTCATAATATAGAAAGGATATTCTTTGCCGTCCGGCCCGAGGAGATCGTCAACATCATAGAGATAGGTCAACTTCCGATCTTGCTTCTCGAGCGCCTGCAGTACATTAATCTCTGACTGCAGATCAACCGCATCCATTCCTACCTTCAGTGCGCACCAGCCGCGGTCAGCATGAACGAGATAAACTTTGCCGTTCGCTCCCTCTCCAAGCAGCCGCTCGACACGATAACGGGCATTCTTCCACTTTCCCGTCACAACCGTACCGCGGCGGAGACTCAACTTAAACGACGTAGTCACTCATCATCCCATCCGTTTCATCGTCATTGCTCTTCTTACCATAATCCCCCTGCCGGTAAAAATCAATGACCTGCATAATCGCCGGGCCAGTTGGTGTCGTGCCGCTCATCGGCAATTTTGTAAATATGGAAGAAATACCTTTCAAATTATCGGTCCAGCTCAGGTCAAGCTTACAGTCTTCTCCATACTTCGTGCTTGGAAAATGAAATACGGCAATCTCGCTATGGCCTTGACGTGCCTGCATACTTAACATTAAGTCATGGATCGCTTCTTCCACTGCGCGAAGCTTTGGCTTCATGCTTGCACTTGCATCAATTAGCAGGGCAACCTGCAGCTTCGACGTCTCCCCAAGCTCATCAATGACCCGAACAACCTCACTGCGCTTCTCCGGCGGCAGTGCCTCGATGGAGCCGTTGCCAAGCACCTGCTTCAACTCCTTCTGCACTGCCAGCTGTATCGTTTGCACAGCGGTTTTCCGCGTCATCATCTGAACCGTTTGCGACAGCTGTCGTGTATTTACAAGCCTGCTGAGGCCACCTCCGGCACGGGCGACTTCCTCGATTTCTGCCGCTCCAAGCTCTCCTACATCACCGTAATCCAAGATACCTACGACATTCACGGCAATTCCTTCGGCCTTGGCATGCGCAGCCGCAACAACCGGACTCATGCCGACATTCGAGCAGCCGTCGGTCACTAGCAAAATTTGCTTCATCTTTATTGCCTCCTCTTCAAAACAGCATAACCTCTCTATCAGTTTTGCCTTTTGAAGCGAGGGATAAACCGCTAGAATGCCCTATTTCCCGAGAAATTATGCTGCAGCTCTAGTGAATGGACAAAGAAGGGACTCTAGTAAAGCAGCAAAAAGGCTCCTTGGCCAAAGCGCAGTCTGCTGCGCTTCAGCCTAAGAGCCTGCATTCGCCCATCTCCCATGTACCCCCTTTAACTAACCGTACGAGGTCGTTCCAGCCGGGTAAGCCCAGGCCAGCGGAAGGACGCCCATTCCGGCAAATGTTTATCGATCCGTGCCACAAGCACCGTCATATCATCATTTATATCCCCTTCATGGTGCCTTACGACGGTTTCAAGCAGAGCATCCGCCATCTCCTGCGGGTCATCTGTCTTCAGCTCCTGAAGGATCCGCTTCATCCACATCTCCTTATTAACCGCATGACCAGGCGCGTCATAAATACCGTCACTCATCATGACAATCGTATCACCAGGCTGCAGCGGCATAGAGATCAGATCGAAATCAATGTCCTGTAAAATACCAACCGGCAAATTATTCGCCGATACTGGAATCACTTCGCTTCCCCGTTTAATAAAGCTTGGCGTTGAGCCAATCTTCATAAAGGTTGTCTTCGCCGTGTACAGATCAATCATGGCTAGATCAATCGTCGCGAACACTTCATCTGGCGACCTGAGCAGCAGAATGGAGTTCACAGATTTAATCGCCAGCTTCTCATCCATCCCGGACTTCAGCAGCTGCTGCAAAATCGACAGCGCCGCGCTGCTTTCCTGCCGCGCCCGCTCCCCATTACCCATTCCATCACTGATCGCCACAGCGAACTTGCCGTTGCCAAGCTCGACCATGCTGAAGCTGTCTCCCGACAGCAAGTCTCCGCCCTTCGCTGCCCCGGCTATGCCTGTCTCCACCTCAAACTCCTTGGCTGATCCGAACACAACAAGTGTCGGCTCCCCATTCTTCTCAGGTGGTCTCTCCGACTTAACGGCCACATGCTCGCCAAGAATATCGGATAAGAGCGGAGCAATAATTTTACGGCATTCGTTATGACCCCTGCTGAAATGATGATACAATTCGATTTCGACATTCCCCTCTTCCAAATTAATGACTTCAAGCTCCTGAATCGATAATCCCAGTCCCTCCAATGCTTCTCTAATCTGTTCTTCCTGCAAATGAAGCGTTTGTCCCTCCCTTTTAATTTCGTGTGCCAAATCCTCCATGACCTGTGACACGCCCGATAATTGATCCGCGACAAGCTGCCTGGAATCGAATATTTGCTTCTTCCAGTGCATATCATTCTTATAAAGCTCGTACTCCTGCTCTATAATGCCAAGCACCTGTGCTGGCTTAGAGCAGTGAGAAGCCCATGTGCGAGGCATATTATGCGTAGGTACGCGGTCCTCCTCCACCGCTGAGATCATATCCTTCATCATTTGATAGGTTTGATAGTACTTGCCCTCCCAGCAAGCTCGGTTCCGGTGGCAGCCTTCACAGCTTCGCGCAGATACTGCCTGCATAAAATGATTAACTTCCTCCTCCTTCTTCACCGGCACAGCTGCTCCGTTCAGCTGTCCGAAGCTGCGGGAAAGCTGGCGGAATACTTCTGAATATTGTGAGACCCGCTCCGCTGTTACGTCGCGCACTCGTTTGGCATACTCATGCTGCGACTTGGCATGCTCGTTTGTGCCAGGCACATAACGGGCAATGGTTCGAATCATAATTTTTGGGGTAAGCATAAGCAATACAGCTGCTGCCACAGACTCCCAGGTCGAGGTCATCACATCCGAACCGCTGCCGACATAGACGGCAAGGATCGAGGTGCCAAGCAGCATACCGAAGGCAACGGCGGCTTTGCCGCCTTCCCTCAATAGTCCAGCGAGCAGCCCGGCGAAAGCGAGCAGACTCATCTGCACAACCGCATTAAAGTCGGCGAGGCTCAATATAAGACCCGCCACTACGCCTACACAGGCGCCTAGCGGTGCCCCTCCTGCCAGTGCAAATAGCAGCAGCAAGAATCGCGACATAATATGTTCAACGGAAAGACCGTATATTTGCCAGCCTACCGCCCCGGTCATGACGGAGGCAAGCAGAATCATAAGACATATAATTTCCTCATTCTTAAGGGATGCGGTCTTCTTCGACATAGTCAACACTGGTATCGCTTGTATAAAGACAAGCGTAAGCACGAAGCTGAGCGCCGCTTCCACTACAACCATCATAAAGTTATACCAATTCATCACATCTCCTATGAAGAGTCCAAATAGCTGCACAACCAGGGTGGAGATAAAGACGAGTAAGGGTGCGGTCCCAAGCTCCGCTTTTTCGTATGCCTCCAGACCTTTAAATAATAGAAATAGAACGGCCAGCTCCATCCCGATCCATAAGGGTGCTGGCGTAACGGCGAACCAACTCCCGGCAATAAGGGATGCTGCCGTCCAGCCGAAGGCATCCTTGCGCAAGAAGTAGATAACCGCGAAGTACGCGGCAGCAAAGGGCATGAGCGATTCCAGAATGACAGCTCGTCCAAGTAGAAAGCCCAGCGCGACAAGCATAATGGTCCACTTCTTCGCAAGAACGAGCTGGACAGCCCTTCGTGATGATAACCACCCACGCCCCTTATCCATTATGGTACTTCCCCATCCCATTTGTTGCTCTCCTGCAGGAAACATAATCACATTTTCTTTCTTCATCTCGAACACCACCTATTCTGGTTTATTGTGTTTCCAATTATAGGAGCATGTCCGTATGAAGTTTGTCAGTTTACCGTGGGCGTGCAAAAGTTTTTTCCGACAAAGTAAAATCCAACGCCCACAAATTGTCAACGCTTTCAAAACCGCGCCAGAACTGGCTTTAAACGTGACACGAGACTATTGGCACATAAGACACTTCAACAAAAAACGTCGCGCCCTGCCTTTTGCTGCCTGCAAATCTTTGTTTTCTGCTGTCGGGATTGCTAAGAGTATCGGGGAAATAACTATATTTTAAAAAATAAAAAAGCAGAACCGTTTAGGTTCTGCTCTCATATGATTGTATAAAATCCAGCTTAGACTCGTTTAGCACCGCGTCCGCCGCGTTTGCCTTCGGTATTTTTCTTCAGGGAGGAAATCCGTTCTTCGCTATCCTTCAGGAAGCGAGACATTTTATCCTCGAATGACGGTTTGTTGTAAGACGGTCTGCCAGCTGACTGCTTGTTGAATGGACGTCCACCACGGTCTTGACCACCGCCGCCGCCGCCTCCACGGTTAAAACCTCCACCACCGCCTCCACTTGGGCGTGGCTCGCGTTGTGGTGGTGCTTGGCCTTCAGGCCGGTCAACTGCCTGTTTAATGGAAAGTCCGATCTTGCCGTCTTTATCAACGTTGATCACTTTGACTTTAACAACATCGTCAATTTTCAGGTGATCCTTCACGTCTTTGACGTAGTTGTCGGCAATTTCCGAGATGTGAACGAGCCCTGTGACACCCCCGGACAAATCGACGAATGCTCCGAAATGCGTAATGCCTGTCACTTTGCCTTCTAACTTGGCCCCTACTTCAATTGCCATAAAATAAAATGTTCCTCCCTAAGCTAAATAGCGTTACTATCGTGATTATAACTTAATCGTCAAAGCAAGGTCAACAGACGTTCACCCGTTGTTGCGTCTATTTAATGACCTGGATCTGTTGTTCACCAGGAGTTACCATTCCTTGGTCTTTGGTTGCGAGTTGTCTAATATATTCCGGATCATTAAGTCTATCAATCTGTTGCTGGAGGACTTTGGATTTCTGAGTGGAATCATCTACCTGATTCTTGATCTCCGTCAGCTGCACCTGTGTTGCGCGTGCATCCTTCATTTGTCCAAGGAATGTATACGCCGCCCAGCACAAAAATAGAGTGATGAACATCGCCCATATCCGCAAACGGCGTTTGGAGCCGGCGTTCCCTGTCGATTGATTGGCTGTGGCAGTCRTCATAACGGTTTAACCTCCTAAAATGAATAATCACCCAAATGGCCATTGTGAAGCCAATGTGATGATTCATGCTTCGAAAGCATAGGCTTCGTTAAAATAAGCGTCTCCAAAGCTTAATGACGCTCGATGTAATCTTGTCCCATCTTTCTTTAAGGTTCAGCTTTGCTGCATGTGGTCCAAGCCATCGCCATAGTAGACGAGTAAGTGGACTTAGCAAAAATCTGAACAGGAGCCAGAAAGGACGAATCAATTGTAGCACAATTTTTAACAGGAAAATAGTGAGTGCGGTCCCAAATCCAATTAAGACACGAATAAATCGGTATAGAAGAATGATTGGCTTTACAATAAGGAGATCAAACGTCTGTATCGAGAACCCAATCATAGCTCGTACCGCATCAATCAGCCATTTTACAATACGAATAACCGGTTTGCTTAACAGCCAGTAATAACTAAGAATCCCAATCAGCATTCCAATAAATACATACGCCCGCACCTCGCCGTAGTTGCTGGCGTAAAGCACTCGGAACACAAGGAGCGATGCGGCCAGCCAGTACACCAAATCGAGTACCGGCAGCGACCAGCGCGGGAAGCGCAGCTCATTCGACACGACCCGATAGCCGTCGAAGATTACGCCTAGTCCGATGCCTGTCAACAGCATCATCCCCATTGTGAAGAACTGTAGGCTTAATGAGGTCACTTGAACAGCTTCCCGAACAAGCCTTTTGTTTTGGTAGAGGCATTGCCGTCCAAGTAGGCGAGCGAATGGACAAGCCCCTCTATCGCAACCAGATTCTGCTCCAGGTTAAGATGCTTAATATGCAGGTTTTGTCCTTTTATCATCAGGAAGCCAAGCTCGGTATCGAGTAGAAACTCTTCGCTGTCGAAGCTTTCCACATTCAATACGCCAGTGATTTCGAGCAGCTTGCGATTCAGCATTTTGACTTCCTGGCGCTTCTGCCCCTTACTTTGTTCTACCATTGACTCGTCCCTCCACTTCGAAAGCATAGCTTGAGACTAGCTTATGGGGGTGGGACGAACTTTAGAACAGGATTGGCAGGCAACTCTTTCATATTTCACTAGAGAGAAGGACTGCCTCCATCTCTGGCACTTTTCACATGCTTAAGCTGGGCGACAATAATAACACTAATGACAACAAGCAGGAACCAGGAGCTGATTTTGCTAAGATGAACTAGATGCCAGGTATGCTCTTGATCCGGATACGCCCATGCGCCCATAAACGTTGAAATATTTTCTGCGAGCCAGATGAAAAACCCGATGAGTAAGAAGGATAGGATGACTGGCATGCGGTATGTTCGATCGCCAACCCTGTAGGTAAACGAGGTACGGTAAAACACGGCGATAAGCAATATCGTGAGCGCCCAACGAAAATCCCACAAATAGTGATGCGTAAAGAAGTTCAAATAGATCGCTGTGCTAAGAAGAACCGTATGCCATTGCCTAGGCCAGCCATACACGGAGATGGACAGACGCCTCCAAGCCTGACATATATAACTCGCTACACTTGCATACATAAACCCGCTGTACAGCGGTACTCCCAGCAGCTTCGACCAGCCTTCCCCCGGATACGACCATGACCCCATATGAACTTTGTACAACTCCAGCAGCAGCCCTATGACATGGAACATACAAATGACTTTCAGCTCGTCGATTGTCTCCAACTTGAACGCCACCATACTGACTTGGGCAATCAGGCAGATCAGGAGAAGCAGGTCGTAGCGGTGGAAGTATGGAATCGATACGACCTTCGTCAGCGCAAGTGTTGCAAAGATGATAACCGGGAATATACAAGACATCGCCTGGCGATAGCCGAATATAAAAAGCTGCTTGATCCGGTAGAGCCATATTTCGTTTGATTGATGCAGAAGTTCCACTTACAAGCCCCCCCCTTTCTATAATTCAGGGTTTAATTTAGCACACGTTTTATCGTTTTACAATAAATTGTTACTGATATTTCACTGATGTTTATTGTTATGTGCAAAAAGAAAGAGCATTCCTCCTTGGCGGGAAATGCTCTTGTTTCAATTATTATGTTAGTCGGTTGCAGCCTGGGCAGCCGCCTAATTCTGTTCGGACTTTATTTTCAAATACAGGACCAGAGGCAGAATGATCCCCAGTAAAGCTATCCAATTGATAAATAAATAAAAAAGGGTAACGGAAATGCCATTTATGAAATCAAGTCTGATAAATAGCTCCCCTGCAGCCCAAGTGACCATAATGTTAAATCCGTTGATCACAACACTATAGCCAATAAAAGCCCAAAATTGCCCTTGGGACATATTACGGCTGGTCTCAAGCGGATTCGTCACGGAAGTATTCTCGATGGCAACAACAATCGGCAGCAGCAGCAGACGTACGTACATGAACAAGCCTGGGATAATGAACAACAGAAGACCGGCCGTGAGTATGACGTTTTGAAGAAAGTCATACATGATCATTCGCAGCCATTTGCTCAGCCCCCACCGATATGCTTGAGCTACGCTGGCGCTGCCTCCCCGCAGTCTCTCGATCAGATAATGAACCACAACCGGTATTAAGAGTGTTAGAAAGATGATCGAAATGATGACGTCCCGGATCGAATAACGCAATAATTTGAAGTCATAGGGGAACCCATAATTGGAGATTAGTTGAACCGGAACGACGGTAATTGCAGTAATAAACAGCAGCGCCCCGGCATTTTTAAAAAACAAAGAAAAAGTCTGCCCTAATACCCCACCGCCATTTGACGGACGGATCTCCGGCAGATTAGTCATCGTTGGGATCATGGATACAGCCTCCTAAGCATGAAAAAGAGCTGCCACTCATACGTGACAGCTCTCTTTGGTCTACCAGCCGAGGTCATCCTCGCGCGGGCGTTGCTCTTCCTTGATCAGAGTGTAAAGCTCACCGGCTTCATCCTTACGAGTCGTCTCCGCAATCCGTTCGATACGAACGGTTACGGTCTTCTGACCGTATTGGATCGCGAGCTCATCCCCTGGTTTAACCGTGCTGCTAGCTTTCGCTTCACGGCCGTTGATCCAAACGCGCCCTTGCTCGGATACATCCTTAGCAACGGTACGGCGCTTAATCAACCGGGACACTTTGAGGAATTTATCCAGACGCATTTATTACTTGATTGCGTCTTTCAGTTTGTTGCCTGCTTTGAATGCAGGAACTTTGGATTCTGGGATGGAGATTTCTTTACCCGTTTGCGGGTTGCGGCCAACGCGGCCGGAACGTTTACGAGTTTCGAAAGTACCGAAGCCGATCAGTTGTACTTTGTCTCCAGTAGCAAGTGCATCAGTAACTTCGCCGAGGAAGCCGTTCAGTACCGCTTCTACGTCACGTTTAGTCAAACCGCTTTTTGTTGCAATGTTGTTGATCAGATCTGTTTTGTTCATTATTAATATCCTCCTAAATTCAATTCGCCCGTTTTGTGTGGTCAGCGTTCTATGAACGCGCCGTTAGGTTGGTAATTTTAAGCATAAACACATGCACGATGATACTTATTCTGCCTGTCCTCAAAAAAATCCTGCTGAACAAGAAAAAATTTTACCGAAAGATGCGGAAATGTTGCGTTTTGTGGCGAATAAGCGGTACTATTGTCGTTTTGCTTCTTCCCACCAACGATCCATTTCTGTTAAATCAGTCTGGTCAAAAGTTTTACCGTTTATACGAAGCTGCTCCTCAATATAAGAGAATCTGCTCTTAAATTTTGTATTTGTGCGAGAGAGCGCCTCCTCAGGATCCGCATGGATAAAGCGAGAAGCGTTCACAACAGCAAACAGCAAATCTCCCAGCTCTCCTGCCTGCTCTTCCGAATCTTTCGAATCTATCGCTTCACGCAGTTCATGAAGCTCTTCTTCAATCTTGCTCAGCACCGGACCAAGCTCATCCCAGTCGAATCCAACCTTAGCCGCTTTCTTCTGCAGCTGGTACGCCTTCATAAGCGCAGGCAAATCCTTAGGAATGCCGTCTAGCTGCGATTTGCGGGTATCTGCTTCACCCTTGCGCTTCTTCTCTTCCGCCTTCATCTGCTCCCAATTGACAAGAGCTTCCTTCGCATCACCAGCGCTGCGGTCGCCGAATACATGAGGATGACGGAAGATAAGCTTCTCGTTTAGGCTCTCAATAACATCATAAGCAGAAAATGCGCCAGTCTCCTCTTCCATCTGGCTGTGCAGCATCACTTGCAGAATCACATCACCAAACTCCTCCCGCATGTGATCGGGATCATCATTATCGATAGCCTCAAGCGCTTCATACAGCTCCTCGATAAAGTTCTTACGGATCGATTGATGCGTCTGCTCGCGGTCCCACGGGCAGCCTTCAGGACTGCGAAGAATACCAACGATCTCATGCAGCCGGTCGAAAGTACGGTTAAGAACAGCGTCCTCCTCCGTGCGGGGCACCCAGATAAGAGACAAATTGCCGAAGCCCGGTGTTCGGTCCAGCTCATAGAGTGGAACTTTAATAATCTGCTCCTCGCCTATTACACCAAGTGCATGACCCACAACAACCTCATAATCATCAGGGTACCGTTCCATCAGCGCCAGCTTCACATCGGAAGCCGTATAAGCATCATAGACCTGACCAATAATCGTATGTACACGCGGCTGTACTTGGGCAGCTTTCAGCTCGGCTGCGTCAAGCAGGGCGAAGCCTTCAATTGGATCAATACCAAGACGGATAAAGGCCTGATCAAGGAAGCTCTCGCCTCCAATAATCTCAAGAGGAATATCCGCTGATAAACAGCGCTCACGCAGCAGCTGCACAGTACGCTCCGCAACCATCGGATGCCCGGGCACTGCATACAGGATTGGCGCGGACGCCGCCTGTGCCTCACGAATGAGCGTATCCGCTATTGTATCATAAACCTCCGGGAAGGTGTCATGCTGTTCGTACACGCTGTCAAACGAGGTATAAGCAAGCTGATGCTCGCGCAAGAGCGACATAACAGGATGCTGCTCTGTGCGGACGTAGATCGATGCAGCGGCCTGCAGCCGCCGCCACACGCCAAGCGTTAATTGATCGGGATCGCCGGATCCTAAGCCGACTACCGTTATTGTTTGTGCCATAACTATCGAATTCCTCCCTGCCAATGCAGATTCTACACGTAGTATACCATTTCTTGCATACGGATTAATAATACCCTGAGGCAGCAGCCGATGCTCATGCCCAACACTTGGGAATTCGGTATAATGGATACAAAAAGAAAGGACTGTCCGCTCATGAAAATTGTCATTGCACCGGATTCCTTCAAAGGCAGCTTATCTGCCGCCTCCGCTGCAGAAGCCATAGCAAAAGGCGTCCGGCGATGTGTGCCGGACGCTGATATCATAGAGATTCCAATCGCAGACGGCGGAGAAGGAACCTTGAGCAGTCTGCTCGCCTCAACTGGTGGAGAACGCGTGACGATCACGGTTGCCGGCCCGCTTTGGACGGAAGTGAATGCCTCCTATGGACTGCTTGAGCATGGCTCCGTTGCTGTCATCGAGATGGCTGAAGCCTCTGGCCTCTGCCTGCTGACGGAGGAACAGCTTAATCCCGCCTTGGCAACCACCTATGGGACAGGCGAGCTGATACGCGATGCATTAGATCGCGGATGCCGACGGTTTCTGCTCACCGTTGGCGGAAGCGCAACGAATGACGGCGGCACCGGTATGCTGCAGGCGCTTGGCATGCGTCTGCTTGGATCCGCGGGCCAGCCAGTTCCTCTTGGTGGAGGTCATCTTAAGGATATCGCTATCATTGAAGACAGCCAGTGGGACTCACGGATAGCTGAATCCACTTTCTTGATTGCTACCGATGTGCAAAACCCGCTAATCGGCGAACATGGCGCAACCCGGGTATTTGGTCCGCAAAAAGGGGCTACCCCGCAAATGGTCGAGCATTTGGAGATCGGCATGACAGATTGGGCGGATCTTATTGCCGCCAAAACCGGCGTCAAACTCCATGACCGCCCGGGTGCCGGAGCAGCTGGCGGACTATGTGGGGCTTATCTCGCCTTCTTCCCCGCTTCCCTACGCCGCGGCATTGATGTCGTTCTCGAATACACCCGTTTGGGCGATCAGCTTGCTGGTGCCAACCTCGTCATCACGGGTGAAGGGCGTATTGACCACCAGACCGCGTCAGGCAAAGCACCAATGGGCGTCGCCCAACTCGCCAAACAATATAACGTACCTGTGGTTGCCCTGGCAGGCTCGGTTAGCGCCGGCATTGACGTCTTGTATGCAGAGGGCATCCACAGCGTGCACAGTATCATGAACGAGCCCATGACTCTGCAAGAGGCCATGGAGCGCGCTCCCCTCCTGCTCGAGCAAACGGCCGAGCAGGTCGTCCGTACTTTTCTCGCGGGACGGGACGCTCTTTAATCATACAAGGTGGACGCAATGTGATTTCAGTACAGTTTCTGCAATTTAAATCTAATTGGCAGAATGTATCTCCTTCCGGTTGCTGTTGCCCTCTTAAAGCTTGAACAAGCTCGTTATAACGAGACTTTAAGAGGGCAAAGGCAAGCGTTACACTCCTCCAGGAGATACAATTCTCGCCTTTATTCAATTGCTATTTATGCAGCAAAAAGGCTGCCCACTAACTCGGGCAGCCTAGCTACAACAGAATAAGGCACATTCTACTCCATATTACTAATATTAAGGTCCCTCAGGGAGCTTAAACCTTCATTCCCTACATCTCTTCACGGCCTTAAGGCCCATCACGGACCTTAAGTTTAAGAAAATAGGCTGCCCTATGAAACGGCAGCCTATACTTGTTCTAAAAATCGCGCGCTATGGGCAATTTTTTTGATGTTGTACCACTATCGATAGATAGGGAAAGGGAATGTACTTACTGGAGGAAAGTCTACGCTTACGAAGCAGCTTCTTTCAGAAAGCTTTGAAGCGCTTGCCTTTGTACCCATGAAATCGCTTTGCGAGTTGATTCAAATTTCATGGGTACAACAGCAACCGGAAGAAAGTACATTCCCTGCACCCGACCACCATCGATTTCCCATCAACCTAGCGATAACGTGGCAGCCAATCCCCATGAGCCTCAATCAAATCGTCGCACAAAGCCACGATATCATCCATGGACAGCTCCGCCGATGTATGAGGATCGAGCATAGCCGCATGATAAATATGCTCTTTTTTACCAGTCAATGCCGCTTCAATGGTGAGCAGCTGTGTATTAATATTCGTGCGGTTAAGCGCTGCCAGCTGTGGCGGCAAATCGCCAATGTATGTCGGATTGATGCCAGAGCGGTCTACTAGACATGGCACCTCTACGCACGCTTCCTTCGGAAGGTTCGTAATCAAGCCCGTGTTCATGACGTTACCGCCGATTTTGAACGGTTTACCCGTCTCAATAGCCTCCATAATATGCGATGCATATTCATGGCTGCGGGTATGCTCGATGTTCTTGTTCGCAAGGAGCGAATCCCGCATGTTGTTCCAGCCCTTAATCTGCTCAATACAACGGCGTGGATACTCATCCAGCGGAATATTAAATCGGTCAACCAGCTCCGGATAGTTCTTTTTGATGAAATACGGATGGTATTCCGCGTTATGTTCAGATGATTCCGTAATATAATAGCCGAATTTGAGCATCAATTCGAGGCGGACCATGTCATGATGCTTCTCCTTCTGCTTCTCAATCGCACGGCGCTTGATTTCCGGATACAGGTCTACTCCGTCCTTTTTCACTTCAAGCAGCCACGCCATATGGTTAATGCCCGCAATCTTGGATTCCACACCTGTGGAGTCCATTCCTAAATTCTTGAACAGATCGGATACGCAGGACTGCACACTATGGCATAAACCAACTGTTCTTACTCCACCTGCAGTGGACAGCACGTTTGTCAGCACAGCCATCGGATTCGTATAATTCATGAACAAAGCATCCGGACAAACTTCCCTAATATCTGCAGCAAAATCCAGAACAACCGGAATCGTACGCAAATTACGGAAGATGCCCCCGATTCCTACTGTATCGGCAATGGTTTGACGCAGACCGTATTTTTTCGGAATCTCGAAATCGGTAATCGTACAAGGGTCATAACCGCCTACTTGAATCGCATTAATGACATATTTGGCGCCACGCAGCGCTTCTTTTCGGTCCGAATAAGCTTTAATGACACAGCTGCTTCCACTGGAAGCCTTCATATTCAACAGCAGCTGCTCGGAATCACGAAGCCGCTCCGCATCAATATCGTATAGCGCAAGTTCAAATCCTTGAAGCGGTTCTGTCAGCATCACATCGCCGAGCACATTTCGAACAAACACCGTACTCCCTGCACCTAAAAAAGTAATCTTGGACATCTTCGCTATCGCCTCCGTAATGTAAAAGAAATATCTCCTTCACTATATATCCGAAGTAGATAAGCGAACATGGCAAGGCCACTTATATATTTGTCATAATCCCATTTCCTTATCACTGGCCTGCTGCTTTATAATAAGACTTATAAGCCGTAATATATCCAATGGAGGAACCTGCTTATGCCTATATCCGAAATATCTCTACCTAGTCCGGCAGCGGAACGTTATATGGATTTAAGCTTGTTGTTTTACGGCAAACAGGATTGTGATCCCGGCCATTATTGGGGTCCCGGCCTTCGCGATATTTATATTCTTCACTACGTTCACAGCGGCTCGGGTCAATTCCGTTCCGAAGATCATACCTATGAGCTAAGCGCAGGACAAGGCTTTCTTATTGTGCCGGGTACGCTTGTCTACTACAAAGCAGATGACGAAATCCCATGGACCTATTCCTGGATTGGACTCAAAGGCCTTCATGCCAAATCGTTGCTTCAGCGAGCAGGACTAGACAGCTTCAACCCGATTTTTGATGCTGCCGGACATCAGGATTTTTTCGAAACAGTGTACGATCAATTTGATCAAGCGCTTGATGCGAGAAATGGGGATTTGTACAGCCAAAGTGTTCTGTACCGATACATGGCTGAACTGGTGGCCTGCAGCAAACAACCGGCCTCACCGCCGCATGTTGCAAATTCCAAAGAAGCTTATATTCATAAAGCAACAGCCTTTATCAAGAACAGCTACAGCCTTTCAATCTCAATCCAAGACATCGCCAACTTTGTAGGGCTCGACCGTACCTACCTGTCTGGCTTATTCAAGGCACATTATGGGGTGTCGCTTCAAGCTTTCCTGCTTCAATTCCGAATGAACCGTGCTGTCGAGCTGCTGCATCATAAAGAGCTGGCCATCGGTGATATTGCTCGTTCTGTCGGTTATACAGATCCTTTCCTCTTCTCGAAAATGTTCAAAAAAGTAATCGGAACTTCACCTCGAGCCTCCCGCGATCATATCGAGCAAATTTAAAATAAAATAAAGGCTTGGATTCCGCTTAGATCTAAGTGCGATCTATTAGTGGAAGGCCAAGCCCTCATCATTCCATTCTTCTTATTGTTCCATTTGCTTCGCCAGGAAACCAGCCGCCGTTTCAACCATTTTAGTCTCCATCTGCGACATTTTGACCGCATCATCTTTGCTTAGTAGAACTACCGTGCCGATTGGGTCTCCCCCAGCGACAATTGGTGCTGCAACGTAAGCGGAGTATGTGTCCTGTAAATCCTTTACGATCTCGTATGTGCCTGAAGTTCCTTCAATCGTCTTACGATTATCCATACAGCTCTCTAGAAGGGACCCGATTTGTTTCTCGAGCAATTCCTTCTTCGATGCGCCTGCAACCGCAATAATGTTATCTCGATCCGTAATGAGAGTCACATGATTGGTGCTTTCAAATAGCGATTCGGCATACTCCTTGGCAAAGTCGCCAAGCTCACCGATTGGGGAGTATTTTTTCAGTATAACTTCACCGTCGCGGTCAACAAATATTTCGAGCGGATCTCCTTCGCGAATACGTAAAGTACGGCGGATCTCCTTCGGAATCACCACACGCCCGAGATCATCGATGCGACGTACAATTCCAGTTGCTTTCATTTCTTGTTGCCCCACTTTCCTAGAGGATTTTAAGTCACTGGATACCTATTTGCCTTCATAACAAGCGATTATCCCTATCCAATTGTTCATGAATAAAGCGTTCTCGCGGAAAAAGAATGATACAGCTAGCGGAGCGCTTGTTCGAGCTGTTGTGTTACTTAGGGTCGAGCTTAGCGCGTTCGATAACGAATTCTTTTGTGAATCTGACCATAGTATTCATCGGCTCCCATTTTCTTATACACCGCGAGAGCGGCAACTATGCGGCATCCTGCTGAAGCCAGGCGATAGCCGATGTAAGTTTGGTTAGACTAGCCGTAAAGCACCATTTAAAGCATTCCCTTCTAGCTCAAAAACCTATTCCCAATGATTTAATAATTAACCCCACTAATTGTTCCACGTGAAAAAATCTCTAAAGTATTAAAAAAACCGCATGCCCCTTATAAAAATGGAGCAGCGGCTGTTAAACTCACTGTTCTTGGTCTTCAGCTTGAGGCTTTGGCTTCGGTTTCGGCAGCCTGCCGGCTTTACCTAGCGCTTCCCGGAGCAGAAACTCAATATGACCGTTTACACTGCGGAATTCATCATTGGCCCATAGCTCGATGGCACGGTGCAGTTCTGGATCGAGCCGGAGCGCAAAAGCTTTCTTTTCTTTCCCCATTGGAATATCCCTTAGGAGTACAGCGAGCCCGTATTAATAACCGGCGTTGCTCCCCGGTCTGATACGATCGCGACCATCAAATTATTGACCATCGCAGCACGCCGCTCCTCATCCAGTACGATGCCGTTCTCTGCCAGCTGCTTAAGCGCCGAGTCCACCATGCCAACCGCACCTTCTACAATTCTCTGACGAGCCGATACAATCGCAGTTGCCTGCTGGCGCTGGAGCATCGCGCTTGCGATCTCCGGAGCATAAGCCAAATGCGTCAAACGGGTCTCAATCACCTCAACACCAGCGGCTGCCAATCGGTTTTGAAGCTCGTTCATCATCTCAGCTGCAACTTCATCAGCATTGCCGCGTAGCGATTGAACTGTATTGTCCGTGAATGTATCGTAAGGATATTGAGCTGCAATATGTCGTACAGCTGTCTCGCTCTGAATTTCTACAAAACGCTCATAGTTATCAACATCAAAGGATGCTTTTGCCGTCTCCGTTACTTTGAATACGACAACGGCCCCAATCTCGACCGGATTGCCTTCCGCGTCATTAACCTTCAATGTCTGGCTGTTAAAGTTTCTTACTTTAAGCGTGACCTTCTTCTTGCTCGTGAACGGCACTACAATCCACAGACCGCTGTCTCGTACCGTCCCCACATACGTACCGAAGAAGGTAATCACCTTCGCTTCATTTGGCTGCACAATCGTCAGCGAAGATACCGCAACAACAAATATCACTTCAAGCAGTATTCCTAACACAATGAGAAAAACATTCGGTTCCAGCTGATCGGAACCAAATACAATAAGTGCGATTCCTCCAGCAAAGGACACGATGGCTGCAAGTAAAGCGAGAAATCCGTTAATATGCCAAGCTTTATGCTCCTTCATACAAACACTCCTCATATTGTTTTAATACTAATATGATATCACTTTTTACAAATTCAAGGAACCCTTTATCCTAGTATCTCAAAAATAATACAGCAAAAAAGCTGATCTCATCATTTGACATGATAAGACCAGCTTTCTCTAACAAAATCTTATTTATTTGCAGCAGGTGATTCGGATGCCGCTGGGGATCCCGATGCTGCTGGAGATTCCGAAGATGCTGGCGATGCAGATGCATCAGTCGAAGCTGCTGGAGACTCAGCCGCTTCCGGCAACGTAATTTTCACATCTTGTTTCGGCATTTCATCTGTCATGAATGTGTTCATGTGGTTGTAAGCAACCACACTTTGTACTTCACTCTTCTGATCGGCTGTCAGCTTATCGTAAGTCGCTTGGTCGCGTTTCTCAACCAGGATGACATGGTAGCCGTACTCCGTTTCAACCGGATCACCGATTTTGTTAAGTGGTTGTGTAAGAGCAGCATTCTTAAAGCCTTCTACCCAGTCACTTGCTTTCGCATCTACATACTGGCCGCCGTTGTCCTTCGAACCTGTGTCGTCGGAATATGTTTTAGCGAGGGCTGTCCAATCGCCGCCAGCATCCAGCTTCGCTTTCACTTCTTTGGCACGGGCAAGAGCTTCCTCTTTCGTACGAAGCGTCTTCGTGGAATCAGCAGGGTCTGTCGTTGCTACGAGAATATGACGAACCGTTACAGGGTTATAGTTACCGATGTTTTTCTCGTATTCTGCTTTCATTTCATCGTCTGTCACTTGAGAATTCATATGTTCAACCACAACCAGCATCAGGTTGAGGTAAGTTTTAACGTCTGCGTTCGATACTTTTTTATCATCAAGCGTTTTTTGTACATCAGCATTGGTCTTGAGTGTGTCTTCAAAGCTCTTCATCTGCTTGTCCGTTTCGTCGCCAGCTTTTTTCAGCGTTGCTTCGGTAGCCTGTGCAGAGAGAATTTTGTAAGAAACGTACTGCTGAAGCAATTGCTCCTTGAATTGCGGAATTGCAATCACTTGCTCATAACCCGGTTGCATGATGTTGAAGATATCCAAATATTTGTTGAACTCCGGTTCTGTGACGGTACCGTCTTTGTAAGTCGCAACGACTGTACCCTTGCCTGCTCCTGCGAATGTCAAGCCTGAAGAACCTTCTTTATCTTTCTTGCCACCGCAAGCCGCCAAAACCGTCATGACGAGCACTGCCGCGAGAACGAGCAGTGCGCTTCTGCGCCATGTCGATTTGCGTGTTGTGTGCAACATGTTGAATCCCCTTTCAAATTGAGAAGTTTATTGTATTGTATCAGAAAACGACACGCCTTGACCACAAGGCGAAACGGATTTCACCATTCTTTGGCAGCCAGACAAGTTTTTTCCGAAGAAGCCCAGCATAAAGGAACACATTTCACTTTCTTATATTTTATACTATCAAGTCTTCGCGTCCTGCAGCGCTTCTTCGACTTTTCTCGCATTTTTGAACTGCTTCAAGAATTGCTCCAAAAGTTGAACCTTCTGATCCATTTCAAGCCCCTTGCCGCGAAGCAAAAGCGAAGGCTGCTCATCTTGCAGCGCGCCTTGTCGGAACCGATTCTCGTACGATACACAGAGCTGGTCGACGATTTTACGATCAATACGCTTCTTCTCACGTTCCCCGAAGCGAACGATCAGATCATCACCCTTCTGGCTGATCTGCTCAATCCCGTATTGCGCACCATAGACCTTAAGCCTTGCAACGGACAATAAATTATCAACCGCCTGCGGCAGATTACCGAACCGATCGATCAATTCCTCAGCCAGATCCTCTGACTCCTCAATGGATTGAACAGTCGCAACCTTCTTGTAGATCTCGATCTTCTGAATACTATCATAGATGTAATCGGAAGGTAGGTAAGCATCAATACTTACATCAATGTGCGTGGTAATAGGACGTTCTTCCTTCACCTCTACGCCATCCATCTCCGCTTTACGCTTCGCGATCTCATCAGCAAGCATCTGTGAGTACAGATCGAAGCCGACAGAAGCAATGAACCCGTGCTGCTCTGCGCCAAGCAAATTACCCGCTCCGCGAATCGCAAGGTCGCGCATAGCGATCTTGAAGCCAGAGCCAAGCTCCGTAAATTCCTTAATTGATTGCAGACGCTTCTCCGCCACCTCAGTGAGAACCTTGTCCCTTTGATAGGTGAAGTAGGCGTAAGCGATCCTATTCGAGCGGCCAACCCTCCCCCTCAGCTGGTACAGCTGGGAAAGGCCCATTTTATCCGCATCATGCACGATAAGTGTATTTACGTTAGGTATATCAACCCCGGTCTCAATAATGCTCGTGCTGACGAGCACATCAGATTCACCGTCGAGGAAATCAAGAATCGTCTTCTCAAGCTCTGTTTCGGACATTTGACCATGGCCAACAGCTACCTTCGCATCTGGTACAAGTGCATTAATCTGCTCAGCCATTTGATAGATACCCTGCACGCGGTTATACAAGTAATAGACTTGCCCGCCACGCGCCAGCTCCCGCTCAATCGCTTCACGCACCAAAGAAGTGCTGTATTCCACAACGTACGTCTGCACCGGGAAGCGGTTCTCCGGTGGTGTCTCGATAACTGACAAATCGCGTACACCCAGCATCGACATATGAAGTGTCCGCGGAATAGGAGTAGCGGTCAGGGTCAATACGTCAACGTTTGTCTTCAGCTTTTTGAGCTTTTCTTTATGCGACACGCCAAACCGCTGCTCCTCATCGACGATAAGCAGTCCCAAATCTTTGAAAATAATATCCTGTGACAAGAGGCGATGCGTCCCGATTACAACATCAACGGTGCCCGCCTTCAGCCCCTTCATCGTATCGGTCTGCTCCTTGCGGGAACGGAAACGGCTAAGTACCTGAATATTAAATGGATAGCCTGAGAAGCGCTCGCGGAACGTTTCGTAATGCTGCTGCGCAAGAATCGTCGTTGGCACAAGGATCGCTACCTGTTTACCCTCAATCGCAGCCTTAAAAGCAGCTCGGACCGCAACCTCTGTTTTACCGTAACCAACATCGCCGCATAGAAGCCGGTCCATCGGCTGTGCCTTCTGCATATCCTTCTTGATCTCTTCAATCGCCCGGAGTTGGTCCCTCGTCTCATCGTACGGGAACATCTCCTCGAACTCATTCTGATAGGCCGTATCTTGGCCAAAAGCAAACCCAGCTGCCGTCTGGCGCTGCGCATACAGCTTAATCAGATCGTCGGCAATATCCTGTACTGATGCACGGACTTTATTTTTCGCCCGTACCCATTCACTCCCGCCTAATTTATTAACCTTCGGCTCCTTCTCTTCGGAACCAACATACTTCTGGATCATGTCGACCTGCTCGACCGGCACAGACAGCTTATCGCCGCCCGCATACAAGATGTGAAGGTAATCCTTATGGATTCCCGCAATCTCAAGCGTGCCAATGCCGACATATTTGCCGATACCATGGTTCTGGTGAACGACATAATCGCCGACTTTGAGTTCGGTATAGCTCTTGATCCGCTCGGCATTGTCAATCTTCTTATCCACACGACGCGCCTTACGCTGCTTCTGCGAGAACATCTCGCCTTCCGTAATAATAACGAGATGGGAAGATGGCAGCTCAAAGCCGGATTGCAGGTTGCCCTCAATCAGGATCGGAGGCTCAATATGATAATCCTGCAGCACGCGGCGAATCCGGTCGATCCGCTCCGTGTTGCCGCCCAGCATCATGACTTTCGCACCCGTCTTCTTCCAGCGTTCCATCTCCGCTTTGAGCACGTTCATTTGCCCATGGAAATTTTGCATCGCCCGGCTGGTCATATTTAAAATATTTTGCGGCTGTGAATGCGGAATTTGACGCAGAAAGAGCGACAGGAATAACGTCTGGAATTTGCGATGATGGAGAATATCATCCGCATCCCGTGCCAGCGTGAAGCTTGGCAGCGATTTGCCGTTGGAGAGCAGATGCGTCGACCATTCAACTTCATCCCGCTCCAATTGACGTGCAGTCTCAATAAGACGAGTCGGCTCATCGAGAATAAGGAGAGTATCATCCGGCACATAGTCCAGAATCGTTTGTCTCTCTGGGTATAGCATAGATATATATTTATAGATTTCAGGGAAATACACATGCTCCCGCAGCTTCTCAATCTCGCCGCCAATTTCTTGACGCAGACGTTCCTTGGCCGCACGGTCCGTCATCTTCTCCAGCTGCTGAGCAAGCAATGACGCCGCATGCTCCGCAGCCGCATTAAAGCGGCCCTTATCTGCTACGATCTCCTGGCAAGGCGTTACAGTAAACGTCTTTAGGTTATCAAGCGAGCGTTGATCAGAAGGTTCGAAGGTACGGATAGAATCCACTTCGTCGCCAAACCACTCAATCCTGTAAGCAAGCTCTGCCGTCAGCGGGTAAAAGTCGACAATACCGCCTCGTACACTCATCTCGCCCTTCGACTCAACGCGGTCCGCACGCAAATAACCTAGACCCGTCATTTGGCGCAGGAACGCGTCCAGCTCCAGCGTGTCGCCTACCTTGACGTTTATCTTGGCATCGGACATAACTCCCTTAATCGGCTGATAACGCCGAATACCAGAAAATGGAACGACAATAATCCCGCGGAAGCCTTCGGACAGCTTAATCAGCACATCCATTCGCTGCGCCAGCGTCTCAGGACTCGAGATCGCTGCTTCGGCAGCTACCAGCTCATTCGCGGGATATAATAATACATCATCGGCCGAGAAGCATTCCTGCAAATCCTCGGCAATCTTTTGTGCAGCATACATATTATGCGTGACGACAAGCAGCGGGCGATCTAAGTCTTCCTTCACCGCCGCTACGAGTACTTGCCTGGAAGAACCAGCAAGACCCGATATCATCTGCTCGCGCATTCCTTTACGGACACCGGTAATAATCGACTGTACGTCCGGATCCGCAGCAAAAGCCTGTACTAACGCTTTCAATCGTTTAGGCACCCCGTTTCTATACACAAGCAAAACAATAGAAGCTTTACAAGTAGAATCATCGAAAAGAAGCCTCAGCCAGATGCTAAGGCTCTAAAGCACTATGCGATTATTCCGATTATTGCAGCGGATTAACGACAAGGAGCAGCTCCGGATTCGCCTCAAGCGCCTCACGGCAATAGTCGCATACGACTTTGACTGTTACGTCGCCGTTCAAGTTATACGCTATTATATCGCTGCGCTCTTCGGGGGTCAAGAAATGGAAACCCAGCTTGGTTTCCGAAATATCCTTCTCATCGATAGTCCCCATTGGCGTCCGGCAGTGCCGGCAAATATAGTTTACAGCCATATGTATGCCTCCTGAAGATTGGTTATACCCTTCAGTATGCCCGAATTATGCGAGCTTAGGCGGTCTACTTGTTAAACTTGGCCATCGTATTCTCGAAATTTGCCTTTAAAGAATATTCGACTGCATCACAAGCCTGTTCAATCATGCTTTTAAGAGCTTCCTGCTCGCTCTTCGGGAAGTTATCCAATACATAGTCCGCAATATTCCGACCCGGCTGAGGCCTTGAAATGCCCATCCTTACCCGGTTGAACTGCTGCGTGCCCAAATGCTGAATAAGTGACTTGATCCCGTTATGGCCGCCAGCACTGCCCTGGTAACGCAATCGAATCTTGCCGATCTCGGTGTCCATATCATCATATACAATAAGTCCATCTTCCCGATCAGCCTTGTAATAATCAAGGAAGCCCCGTACCGATTCACCAGACAGGTTCATATATGTCATCGGTTTAATGAGAGCAACCTTTATGCCCTGCACATGACCTTCACCGATCAGGGCCTTGCATTTGCTCTGCGTCACTTGAATATTCCAGCGCCGCGCCAGCTCATCAATCACCATAAACCCTACATTATGCCGTGTGCCCTGATAGGTTGTCCCGGGATTCCCCAGCCCTACAATCCACTTCATGCTATCCTGCTCTCCAATCTCATCTGCTTATATTTCTTTTTATTCTACATGATGGGTATGATTCCCTTCTCTGCAATAAAGCAATAAAGGAAGAAACGGTATCAGCCCCTTCTCAGGACGATACCGTTCGTTTATGCCTCACTATGCAAAATCAACTTCATGCATCTGTGCTTCTGTTGAACGAGATGCCGCTTCTTTCGCTTCTACTTCCTGTGCCTCAGCTTCCTCCGCTGTCAGATCCTTCTGAGGAACCAGGATGGTAACAAGAACCGCTGAAGGATCCGTTACAATCGTCACACCGGCTGGAACTTGAACATCGCCAACCAGATAGCTGCTGCCCATCAGAAGTCCCGTTACATCTACAGGAATCGTATCAGGAATACTTCCAGGCAGACAGCGTACTTCCAGTTCATGCAGCAAAGCCTGCACGATACCGCCCTCACGCTCACCCTGCGAATCGCCTACGAGGTCAATGCGGACATGCGCCGTCACTTCTTCATTCATATTGATCTGATGGAAATCCACATGAAGCAGCTTATGAGACAGCTTCTCACGCTGCACCGCCGCAATCATGACCGACTGCTTGCCGGCATCTGGGATTTCCAGCTCAACGACTGCATTCGGATGGGAGCGCAGCAAGGCGAGCAGCTCTTTCTCAGGCAATGCAATTGATGCTGGAGAAGCAAGCTGCTTGCCGTACACAACACCTGGCACTTTGCCGCTTGCTCTTAAGCTGCGGAGCTCGCTTTTCATATGCGTCGTTCTTTGTTCTGCTGTCATCGATATGGACATTTGATAGGAACCTCCTGAAAGTCAATTTCCATATCACTTTGCCCAACCTCTGGAAAACCTATTCTTTTTTGCTTCTTTCTTTCTTCGCTTTCGCCCGTGCACGGATTTTATCCGCATAGCCTGATTTATTCTCCTGACGCTGGCGGGCAATCGCCAGATCGCCCGATGGAACGTCATGTGTAATCGTCGAACCCGCTACGACATAAGCGCCTTCGCCAAGCTTCACAGGTGCAATCAGGTTTACGTTGCTGCCGACAAAGGCGTTATCGCCAATTTCCGTGATCGCTTTATTAAAGCCGTCATAATTGACCGTAATCGCGCCGCAGCCGATATTAACGTCTTTACCGACAACTGCATCGCCAACATAGCTCAGATGCGATACTTTGCTGCCATCACCAAGCGTTGCGTTTTTCAGCTCAACAAAGTCACCGATCTTGCAGCCCTCACCAAGCTTCGAGCCTGGACGCAGATTCGCGTAAGGGCCAACCGTGCTCTCTTTGCCTACAACCGAATCAGCAACCGTCGAATATTTCACCGATGCCCCGCTATGAATCTCGGAATTCGTAATATCTGCCTGTGGTCCAATGACGCAATCCTCGCCAATGACAGTTGTACCGCGCAGAATCGTGCCCGGATATACTATCGTATCAGCACCAATGCGCACACCCGCTTCAATATACGTATTAGCCGGGTCAATAATCGTAACGCCTTCGATCAGATGCTTACGGTTAATACGCTCGCGCATGAAACGCTCAGCTTCTGCAAGCGCTACACGATCATTAACACCGATAGCTTCAGCCAGGTCCGGCGTGCAATAAGCTTGGACCGAATCTCCCGCTTGACGGAAAATACCTACGACATCCGTCAGGTAGAATTCGCCTTGCGCGTTGTCACTTTTCACTTCTGCAAGTGCAGCGAACAGCTTCTTATTGTCAAAGCAATAGGTGCCTGTATTTATTTCTTTCACAGCCGCTTCTGCAGGAGAGCAGTCCTTCTGCTCGACAATGCGTTCTACAGCACCGTCAACGCCGCGGATCACGCGACCATACCCGGTAGGGTTATCGAAAGAAGCCGTCAGCACAGTCGCTGCTGCTCCACTTGACGTATGCAGAGCCAGCATCGCTTCAATAGTCTCTGCTTGTACTAGAGGTGTATCACCGCAAATAACAATTGTAGTGCCTTCCTCGGAGCCTAGAAGTGCTTCCGCCTGGCGGACGGCATGACCCGTTCCAAGCTGCTGCTCCTGCAGGACATACTCTGCACGATCGCCAAGATAACCTTTCACCATCTCAGCCCCATGACCTACGATTACAACCGTACGCTCACTCTTTGCCTCACTAACTGTATTTAGTACATGCTCTACCATCGGCTTGCCGCTTACTTGATGCAAAACTTTATATAGTTTCGATTTCATCCGCTTACCTTGACCGGCAGCCAGTACAATCGCCATCACTTTCAACCGTAATACCTCCTACACAACCTCTTTTGAATTTATAAGAAAGTATAATTTCTCATATACAGGGCTTAAAATCCCTGGGAATGAAACGCACCCCGCACCAAAAAAGAGCATGTGCCGTTTCACCTTGAATTCTAATAATTAATAAGACTTATCCTATAAATGATACTTAGAATTCTTCGGATTGAAACGCGCATAGCCTCATAGTCGACACTGCCGTTTCACCTTGTTTAAGACTATATCCCATAATACGCAAAAAGAAAAGAGAGCCTCTCGGCCCTCTTTCCTGATTAGTCCCCATCCGTGAGCGGCATTCGCCATCCACGAATGGGGACAATTCCGTAGCTTAATGGATAGGCTTAAGCTCCTTCTTCGATTGCTACTACTTCTTCCACTGCTGCACGCTCATATTCAGCGAGTACAGCAGCTTGGATTTTCTCCCGGGTTGTCGAAGAGATTGGGTGAGCGATATCCCGGAATTCTCCATCTGGCGTACGTTTGCTTGGCATAGCCACAAACATGCCATTGTTACCATCGATGACGCGAATATCGTGAACAACGAATTCATTGTCAATCGTGATAGAAGCAATAGCTTTCATACGCCCTTCCGAATTTACGCGGCGGAGTCTGACATCAGTAATTTGCACTTGTGTTCACCACCTTTGCCTATCTGAGACTTGGTGTATACTTCCACATTTTTGTGCAAAATCCTTTTATTTTTTTGGAAAAAAATGCGATATTTAAAAATATTTTTTAAGTTTAATTATTTTTCGTTTCTATTCGACAACAGTCGATGCAATGACTTCGATTTCGACAAGAACATCCTTCGGAAGCCTTGCTACTTCAACGGCTGAGCGTGCTGGCTTATGGTCGCCAAAGTACGAGGAATAGATGCCATTTACAATTGTAAATTGATTCATATCTTTCATAAATACAGTTGCTTTTACAACATTATTAAATGTTACACCTGCTTCTTCTAATACAGCCTGTAAATTACGGAATACCTGGTGCGTTTGCTCCTCAATTCCGCCCTCTATCAATTGACCAGATGCATCCAGCGGAATTTGGCCCGATGTAAATAAGAGATCTCCAAGCTTAATTGCCTGCGAATACGGCCCAATTGCGGCTGGCGCCTTATCCGTCGAAATAACTTGCAGCTTACCTTCTGTCGTCATGAATTCCCAACCTTTCTACACCTGTGTATTAAAATAGTTGCCCGGTATCACTTTGGTTTGCTTTGTCTTAAGATCAACAGCTGTCAAGGTCGCAAGCGAGACGTAATCCTCGAGCAGACGCTCTTCATTTTCGACCTCACCTGACTCTACGAATACCCCAACGCCAGCAACGGTCGCTTTGAATTCATACAGCAAATCCATCATCCCTTGAATCGTTCCGCCGGCCTTCATGAAATCATCAATAATAAGGACGCGGGACTGCTCCTTCAAGGCGCGTCTAGCCAATGACATCGTCTGGATCCGCTTATTGGAGCCGGATACATAATTGATGCTTACTGCTGAGCCCTCGGTCACTTTATTATCTCGTCTTACAATAACAACTGGCAGGTTGAGGCAGGCAGCCGTTGCATAAGCAAGCGGAATCCCCTTTGTCTCAACTGTCATAATCACGTCAATATTTCGATTAGCAAAAGCCGTCGCGAACATCCGTCCAATATCGGCCAGTAACTCTGGCTGTCCCAGCATATCGGTCATATACAAATAACCGCCCGGCAGTACCCTTTCAGGCTGTTCCAGTTGGCGGCAAATGTTCTCCATAATCGATAAAGCTGTAGAGGTGTGCATCTTAGGCGTATATTTAACCCCGCCTGCAGCACCAGCAAGTGTATTTAACTCACCAAAGCCTTCTTCCTCGAAGACCTCTTTTATAATGGCCAAATCTTCACTAATGGAAGACTTCGCAGACTGATAGCGATCAGCAAATGCTGTTAACGAAATTAACGTGTGGGGACGACTCAGCAAATATTGCGTCATCTCTACCAGTCTTGCGCTTCGCTTCAATTTTTTCAAAGTCATTCCCCCCACTAAATCCGAATAATATAAAGTCAATATAACATTTTTATACGGATTTAATCAAGGGAAACGTCAGCATTATGTCAGCATTCTTACCACGTATACTTCTTTACAAAAACCTCGAAGCCCATTATAGATACGTGGAAGCTTGGCTTCCTTCGAAACAAGACCAAAAACGGTTGGTCCACTGCCCGACATCAGGACGCCATCAGCACCTAGCTTTTGCATGCTTTCTTTCAGCTGCAGCACTTCCGGATATAAATCCAGGGTAACATTCTCAAGGACATTGCCTAGCCCGGCACAAATATCCGAGAATGAACCACGTTCAATTGCCGATACCATCTCCTGTGTAGAAGGATGGTTCTTCAGCTCGTTCGCTCGCAGTTTGCCGTATACATCAGCGGTTGACACGTTAATTGGAGGCTTGGCCAGCACGACCCAGCATTGCGGTGGGTTGCTGATCTGCTCGAGCTTCTCTCCGCGGCCTCGTGCAATTGCTGTACCGCCCGTTACGCAGAACGGTACATCGGAGCCAAGCTCCGCACCAAGACGGCACAGCTCGTCCTCCGGAATATTAAGCTGCCAGAGCCGGTTTAATCCGCGCAGTGCAGCTGCAGCGTCACTGCTGCCGCCTGCTAGTCCAGCTGCTACCGGTATCTTTTTATCCAAATGAATATAAACGCCCTTACGGACATCATAGCGCTCTTTAATGAGCCTTGCTGCCTGGAAGGCCAAGTTCTTCTCATCCAGCGGTATGTATCCAGCCTGGCTTGAAATAATAATCGTATCCCTCGGCAGTTCCTCAAGTTCCAGCCTGTCTGCAAGATCGACCATCGTCATGATCATCTCGACCTCATGGAAGCCGTCTTCCCGCTTCCTCATGACGTCAAGCATCAGGTTAATTTTCGCCGGAGCCTTTTCGTATATTTTCATGGCAAGCTCTCCCGTTCGTTGTTAGCTAAGCAACATTATAACAAACGGGCACAAGAAAAGCTAAGAGGTCAGCGCTGGCTTTAAGCGCCTCGCTCTCTTAGCTTTTGTTTGCAATATAATCACAGCCTGCAGCTATTGTCCGTTAGACTTTGCAGCAGCCTGCTCGGCAAGCTGGATTGCCCGCTTTACCATATTGCCGGCATCCTTTGTACTAATCCCGCCCCAGCCTTCTTGCTGCACAGTATCGATAAAACCGAGGTCTTTGGCCAATTCATATTTCAACTGCTCTGACATAACGCTTCTTCTACGGCCCATATCGTACGCACCTCCTGTCATAAGAAATGAAAGTGATTGCGTCTTATTATGCGCTTCGAACGCTGCCGCTTATGCAGGAAAAGGGGCAGATAGAAAAAGAACGCGAATCCAGGGATTCGCGTCTAAACTCGTAATTGAGATGTGCATCTATTGTTGAATATGGGTAATTCGGACTTGACCTTCATCATTGCATACGGTCACTTCCACCGACTCTGTCAGTATATCCGCATAACTGTAGGAAACGCGTTTAAACGATTGAGATTCCTGATCCAGTTTGACAATGAAAACAGAAGGGTAGATTTCTTCTAACGTGCCGGTACGTTCGATGGTCTTTCGACGGCCACCGTTAGCTCGAAGACGGATTTTGGAACCTACGTGAGCTTCCAAATTGCGTTTAATTTCCAATAGCGCATTTTTTGCCATTGTCCACTACCACCTCTTTCCTTGTCCATTATAACCAGAAAGAGGCAGTTTGTCAAATGAGGCAAAATATTATATCAGCCATGTTATTAAATTGTCAACGGTGTTTTCGCCCATTTTTTCGAATTTGATGCATAATCGGAGAAAACATGTACATATTAAGACGTTATCTTCATACTTGCCGTCGATGTAGTCACTTTTTTCGGCTTCGGTAAGCCCATCCGATGCCGCCCCATCGTCTCAATCCCACCAACTCCATCAATGCCGCTGATCGTGCCATGGATAACATCTGAAAGGTTAATCGATTCGCGAACTGACGTGTAGCTCGCTTTAATCGCAATATAAACAGGATCCAGGGCATGGATCAATATTCTACCCGGCGAGCTCGCAAAGTTGGAGCCAGCCTGAAGCAGTGCCTCAAAGTGGGACTGACAAGCGCCAGCCACGACGACAAGCCCATCCATGTTCTTCTCATATTGGCGGGCGACGCGTACCGCATTAACGAAGTTTTGTGAGTTTTTATAGCTGCTTAAGCTGTACAGATCTTCGCCTTCCCGGTTTTTTAACACACCGTCATGACCAGTAATGACCACGATATCCGGCTTTACCTGCGGCAGCAAACGGTACAAGAGCTGTGCCATTTGTGATTCATGAGCATGCACACCATGTGCCGGCACTTTCATCGTCTGGTACAGCTGCATACTCTTCCGTAAGTAGTTGCCGTCCCCATCCAAATGAAGAACCTTGCCCGGCAATTCAAAATAAGACTGGTTTTGCTGCTGCGAAGCAGCACGATCTTGACTGGATAACACCGTCAGATGCGCTTTTTCCTGCCGCATACGTTTGAGAGAGTCGTTTACTTTAATCTGCACTTGCTGCCGCGCACTTGTCGATTCAGGGTCGCGGACAACCGACAAGTCGGGAATTGGCGCATCCGCAAGCAATCGGTAGTCCGTGCCTTTAATTAATGCTTGATCGGATCGCATATCTTCAACTCGGAACAGCACGTCACCGCCATACGATTTGCGGACGACCAGGTCCCCTTGCTTCATGGGTAAATCACCTCTTCGTCTATCGTATGGGTGGAGGGGGCGGAATGTGCGGAGAAAATTGTGCGGATGGTGGGAGTGCGATGAGCTTCGGCTGCCGCGCTGAGGGACGGGGTATCTCCCTACGGCCGCTGTTGCCCTTACTTTGCTTTGAACGTATGTTTCTTAGGTAGCAAAGTAAGGGCAAAGGCGGACGCTCCGCTCCTTAAGGGAGATCCCCCTTACCCTCTTGCGGATAGCCTGCGCTACCCAATTATCTCCCACATTCCTTGTGGGAGACAGGGTGGTGCCGTGCTGCCTCACTTAGCACGGCGTCGATTGAGGCGGGCGATGCATGTGCCCGCCATTGTGCTTTTCGTGGGCTGCACCCGCGCAGAATATTATTCCCGCGCCGTTTAACTCGCCGCGGAAGTAATTGTGTGCCTCTAAGTGGCGCTAAGGATGTTCTAAGAGCAACAGAGCAGTGCGTGCGAACAAACCGCGGATGCGCTGCATCGGTGCTCTAATAAACTTCTAGGCACTCAGCCGCAGTTTCATTAGCACTTCATCGATTGTGTAACTTCCTCCAGTCAGCGCGCCACCACGCCTAGACTATTGTGCTCCTCTAAGATGGCAACAGGAGAGAATTCCGCAGTACATCGGCGGTTGGGAGGGGCAATGATCGTTCGCAGGCGAGTAAGTCGCTTTTTCCGTACTACAGCGCAGATTGAGTGAGGCTGTGGGCCGTTTGCAGGCAATTAAATCGCTTTTTCCGTGCTACAGCGCAGGTTGATTGGAGCGGTGGGACGTTTACGGCGATTAAGTCGCTTTTTCCGTGCTACAGTGCTGGTTTGGTGCCACGGTGGGTCACTCGCTGGCCATTGAGTCGGTTTTTCCGTACTAAGCGCAGGTTAGGTGGTGTGATGGGTAGTTTACGAAGGTTAGGTGGCGAGCGAAAAGCAGCGGCCGCGAGCGGCAAAATAAAAAGCCGGCGGCGATATGGCTCGCCGCCGACTCAAACAGGGCTCGGCCTAACGCGTGGCCGAGTAAATTACCGCCAGCCTGCCGCCAAGAAGGCGCGGCTGATGCGGGCGAATTCGTCGAGGGACAAAGTCTCTCCTCGACGAACAGGGTCAATATCGCAGCTGTGCAGCAGCTGCGTCATCTCTTCACGGCGTTCCTTGCCCACGAACGCCGTAAGATTATTCGCAAGCGTCTTGCGGCGCTGGGCGAAGCTCGCCTGGACGATGCGGAAGTAATGCGCCTCGTCCTCAACATCCACTGGCGGCTTCTGGCGCACCGCCAGCTTAATCACAGCCGAGTCTACATTCGGCTGAGGAATAAACACCGTGTGTGGCACGATGCACACAAGTGACGGCTCGCAATAGTACTGCACGGCTACGCTTAAGCTGCCGTATTCCTTGCCACCTGGCTTAGCCGCCATCCGCTCAGCTACTTCCTTCTGAATCATCACGACGATGTTCTCAAGCGGCAGACGCTCTTCCAGCAGCTTCATTAGAATCGGGGTCGTCACGTAATACGGCAGATTCGCTACCACGCTGACGCCGGTCACATCAGCGAAATGATCCTCGAACAGCTTTTTAAGATCCAGCTTAAGCACATCACCATGCACAACCTGCACATGCTCTTCGCCCGCCAGAATATCTCCCAGAATCGGAATGAGGCGGTTGTCGATCTCAATCGCCGTTACCTTACCCGCTTCAGCAGCCAGATGCTGAGTCAGCGCACCGATACCTGGTCCAATCTCCAAAGCGCCCTTTGTCTTGTCCAGTCCAGCGGCATTCACAATCTTATGCAAAATATTTTGATCGATCAGAAAGTTCTGTCCCAAGCTTTTTTTGAATTGGAACCCGTACTTCGCAATAATTTCTTTCGTGCGCTTTGGCGTTGCAACTTCAATCGCCTTCATATCGTTTCCACTCATGCTCCGATCACTCCTGTCCCTGTTCCATTGTACGCAATGCCTCTGCAAACTCTTCTCGGGAGATTCGGAAGCTTGTACAACGCTTGAAAAACTGCTTGCCGTTCGCATACCCGATCCCAAGCAGCTTCCCCATCTGAAGACGGCGATTCGCCGCATCCGGATGAACAATAAGCCCCGATTCCATTAAGTCTTCCCACGTAATATTGCCTACACCAGCAGGCTCCTCTGTTCGAAGCTCGGAGATCGCCTGACGAATGGCTTCAGGGCTGGCGTTCTCAATACCGATATCACCCTTGTACATAGCCTTCTCCTGTGGCAAAAAAGCATGCTTGCAGCCGGGTACCCGCCGAGCAACGATTTTGCGAATTCTCTCACCAGCATGATCAGGGTCCGTAAATATAATAACGCCTCTGCGTTCCATGGCCAGTTCAATGCGCTTGAGCACATCCTCACCGATGGCAGAGCCGTTTGTCTCAATCGTATCTGCTTCAACAGCCCGCTTTACAGCGACTGTATCATCTTTGCCTTCCACCACAATAATTTCCTTGATCACAAGCGAACATTCCTTTCTCCAGCAACTTTCGCTCATCTTCCTGCGTCAGTAAGAATGTAACTGCTCCACACCTATACACACAAAAAGAAGAGGCAGCGCCTCTTCTTATAATGGCATATTTATCATCGAAATAATAGCATGGAGCAATTAGCTTGCGGAAGGCTTGTTGGGTCCAAGTACGTACACCGTATAGCCTTTTTTTCGGCCAAACTTGTTAGCATAGCTGGTACTGTCAAAATAAACGTCAATCTTACTTCCTTTGACTGCACTGCCCGTATCCTCTGCTCTGCGGAAGCCGATGCCTTCAATGTAAACCCACCAGCCAATTGGAATCACATCCGGATCAACAGCGATCGTCCGGCCTTCCATCACTTTCGCACCGGAAGCCGTAATGCCGTATCCTGGATGATTCTCATCTTTGCCCGTAGACGCTACACCGGCTGAATAAGCGGTTAACGTCACGTTCTTCAGAATCTTCTTGGCTTTAAAGGTGACTCCGCTCTTCGAATACGAGGCCGTGCTCGCATTGCTTGAGAGTGTATGTACATCCTTCTTCGAGCCGATAGCTACGACCTGGCTGACCGTATGTGTCTGCACAACCTTGTCGACCAGCTTGGAGGAGACAAGAACACCATTCTCATACTTCTTCTCCACGCGTTCAATCACGAGGCCATTCTTGCCGGATTGCACCAGCTTCTCCTTCCCTTTATCAAGGGTTGGATCTTGTTTCTTCACGATCGAGAACGGCAAAGTCCGTTCTGTTTCCGACACTTTGGTATCGACGCGAGTAACAGTAACTGTCATCGCCTTCGAAACGGCCGTGTCTAGAGATGGGGTAACCCTATCTTGATCGCGAACAGGAATATTTAATTTCCCGATCGCCGCCTGTACTGTTTTCTCTGTCGTGTACACCGTCGATGTCTTGCCATCTGCTTTTACAGTAACCGGAACCGCTTGTTTAATTTCAATGCGATCTCCGTCTTTGATGGACGCATTTAGAGGTGACGACACCTCATCATATGGCCCTACCGTAATAGCTTGTTCATCCAGTAGGCGTTGCAGGACCCATTGTTTTGTCTTCACAACAGTCTCTTGTCCATTCACTACTACGGATACGCTTTTATCAGCCGATCCGTACAACAACACCAAAAACATGAAAGTCATAGCGATTGAGATAATTGCACTCAGAACAATTAAACGCAAATTTTCATGCTTCCATCGCATTGCGAAAGTCATGCTGGATGATCGCTTCCCATGGGTCTCCATTACTTGGTTCATGCCCACTTCAATCGGTCCTCCTTCATAGCCCCGCCGCCAATCTGTTACGCATGATACATTGACGTGACTATTAAGTATATTGGCGTGACGAGCACGCTCCAGTGTTACGGTCCTCTTACCTCCTGGATCTACCCCTACGAAAGATTATTTCCGCATAAATCGAAAATAAAAAGAAGCCTTCGACAGAGGATCTGATCGTGGCTTCCTGGGTAGTCAAACATTCAGGAAAAGGTAAATACACGAGGTTGATCGCTCTCTATAGACGCTTACGAGGTTAGCTGACGGGTTCGGGCGAGAGAGCTGCCCTATCCACGGTTCGAATGCTCATGGCAATCGCCGCAAAATTCACCCCTGAAGAATTCAATGCGCCGCATGATGCTAACTTGCTTTTTAAACATGCATCTGCCGACGTTGGTTCCCCCGCTCTCCGATTCGGAGATTAAGCGTAAACTGGAAATCCAATACAAAAGTTAAAGCTCTGAGAAAAATGATACCTTCCTGACCACACAATTGTAAAGACGCGTTAAAAGACGATTTTAACGAAATTTTAGCATTCTGAAGGCAAATAAAGCCGATTCCGCCAATTAAAAAGAGTTTTATCGCCGCTATAGTCTTTATTTCAGTGGTTTTAGTCCGTTTTTAAACAATACCAAAACATTTTTTACCGTTTGCGCTTGTAATAAATGCAATTTCCTCCTTGGATTTTCCTGTTATCTCCGCTGCCATGTCTGCGACTAAAGACACATATGAGCTCTCATTTCGCTTCCCTCTGAACGGATGAGGAGCCAAATATGGAGAGTCTGTTTCGATTAATATACGGTCGAGTGGAACCTGTGCAAGCACCTCTTTTGGCACCCTCGCATTTTTGAAAGTGACAGGCCCTCCGAAGGAGATATAGAAGTTCATATCGAGGCATAATTTTGCCGTTTCCCAGCTGCCGGAATAGCAATGCATGACCCCTCCAACCTCAGATGCTTTTTCTTCTCTCAAAATACGAACGATGTCCTCATGAGCATCCCGATTATGAATAACAATTGGCTTACCCAGCTTCCGAGCGAGGCGGATTTGCTCCCGAAATACACGCTGCTGAACGTCCTTTGGTGACGTATCCCAGTGGTAATCAAGTCCAATTTCTCCGATCGCAACGACCTTTGGATGTGAGCAAAGCTGCTCGATCCATTCCAAATCCCCCGGCTCCATGTAGATGCTGTCCACTGGATGCCAGCCAACCGCCGCGTAGATAAAATCATACTTTTCTGCAAGCTCGATTGTGGTCGGAATCGTCTCTCGGTTAAAGCCAATGTTGATCATGAGATCGACACCGGCAGCCCGTGCCCGCTCGATAACTTCTGTGCGGTCGCTGTCGAATTGCGAAGAGTCCAAATGGGTATGTGTGTCGAATAAAGATATCATCTTAGCTGTAATCTCCTTCTATATAAAACCTTAAATTTTGAAAAGCTCCCTTACTCTAGCGCTTAATTGATCAGCCGCAGCAAGGAGTGGCTCGATCGGATAATAAATATGGTATTGTCCCTGGTGCAGACCACTGATGGAATGAACAATGTCGGATTTCACCGATATTTCGCTTAAGCTGTTATCCTCATTTAAAAGCAGAATCGGCGCTTTCTCCTCTTTCCCGCCTTTTTTCGCATCAGGGCGATATATGTCGTATGGCTGGTCAAATGGAAAATCAATTTCCATATGATAATCCGGATTAAGACCAATCGAGATAAACTGCTGAGCAGCTTCTTCTAATAAAGAGTCTCCTGGATCATTAAGCGTAATGTATTTGTACAATCGACGATTGAGGAATCGGTCACATAGCTCGGCAAGAAGAGAATCCCCTTCCTCCGCCCATTGTGCGAAGATCGTCTGCATATAAGCCTCATCCAGCTTCAGATAATCCTTTACCGTAATCGTACCATCCAGAAGTTTGTTAATTGGTCCGGGCATCCATGCAAAGGAATAACCGTTGTCGTACAGCTCCTTCGCCCGACGAGTTATTTGCCGCAATATGATTTCCGAGCTCCGTGTAACCGGATGGAAATAAATTTGCCAATACATTTGATAACGGGACATTAAATAATGCTCGATAGCATGCATGCCGCTTTCTTTTACCACCATTTTGCCTTGAAAAGGACGCAGTACGCGCAATATCCGCTCCAGGTCAAAGTTCCCGTAATGGACACCTGTAAAATAAGCATCACGCAGCAAATAGTCCATACGGTCTGCATCCATTTGGCTGGAGATGAGACTGACGACGATCGGATTCGGATATGTCTTGCCAATAACCGAAGCCACTTTTTCTGGAAAATCATCAGCAACTTGGCGAAGCACGCGATTAACTTCTGTATCCTCAAGCAAGATCGCGCAGGTCCACTGCTCATGATGCGTGTCGAACACCTGCTCCAGCGAATGAGAGAACGGTCCATGACCAACGTCATGCAGCAAGGCCGCGCATAGGGCCAGAAGTCTTTCTTCCTGCGGCCAATCCGGATAATGATTGCGCTCAAACTGTGATATGATCTTTCTCGTTATTTCATAGACTCCAAGAGAATGGGAGAAACGGCTGTGTTCGGCACCATGAAACGTTAAATAAGAGGTTCCAAGCTGGCGAATTCTTCTTAGCCTCTGAAACTCTTTTGTATTGATCAAATCCCATATCGTCTGATCCTGAACGTAAATACATTTATGAACTGGATCCTTAAATACTTTCTCTTCGGTCAGTTGCTGATTCATTCGCCCTTCAACTCCTTGTTCATGGTTTCGACACAAAACTATGATAGAATGTCGAATAGTGTCGTAATTTAGTTTCCAAATTGTCGAAGCTGATGTATTCTATAGTTAGATTAATATGACCTTGCTATAGAGTCAACTTGCCATAAACCGCGGTCTATCAAGGACTTTTGTGGTTGACTATTATGGGAATCGTTGGTATTATAATAGCCATAAAAAGAAAAACTATGTCGAATAGTGACGAAATGTAATTTCCTGAGAGGAGAAACAAAATTATGATGAAATCTACTGGTATTGTTCGTAAAGTCGACGAATTAGGTCGTGTTGTTATTCCAATTGAATTGCGCCGTACGCTTGGTATTGGGGAGAAAGATGCTCTCGAGATTTATGTAGACGGCGAGCGTATTATGCTGAAGAAATACGAGCCTGCTTGTATCTTCTGTGGTAATGCAGAGAACGTTTCTTACTTCAAAGGCAAAATTGTTTGCCATATTTGTTTATCTGAAATGCCTACTCCTGTGACAAAATAAGAAAAATAGGTTATAATAGAAATACACCAACTTGTTAATTCTAACCTTTTTATATTCCTTGATGCCTTCCTGTGCTAGAACCCGGCCAGGAAGGTCTTTTTTTGCGTTTAAAACGCAGTAAACTATCGGTTTACTGCGTTATAAACATCCCGCTTCGGCAGGCCACGGTCTAGTGCCGCTTTTTTTATCGCTTCTTTACGATCTATTCCCTGATTCTCATAATGAGCGACATGATCTTCAAGCTCTAACGCTGTCCACCATACTTCCCCATTCTCTCCTGCTTCTCTTGCTCCAGAGGCCGCTCCTTCTATAATAAGGCAATATTCACCTAGAGGTGGATGCTCTTCTAACCAAGCCATACATTCCGATATCGTACCACGTGCTGCTTCCTCATGCCGCTTCGTAAGCTCTCTAACCATTGCGATCCGTCGATCGCCCCAATGCTCCAGCATCGCATCAAGTGTCTTCTTCACACGGTGAGGCGATTCATAGAGCATCAAGGTTCCCTCTTGGTGTTTCAGATGAGTAAGCCATTCAGCAAGCGGCTTTTTATCCCTTGGAGGAAATCCCGTAAACATAAACTGATCGGTTGGCAATCCCGAGATAATTAAAGCTGATAACGCAGCATTAGCACCAGGGATAGGTACAACTTTGATTCCCTGCTCTACCGCATCTGCTACCAGGTCAGCACCAGGATCTGAGACTGCTGGCAGTCCTGCATCACTTACAAGTGCAATGGATTGGCCGTCCATTAGCAAACGGATGAGTTCACTGCCACTTGCTTGCTTATTATGCTCATGATAGCTGACCAGCCTAGTAGAAATTTCGAAGTGGGTAAGCAGCTTTCTTGTCTGCCTTGTATCTTCAGCAGCAATGAGCTGCACTTCCTTTAACGTCCGGATTGCCCGGAACGTCATATCTTCCAAATTTCCGATTGGTGTAGCAACCAGATATAAAGTCCCATAATCACCATCAGCCAGATCTTTAAAGCTTTTTTGTATCCGTACCATTTGCTAGCTCCCTCTCATCAATAACGCAGCTATCTATTATTCATATACGAAAATCGGCGGCAAAAGCCTAAGCTCAGGCTTCCCATCACGAATCGCTTCAATTAGAACCATATTCGCTTCTCCCTGCGCTCTCGGATGGACAAATTGTACACGCTTGGGCTCAAGCCGATACTTCCGCATCGTCTCTATAATATCGATAAACCGGGACGGCCGATGAACCATCGCTACTTTACCACCTGGGCGGACAAGTCTGGCACACGCATGAACAACATCATCAAGCGTACAATGTACTTCATGGCGGGCAATGGCATAATGCTCGTTTTCATTCTGGTCTCCTTCTTGAATGGCCATGTATGGAGGATTGACCGTTACTGCATCATAAATACCATTTCCTGCTTCTTTTGCGAATATTTTTAGATCGGCTTCAATAATCGAGATTTGTTCCGACAAGTTGTTCATCTCTACGCTGCGCCTTGCCATATCAGCCAGCCTTGGCTGAATTTCAACCGCATCGATCTGAGCTCCTGTCCTCGTCGTTAGAAGCATCGGGATAACACCATTTCCCGTACAAAGATCAATAACTCGTCCACGCTTTGGAATTGTAGCGAATTTTGTTAATAACACCGCATCAAGCGAAAAGCTGAATACTTCTCTGCTTTGAATAATACGAAGCCCCGTCTCCGTCATCAAATCATCAATTCGTTCATTCGTTTCTAGTTTTACTTCCTGCACCTTGACCTAACTCCCCTAACATAAAGATACCGCCCTCTATGACAAGGACGGTAACTTACAATGTTCTATTATTTATTAAGGAAGGATAAGCAGAACAAGCAATCTCCTTCCGTCCGCAAATGCCCGTAGTAGACGTTGCAAATGTGGAATCCTTCATGATACAGCCTAGCCAAGTTATCATGCGCCTCACCGACGAGACCGGCCTGCTGCGATGTATCGTTAGCCGTATCTTCCTCCGCATGGGCTGCAATCTCCCGACGGACAGGCGGGGTAGCCTGTCCTTCTGTACGATTAGCAGCGGACTTTGGCTTCGGCGATGTCTCGCGCTTTAATATTTTGCGCAGCTGTTCATTTTCAATGCTTAGCTGCAGATTCTCTTCCAGCAGTTCTTTGACCCTCTGCTTCAATACGCCTAGATGTACATGGAACTCACCCATCTGGCTTTCCAATTGATCCATCTGATTAAATATTTCTTTGTTCTCCAAGTTTCCACCCCAGAGCTTCAAACGTAGTCGTTCATTATTCCTTCACAACCACATCGTCTAACGGCAGCTCCTTCGGTTTACCCGACACATCGAACAACTGCACGTATACAGACTTCGTGGAAGCGTTGATGCCTGTTACTTTGCCCTCGCCATAAGACGTGACGACGATTTTACCAACGGAAGGCATTTCCTCCCGCAAGCTCTCGTAATTGTCATGCTCATATTTCAAGCAGCACATAAGACGGCCGCATAACCCCGAAATCTTTGTAGGATTGAGCGATAAGTTCTGATCCTTGGCCATCTTAATGGATACCGGCTCGAAATCTCCAAGCCAAGAGGAGCAGCACAATACACGCCCGCATGGCCCGATGCCTCCCAGCATCTTCGCTTCATCACGTACACCGATTTGACGAAGTTCAATTCGTGTACGGAAGACGCTGGCCAGATCCTTTACAAGCTCCCGGAAGTCAACTCTTCCTTCAGCTGTAAAGTAGAAAATAATTTTGTTGCGGTCAAACGTGAACTCCACGTCAACCAGCTTCATCTTAAGCTGATGATCCCTTATCTTCTCCAAACAGGTAGTAAAAGCGTTCTTAGCGGCCGCACGGTTCTCCTCAACGACCTTCGCATCTACTTCGCTGGCAATCCGGATCACTTTTTTCAGTGGGAGGACGACGTCTGCTTCACCGACCTCTTTCTGTCCAACCACGACCTTACCGTATTCGATCCCCCTGGCCGTTTCAACAATGACATGCTGGTCCTTGTCCACGGGGTGCAGGGCAGGATCAAAGTAATAAATCTTGCCCGCTTTCTTAAAGCGGACACCGACAACATTATACAAGGATTTAGCCCTCCTGTAGGTTTACCAATAGTTGCTCGACAGCAAGCTGCGGGGATACGTTAGCACGTATTCGCTTACCCGCTTCAAGCGTATGCTCGATACAAGAAATCCAGCTCTCGATCGGGCGGTTAAACGCATGCTTACTTATCCAGTCCAACTGATCTATATAAACAATACTTTCCTGCCTTCCGGCCTGAAATTGAATCATGTCTTTGAACCATAACACAAGTAAAGAAAGTAATAGCTGCGCTTCACTTGCAAGGTCCGTTTTGAAAAATTGCTGCTGTGCGGTAATCATCCCCGCGGTGAATCGGGTCAGACTTTCCTTTCCTAATTGTATCACTACGTTTCTGATTTCTGCAAACGTATTCTGTTGGATAATCTCTCTAGCGCCATCTAATCCCGAGCTTAGCTGTACAGCTGCACGTGCTAGAAGGGCAGGTGTTCCCTCTTCAATTAAAGTCTGCAGCATCTCGCTTGCGGAGAATGGAAGGAAAGGTACCCACTGCGCTCTCGAACGTATCGTTGGCAGTACGGCTTGTCCATTGTCCGTAATCAGTATCGCAACAATAGGAGAAAGCGGCTCTTCCAAAAATTTCAGCAAGCTGTTAGCCGCTTGAAGGGTCATCGTCTCTGCACGCTCTACAATGTATACCTTACGTGAAGTTCCGCTTCCCCGGTAGGCAAGTTCTCGTTGAAGATCGCGTATTTGATCGATTTTGATGGATTGCCCGTCTGGCTTGATCGTAAGCAGATCCGGCTGATTGCCATTTTCGAACTTACGGCATTCCAAACAGTGATCGCATGCATCATCACCGCCAGTTGAACAGAACAATGCCTTGGCGAATGCTCTTGCCATTGCCGTTCTTCCTGTACCGGAAGCGCCGTAGAACAAATAAGCATGCGATACCTTACCGCTCTGCAACGCATGCTTCAATATTCGTTTTGCTTTCCATTGGCCGGCTACTTGTTCCATGCTCATTGCTGTTCTATATCCTTCCTCTAATTCTAAGTAATTATATGCTTTGTCTATACATAGGGCTTAGAATTCTCCGGAATGTAACGCGCCCTCCTACTAGAGGGGAGGAGCCGTTTCACCTTGTTTAAAACAATAAATTAATTAGAAGCCCGCGAATTTCGCCGATTCTTCCAAGAAGCTCTATTCTGCCTTGTTCGCTGTCTAACAGCTCTTCTGCCATCGATACTAGTGCCGAATCAATTTCATCCAGCAGTTTGTAACGCTTGGTCCTGCCTCTTCGATCAAAACCGCGCAGCTCTTTAAGCCCTATACCGCGTCTAACCGTATCCTCTAGGAACCGCTTCACCATCTGCCGGTACATCTTCAGCTCACGGACGGTCATCGTCCTGGCAAGACGCTCACCTTGGTTATGAATCTCGTCCAGCTTCTGCTGCAGCTGTTCCTGCGTGCGTAGAGCGTCTTGCTGTACCATCGTATCGGAGAAGCTTCTCACCTGTGCCGGCTTCGTAGTGGTATCCCCGCCTGTACGGTTTTGGCCAAGCGGACGCCAGCTTTGATCGATCTTCATCGCTTAACACGCTCCATCAGAAATGTTCAAATCGCTCAACAGGAACGACGAATACCGCTGCGCCCCCTACTTGCACCTCTACAGGGAATGGAATATACGAATCGGTGGAACCACCAATTGGAGATACAGGTGTAACTAATTGATCTCTCACCTTACAGTTCGAGCTGATTACCTGCAGTACCTCATGAACACGCTCGTCTTCAATACCGATCATAAAGGTTGTATTGCCTGCACGAAGGAAGCCTCCCGTACTAGCAAGCTTCGTAGCGCGGAACCCATCCTTTACAAGGGCGTTCGATAAACGGTTGCTATCCTTATCTTGTACAATCGCAATGACTAATTTCATCCTCATTCCTCCCAATTGGTTAATAGAACAGGCACAAAGTCATTCCTACGGTGTTTATTGCACATCAGCTGTGAAAAAATCTACGGTCAATCGTCAAAATAACCTCTTCCAATACGACATCAGCCGTATTTCCCGCATCTACCCGTACGATCCGTTCCGGGAATTGCTCAAGAAGCTTCAGATAACCTTCCCGCACAAGCTTGTGGAAAGCAAGCGATTCTAAGTCCAAACGATTCACTTCCCGCCCGCATGAAGATTGGATTCGTGCAATCCCCATTTCCGGATCTATATCCATATAAATCGTCAACTGGGGCATCGCTCCATCTACCGCAAAGCGATTAATCGACCAGACTTCATCCATCCCAAGCCCTCTTGCGTGGCCTTGATAAGCAAGACTGCTGTCGACAAAACGATCGCATATAACCATTTGACCGCCTTCGAGAGCCGGCATTACCTTCTCAACCAAATGCTGACGTCTTGCTGCTGCATAAAGCAAAGCCTCTGTCCGCGCATCCATAGCTGTATGACCGCGGTCCAATATTACGGAACGGATCCGCTCTGCAATAGGAATGCCTCCTGGCTCACGGGTCGTAACTACACGTTTGCCCCGTTCCTGCATCGTATGCACCAGCCGCTCAATCAGTGTTGTTTTGCCGGCACCTTCGCCGCCTTCTATTGTAATAAAAATGCCCTTATTCAACTTCTAACGGCTCCTAACCTTAACTAGTTACTACGGTAAAGATGTATTACTTATATTCTAACAAAGCCACTACCCTTGTACAATTAAATTCACCTAATTAGCGAGTATAAACGGCAATTGTCTGCATCGTGCTGTCGATTGCGCCCTGAAATTTAGCTCCGGTCTCAGCTAATGCTGAAATATAACGAATAAGCTGGGCTGTCAGCACTTCCCCCGGATATACAATAGGAATACCAGGAGGATAAGGGATCACCATTTCCGCAGCCTCAAAACCTTCAGCTTCCAATAAAAGCGTTCTATAATTCAGTCTACTTTTTCGACTCCACTCTACTGGCTTTAACCCATTTGGATTACCATTACCCGGATAAAAAACAGTTGAAACTTTCCTCTCTCCGTTCTTTTCAGGATTAGCTTTAATCAACTGCTCTATCAGCGTACAGGCCGCTTGCAGCTTAAGTCTATCTTCATCCCCTGTTCGCCCTCCCCATACGAGCACAACATGCCTTAAATCCGCCATCTCCACCCAGCAGCCCTGCTCTTCCAGCATTCTTTGCAGTTCAAGCCCCGAATATGTCCTTGTTTCATCCCATAATACAATTCGTAATGGATCCAGCATATCGTACGCTGTTGAAGTTATTTCTGTATGCAATACTCTTAAAGCTCGTCCCTCTCTATCTATCCAGCCCCGAAAAGCCTGTGCTGAATTACACCCCTTATCGAACCATGTAGACCGATAACGATCTACCATAACACGTGCAACATCAAGAGACGCCATAATTGGAAAAGAAGGACTGGAGCTTTGTATTGCAGAAAGTGCTTCACGAATAGCTTCTCTTGGAATACGGCTGCCTTGTATATGCAGCATCGCTCCCATTGTTAAAGCAGATAATGTTTTATGCGTAGACTGTACAACAGCATCTGCACCAGCCTGAATAGCCGATTCAGGAAAAGACGGATGAAATCCATAATGTGCACCATGTGCCTCATCTATTAATAGCAGCTTGTCATAGGAATGGACTAGCTCCACATAGCTTCGCAGATTTATACTCATGCCATAATAATTCGGATTTGTAAGCATAACCGCCTTGGCCTCCGGATATTGCTCGAGAACCTGTCGAATATCTTCATAAGAAGGAGTTGTTGCAAGACCTGTATCCTCATCCATACGAGGCATAACAAATACGGATTTAGCTCCCGCTAGTCTTATCCCGTTAATAACCGACTTATGGACATTACGTTGGACAATGATAAGATCTCCCGGCTCGCACACACCAAGAATCATTGCAAGATTCCCTGACGTACTTCCCCCTACAAGGAAAAAGGATTCCTCTGCCCCAAAACACGCTGCAGCAAGCTTCTGGGCTTCCGCAATTGCACCTTCCGGGTGGTGGAGATCATCGGTAGAAGACAATTCCGTTGTATCCAGTTTCATAATGGTTGACAGCCACTGACTCTCTATTTCATGATCATTTTCATATACTTGTCCATATCGATGGCCCGGCACATGGAAGCTCACCGGACTTGTTTCATAGTGTCGAACTAGAGCTTGAAATAATGGGGCTTGCAAATGTTTCATGGTAAAAAAGCTTCCCTTCTATCTTTTTCATCTATTGTAACGGATTTCTACACAAAAAAAGAGCGGCATCCTATAATAGAGTCCGCTCAAGCATTTTTCTCAATAAAAATCTGTTTCATTTGATGAATAAAGAAAGGATATTTGGCGTCCTTCACGTCTGTACGCACCATTTCGGACTCGCATGTCTCGCAAATAAATCCGGAAACAATACGAATCCCTTCACCCTCTGCCTTATGCTCCCCACATATACTACAGTGAAGTTGGCGATCTTCTAACATAGCTTTCCCGCCTTTCTGTCATTCTATATAGCTACTATTATGGCATTTATTCTAGCGCTTTATACTTGTTTCATAGCCCATTTCAAATATTTATATATCGTATGCAGCATCCGCCTAATTGGTGAATCCAAAATAACCGATATATTAAGAAGGCCATATCTCAAAATAATGAAGGGAAGTAAAAAATGCGTCAATCCTTATTAGAAAAACAGGTAGCTACAATTTATCAATATAAGCTTATCCGAAGAAAGGTCATTCGTCCTGAGCTTGTCCATAGCCATATCTTAATTGCAGCGATTCTGCTTGGCTTTCAGCTTCTTATGTATGGCAAGGATGGACTGTTCAGCTGGCTGATCGGATTTGCTATCGTACAGGTCATCCACCTCATCATCCTATTGCTTGCCTTTATTCGAGTAGAGGATGCCGTAGACCGGCGATGGATATGGGGGATCACCCCACCTTGGTTTGGATTCAAACCAGCAAATGATATTCGCTTAGCTCTATTCCGCCGTGTACACCGCCATCTCTTCTGGATCGGCCTATGTGCTGTTGCCATCACGTATCCATGGATTGAACCATCACTTTTCATCAGCATCTTATGCTGGCACTTATGGTTAATCATCCCCCGGATGCTCCTCTCCCTTGCCTTCCTTAAGCAGCGCAAGGATGGCATCCTTCGGCTTCAGAAAAATGAGGCCTCTTATTATCATCAATAACAAAATAAAGAGCCTGCCGCATAAATGCGGCAGGCTCTTTATTGCTTGGCGACGTCCTACTCTCCCAGGACCCTGCGGTCCAAGTACCATTGGCGCTGGAGGGCTTAACGGTCGTGTTCGGTATGGGAACGCGTGGTTCCCCTCCGCCATCGCCACCAAACGTAAGCGTTAGCT
>NZ_JBFRCT010000017.1:0-63917 GCF_052113225.1 Paenibacillus sp. YAF4_2
GCACAAAGCCTTGAATAAGCTAACGCTTACGTTTGGTGGCGATGGCGGAGGGGAACCACGCGTTCCCATACCGAACACGACCGTTAAGCCCTCCAGCGCCAATGGTACTTGGACCGCAGGGTCCTGGGAGAGTAGGACGTCGCCAAGCAGCGAGGGGCCTGTCGCATTACGCGGCAGGCTTTTTGTTTTGTCTTATCCACAGCACTTATCAACGATTCATCCACATCCCTAACAGCTGATCCCCACTAGGATTAAGCTGCTTTTTTGTTTTTCTATCCACATGTGAATAGTCACTCAATTTCAACTTATCTGCCGAATTATTTAATGATTGTGCATAAGTGCGAAATCTCTAATGTTAGCAGCACTGGGATAACTGAATAATCGGTGGATAGAAGCAGACTGATTAAATTCTATCCCCTTTTTATCCGCAGCCTGTTTACAAACACCTAAATTTTGTTGAATAACATTTAGAGAAACTTTCTTGGTTACACACCGTTTATACACAAGTGTGAGTAAACGGTGACAAAATGCAGCTGCAGCTGAGTCTGACAAGGTTCTACTGTGTATAAATAAGATGAATCCGCACCATGATAGATAATGGCGATAGTGTGAGTTTTAAATTATCAGAAAATTGAAATTCCATGTATTGACCTTTCCTGATTTTTGCGTATAATAAGGTTAAAGTCAAAGAAAGTCAAAGTCAGTTGGGGCAGCATTTTTCCATAAATGCATCCACAGCTCATGTCGCCAGGAGGTTGGTAAATTTGCGTAACATTTCCGATCTCATCGAGCAGTACTTGAAGCAAATGTTGCAGGAAAGCCCGGAAGGCGCTGTTGAAATTCAACGCAACGAACTGGCAGACAAGTTTTCCTGCGTTCCGTCACAGATCAATTATGTAATCAGTACCCGATTCACATTGGAGAAGGGATACATGGTTGAGAGCAAGCGCGGCGGTGGCGGTTATATCCGTATTCAACGGGTAGATCTGCCGGCACTTAAGACGATCCAATTCCATATCCATCAGACGATTGGCGATTGTGTCGAACAAAGTGTAGCGGAGGGGCTTATTTATCAGCTGGAAGAGGCAAGGCTAATAACGAAACGTGAAGCAAATCTGCTACGAGCGGCGGTTGACCGTGATACAATTGCCGTTAAGCTGCCGCTTCGCGATGAGATTAGAGCCAGATTATTGCGCTCCATGCTGATAACTTTATTAGCCAAATAAGCGCCTGAGAAGGTTACACCGGAAGGAGGGGATTCGGCTTGATTTGCCAAGAATGCGGCAAGAAGCCGGCAACGCTTCATTTTACGAAAATCGTGAACGGTGAAAAAACCGAATTTCACATCTGTGAATCCTGTGCAAGAGAACGGGGGGAAGGAATTCCCGGTGCTCCTAACGGGTTCTCCATTCACAGTCTGCTGTCGGGCCTTCTCGATTTCGATCCGAGTAGTTCCAGTGGCACGAACAGCGCCAAGCAACAGCAAATGATCCGTTGTGAAAATTGCGGATTAACGTATGCGCAATTCAGCAAGCTCGGCAGATTTGGATGCAGCAATTGCTACCGCCAATTCGCCGACAAGTTAGATCCATTGCTGAAACGGGTACATGGTAATGCGGTACATGTAGGGAAGATTCCGAAACGTTCCGGTGGCCAAATTCAGTACAAGCGAGAGATTGAAAAGCTGCGGCGTGATTTGCAAAGTCGCATTGAACGAGAAGAATTTGAAAGCGCGGCTCATATTCGTGATCGAATCCGTGAGCTGGAGCGTAAAATAGTAGATCTGTAAGGCGCACGAAGGAGGGTTACTCTTGGCGAGTCGTCGTTTCTCACAACAAGCGTTAAGCGATTGGATGAAGGGAGATGGTCCAGACTCCGAAATCGTCATTAGCAGCCGAGTACGCATTGCGCGAAACTTAAGGCACTTTCCGTTCCCGATGCTTGCAACCAACCAGCAATCGATTGAAGTCATGAATCAGCTGACAGCTATTGGGCATTCCGATAAGCTGGATCCTATTGGCCGATTCGATACGATTGTTTTATCAGAGCTGAGCGAATTGGAAAGACGGGTATTGGTCGAAAAGCATTTGATTAGTCCCAACCTGGCTAATGAGTCACGCGGAGGGGCGGTTATCTTAAGCGAGAATGAATCGATTAGTATTATGATTAACGAAGAAGATCATCTTCGTATCCAATGTCTTTACCCAGGCTTTCAAGTCAAAGAGGCTTGGACACTGGCTAATCAGATCGATGATATTTTCGAGGAAGAAGCAAACTACGCTTTTGATGAACAAAGAGGTTATTTGACCACATGTCCAACAAATGTAGGAACTGGAATACGCGCTTCAGTAATGATGCATTTGCCGGCACTGGTGCTTACGCAGCAAATTAACCGCATTTTATCAGCGGTAACGCAGGTTGGGCTCGCTGTCCGTGGAATGTATGGGGAAGGCAGCGAAGCGCTTGGCAATATATTTCAAATCTCGAACCAGATTACGCTTGGACAGTCCGAGAGCGAGATCATTGATAACTTGCATGGTGTAGCTAAGCAGATTATCGAGCATGAGAAGTCCGCTCGCCAAAGGCTTCTATCCGAATCACGTATGCGGATCGAAGATCGGGTGAAACGGTCATTCGGCATCTTATCTTATGCAACGATTATGGATTCCAAGGAGTCCGCGCAGCGGCTGTCCGATGTAAGGCTAGGTGTTGATCTGGGGTTACTGGAACACATCACATCACAATCTTTAAATGAGTTAATCGTAATGACACAGCCAGGGTTCCTGCAGCAGACGTTCAACGAGAAGATGAGCGCTGAACAGCGGGATTACCGCAGAGCTGAATTAATCCGCATTCAATTGCGGGGTCAAACCGAGCATGGGGGTGCATGAAACATGATGTTTGGACGATTTACAGAGCGTGCGCAAAAGGTACTTGCCTTGGCGCAGGAGGAAGCGGTTCGTCTTGGTCACAATAATATTGGTACAGAGCATATTTTACTTGGCCTGATTCGCGAAGGCGAAGGTATTGCAGCGAAGGCATTAATCGGGCTTGGTCTTGGTCTTGAGAAAATTCAAGATGAAGTAGAAGCACTGATTGGTCGTGGGCAGGAACAGCCAACGAACATCGCTTATACACCGCGTGCGAAGAAAGTTATAGAGCTGTCGATGGATGAAGCAAGAAAGCTTGGTCATACGTACGTAGGTACAGAACATATCCTGCTTGGTCTGATTCGTGAGGGCGAAGGTGTAGCAGCCAGGGTCCTTAATAACCTCGGCATCAGCCTGAACAAAGCCCGGCAGCAAGTATTGCAGCTGCTTGGCAGCAGCGAAGCGGTATCTAGCAATCATGGTTCACCTTCGAATGTGAGCACACCAACGCTGGACGGATTAGCAAGAGACCTGACGGCCTATGCACGCGAAGGTAATCTTGATCCGGTTATCGGCCGCAGCAAAGAAATTGAACGTGTTATTCAAGTGCTGAGCCGTCGTACGAAGAACAATCCGGTATTGATTGGTGAGCCTGGTGTTGGTAAAACGGCAATCGCTGAAGGACTCGCACAAAAAATTATCGCTAACGAAATCCCTGAAACTTTGCGTGACAAACGTGTCATGACGCTGGATATGGGCTCTGTAGTAGCCGGTACGAAATACCGTGGTGAGTTCGAAGACCGATTGAAAAAAATTATGGATGAGATCCGTCAAGCGGGTAACATCATCCTGTTCATTGATGAGCTGCATACGCTGATTGGTGCAGGCGGCGCAGAAGGCGCGATTGACGCCTCCAATATTCTGAAGCCTGCGCTTGCGCGTGGTGAACTGCAATGTATTGGTGCAACTACGCTGGATGAATATCGCAAGTACATTGAGAAGGATGCCGCTCTTGAGCGCCGCTTCCAGCCAATTACCGTCGACCAACCGTCGCCGGAAGAAGCGATTCAAATTTTGCATGGTCTCCGTGACCGTTATGAAGCTCATCACCGTGTGAAAATTACGGACGAAGCAATCGTTCAGGCGGTCAAACTGTCTGACCGTTATATTACGGATCGGTTCCTGCCGGACAAAGCGATCGACCTGATCGATGAGGCGAGCTCGAAGGTAAGACTGAACTCCTATACGGTACCGCCTAACTTGAAACAGCTGGAGAACCGTCTGGATGATATCCGCAAGGAAAAAGACTCCGCGGTTCAAAGCCAAGAGTTCGAGAAGGCAGCAGCGCTTCGTGATACGGAGCAAAAGATCCGTGAAGAGCTCGATATTACGAAGAACCAATGGAAAGAGAAACAAGGCCGTACCGATTCAGAAGTTACGACAGAGGATATCGCACAGGTTGTAGCGAGCTGGACTGGTATTCCGGTTAGCAAGCTGGCAGAGGAAGAGACCGAGCGTCTGCTCAAAATGGAATCGATCCTTCATGACCGTGTTATCGGTCAAGATGAAGCGGTCAAATCCGTATCGCGGGCGATTCGCAGAGCCCGTGCAGGTCTGAAAGATCCGAAGCGTCCAATCGGCTCGTTTATTTTCCTCGGCCCTACTGGTGTAGGTAAAACCGAACTGGCCCGTGCTCTTGCAGAAGCGATGTTTGGTGATGAGAATGCGGTAATCCGCATCGACATGTCGGAATATATGGAGAAGCATTCGACTTCCCGTCTCGTCGGGGCGCCTCCAGGTTATGTCGGCTATGAAGAAGGCGGTCAATTGACCGAGAAAGTACGCCGCAAACCATATTCCGTTGTCCTGCTTGATGAGATTGAGAAGGCCCATCCGGAAGTATTCAACATTCTGCTGCAAGTACTGGAAGATGGTCGTTTGACCGATTCCAAAGGCAGAGTAGTCGATTTCCGTAATACGCTGATCATCATGACGTCAAACGTAGGTGCGGATCAAATTAAACGTAATTCATCACTTGGCTTTACGGCTGTACACGATGCAGGTCGTGAATTCACTCAAATGAAAGACAAAGTAATGGCAGAGCTTAAGAAAAGCTTCCGTCCGGAGTTCCTGAACCGGATCGACGAATCGATTGTGTTCCACGCGCTGGAGCAAGAGCATATTGCTCAAATCGTAACGCTGATGTCCGACGAGCTCCGCAAACGGCTTCGTGAGCAAGAGGTTGATTTCAACCTCACAGATGCTGCGAAAGCTTTCCTTGCCAAAGAAGGCTTCGATCCACAATATGGTGCGCGTCCACTGCGTCGTGCAATCCAGAAGCATATCGAAGATCGGCTGTCTGAGGACTTGCTGCTCGGAAATATCCGTAAAGGCGATTCCTTCGTCATCGATGAGAAAGATGGCGGGTTGACGGTAACTAAAAATGAAGTTGCCTCCGAGGAGCCAGCTGCTAAATAAACAGTTTGAGACCAAGGCTGTCCAGCAAGGGTAATACCTTTAACGGACAGCCTTGGTTTTATTATCTATTTGACAATGAGAATCATTATCGAATATGCTTGGTATAACATAAATTTTATTAAAGTTATTCAATGATTGATAGAAGATTGATTTGGTTAGATGGAGGAATGATTATGATCGTTGTAACGAATACGATAAAAGTGAAAAAGGGCCATGGCGAGGAGGTTGCTGGACGTTTCCAAAAAACGAAAGGCGTTGATCAATCTCCAGGTTTTGTACGTATGGAGGTTATGTTGACGGAAGGGCTCGTGGAGTATGATGAGCTGAAGGTGTGCACGACTTGGGAGGATAAAGCTTCCTTTGAGGCCTGGGTAAACAGTGATTCTTTCCGCCAGGCACATGCCCATCGGGGCAGTAAATCGTCTAGTCCACAAGAGGGTGAAGGAGAGCGTATTATGCTTGGTTCTCACCTGACAACCCACCACATCCTGGTATCCCGGGAAGCGTCAAAGGTATAATTTCTAGCATTCTTCTTATAATAACTTCAACGAAAGCTTTCTCTATTCCACTCACGGAGCAGGGGAGGCTTTTTGTATTGGTAACTATTCCGTACATTAGTTCGTAAGAAGGGGTTTATACCCCACCGATAAAATGGTAAACTTTTAAATGGAAACGCTTGTTAAAAGGAGCCTTGTATGGCAAAGATAAAGTTGAAGTTTGTATGTACGGAATGTGGGACGGAATCGCCGAAATGGCTTGGCAAATGTCCAGGCTGCCAGTCTTGGAATACGATGGTGGAAGAAAAAGAGACCGTAATTATGACACAAGGTGTTGGTCTTCGTGTGGCTCAGACGAAAGAAAAGCCGCAATCCATCATACATATAGAAAGTGGGCAGGAACCGCGTATTGAAACCACGTTGCAGGAGCTTAACCGCGTGCTGGGCGGAGGCGTTGTGCCGGGCTCACTGATTCTGGTAGGTGGTGATCCCGGTATCGGGAAATCAACGCTGCTCTTGCAAACTTCGCATGCCTTGGCATCAAAAGGGCTGAAGGTGCTGTATATTTCCGGGGAGGAATCCGTTCGCCAGACGCGTCTTCGCGCTGACCGACTTGGTGCTCTGACGGAATCACTATTTGTCCTTTGTGAGACGAATATGGAGCAGGTCAATGACGCGATCGATATGGTCCAGCCGGACTTTCTTGTCATTGACTCGATCCAAACAGTTTACGATCCTAGTGTTCAATCGGCACCAGGCAGTGTCGCACAGGTCAGGGAATGTACAGCGCATTTCATGCGAGTGGCTAAGATCAATGGCATTGCAACCGTACTAGTTGGGCATGTAACGAAGGAAGGCGCGATAGCAGGTCCTCGTTTGTTGGAGCATATGGTTGATTGTGTGCTTTATTTCGAAGGCGAACGCCATCATACATACCGGCTGCTTCGTGCGGTTAAGAACCGGTTCGGGTCCACAAATGAAATCGGCATTTTTGAAATGGGTGAAGATGGCTTACGTGAGGTGCTTAATCCCTCAGAGCTGTTCTTATCGGAGCGTCCGCTTGGTGTATCCGGCTCTACGGTTGTAGCCAGTATGGAAGGAACAAGACCAGTGCTTGTTGAGCTTCAGGCTCTTGTCGCAGCAACAAATTTCCCGTCGCCGCGTCGGATGTCTACAGGGATTGATCATCACAGGATGGCCTTAATAATTGCAGTATTAGAAAAGCGGATCGGTATGTTTCTACAAACGCAGGATGCCTATTTGAATGTAGCGGGCGGCGTGAAGCTGGATGAGCCGGCTGTCGACTTAGCTGCTGCTGTATCGCTGGCATCAAGCTTTCGTGATGCACCGACTCGGCCTTATGATGTTATTTTCGGCGAGATTGGCTTAACAGGCGAAGTGCGCGCAGTATCCCGTGCTGAGCAGCGGGTCAAGGAAGCAGAGAAGCTTGGCTTCAAGCGCGTCATTATGCCGGAGAAGAGCTTGAAAGGCTGGAAGACACCAGAAGGCATTGAGATTATCGGCGTGAGTACGGTAGCAGAAGCGCTGTCCGCAGCACTTGGATAGGGGGCAAATGATGAAGGAACAAAGTCAGCTAGAAATAATGAATCAGCTTTTGCAGTTAGTCGCACCAGGCACCCCGTTCCGTGATGGGCTTGATAATGTGCTTCGAGCCAAAACGGGCGCGTTACTTGTTGTAGGGTACAGTCCCGAAGTGATGGAAGTCGTTGATGGAGGCTTCTCCATTAATTGTGATTTCTCGCCTAACTATTTGTATGAGCTTGCTAAGATGGACGGAGCGATTATCCTCAGTGAGGATATGAAGCGTATTTTGTATGCCAATACACAGCTTATTCCGAATAACTCGATATCTTCAATCGAGACCGGTATCCGCCATCGTACGGCGGAGCGGGTTGCGAAGCAGACAGGTAAGCTTGTCGTGTCGATCTCGCAGCGCCGGAATATCATTACGCTGTATCAAGGCAATTTGCGTTATTCATTGAAAGAGATGGGCGTCATCTTGACGAAGGCTAATCAAGCGATTCAGACGCTGGAGAAATATAAGGTCGTACTCAGCCAGTCCCTGACGAATTTGTCTGCTCTGGAATTCGAAGAGCTGGTCACTCTGCAGGAAGTGGCGCATGTTGTTCAGCGTGTTGAGATGGTGCTTCGAGTCAAAATGGAGATTAAGCGTTACGTAACGGAGCTTGGTACAGAAGGGCGCCTGATCGCCATGCAGATGGATGAGCTTGTAAATGGTGTGGACGAAGATGCCTGGTACTTGCTTAAAGATTATGCGAAAGATAATTCGGATGATAAAATCCGTGAAATCCGGGTTGCACTCAAGAAATTAAGCGCTGAAGATTTACTCGATGCTCCGCCAATTATTCGCCTTCTGGGTTATACCCACACGGCAGCGATGGTAGAGGAAGCGGTGTCTCCACGTGGTTTCAGACTACTGAATAAGATTCCTCGTCTTCCATTAATTATTATGAATAACCTCATTGAACGGTTCGCTCGTCTGCCTCATATTTTGATGGCAACCATTGATGAGCTTGACGAAGTGGACGGAATTGGGGAGGTTCGGGCACGTGCTATTAAGGACGGCTTGAAACGGATCCAAGAGCAGATGTTCATTGACAGACAAATTTAAATCTCATACAATGGATGGAATGTGTACCGTATTACGATCATACATTAGTAAACGGTTTTAGGGCATAGTAGAGAAGAGGTGGAATAGATGATCACTAAGTCGATACCGAGCCTTCTCACGGTCGGGAACTTGTTCCTTGGAATAGCCGCCATTATTCTAGTGTTTAATGAAAAACCGGAAACAGCTGCAATGATGGTTATTATTGCGATGCTGCTTGACGGCGTGGACGGCCGTGTAGCACGTGCACTAAATGTGCAAAGCGAGTTCGGTAAAGAACTCGATTCGTTATCCGATGTGATCTCGTTCGGCGTTGCGCCGGCTTTTATTATGTATGTTGTTGCCTTTCAGGAGCTTAACCCAGCCATTGCTTGGATTATTACCGCGTTGTTCCCAATCTGCGGCGCTCTTAGGCTTGCCCGATTTAATGTTATACCAGGGAAACCAGGTTATTTCATCGGTCTTCCTATACCTGCAGCCGGAGGCGTGGTTTCTACGCTTGCGCTGTTCCATGACGATATTACCGTTTCGGTTTTATTAGCGAGCACACTTGTGCTTTCCCTATTGATGGTTAGTACGATAAAATATCCTAATTTCAAAAAAATCGGTATTTCCAAGGGTGCTATTTGGGCGATTCCATTTGTGGTGGCGCTGGCGATTTTCCTTGGGATTCAATTCCCTGACCAATTATCGAAAATTATCTTTGTACCTATGTTGTTATATGCGCTTTATGGTTTAAAAAAAAACGTTGATAGCCGCCTAAAGAAGCGTGTGCGCAAACGCCGTGCCCAAGAGGCTCAGGATGAAAACGTACAGTCAGAGACGATTGCTTAAAAGAATCCCACAAAAGACCCGGTTAAACAAAAAAGAGCTGTACCCTATTCTCGTCTTGACGAGGTAAAGGGTACAGCTCTTTTTTTGCTGCCATCTAAGTTAAATTAAATAATCCGAGTGTTGAGCATTTGTCGTATTCTTTGGCTAAAACTTCGTCTAATTCAATATCAAGCAGATTGCACATCGCGGTCATGTAGAACAGATTGCGTCCGAGCTCGGATTTGAGCACGTCACGGCATGATTCACATACATGGCCGGAAATGTGATTTTGAAGCGTAGATTTGGCACTCTCGAGATTAGGTTCATCTGAATACTCTTGCTTGCGTGCATTGAGCTCAATACAACCGCAATCCGTGACGGCCTTTGTAACTGCGCGGTTAACGGATGCACCGGACTGACCAAACTTGGACATAACATCAAGCAAACTTCGATGTCTAAGTAATAATTCCGACACTTGCTGCTGGAATTGTTCCAGCGTAGGAGCGCTCATCGATTCCACCTCTTTCATCAGCTTCATCTGCTGTAACTGCTAATTCCATTATAAGCATACCTTGCCATCATTTCAAAATGAAAAATCATTCATGAGCACAGGGTTAGCCCGTCCATTATTGGAACATAATTGTAATGGAGGTGGTATTTATGATGAGACGTATGATTCAGATCGTCGGACTATTATTTGGCGGTTTGGCAGGTTTAGAAGTACAAGGGAAAACAAATGGCATGGAAAGCTGGTCGCAATCGTCGCTTGGTATTTGGCAGGGAACAAGTTTGTATTATTTCGCGATTGGGGCACTCTTTGGTCTTCTAGTGGCAACAATGGTAGCAGGTCGGCTTATTCGCTTTATGCAGCGTGGAGTCGAGCAAACGGCCGAGATGCCAATGAGAGATCTGATGGCAGGGGGCGGAGGTCTTCTTGCAGGACTGCTCTTATCCGTTTTACTGTATCCCGCAGTATCCAAAATCGGCGGTCCAGGCATGCTTATTCCAGCTGCGATGTCGCTCTTCTTCGGCTATTTGGGACTCAGAATTGGCTGGTATAAGAAGGACGAGCTGTTCGATGCAGCTTCTGCCATGCTGGAACAACGTAAGGCTCCGCCAGCGGTGGATGAAACAAGTGGTTTTGAGGAACATAAAATTTTGGACACAAGTGTTATTATTGACGGCAGAATCGCGGACATTTGCAAGACCGGTTTTATTGAAGGCACGCTGGTCATACCAGAATTCGTGCTGGAGGAGCTGCAGCATATTGCTGATTCCTCCGATTTGCTTAAGCGTAACCGGGGTCGCCGCGGGCTTGATATTTTGAACAAAATTCAAAAGGAACTTGATGTACGAGTGCTGATCTACGAAGGAGACTTTGAAGAAATAAGCGAGGTGGACAGTAAATTGGTCAAGCTGGCTAAAGCACTTAAAGGCAAGGTCGTCACGAATGATTTCAATTTGAACAAGGTTTGTGAGCTGCAAGGTGTATCGGTTCTTAATATTAATGACCTGGCAAATGCAGTGAAGCCTGTCGTCCTTCCCGGAGAAGAAATTATCGTACAAGTTATTAAGGACGGCAAAGAACATGGACAAGGTGTCGCCTATTTGGATGACGGCACGATGATCGTTGTGGAAGGCGGCCGTGACTATATCGGCACCACGATGGAAGTGTTGGTAACGAGTGTTCTGCAAACCTCAGCTGGACGAATGATATTTGCAAAGCCGAAGCTGTTGGAAAAAGCGCTGTAACCTTGTATAGTAGGGAGTAGCTATTTTACAAGGAGACTTAAGCGATGAATGCACATTGGGGAGTGGTTATCGTCGCGGCCGGACGCGGTTCGCGAATGGGAACCAAAGAAAGCAAACAATATTTGCCGCTGCATGGAAAGCCGATTCTCGTTCATACTTTGGAGCTGTTCCAGTCGATGGACGAGATTACCGATATAGCGCTTGTTGTAGGCGCTGATGATGTAGAGCGCTGCAGCCTGCTAGTGCAGGAGTACAAGCTTGGGAAAGTTACGGCTGTTGTAGCAGGAGGAAGCGAGCGTCAGCATTCGGTATTTGCCGGAATCAAGGCTTTGTCGCCGGATGCGAAATGGGTTATGGTACATGACGGCGTTCGGCCGCTTGTGACACCTAAGGCGATACGTGCCTGCTGCCAAAAAGCGGAGCAAAGCGGGGCAGCCGTCCTTGCCGTGCCGGTAAAGGATACAATTAAACAGGTAGATGACACAGGTCTGATCATTTCAACCCCAGACCGCCGAAGCTTGTGGGCGATACAAACGCCGCAAGCTTTTCGTCGTGATTTGCTGACGGAAGCGCATCAGCGTGCAGGAGACGAGCAGTTCCTCGGGACGGATGACGCGATGGTGGTTGAACGGATGGGTACACCTGTTATTATTGCTGAAGGCGACTATACAAATATTAAGATTACAACGCCGGATGATCTGCCATGGGCAGAGTTATTGTTAGAGAAACGCAGGAGAGAGGAGCAGGAATAATGATTCGAGTAGGACAAGGCTTTGATGTGCATCAGTTGGTGGAGGGACGCCCATGTATTATTGGAGGCGTTACAATTCCTTATGAGAAAGGGCTGCTAGGTCATTCCGATGCAGATGTACTGCTTCATGCCATTTCGGATGCTATTTTGGGAGCGCTGGGCTTAGGGGATATCGGTAAGCATTTCCCAGATACAGCTGCAGAGTTTAAAGACGCTGACAGCCTGAAACTGCTGGAGCAAGTATGGGCGCTTGCGAAGGAGCGGGGCTACAAGCTTGGCAATTGTGATTCCACGATCATTGCGCAGCGTCCGAAGATGGCACCTTATATTCCTCAAATGGCTGAAATTATCGCGCGTGCGCTGGAAGCAGATGTCGAGCAAGTGAACGTCAAAGCAACAACGACTGAACAGCTCGGATTTACAGGCAGAGGCGAAGGAATTGCATCGCAGTCGGTTGTTTGCTTAATTAAGGATGTTATAATTAAGTAACAGTTTTAAGATATACGAGAGGGGTAATTCATAATGACACAAGAAATTAGAGTCCGTTATGCGCCGTCGCCAACGGGTCATTTACATATTGGTAATGCAAGAACGGCCTTATTTAATTATTTGTATGCACGCAGCTTAGGCGGCAAATTTATTATCCGGATTGAAGATACCGATGTGAAGCGTAACGTGGCAGGCGGGGAAGAAAGCCAGCTGAAATATTTGAAATGGCTTGGCATGGACTGGGATGAGAGCATAGATATCGGCGGAGGCTACGGGCCGTACCGTCAAACGGAACGCCTTGATCTTTACAAGGAGTACTGGCAGGACCTGATTGACCGTGGGCTGGCTTACCGTTGTTATTGCACGGAAGAGGAGCTCGAGCAGGAGCGTGAAGAGCAGACAAGCCGGGGTGAGACGCCTCGTTATTCCGGACGCCACCGTGATCTGACGGAAGAGCAGCGCCAAGCATTTGAAGCAGAAGGGCGTGTGCCAAGCGTTCGTTTCCGTGTGCCTGACAACAAAACCTTTGCATGGGACGATATGGTGAAGGGCTCGATCAGCTTTGATACGACTGAGATGGGCGACTTCGTTATTGTGAAGAAGGACGGTATCCCAACGTACAATTTCGCGGTTGTTGTTGATGATTACCTGATGAAAATCAGCCACGTGTTGCGCGGCGAAGATCATATCTCCAACACTCCTCGCCAGCTTATGATCTATGAAGCACTTAACTGGGAAGCACCGAAGTTTGCTCATATGACTTTGATCGTCAATGAAAGCCGTAAGAAGCTTAGCAAACGCGATGAGTCGATCATCCAGTTTATTGAGCAATATGATGATCTGGGCTATTTGCCAGAAGCGTTATTTAACTTTATCGCGCTGCTTGGCTGGTCGCCAGAAGGCGAGCAGGAGATTTTCTCTCACGATCAACTAGTAGAAGTATTTACAGCTGAACGTCTGAGCAAAAGCCCAGCCGTATTCGATACGCAAAAGCTTAGCTGGATGAACGGGGAGTACTTGAAAAAAATCGACTTGGATCGTCTTGTTGATCTGTGTCTGCCGCATCTGCAAAAGGCTGGCCGCGTTGCGGAGCAATTGGATGAAGCGGGACGTGTTTGGGTTACGGCACTAGCTGCCTTGTATCAGGAAAAACTTCGTGCGGCTTCGGATATCGTTGCCCTGACGGAATTGTTCTTCGCTGAAACGGTTGAGGATGAAGAGGAAGCAGCTATCGTGCTTGCTGAAGAGCAAGTACCGGTAGTGTTGGCAGCATTCCTTACGAAGGTTAAAGAAAATGATGCTGCGGCCTTTACAGTTGACGGCATTAAAGATTGGATCAAGGCGGTTCAAAAAGAAACAGGCTTCAAAGGCAAGCAGCTGTTCATGCCAATCCGCGCAGCACTTACCGGCCAAACGCATGGCTCTGATTTGAACCAATCGATCGCTCTGCTTGGCAGAGATAAGGTCATTAACCGTCTTAACAACCGTCTGGCTTAACTGGTCAGCTGGGCAGGCTTGAACAAGCCAGGGGATTATTCCCTTGTCACCCGTATAGGGATTCGTTATACTGATACTAATTACAATTTGATGAATTTCGAAAAAGCCGTGAACAGGAAAAGTACGTTTAGCCGGATTTACAGAGAGGACAATCAGCATGGGCTTTCCCGTGTGGGCTGGAAGTTGTCTAATTCGGAGACGGAAGAATGCACCTGGGAGCTTTGTTCCGATCCGCATCCTTCCACTTCGTATACCGAAGATGGCGGAGCGGGGTAGGCAGCAACGTTAGCCAACGTTATAGGCGTTAAGACGGACAGCCGGAATATGGCCAGCTGAAGCTCTACGCAGCTACGGTATATGATCTGGTTCGTTCAAGCAGAGTGGAACCGCGACGTTACACGCCCGCCTCTGCAGCATTTATATGCTGCAGAGGCTTTTTTATTGCCGGGAGAGGAGAAAACACATGTTTCGCCATTTTCGATCAGATATTAACGCAGTATTTGAGAACGACCCCGCGGCGCGAAGCCGATTCGAAGTCATTTTTACGTATTCCGGCCTGCATGCTATATGGGCTCATCGGATCGCTCATATGCTGTTCCGCCGAAAATGGTTTACCGTTGCACGTATGATCTCGCAGTTTAGCCGCTTTATGACAGGCATTGAGATTCATCCAGGAGCGACGATCGGACAACGCTTGTTCATCGACCATGGTATGGGAATTGTTATTGGGGAAACATGCGAGATTGGTGACGATGTTGTCATCTATCAAGGTGTTACACTGGGGGGCACCGGCAAGGAAAAAGGGAAGCGGCATCCAACGATCGGCAACAACGTGGTTATCGGTTCAGGCGCAAAAGTATTAGGCTCGTTCAGTATTGGCGATAATTCGAATATCGGATCCAATGCCGTCGTCCTTCGCGAAGTGCCGGATAATTGTACAGTAGTTGGCAATCCAGGACGAGTCGTTAGACGGAACGGTGAGCGGGTTGGAGATCGGCTGGATCATAAGCAGCTGCCGGACCCTGTCATCGAGATGTTCCGTGAAATGCAAAAAGAAATTAATGGCTTGAAATCCGAAGTAGAGAAGCTTCGGCAGCCCGTAGCTGGAGGAGAAACGAGATCATGAATGTTCAAATTTATAATACGCTGACCCGTTCCAAGGAAGCGTTCGTCCCGCAGGAGCCGGGAAAAGTGAAGATGTACGTATGTGGACCAACGGTCTATGACTATATTCATATTGGCAATGCGCGTCCGGTTATTTTCTTCGACGTGGTGCGTCGGTACCTGGAATATGCAGGATATGATGTGAATTATATTGTGAACTTTACGGATGTAGATGATAAGCTGATCCGCAAGGCAGAGCAGCTTGGATTGACAGTTCCTGATGTTGCAGATAAGTTCATTGATGCATTCAACGAAGATATTGTTGCGCTTGGTGTGCATAAGGCGACAATCAATCCACGAGTTACCGAGCATATCCCATCTATCGTTGCGTTTATTCAAGGCCTTGTCGACAAAGGCTATGCATATGCAAGTGAAGGTGACGTTTACTATCGCACATCGAAATTTGAGGATTACGGCAAGCTGTCTCATCAAAATCTGGAAGAGCTTCAGTTCGGCATCCGGATCGAAGTTGGCGATCGTAAGGAAAATCCGCAGGACTTCGTTTTGTGGAAAGGCGCTAAGCCTGGTGAAATTAACTGGGAGAGCCCTTGGGGACTTGGGCGTCCAGGATGGCATATTGAATGCTCGGCAATGGCTCGTGAGTATTTGGGCGATACGCTGGACATTCACGGTGGGGGTCATGACCTGCAGTTCCCGCATCATGAATGTGAGGTAGCTCAATCTGAGGCGTTTACTGGCAAGCCTCTTGCGAACTATTGGATGCATAATGGTTATATTCATATTAACAATGAGAAAATGTCCAAATCGCTTGGCAATGGCATCACGGTGCGTGAGCTCGTGAAGCGAGTGAAGCCAGCCGCGATTCGATATTTCATTCTGTCGACGCATTACCGCAGTCCGCTCAACTTCACGGATGAGACGATTGCTCAAGCGGAAAACAGTGTAGAGCGGATCGCAAACTGTGCGGCAAACTTGAAGCATCGTCTAACTGCATTCGGCGAGCAAGCTGAGGCTGCCGCATCGGTCGATCCTGAGCTTGTTGCAAGACTGGCGCAAATTAAGGCACAGTTCGGAGCGAAGATGAGCGACGATTTCAATACACCGGATGCCATTACGGCTGTATTCGAGCTTGTAACCGAAGCGAATCAATATATGAATCGCACGGATGCAACGGCGGCAGGAGTGGCTGCTATACTTGAGGCACTTGAGCAAATAAATGCCGTGATTGGTCTTCTTCCTGAAGCTGATGTTAACGCCGAACTGCTTGATGAGGAGATTGAAGCACTTATTGTGGAGCGGACAGAAGTACGCAAAGCAAAAAACTGGGCACGGGCGGATGAAATCCGCGACCTGCTCACGGAAAAAGGAATTGCACTAGAGGACACTCCGCAAGGGATTCGTTGGCGGCGCCTATAGGCATCTTCCGCGAATCGGAATTGGAGGAAGTGTTATTTTGAATAGCAATAATGAACGGGAAATTGAGGATATAGAGGAAGCGGGATTAGGAGATGGAACAGGAGCGGGACTTCTGTTCCATCGTCCTTCCAAGAAGACACAGCTTATTAACCCAGTTGTGCTGGCTTATGTAGGTGATAGTGTATTTGAACTTCTTGTGAGGCAATACCTAGTATCACTTACCAATCATAAATCGCATCACCTTCATAAGGAAGCGACTAAGATTGTTTCCGCAAAAGCTCAGCGTAAGCTGCTTGAGAAGTGGCAGCCGATGCTAAGTGAAGAAGAAGCGGATATTGTAAGGCGCGGCCGAAATACAAAATCAGGAGCACCACCGAAAAATGCAGACCCTGCGGATTACCGGCAGGCTACTGCTCTTGAATGTCTGGTCGGTTATTTGTACTACGAGGGCCAGATTGAGCGTCTGCATGAACTGTTTGCGGCCGCAATTGCACCGTCTATAACTGAAGAACAGCATGAAGAGAAGGAGGGTCAAGCGTGACTGAACGTTACAACCAAGAAGAAATGATTGCCGGTAAGCATCCTGTCATGGAGGCACTCCGTTCCGGACGTGATATTAATAAAATCTGGATTGCTGAAGGCGCACAGAAGAGCCTGACTCAACCGATTGTGGCGGAAGCCAAGCAGCATGGCGTTATCGTCCAGTTTGTGGACAAGCGTAAGCTTGATACGATGGTAGAAGGTGTGCAGCATCAGGGCGTGGTTGCTCAGGCAGCTGCTTTTGCCTATGCAGAAGTGGAGGATCTGCTTGCAAGAGCAAGTGAATTGAACGAAACACCATTCCTACTTATCTTGGACGAGATCGAAGATCCCCATAACCTTGGTTCTATTCTGCGTACGGCAGAGTGTACCGGCGTACATGGCGTTATTATTCCAAAGCGCCGTTCCGTCGGCTTAACAGCATCTGTGCTTAAAACTTCGGCTGGAGCGGCGGAACATGTGCCAGTTGCTCGAGTGACGAACCTGGCACAGACCATTGACCGTTTGAAAGAAGAAGGCGTATGGGTAGCGGGTACTGATGTAAGTGCGCCGCAGGATGTTTACAAGACAAAGTTCGATCTGCCTCTAGCGATTGTGATCGGGAATGAAGGCAAAGGCATGGGACGATTAATTAAAGAAAAATGTGATTTCCTTGTGAAGCTGCCGATGCACGGACGGCTTAATTCCTTGAACGCATCTGTAGCAGCAGGCGTACTGATGTACGAAGTGGTCAGGCAGCGTCGGAGCGTATAGCCGATGAACCGGCGTAATGATATTTTGCTGGTGGATGGCTATAATATGATCGGTGCCTGGCCCGTGCTTGAGAAGCTGAAGGAAATTGATCTGGAGGAAGCGCGGGACAAGCTACTGGACATGATGGCTGATTATCAGGGCTTTTCGGGGATGACGGTGTATGTTGTTTTTGATGCCCATCAGGTGCCTGGACTTGGGGCTACCTATCGGCATCATAAGCTGACGATCGTCTATACGAAAGAGAAGGAAACGGCGGATGAATGCATTGAACGTCTGGTAAGTGAGCTGATGGCAAGACGCCGCAATGTATTCGTCGCAACTTCTGATCTTGTCGAGCAGCATGTAGCGTTTGGTAAAGGAGCACTTCGGCTGTCGGCGAGAGAGCTTCTGATCGATATTAATCAGAACCGAAAACAGATTGAACACACTTTGCGCGAACGCGAAAGCTCCCCCGGAAAACGTAATACGCTGGACGGCAATCTTAGTCTTGAGGTGCGTACACAGCTCGAACGACTGAGGCGAGGAGACAAGTAGCCCTTGATTCACCCATAAAATTACATAATTACTAGTATTACGACTCTCTCAAAACGGTAAATCGGTTGACGGTGTAAGATTACATAATGTATACTGACTCTATATTTAGTGATGAGAACGGTGGGTAATATCGCTATTTTGTCTTATTGACAGTTTAGATGTTCGTTATGGCAATTAGCCATACATTTTTGGTTGCATATGAATCTAGCGGCGTACGCCTTGCAGGCCGGAGGGATAGTTCGTGAGCATCGACCTCAAAAAATGGAGTACGCTTGAGTATGACTGCAGTTCTGACGAGGATATCGTAGAAGCGGTTCGTAACGGCGACAGTCTAGCTCTTGAATATTTGATCAACAAATATAAGAACTTTGTCCGTGCCAAGGCGCGTTCATACTTCCTCATCGGTGCCGATCGGGAAGATATCGTGCAGGAAGGCATGATCGGACTCTATAAATCTATCCGCGACTTTAAAGGGGACAAACTTGCCAGCTTTAAAGCTTTTGCGGAGCTATGTATTACACGACAGATTATTACTGCCATTAAGACGGCTACGAGACAGAAGCATATACCGCTCAATTCCTATGTTTCGCTCGACAAGCCTATTTATGATGAAGATTCGGACCGTACCCTGCTTGATGTCATTTGCGGTACTCGGGTGTCCGATCCGGAAGAACTCATAATTAACCAAGAGGAATTCGTAGGCCTGGAAGATAAGATGTCCGAGATTCTAAGCGATCTGGAGCGGAAGGTGCTCATGCTTTATTTGGACGGGAGATCGTACCAGGAGATTGCTGTTGATTTGGACAGGCATGTAAAGTCGATTGATAATGCTTTGCAGCGTGTGAAGCGTAAGTTAGAGCGTTACTTGGAAATTCGTGATCTTAGCAGTTAATCTATTAACCACTATAAGTAATTATAGAGTCTATATGAGCTGTTCATCCGTCCGGCTGCTGGCCAGAGGCGGAGGGCAGCTCATTTGCATATTTCACCCGCGAAATGCAAGCTGACTCTCCTACGGATGGTGCAGTTATTAACACTTGAGTTATAAAAGCAGGAATTGTGACGATAATGGTAGAGACGAGAGTTCCGATATCGACTTTTTTCCATAATATTCGCTACGGTACAGCCTATGTTTCCATTGACATGCAATATACCGTGTGATAAATTGTTTTAGGTAGGCCTTAATGCGAGGCTTTGTTTCGTATTGGGGTTGATGTTGGGACGACATAATATCATTATGACGTCGTAATCCGTATTTAGCAGTTCGGGAGGTGTAATTCAATGCGGGTAATTATCACGTTGGCATGCACAAACTGCAAACAGAGAAACTATGCGAGCAGCAAGAACAAACGCAATCACCCCGACCGCATCGAGTTGAAGAAGTTTTGCAAGTTTTGTAACGAGCAGACTCCTCATCGCGAGACGAGATAGTCATTGGAGGTGTTGACGTGGCATTTTTGGCTAAACTGAAGCAAAGCTTCGGAACAACGTTTAGTTTCTTTGCCGACAGCTGGGCAGAACTTAAAAAAGTTCGCTGGCCAAACCGTAAAGAGTTGACAAGCTATTCGATCGTCGTACTTCTAACGATCGCGTTTGTGACGATTTACTTTTGGCTTCTTGACATCGGGATCTCGTCTCTAGTTGAACTGATTGTTTAAGAAGGGTCCAAAGGTGGATTGGAATGGAAAAAAGATGGTATGTCGTACACACTTACGCCGGTTATGAGAACAAAGTGAAAGCCAATTTGGAGCGTCGCCTCGAATCGATGGGCATGGAAGATAAGATCTTTCGCGTTCTGGTTCCAATGGAAGAAGAAGTGGTAGAGAAGGACGGTAAGAAAAAGACCGTTCAACGTAAAGTCTATCCCGGCTACGTCCTTGTGGAGATGGTTCAAACTGACGATTCATGGTATGTTGTTCGCAATACACCGGGCGTCACAGGATTTGTAGGGTCGACGGGATCTGGCTCCAAGCCAATTGCGCTTATGCCAGATGAAGTTGAACAAATTCTGAAGCATATGGGCATGGAAGAACCGAAGCCGAAGATTGAATTCGACCTGAAGGAAACCGTGCGCGTCAAAGAAGGTCCTTTTGCAGACTTTGTTGGTACGATAGAAGAAATTCTACTCGACAAAGCGAAGCTTAAGGTACATGTCAACATGTTTGGCAGGGAAACCCCTCTTGAGCTTGATTATACTCAAGTGGAGAAGATCTAGTATCTTTGTTTCCAAGTTTGGGATTACCAGTGTAAGGAGGTGTTAAGTCATGGCAAAAAAGGTTATCAAAATGGTCAAACTGCAGGTTCCTGCAGGCAAAGCTAATCCGGCTCCGCCGATTGGTCCAGCACTTGGTCAAGCAGGCGTTAACATTATGGCATTCTGTAAAGAATTCAATGCGCGTACTGCAGATCAAGCGGGATTGATTATCCCGGTTGTTATCACAGTGTTTGAAGACCGTTCCTTCACTTTCGAAACTAAAACTCCGCCGGCAGCAGTATTGCTTCGCGTAGCAGCAGGTATCGAAAAGGGTTCCGGTGAACCAAACAAGAAGAAAGTTGCTACGGTTAATCGTGCGAAAGTACGTGAGATCGCTGAGCAAAAAATGCCTGACCTGAATGCAGCTTCCGTTGAGGCAGCAATGCTTATGATTGAAGGTACTGCACGCAGCATGGGTGTTACTATCGTTGACTAATTGTGCTGCTGACCGCTTGCGGTCACTGCACAAGGGCCGCCTATAAGGCGATGCCCAGCGAAGTTTCGGCTTCGTAGGTGGGAGGAGTCCCGATCGGGAATTTTCCGCTACAACCACAAAGGAGGAAAACTCAAATGGCTAAACATGGCAAAAAATATTTGGAAGCAGCTAAGCTGATCTCCAGCGAAGCAACTTACGAGTCTTTGGAAGCTATCGAGCTTGTAAAGAAGGCTGCTACAGCAAAATTCGACGAATCCGTTGAAGTAGCTGTGCGTCTGGGTGTTGACCCTCGTAAACAAGACCAAGCGGTTCGTGGCGTTGTTGTACTTCCGCATGGTACTGGTAAAACGAAACGTGTTCTCGTATTCGCGAAAGGCGAAAAAGCAAAAGAAGCAGAAGCTGCTGGCGCTGACTTCGTTGGCGATGCAGACATGATCAACAAAATCCAACAAGGCTGGTTCGATTTCGATGTCTGCGTAGCAACGCCGGACATGATGGCTGAAGTTGGTAAACTGGGTCGTATCCTCGGTGGTAAAGGCCTTATGCCTAACCCTAAAGCGGGTACGGTAACATTCGACGTTACTAAAGCTGTTCAAGAAATTAAAGCTGGTAAAATCGAATACCGTCTTGATAAGGCAGGTCAAATCCATGCTCCAATCGGCAAGGTTTCCTTCGATGCTGAGAAACTTAATGAAAACCTTAAGTCTCTGATCGATGCTTTGAACCGTGCTAAACCGGCAGCAGCTAAAGGGGTTTACCTGAGAAACATCTCCGTTTCCTCGACTATGGGCCCTGGCGCTCGTCTTAACGTATCGGTATACCGTTAAGTTAACGAGAACGGAACTAACATTCGAATACGCATACCGTAGACAGTAGGTGCCGTAAGGCTTAATTCCCTACCGAGGTGTTATGATAAATAGACTTGCGCGTGATTAACTTTACGGCAACAATATATCATGGCCTTCGCAGTCTCTGTGGAGGCCTTTCTCATGCACCCTAAGCTGAGGAAGCTTGTCATAAAACGGAATGTACAAATTTTATGGGAGGTGTACGTTTTGGCAAACGCAAAAATCATCCAAGAGAAACAACAGGCGGTTGAAGTGATCACAGCAAAACTTCGTGAGAGCTCCAGCACTGTCGTTGCAGACTATCGCGGATTGAACGTTGGGCAAGTAACTGAACTTCGTAAACAGCTTCGTGAAGCTGGTATCGAGTTCCAAGTACTGAAAAACTCGCTCGTTCGCCGTGCTACTGAAGCTGCGGAATTGACAGAACTGAACAGCATTTTGGTTGGTCCTACAGCCATCGCTTTCAGCGTTGACGATGCCGTAGCACCAGCGAAAATCTTGAACGATTTCGCTAAAAAGAATGACGCGCTGAAATTAAAAGGCGGCGTTGTTGAAGGTAAAGTAGTAGGTGCGGAAGAGATCAAAGCACTGGCGGAACTTCCGTCCCGCGAAGGCTTGCTCTCCATGCTCCTCAGCGTTCTGCAAGCTCCAATGCGCAACTTCGCGCTTGCGGTTAAAGCAGTTGGCGAGCAAAAAGAATCAGCTTAATAATAGCTGTTGCATAAACCATGTTCGAACTGCTGACCTTCTTCAGAAGGCGGCATAAACCAAAAAAAATAAAAACACTCTCGGAGGTATAATCATGTCTAAAGAGCAAATCTTAGAAGCGATTAAAGTTATGACTGTTCTTGAACTGAACGATCTTGTTAAAGCAATCGAAGAAGAATTCGGCGTTACAGCTGCTGCACCAGTTGCAGTTGTTGCAGGCGGCGCAGCAGAAGTTGCTGAGCAAACTGAATTCGACGTTATCCTTAACAACGCTGGTGCATCGAAAATCAACGTAATCAAAGTTGTTCGCGAAATCACAGGTCTTGGCCTGAAAGAAGCGAAAGACCTGGTTGACGGCGCTCCTAAAGCAATCAAAGAAAATGTTGCTAAAGAAGAAGCAGAAGCAGTTAAAGCTAAGCTTGAAGCAGCTGGCGCATCTGTAGAAGTGAAGTAATTTCACTTCAAACTATAATAACGGGCCCCTTGAAACGTCACGTTTCAAGGGGTTCGTTGCATGTCAAAGCCATGAAGAGCGATAGGCAGGAGGTCATAAGGATGTCGGACCACTATTACTCCCAAACTCCGGGAGTGAAGCATGATAGACAAATACATGAGGCGAACCTTCGAGGGTATACGCTGCGATTTATGACGGATGCCGGCGTTTTCTCCAAATCAGGTGTCGATTATGGCAGTCGTGTACTGCTGGATGCGCTCGTTCTTGCGCCGTCTGCTAAAGTGCTGGATGTCGGGTGTGGTTATGGGCCCATCGGATTAACTGCGGCTAAGCTTGCGCCAGAGGGGCATGTAACCATGATCGACATTAATGAACGTGCTGTGGAACTCTCGAAAGAGAATGCCAAGCTAAACGGAATAAACAATGTTACGGTTACACAAAGTGATATCTATGAATCGGTGAAAGAGAACCGGTATGATGTTATCTTGACCAACCCTCCTATTCGGGCAGGCAAACAAGTAGTTCATCGTATTTTCGAAGAGGGTTATCAGCTCCTAAATCCCGGCGGTAAGATGTGGGTTGTCATTCAGAAGAAGCAAGGCGCGCCATCGGCGGAATCCAAGCTGGAGTTGCTGTTTGGCGATGTGGAAGAGGTAACGAAGGACAAAGGATACAGGATTTTTTTGGCAACGAAATCTAGCTAACGATTTTCTTGACTTGACTTTTTAGATATGGTAATATTATAAAATGTCAGCATTAAATTGGGCTCAATCTCTTTAGTCAACTAAAATGTCAAGTGCGATTTTTGGCGCGGAATGCATAATACTTGCACATTTGACGTATAATGTTTACATTTTGGGCAAAATTACTTGATATGGAACCATCGCGCCGCGCTGCGTTTGGTTGGCTGCCGGAACACGCTCTTTTTTCGAACTATTCGATAAGGGCTTTTCTTTATTTAAAGTGTACGCAGTGATATATCGATGCTGTGAGACAGACATGAGGGGTGAGGTTAAGTTGGCAGGACAACTTGTTCAGTATGGTCGGCGCACGCGGAGAAGTTACGCCCGGATCAACGAGGTGCTGGAAGTCCCGAACCTGATTGAAATCCAACAAAAATCGTACGAAAAGTTCTTGGACAATGACTTGCTTGAGTTATTCCAGGACATTTCGCCGATTCAGGACTTTACGGGCAATCTATCGCTTGAGTTTATCGACTATAGCTTAGGCGAACCGAAATATTCGGTCGATGAATCAAAGGAACGCGATGTGACGTATGCTGCTCCACTACGCGTTAAAGTACGGCTCTTCAACAAAGAAACCGGCGAAGTGAAAGAACAAGAAGTGTTCATGGGCGACTTTCCGCTGATGACAGAGACCGGTACGTTCATTATTAACGGGGCGGAACGTGTTATTGTCAGCCAGTTGGTTCGATCCCCAAGTGTGTACTTCAGCACGAAGGTTGATAAGAACGGGAAGAAAACATACACGGCAACGGTAATTCCGAATCGCGGAGCTTGGCTCGAACTTGAGACGGATGCTAAAGACATCATTTACGTTCGTATTGACCGGACCCGGAAAATACCGGTGACGGTGCTTTTGCGCGCTCTTGGCTTCGGGACCGACGCTGAAATCCTAGAATTGCTCGGCCATGACGAGTATATTCGCAACACGCTGGATAAAGACAACACAGATTCGACTGAGAAAGCGTTGATCGAGATCTACGAACGCCTTCGTCCAGGCGAGCCGCCTACATTGGACAATGCAAAGAGTTTGCTAGTTGCTCGTTTCTTTGATCCAAAACGTTATGATTTGGCTAACGTTGGTCGTTACAAAATAAACAAAAAGCTTCACATCAAGAACCGCCTGTTTAACCAACGTCTTGCTGAGACACTGGTTGATCCAGGTACGGGTGAAATCATCGCAGAAGCAGGGCAAATGATTGACCGTCGTCTGCTTGATGAGATCCTCGACAAATTGGAGAAAAACGTCGGCTTCAAAACATATCATGTTGCTAATGGTGTGTTGGATGCAGACAGCATTCCACTTCAAGCGATTAGTGTGTATTCACCGCTTGATGATGCGAAGGTCATTAAAGTTATTGCGAATGGCGTAATTGATAAATCCGTTAAGCATATTACGCCTGCGGATATTATTTCGTCCATTAACTATTTCATTAACCTTCTGCATGGCGTAGGCAACACAGACGATATCGACCATCTCGGTAACCGCCGTTTGCGTTCGGTAGGCGAATTGTTGCAAAACCAGTTCCGTATTGGTCTGTCCCGTATGGAACGTGTTGTTCGCGAAAGAATGTCGATTCAAGACGCTAACGCGATCACGCCGCAAGCTTTGATCAACATTCGACCAGTTATTGCGTCGATTAAAGAATTCTTTGGCTCCTCGCAGCTGTCGCAATTCATGGACCAAACGAACCCGCTGGCAGAATTGACGCACAAACGTCGTCTGTCTGCACTCGGTCCGGGTGGTTTGACACGTGAGCGTGCAGGCTTCGAAGTACGTGACGTCCATCACTCCCACTATGGGCGGATGTGTCCGATCGAAACACCAGAGGGTCCGAACATCGGTTTGATCAACTCCTTGTCGACATTTGCTCGTATTAACGAGTATGGCTTCATTGAGGCGCCTTACCGTTGGGTTGATCCGAAGACTAGTATCGTTACCGAGCAAATCTCGTATTTGACGGCTGACGAGGAAGATAACTACGTTATCGCACAAGCGAACGCGAAGTTGGCAGAAGACGGTAGATTTGTCGACGACAGCGTAATCGTTCGTTATAACAAACAAGCAGATAACATCCTGACTATGCCAAGCGAACGCGTTGACTACATGGACGTATCGCCGAAGCAGGTTGTATCGGTTGCTACAGCGCTCATTCCGTTCTTGGAAAATGACGACTCCAACCGTGCGCTCATGGGATCCAACATGCAACGTCAAGCTGTGCCGCTTCTTATTCCTAAAGCACCACTCGTTGGTACTGGTATGGAACACAAATCGGCAAAAGACTCTGGTGTATGTATTGTATCCAAGTTTGACGGTGTTATTGATCGAGTTTCTGCAAATGAAATTTGGCTGCGCCGTACTGAAGTTTTGGACGGCAAACAAGTTGTTGGCGATCTCGTAAAACATAAACTGCATAAGTTTATGCGTTCTAACCAAGGAACATGTATTAACCAACGTCCGCTTGTCCGCAAAGGTGATGTGATCAAAGTTGGCGATATTCTCGCTGATGGTCCTTCGACAGAGCAAGGCGAATTGGCGCTTGGCCGTAACGTTGTCGTTGCGTTCATGACTTGGGAAGGCTACAACTATGAGGATGCGATTCTTCTTAGCGAGAAGCTTGTGAAAGAGGATGTTTATACATCCATTCACATCGAGGAATATGAATCCGAAGCACGTGATACGAAGCTTGGACCAGAAGAAATTACGCGCGACATTCCGAATGTCGGCGAAGAAGCGCTTAAGAACCTCGACGAACGCGGTATTATCCGTGTCGGCGCAGAGATTGGCGCTGGCGATATCCTCGTTGGTAAAGTAACACCTAAAGGTGTTACGGAACTGACAGCGGAAGAACGCCTCCTTCACGCGATCTTTGGTGAGAAAGCTCGTGAAGTCCGTGATACATCGCTTCGTGTACCGCATGGTACCGACGGTATCGTTGTAGACGTTAAAGTATTTACTCGTGAGAACGGCGATGAACTGCCACCAGGCGTGAATCAGCTGGTCCGTGTATATATTGCTCAAAAACGTAAAATTTCCGAAGGCGACAAAATGGCAGGACGCCACGGTAATAAAGGGGTTATCGCCCGTATTATGCCTGAGGAAGATATGCCGTTCTTGCCAGACGGTACACCAGTAGAAGTCGTGCTTAACCCACTAGGCGTACCATCACGGATGAACATCGGTCAAGTACTCGAAGTCCATCTGGGTATGGCTTGTAAACAGCTCGGCTTGCATGCTGCAACACCGGTATTCGACGGTGCGCGCGAGTATGACGTATTTGACACAATGGAAGAAGCCGGTATGCAACGTAACGGTAAAACGGTTCTGTACGATGGACGTACAGGTGAATCGTTCGAACGTGAAGTTACAGTTGGCGTCATGTACATGATCAAACTGGCGCACATGGTTGACGATAAAATCCATGCCCGCTCGACTGGTCCTTACTCCCTCGTTACGCAACAGCCATTGGGTGGTAAAGCTCAATTCGGTGGTCAGCGTTTCGGCGAGATGGAAGTTTGGGCGCTTGAAGCATACGGCGCTGCCTATACGCTTCAAGAGATTCTTACCGTCAAATCCGACGACGTTGTCGGCCGTGTGAAGACGTACGAATCGATCGTGAAGGGTGAGAACGTACCGGAGCCAGGTGTTCCTGAGTCGTTCAAAGTATTGATCAAAGAGCTTCAGTCTCTAGGTATGGACGTTAAGATCCTTTCCGAGAATGAAGAAGAGATCGAGATGAGAGAAATCGATGACGAAGATGACGGTACGAGCGATAAGCTCAACCTGAATTTGGAAGGTGCCGAAGCAGGCGCTGAATAAGAAGATTTGATTATAGGCTGCTCGTCCTTCGTCAGAAGGGCGTGCAGCCGCCAATTTGTACGACATAGCCATACATGACGAAGGAGGGTTGCTCCTTGTTGGACGTGAACAACTTCGAGTATATGAAAATCGGGCTTGCCTCGCCGGATAAAATTCGTTCTTGGTCCCGCGGAGAAGTCAAAAAACCGGAGACGATCAACTATAGGACGTTAAAACCGGAGAAAGAAGGTCTTTTCTGTGAGAAGATCTTCGGGCCTACTAAAGACTGGGAATGTCATTGCGGTAAATACAAACGCGTTCGTTATAAAGGCGTAGTCTGTGACCGCTGTGGCGTTGAAGTAACTCGCGCTAAAGTACGCCGCGAGCGTATGGGCCATATCGAGCTTGCTGCTCCTGTATCGCATATCTGGTACTTTAAAGGTATTCCAAGCCGTATGGGCCTTGCGCTTGACATGTCGCCTCGTTCGCTTGAGGAGATTATCTATTTTGCATCCTATGTTACTACCGATCCTGGTGATACGCCGCTTGAGAAAAAACAACTGCTGTCGGAGAAAGAATACCGCAGCTACCGTGAAAAATACGGTTATGGCTTCCAAGCGAGCATGGGTGCAGAAGCAGTTAAGAAATTGCTTCAAGACATCGATGTAGAGAAAGAACTGGAACAACTGAAAGAAGAATTACGCACTGCTCAGGGGCAACGCCGTAATCGTGCGATTAAGCGTCTTGAAGTTATCGAAGCATTCCGTAACTCCGGCAATCAGCCGGAATGGATGATTCTCGATGTACTTCCGGTTATCCCGCCAGAGCTTCGTCCGATGGTACAATTGGATGGCGGACGTTTCGCAACGTCTGACTTGAATGACTTGTACCGCCGTGTTATTAACCGTAACAACCGTCTGAAACGTCTACTTGACCTTGGTGCACCAGACATTATCGTTCAGAATGAGAAGCGTATGCTGCAAGAAGCAGTTGATGCCCTCATCGATAACGGTCGTCGTGGTCGTCCAGTAACAGGCCCAGGTAACCGTCCTTTGAAATCGCTCAGCCATATGCTGAAAGGTAAACAAGGTCGTTTCCGTCAGAACTTGCTCGGTAAACGGGTTGACTACTCTGGTCGTTCCGTTATCGTAGTAGGTCCAAACCTGAAAATGTTCCAATGTGGTCTTCCAAAAGAGATGGCGCTGGAGCTGTTCAAGCCGTTCGTTATGAAAGAGCTTGTTAATAAAGGTTTGGCTCATAATATCAAGAGCGCAAAACGTAAAGTTGAACGCGTTAGCCCAGAAGTATGGGACGTTCTTGAAGAAGTAATCAAGGAGCATCCGGTTCTTCTTAACCGTGCCCCTACGCTTCACCGTCTTGGTATCCAAGCGTTCGAACCAATCTTGGTTGAAGGCCGCGCCATCAAGCTTCATCCGCTCGTATGTACCGCTTATAACGCGGACTTTGACGGTGACCAAATGGCCGTTCACGTACCACTGTCGGCAGAAGCACAAGCTGAAGCACGTCTCCTGATGCTTGCATCGGGTAACATTTTGAACCCGAAAGACGGCAAACCAGTTGTTACACCATCGCAGGATATGGTTCTCGGATCGTATTACTTGACGATGGACAACAAGGAAGCCAAAGGTTCCGGTTCTGTGTTCTCGACTGTGAACGAAGCAATCTCCGCTTATCAGCGTGGCATTGTATCGCTTCATGCTCGTGTATTCGTGCCAGCTAAAGTACTGAAGAAAACGATCTTTACGGAACAGCAGCAGAACTCGCTGATTAGTACAACGGTTGGTAAAGTCATTTTCAACGAGATCTTCCCGGAAGACTTCCCTTACATCAACGAAGCTACTAAAGCGAACTTGTTGCACGGAACACCGGATAAGTATTTCGTATATGAAAAAGGCAGCGACCTGAACAAAATTGTTGACGAATTACCAATTGCCGGCGGTGTCGGTAAAGAGTATCTCGGCAACATCATCGGCGAATGCTTCCGTATCTACCATACAACTTTAACGTCGATTATTCTTGACCGCATTAAACAGCTCGGCTTTACGTACTCTACTCGCGCGGGTATTACCGTAGCGGTATCGGACGTTATTGTTCCAGAGGAAAAAGTCGAGATCTTGAAAGAATCCGACGCTAAAGTAGCTGTCGTTATGAATCAGTACCGTCGTGGTCTGATTACAAACGAAGAGCGTTATGACCGTGTTATCGAAATTTGGAGTAAATCCAAAGATCAAATTACGGAAATTCTCATGAGATCGATGGACCGTTACAATTCCATCATGCTCATGGTTGACTCCAAAGCACGGGGTAACAAATCGCAGATCGCTCAGCTCGGCGGTATGCGTGGTCTGATGGCGAACCCATCCGGTCGTATCATCGAGTTGCCAATCAAATCGAACTTCCGTGAAGGCCTTACCGTCCTCGAGTACTTTATCTCGACGCATGGTGCGCGTAAAGGTTTGGCCGATACAGCCCTTCGTACGGCTGACTCGGGTTACTTGACTCGTCGTCTGGTTGACGTTGCGCAGGATGTTATCGTTCGTGAAGATGATTGTGGTACAGATAAAGGCTTTGCTGTTAGCAAAATCCAAGATGGTAAAGAAGTTATTGAGGATCTGTATGACCGTATCGAAGGTCGTTATGCATTCGAAACGATTCGTCATCCTAAAACGGGTGAAGTTATCGTTAAGAAGAGCGAGCTTATCGATTCCGGTAGAGCAGATGCGATTATCGATGCTGGTATCGAGAAACTTCAGATCCGTTCGGTGCTTAGCTGCCGTGCGCGTCATGGCGTATGTAAAATTTGCTATGGCCGTAACTTGGCAACAGGCAAACACGTTGAGATCGGTGAAGCTGTTGGTATTATCGCAGCGCAATCGATCGGTGAACCAGGAACACAGCTTACAATGCGTACGTTCCATACCGGCGGCGTAGCCGGCGACGATATTACGCAAGGTTTGCCGCGTATCCAAGAGCTCTTCGAGGCGCGTAATCCGAAAGGTCAAGCGATTATCACTGAGCTCGACGGTGTCGTGAAAGAAATTCGCGAAGCGAAAGACCGTCGCGAAGTTGAAGTACAAGGCGAAGCGGAAACGAAAGTATACGCAATTACGTATGGTTCGCGTATCCGTGTAACCGAAGGCCAGCAAATCGAAGCCGGCGACGAGCTGACAGATGGTTCGATCGACCCTAAAGATATGCTGCGCATTAAAGGTATCCGAGGCGTTCAAAACTACATTTTGCAAGAAGTACAGCGCGTATACCGTAACCAAGGTGTAGAAATCAACGATAAACACGTTGAGGTTATGGTTAAGCAAATGCTTCGCAAAATCCGTATCGTTGACGCTGGGGACACTACGCTTCTTCCAGGCGCATTTGTTGACATCCATGAATACGAAGCAGCTAACCGCGAAGCAATCTTTGCAGGTCTTGAGCCTGCGGTTGCGAAGCCAGTATTGCTTGGTATTACGAAGGCATCCCTTGAGACAGACTCGTTCTTGTCCGCGGCATCGTTCCAAGAAACGACTCGCGTATTGACCGACGCTGCTATCAAAGGTAAAGTCGACCAATTGCTAGGCCTGAAAGAGAACGTTATTATCGGTAAGCTGATCCCGGCTGGTACAGGTATGAACCGTTACCGCAGTATCAAGCTGGTAGGCCTTGAAGATGAGCCGGAAACAACTGAAGAAGGCGAATTGGAATCCGAAGCTGTAACGATTGAATAGTATAGTGTAATTAATGAGAAGAGCGCGGCATCGGCAGGGATGGTTGGTCTTCCCTGTTGATACTCGCTCTTTTACATGTATAATGATTAGTGGGCCGTACCTTTAACCGTCCGAATGAATTAACCATAACTTTGCAATTTGGACAGGGTGTATTACAGCTTGACACTTGTAGATGTAGGTGTTACTATATCGAAGTGTGCCTAATTGTGTGATCGCTCTACCGATGAAGGAAAGGTGATATCATGCAGTTCAAGGTTGGCGCGAAACAGACGACGAAGATGCTTGAGCAAGATAAAGCTATCGAAGTCTATGTAGCTCGTGATGCAGATCCAAGGATGATAGAGAAGATCGTTCATCTTTGCGAGCGGTTGAGTGTTCCGATTAAGTGGACAGATACGATGCATGAACTTGGGGAGACCTGCGGGATTGATGTCGGAGCTGCTATGGCAGCGCTCATACCTGATGAAGAATAATGAAAACATAATTTTTGTTGGTGCAGAATTGAAAGATGATGGACTGGCGAAAATTTTTATTTGTTCTTTTATGAACCGCCTGGATCTGTGGGCTTAATGATTGGGTTAAATGTCTTGCCATAAATAAGACATAATCATGGGAAGGGGGTGGCAACATGCCAACAATTAATCAGCTGGTCCGTAAAGGCCGCCAAGCTAAAGTCGTAAAATCGAAATCGCCTGCTTTGCAAAGAGGGTTTAACGCTCTGAAACGTGAAGCAACGAATATCAGCGCTCCGCAAAAACGCGGTGTGTGCACTCGTGTAGGTACTATGACTCCGAAAAAACCGAACTCCGCACTTCGTAAATATGCGCGTGTACGTTTGACTAACCGCGTAGAGGTAACGGCGTATATTCCAGGTATCGGTCATAACCTTCAAGAACACAGCGTTGTATTGATCCGCGGTGGACGGGTAAAAGACCTTCCGGGCGTACGTTATCATATCGTTCGTGGTGCATTGGATACTGCGGGTGTAAACAACCGTAACCAATCTCGTTCGAAATATGGTACTAAACGTCCTAAAGTTAAAAAATAATAAGTTGAATACATTCGGATAATATCCGGGTATAACGACTAACTGGGAAAGGGGGACTTTATCATGCCACGCAAAGGTCCTGTAACAAAACGTGATGTATTGCCAGATCCGCTTTATAATAGCAAACTGGTAACTCGTCTTATCAACCGTATTATGATCGACGGCAAACGCGGTGTTGCTCAAACGCTGTTGTATAATGCTTTCACGCTGATCCAAGAACGCACAGGTAAAGATCCAATGGAAACGTTCGAAGCAGCATTGAAAAACATTATGCCAGTACTTGAGGTTAAAGCACGCCGTGTAGGCGGTACTAACTACCAAGTGCCTATCGAAGTAAAACCAGAGCGCCGTACGTCGCTTGGTCTTCGTTGGCTCGTTAACTACTCGCGTAACCGCGGTGAGAAAACGATGGAAGAGCGTCTGGCAGCAGAAATCATGGATGCAGCGAACAACACTGGTGCATCTGTGAAGAAGCGCGAAGACACACACAAAATGGCAGAAGCGAACAAAGCGTTTGCTCACTACCGTTGGTAGGATTTTAAATAATTTGATTGAGTTTAACTCAATACACGAGAGGAGACAAATTCATGTCAAGAGAATTCTCCTTGAAGAATACGCGTAATATCGGGATCATGGCGCATATCGATGCTGGTAAAACGACTACAACTGAGCGTATCTTGTTCTATACAGGCCGTACTCACAAAATCGGTGAAGTGCATGAAGGCGCTGCAACGATGGACTGGATGGAGCAAGAACAAGAACGCGGTATTACGATTACGTCTGCCGCGACAACCGCTCAATGGGATGGTCATCGCATCAATATTATCGACACCCCGGGGCACGTTGACTTCACTGTTGAAGTAGAACGTTCCCTGCGCGTATTGGATGGGGCTGTTGGGGTTTTCAGTGCCAAAGAAGGCGTTGAACCACAGTCAGAAACAGTATGGCGTCAAGCTGACCGTTATGGCGTTCCTCGGATCGCTTACATCAACAAGATGGACATTATCGGTGCAGACTTCTTGAATGTTATTAAAGACATGCGTGAGCGTCTGCAAGCGAATGCTGTTGCGATTCAACTGCCGATTGGTGCTGAGAGTGATTTCCTCGGCGTAATCGATATTATTGATCGCGTAGCTTACAAATACAAAGATGATCTCGGAAAAGATCCTGAGAAAATCGAAATCCCTGCTGAATATGCTGACCAAGTAGAAGAGCTTCGTTTGGAGCTTATCGAGAAGGTAGCTGAGCTGGATGAAGAATTGACAATGAAGTATCTGGAAGGCGAAGAAATTACGATTCCAGAACTGAAAGCTGCACTCCGTAAGGGTGTTTGCGAAGTTAAGATCTTCCCAGTAATCGCAGGTTCTTCTTACCGTAATAAAGGCGTTCAAATGATGTTGGATGCAGTTGTTGACTTCCTCCCTTCCCCACTCGATGTTCCTGCTATTAAAGGTACACTCGAAGATGGCGAAGAGGGAGTGCGTCATTCTTCTGATGAAGAGCCGTTCGCGGCACTTGCATTCAAAATCATGACTGACCCTTATGTTGGTAAGTTGACGTTCTTCCGTGTATATTCGGGTATCTTGAAATCCGGTTCGTATGTTCTTAACGCAACAAAGAACAAACGTGAGCGGATTGGCCGTATCCTGCAAATGCATGCGAATGCACGTCAAGAGATCGCCGAAGTTTACTCCGGTGATATCGCTGCTGCAGTCGGTCTGAAAGACACGATCACGGGCGACACACTTTGCGATGAGAAGAGCCCTATCGTTCTTGAGTCGATGAACTTCCCAGATCCAGTTATCTCGGTAGCTATCGAACCAAAAACGAAAGCTGACCAAGATAAACTTGGTATCGCAATTTCCAAACTGGCTGAAGAAGATCCAACGTTCCGTGCTCATACAGACGAAGAAACGAACCAAACGATCATCTCGGGTATGGGTGAGCTTCACCTTGAAATCCTGGTTGACCGTATGCTTCGCGAATTCAAAGTTGAGACAAACGTTGGTAAACCTCAAGTAGCTTACCGTGAGACATTCCGTACTGCGGCTAAGGTTGAAGGTAAATTCGTTCGTCAGTCCGGTGGTAAAGGTCAATATGGTCATTGTTGGGTGGAATTCACTCCGCAAGAGCCAGGTCAAGGCTTCGTATTCGAAAACAAAGTTGTGGGTGGATCTATTCCTCGTGAATTCATTGGTCCTATCCAAGCGGGTATCGAAGAGTCGATGAAGAACGGCGTAATCGCTGGCTTCCCACTCGTTGACGTTAAAGCAACTGTTGTAGACGGATCGTACCATGACGTTGACTCCTCGGAGATGGCGTTCAAAATTGCAGGTTCGATGGCGCTTAAAGCTGCCAAAGAAAAATGTAACCCAGTTCTTCTTGAGCCAATCATGAAGGTTGAAGTTATGGTTCCGGAAGAGTACATGGGCGACGTTATGGGTATGTTGAACTCCCGTCGTGGTCGTATCGAAGGTATGGATACTCGTGCAGGTGCACAAATCATCCGTGCTAAGGTGCCTCTCGCTGAGATGTTTGGTTACTCCACAACTCTTCGTTCCGGTACTCAAGGTCGTGGCGTATTCTCCATGGAGCTTTCGCACTATGAAGAAGTACCACGTTCGATTTCGGAAGAAATCATTTCCAAACACAAAGGCGCTTAATTATTAAGTGACTTAACGATACCTTAGGGTATGCTAGGCCGGGCACAAAGGCTTCACAGCATTTGTGCTTTGCCCACACATAAAACTTTAGTTATATTGAGGAGGATTAAGTTCAATGGCAAAGGCTAAATTTGAACGTAATAAACCGCACGTAAATATCGGTACTATCGGTCACGTCGATCATGGTAAAACTACTTTGACTGCTGCAATCACTACTGTACTTTCCAAAAAATACGGTGGCGCTGCAATCGCTTTTGACCAAATCGACAAAGCTCCAGAAGAGCGCGAGCGCGGTATCACAATCTCGACAGCTCACGTTGAGTATGAGACTCCTAACCGTCACTATGCTCACGTTGACTGCCCAGGTCACGCCGACTACGTTAAAAACATGATCACTGGTGCTGCTCAAATGGACGGCGCAATCCTGGTTGTATCCGCAGCTGACGGCCCTATGCCGCAAACTCGTGAGCACATCCTTCTGTCCCGCCAAGTAGGCGTACCTTACATCGTAGTATTCCTTAACAAATGCGACATGGTTGAAGACGAAGAGCTTCTTGAACTGGTTGAGATGGAAGTTCGCGACCTTCTTAACGAGTATGAGTTCCCAGGCGACGACACTCCAATCATCCGTGGTGCAGCTCGTGAAGCACTGCAAAACCCTGAAGGTCCTTGGGCTGACAAAATCGTTGAACTGTTCGAGCAAGTGGATACTTACATCCCAACTCCAGAACGCGATACAGCTAAGCCTTTCCTGATGCCTGTCGAGGACGTATTCACAATCACTGGTCGTGGTACAGTTGCAACTGGCCGTATCGACCGTGGTGTGGTTAAAGTTGGCGACGAGATCGAAATCGTTGGTCTGGCTGAAGAAACTCGCAAATCCGTTGTTACGGGCGTAGAAATGTTCCGTAAATTGATGGATTCCGCTCAAGCGGGCGACAACATCGGCGCATTGCTTCGTGGTGTAGACCGTAAAGACATCGAGCGTGGTCAAGTATTGGCTAAACCGGCTTCGGTTAAACCACACACTAACTTCACAGCTCAAATCTACGTTCTGACTAAAGAAGAGGGTGGCCGTCACAAGCCTTTCTTCACTGGTTACCGTCCACAATTCTATTTCCGTACAACTGACGTAACAGGTATCATCAACCTGCCTGAAGGTACTGAAATGGTTATGCCTGGTGACAACATCACAGTTACTGTTGAGCTGATCGCTCCAATCGCGGTTGAAGAAGGAACTCGTTTCTCCATCCGTGAAGGCGGCCGTACTGTAGGCGCTGGCGCTGTAGCAACTATCCAAAAATAATAAAGTGCGGCATTAGCCGCGCTTTATCTTAAAAACCCTCTGCTTAACGCAGAGGGTTTTTTTATTTAAATTTGTAATTGAATCCATTGACGTATAACTTTACATGCTATTAAAATTGATGGACGGGCGTCAATCGACGTTATTCACGGTATTTAGACAATATACATCTGAGAGGGGCAATCTAGAAGTGAAACAGAAATGGTTGGTACCACTTGCTTTAGTACTTTTGCTCATTACAGCAGCATGCGGAAACAGCGGTAAGAACAACGAAAACAGTAGTTCTGGTAATGCGGCAAATACGGAGGCAAAGAAAACGTACAAAATTTCAATCTCCCAAATTGTTGAGCATCCATCGCTTGATGCAACTAAAGAAGGTTTTCTTGCAGCGCTTAAGGATGCAGGATTTGTTGAAGGGGAAAACTTAAAGGTAGATTTCAATACGGCACAAGGTGATCAAACAAATAACACGTCGATCGCTCAAAAAATTGCGGGTGCAAAAGCCGATCTGGCTCTGGGTATCGCAACACCTTCAGCACAAGCACTTGTGCAAGCTTACAACAATGCGGGAAATAAAGCTCCGATTTTGTTCGCAGCTGTAACAGATCCACTTACAGCAAAGCTGATTACGAATATGGATGCTCCGGGTGGTAACGTTACTGGCGCTTCAGATACAAACCCTGCAGCAGCCGGTCAATTGATGGATTTCATAGCAGCTAACTTCCCTACAGTGAAGAAGGTTGGAATGGTCATTAATAAAGGTGAAAGTAATGCCGTTGTTATGGCAGCTACTGCAAAAGAAGCATTGGCGAAGCATAATATCGAATTGATTGAAGCTCCGGTAACAAATAGCTCTGAAGTAAAACAAGCAGGAGAATCGCTGGTTGGCAAAGTAGATGCTATGTACATTGGACTTGATAACGTTGTTGTTTCTGGTGTAGATGCACTTTTGCAGGTAGCAAAAGAAAATAAAATTCCATTCTTCTCAAGCGACCGTGATACGGTCGAGAAGGGCGCATTTGCAACAGTTGGTTTCAAATATTATGATCATGGCTACCAAGTTGGACAAATGGCTGCTGAAATTCTGAATGGCAAAAATCCTGGCGAGATGAAGGTTACTGTACCAGATAAGCTCGACTTGATTCTGAACCTGAAAGCTGCAGCAGATCAAGGTATTACCGTTACCGATGAGATGAAAGCCGGAGTGAAAGATCCGGACAATGACATTATTCAATAACAACACAAGAACGGGGTAAACGCTCCTTGCGTTCATCCCGTTCTCTTATTATGTAGAGGAGGTGCCTCGGTGCCAGTATGGTTAAATGGTGCTTTTGAGTCAGGATTGCTTTACTCCTTGATGGCTCTTGGCGTCTATATTACATTTCGAATTCTTGATTTCCCTGACCTCACGGTTGATGCCAGTTTTACAACCGGTGCAGGTGTAGCAGCAGTTATGATTTCAAACGGCACATCGCCGTGGCTTGCAAGTCTTACGGCATTTGGTGCTGGAGCTGCGGCAGGTGCTATTACAGGCTTGCTGCATACGAAAGGTAAAATCAATGGATTATTATCCGGTATTTTAATGATGATCGCCTTATATTCCATTAACATGAGGATTATGGGGGGCATCCCGAATATCAGTTTATTAGGCCCTGATGTTAGTACCGTGTTCTCAGGGGTTAAGGTAATTGTACTGATGCCGATCATTGTCGTAATTATTAAGCTTCTGCTTGATTTGTTCTTCAAGACCGACCTTGGCTTAAGCTTGCGTGCAACTGGTGATAATGAACGAATGATCCGAAGTTTTGGTACAAATACAGATACAACAAAAATTTTAGGTATTGCCCTGTCGAACGGCCTGGTTGCTTTGTCAGGATCGTTTGTTGCTCAACAGAGTGGCTTTGCAGATATCACAATGGGTGTCGGGATGATCGTTATTGGTCTTGCATCGGTTATCATCGGGGAAGCCATCTTTGGAGCGAAGACTGTATTCCGAGCAACACTTGCTGTCGTTCTAGGCTCGATTGTGTATCGTATTATTATCGGTCTTGCCTATCAAAGTGATTTCTTTGAGGCATCTGACATTAAATTAATCACAGCAATTATCGTAATTATTGCTCTTGTCTTCCCATCTCTGCAAAAAACAATCAAGCAAAAGAGGATGGCGCGTAAACGCACGTCGGATCTTTTGAAAAGTTTTGAACAGAAGGGAGGAGCTAACTGATGCTGGAAATTGCAAAAGTATCAAAGCTGTTCAACCCGGGAACATTAGATGAAAAAACAGCATTAGTAAACGCGAATCTGGCGATGAAGCAGGGAGATTTCATTACGGTGATCGGTAGTAACGGTGCAGGCAAATCAACCTTAATGAACATTATCTCTGGTGTAATGAAGCCGGATACTGGTGAAGTCCGGATTGAAGGCAAGAATATAAGCAGCCTTCCGGAGTACCGCAGAAGCAAATGGATCGGGCGAGTGTTCCAGGATCCTATGGCAGGTACTGCGCCACGTATGTCTATAGAAGAGAATTTATCGATGGCTTATACACGTGGTAAGCAACGTGGATTCTCACTCGCAATCAACAGTGTTCGTCGTAAATTTTTCCGTGAACAGCTTTCTCGTCTTGGCATTGGGCTTGAGAATCGCTTAAGTGCTAAGGTAGGATTATTATCTGGTGGTGAACGTCAAGCACTGAGCCTGTTGATGGCTACTTTCACGAAACCTCAGATTCTACTTCTCGATGAACACACAGCTGCTCTAGATCCAGCACGTGCAGAGTTGATTACAACTTTGACTGAAACGCTTGTACGTGAGATGAACCTGACAACCCTCATGGTTACCCATAACATGGAGCAGGCAATCCGGCTTGGTAACCGATTAATCATGATGGATAAAGGGAAGATTATTCTCGAAGTTAATGAGGAACGGAAGAAAGATCTAACCGTGGAGCGTTTGCTTGGTGAGTTTGAACAGATCAGCGGTAAGAAGATGGCTGACGATCGTGTCGTATTGGGTTAATAGCCTCAAAATAGAAACGCAATGACGTTAATTCGTCATTGCGTTTCTTCTATTATATAGAAGCAATTAAGTAGGACAAAAATGGATTTGGAAGTGTGGTCGAAATCGTGTATGATAGGCGAAGTGGAAAACACGGTTCGTCCTAGAGGGGCGGATACGGGAAAGTCGAACGAGCGCGTTACACCAAGCTGAGTAATGATAGGAAAAGACATAACTTTCCCTTGCATTTGCCCAGCTGTTTCGGTATAATATTGAATGTTGGTCTGTGACGTTGCGATGATGTGAGAGGTTGCCGACACACCCGGCCCCTTTGCCATGGGGCATGTGCCGGGTTTTCTCATGGAGTATGTCCGATAAGAAATTGGGCGATAGAAGGAGGGACTTATATGGCAAAGCAAAAGATTCGTATTCGCTTGAAAGCATACGATCACAGAATTCTTGATCAATCCGCTGAGAAAATCGTGGAAACAGCAAAACGTTCCGGTGCAGGCGTATCCGGGCCGATTCCGCTTCCTACGGAAAAGCAAATCATCACTATTCTCCGTGCGGTGCACAAGTACAAGGATTCCCGGGAGCAATTCGAAATGCGTACACATAAACGCTTGATCGATATTGTTAACCCAACGCCGCAAACGGTTGATGCGTTGATGCGCCTGGATTTACCATCCGGTGTAGATATCGAAATCAAACTGTAATAAGTATATTTGATTATTGAAAGGAAATGAGGTGTCAACATGAAAGGTATCTTAGGCAAAAAACTTGGTATGACGCAAGTGTTCACCGCTGAAGGTAATGTCGTTCCAGTAACGGTTATCGAAGCTGGTCCTTGTGTAGTTCTCCAGAAGAAAGATCAAGAGAACGATGGTTATGAAGCCGTACAATTTGGTTTCTCCGATAAGAAAGAGTCTAGAGCGATTAAGCCGGAAATCGGCCACGCGAAGAAAGCTAATACAGCTCCTAAGCGCTACGTTCGTGAAATTCGCGGTATTAATCTGGGCGAATATGAAGTTGGCCAAGAAGTGAAGGCTGATTTGTTCGCAGCAGGCGAGTTTGTTGACGTAACAGGTATTTCGAAAGGTAAAGGTTTTGCCGGCGTTATCAAACGTTGGGGACAAAGCACGGGTCCTATGGCCCACGGTTCCCGTTACCATCGTGGTCCTGGTTCCATGGGTTCCATTCAAGCGAACCGCGTACCAAAAGGTAAACACCTTCCTGGTCACATGGGTCATGAGACAATTACGATCCAAAAACTCGAAATTATCCGTGTAGACGCTGAGCGTAATGTGCTTCTCGTTAAAGGTTCCATTCCTGGTCCTAAAAACGGTTTCGTTAAAGTAAAACAAACAGTTAAGAACTAATTGCTTATAAAGAAAGGAGGAACATAAAATGCCTAAAGTTACACTTTATAACGTGAGTGGATCTGAAGTTGGTCAAATCGAATTAGCAGATAGCGTATTCGGTATCCAACCTAACTCTCATGTTCTGCATAGCGCTGTGTTGCTTCAGCAAGCTGCTGAGCGCGCAGGCACGCACAAAACTAAAGGACGCTCCGAAGTACGTGGCGGCGGTCGTAAACCTTGGAAACAAAAAGGTACTGGCCGTGCTCGTCAAGGTAGCATTCGTTCGCCACAATGGGTTGGCGGCGGTACAGTATTTGGACCGACACCACGCTCGTATGGCTTCAAACTTCCTAAGAAGGTTCGCCGTCTGGCGATTAAATCCGCTTTGTCTTCGAAAGTGATCGCTAACGAAATCGTCGTTCTTGATCAACTGGCATTCGCGGCTCCTAAAACGAAGGAATTCGTAGCAATGTTGAACAACCTAAAAGTTGATCGCAAAGCACTTGTTGTTTTGCCAACTTATGATGACAATGTAGCATTGTCGGCTCGTAATATCCCAGGTGTTAAATTCGTCGCTGCTGACGGCATTAATGTTCTGGATGTATTGGTGCATGACAAGCTCATCATCACGAAAGAAGCCGTAGAGAAAGTACAGGAGGTGTTTGCATAATGAAAGATCCTCGCGATATTATCAAACGCCCTGTTATTACGGAACGCACAAGTGACTTCATGGCCGTTAAACGCTATGTATTCGAAGTTGACCTTCGTGCTAACAAAACCGAAATTAAAGATGCTATCGAGCAAATCTTTAAAGTAAAAGTAACGAGCGTTAATACAATGCGTGTTGCCGGTAAGCCGAAACGCTACGGTAAATACAACGGTTATAGACCTGATTGGAAAAAAGCAATCGTTCAGCTTAGCGCTGAGAGCAAAGAACTTGAATTCTTTGAAACGTCTGTTTAGAAAAGGAGGGAAACTAAGTGCCAATTAAAAAGTACAAACCGACATCCCCGGCTCGTCGTAACATGTCCGTTTCGACTTTTGAAGAGATCACAACAAGCACACCGGAGAAATCCTTGCTTGCACCACTTTTCAAAAGAGCTGGTCGTAATAACCAAGGTAAAATTACAGTTCGTCACCATGGCGGCGGACACAAACGTAAATACCGTATTATCGACTTCAAACGTACTAAAGATGGTGTTGTAGGTAAAGTAGCTTCGGTTGAATACGATCCGAACCGTACTTCCAACATCGCTTTGATTCATTACCTTGATGGTGAGAAAGCTTACATTATCGCACCTAAAGGTCTGAAAGTTGGAGATCAAGTCGTTTCTGGACCTGATGCTGACATCAAAATCGGTAACGCGTTGCCACTTATCAACATTCCAGTAGGTACGGTTATCCACAATATCGAATTGAAACCAGGCAAAGGCGGCCAATTGGTTCGCGCAGCTGGTACAGATGCTCAACTTCTTGGTAAAGAAGGCGACTATGTATCCGTTCGTCTGACATCTGGTGAAGTTCGTCGTATTCTGAGCACTTGCCGTGCAACAATCGGTTCTGTTGGTAACGAAGATCACGAACTCGTGAAAATCGGTAAAGCTGGCCGTTCCCGTTGGATGGGCAAACGTCCTGAAGTCCGCGGCGTAGTAATGAACCCTAACGATCACCCACACGGTGGTGGTGAAGGCCGTGCTCCAATCGGTCGTAAATCCCCTATGTCTCCTTGGGGCAAACCGACTCTTGGTTACAAAACACGCAAGAAGAAAAAAGCATCGAGCCAATATATTATTCGTCGTCGTACGAAGTAATAAACGCTTGTTTGCAAGCTGCGTGACCGATGGTCGCGCTACGTTTCCGCGAAGGGAGGACTCCAAATGGGTCGCAGTTTGAAAAAAGGTCCGTTTATTGACGGCCACCTGCTTAAAAAAGTCGAGGTTTTGAACGAAACGAATAAAAAAGTCGTTATCAAAACATGGTCCCGTCGCTCGACAATTTTCCCACAATTCATTGGTCACACGATTGCAGTCTATGACGGCCGCAAGCATGTACCAGTTTATGTAACGGAAGATATGGTTGGACACAAGTTCGGTGAGTTTGCACCAACTCGTACCTATAAAGGCCATGACGATGATAGAAAGACAGGCAAAAGATAGTTTGCCTAGAACATTTTTTAATGTATGAGAGGAGGTTCATCCATGCCAGAAGCTAAAGCGCACGCTAATTTCGTACGCATTGCTCCTCGTAAAGCACAGTTGGTTGCGGACTTGATCCGTGGCAAACAAGTAGGTGAAGCGATCGCGATTTTGCGTCATACACCGAAATCTGCTTCCCCAATCCTGGAGAAGTTGCTGAACTCTGCTATTGCTAACGCTGAGCATAACTACCAATTGGACGTGAACAAACTGGTTATCACGCAAGCATTCGTGAACCAAGGTCCGACAATGAAACGTTTCCGCCCTCGTGCAATGGGACGTGCAAGCCGGATCAACAAAAGAACCAGCCACATCACATTGGTTGTATCTGAAAAATAAGGAGGGATAACGTGTGGGTCAAAAGGTAAATCCGGTCGGCCTGCGTATCGGGATCATCCGTGATTGGGAATCCAAATGGTACGCTGGTAAAGACTTCGGCGATCTTCTTATGGAAGACGTTAAAATTCGTGAGTACCTCAAGAACAAACTTAAAGATGCGGCAGTATCCCACATCGAGATCGAGCGTGCGGCTAACCGCGTTAACGTAACGATCCAAACTGCTAAACCAGGCATGGTTATCGGTAAAGGCGGTTCCGAAGTGGAAGGCCTTCGCACAGAGCTTGGTAAGATCACTAAAGGCAAAAAAGTTCACATTAACATTTCCGAAATCAAACAAGCAGATCTGGACGCTATTCTTGTAGCTGAAAGCATCGCGCAACAACTGGAACGTCGTGTTTCTTTCCGTCGTGCTTTGAAACAAGCGATCCAACGTTCGATGCGCGCAGGCGCTAAAGGGATTAAGACTGCTGTCAGCGGTCGTCTCGGCGGTGCTGAAATTGCTCGTTCGGAAGGCTACAGCGAAGGTACAGTACCGCTTCATACGCTCCGTGCAGATATCGATTATGGCACAGCTGAAGCTCATACAACTTACGGCCGTATCGGCGTAAAAGTATGGATCTACCGCGGTGAAGTCCTTCCAGCTAAGAAGAAAGCTCCCCAGGAAGGAGGCAACTAATCATGTTGGTACCTAAACGTGTCAAACATCGTAAGCAACAACGTGGAAGCATGAGAGGTCGCGCTAAAGGCGGCACTGAAGTAGCTTTCGGCGAATACGGCTTACAAGCTCTTGAACCAACTTGGATTACGAACCGTCAAATTGAAGCGGCTCGTATTGCAATGACTCGTTACATCAAACGTGGCGGTAAAGTGTGGATTAAAATCTTCCCACATAAACCGATCACTCAAAAGCCTCTCGAAGTTCGGATGGGTAGCGGTAAAGGTAACGTTGAGAAGTGGGTTGCAGTTGTGAAACCAGGCAAGATCATGTTCGAACTGGCTGGTGTTTCCGAAGAAGTCGCTCGTGAAGCGATGCGCCTCGCGTCCCACAAACTGCCGATCAAAACGAAGTTCGTGAAACGCGAAGAAGTAGGTGGTGAAGCAAATGAAAGCTAGTGATTTTCGCAACCTAACCTCTGCTGAGATTGAACAAAAAATTGCTGGTTTTAAAGAAGAGCTTTTCAACCTTCGTTTCCAATTGGCAACTGGCCAACTGGAAAGCCCGACACGTATTCGTGACGTGCGTAAGAATATCGCTCGCGCTAAAACCATTTTGCATGAAAGACAACTCGGTATCAGCAGCTAAATAGCTGTCCTTGACTAAGGATTACCAAGGTTTAAGGAAGGAGGCAGAACATGAGCGAACGCAATGCCCGCAAAGTTCAAATCGGTAAAGTCGTTAGCGATAAAATGGACAAAACAATCGTTGTTGCTGTTGAAACATACAAAAAACATGATTTGTACCATAAACGCATCAAGTACACGAAAAAGTTCAAAGCGCATGATGAGAACAATCAAGCGAAAATTGGCGACATCGTGAAAATCATGGAGACTCGTCCGCTGTCGAAAGATAAACGCTTCAGACTTGTTGAAGTTGTAGAAGTGGCGATTGTCCTTTAATATGTAGTATAGTGAATGAGCATTTTTCCGGAAGGAGGACGATGAAATGATTCAACCATTTACTCGTTTGCGTGTTGCGGACAACTCCGGCGCTAAAGAATTGATGTGTATTCGTGTTCTTGGCGGTACTGGACGTCGTGTAGGTGCTATCGGCGACCTGATCGTATGTTCCGTGAAACAAGCAACACCAGGCGGCGTTGTCAAAAAAGGCGACGTTGTTAAAGCAGTTATCGTTCGTACGAAGCGTGCGGTTCGTCGTAAAGACGGTTCCTACATCGCATTCGATGAGAACGCAGCAGTAATCGTTAAAGAAGATAAAAGCCCGCGGGGTACTCGTATTTTTGGACCTGTTGCCCGTGAGCTGCGCGATAAAGATTTCATGAAAATCGTATCGCTTGCACCAGAGGTTATCTAATACAGTCCCTGAAAGGGTCGCAATAGCTTGATTATCAAGCATGCAGGAGGTGTAACTCATGCCAAGGCTGAAAAAAATTCTTGAATCGCATAACAACAAGCTGCACGTCAAAAAAGACGACACAATCATTGTCATCTCCGGTAAGGACAAAGGCAAAAAAGGTCGTGTAATCGCTGCGTATCCGCGTGAAAACCGCGTTCTCGTAGAAGGCGTCAACTTCGTTAAAAAGCATACTCGTCCATCCCAAGTGAATCCACAAGGTGGAATCATCGAGCAAGAAGCGCCGATTCACGTTTCGAACGTGATGCACATTGATCCGAAGAGTGGCAAAGTAACTCGTATCGGATACAAAGTGTTGGACAACGGCAAAAAAGTTCGGTTCGCAAAACGTTCCGGCGAAGTAATCGACTAATCGTTACTGTAGGAAGGAGGTCCATAAAAAATGGCAGCAAGATTGAAAGATAAATTTCTTAACGAAATTACGCCTGCATTGATGCAGAAGTTTAGCTATACGACTGTAATGCAAGTGCCGAAGATCGAGAAAGTTGTCATCAACATGGGTGTTGGCGAAGCGGTTGCTAACTCCAAAGTGCTTGATGTCGCTGTCGACGAGCTTCGTCAAATCTCCGGTCAAAAGCCGGTTGTAACTCGTGCGAAGAAGTCCATCGCTGGCTTCAAACTTCGTGAGAACATGCCAATCGGGGTTAAAGTTACACTGCGCGGCGAGCGTATGTACTACTTCCTTGACAAGCTGTTCAACATCTCGCTTCCACGCGTACGTGACTTCCGCGGTGTATCGACGAAAGCATTCGACGGTCGCGGTAACTATACGCTTGGCTTGAAAGAGCAATTGATCTTCCCGGAGATCGAGTATGATAAAGTTGATAAAGTTCGTGGTATGGACATCGTCATCGTCACGACGGCAAAAACGGACGAAGAATCTCGTGAACTGCTTACCCAAATGGGCATGCCGTTTGCGAAGTAATCCACTTTTAGGAGGTGTAATACCCAGTGGCAAAAACTTCGATGAAAGTGAAGCAACAACGTACACCGAAATTCCAAGTGCGTGCCTACACGCGCTGTGAACGTTGTGGCCGTCCGCACTCTGTTTTGCAAAAGTTTAAAATTTGTCGGATTTGTTTCCGCGAGTTAGCATACAAAGGCCAGATTCCTGGCGTTAAAAAAGCAAGCTGGTAATCAGCCTAGTTCGGGAAGGAGGTTAACACAAATGGTTATGTCTGATCCGATTGCAGATATGCTGACGCGCATTCGCAACGCGAATGTCGTTCGTCACGAAACCGTGGAATTGCCCGCTTCGAAAGTTAAGAAGCAAATCGCTGAGATTCTGAAACGCGAGGGCTTCATCCGCGATGCTGAGTATATCGAAGACAACAAACAAGGGATGATCCGTATTTTCTTGAAATACGGCCCTAACCAAGAGCGCGTTATCACTGGTCTGAAACGTATTTCTAAACCAGGTCTGCGCGTTTATACAAAATCGACTGAAATCCCACGCGTTTTGGGTGGTCTGGGAATTGCTATTATTTCCACATCCAAAGGGATTATGACCGATAAAGAAGCACGCCAAGGTAAAGCAGGCGGCGAAGTCGTTTGCTACGTTTGGTAATTAACTAGTCACAAGATTGGAGGTGTAACAATGTCCCGTATTGGTCGCAAACCGATCCAAGTGCCAGCTGGCGTAAGCATTAACTTGGATAACACGGTTATTACTGTAAAAGGACCGAAAGGATCGCTTTCCCGCGAAATTCACAAAGATATGAAAGTGAATGTTGCTGAGAACGAGATCGTTATCGAACGTCCTTCTGACAATAAATTGCATCGTTCTTTGCACGGCACAACGCGCAGCGTCATCGCTAACATGGTGAGCGGTGTTACTGAAGGCTTCTCGAAAAACTTGGAGCTGGTAGGCGTTGGTTACCGTGCGAATAAAACTGGCGATAAGATCGTTCTTAACGTTGGTTATTCCCACCCAGTGGAGATTGCACCTGAAGCAGGTATTGAGTTCGAAGTTCCAGCGAACACGAAGATCACTGTTCGCGGTATCGACAAAGAGCGCGTTGGCGCTGTTGCTGCTCAAATCCGCTCCGTACGTGAACCAGAACCTTACAAAGGTAAAGGTATCAAGTATGAAGGCGAACGCATCATCCGCAAAGAAGGTAAAGCTGGTAAGAAGAAATAAGCAGTCTGATTGGGCTGCTTAAAATAGCGGTATAAGGCATAAGGAAAGGAGTGAACCTTGAATGATTACGAAAGGCGATAAAAACAAGGCTCGTCTGAAAAGACACCTGCGTGTTCGTAAAAAAATCAACGGTACTGTTGCTCGTCCACGTCTCTCTGTATTCCGTTCAGCTAAACATATCTATGTTCAACTGATTGACGATGTACAAGGCGTAACGATTGCTTCCGCGTCCACACAAGACAAAGAACTGGCAGCATCGATCGGCAACGGCGGTAGCGTTGAAGCTGCTCGTCAAGTAGGACAATTGATTGCACAACGCGCTCAAGCGAAAGGGTTGACCCAAATCGTATTTGACCGTGGTGGTTACTTGTATCATGGCAGAATTCAGGCGCTTGCTGACGCAGCACGCGAAGCTGGTCTGGAATTCTAGTCGAATTTACTTATAAGGAGGTTAATCGACTTGCGTGTAGATCCAAATACGTTAGAACTGACTGAAAAAGTTGTCCATATCAACCGTGTAGCTAAAGTTGTTAAGGGCGGACGTCGTTTCAGCTTTAGTGCGCTCGTAGTTGTCGGCGACGGCAATGGCTATGTAGGCGCAGGGATCGGTAAAGCGGGCGAAGTACCTGATGCGATTCGCAAAGGTATCGAAGACGCTAAGAAAAACCTGATCCACGTTCCACTCGTAGGAACAACAATTCCACATCTTGTAGTTGGACACTTCGGTGCAGGGGAAGTTCTCCTGAAACCGGCATCCAAAGGTACAGGTGTTATCGCCGGCGGTCCTGTTCGTGCAGTACTCGAACTGGCTGGTGTAGGCGATATCCTGACGAAATCGCTTGGTTCTTCGAACTCCATGAACATGGTAAATGCAACGCTTGAAGGCCTTTCCCGCCTGAAGCGCGCGGAAGATGTTGCTAAGCTTCGTGGTAAAACTGTCGAAGAGCTGTTAGGTTAAGGAGGGGAATAGGATGGCAAAATTGCAAATCACCCTCGTTCGCAGTTTGATCGGCCGCAACGAGAAACAACGTGCTACTGTTGAATCCTTCGGTTTGAAGAAAATTCGTCAATCCGTTGTTTTGAACGACAGCGAGGCTGTTCGCGGCATGGTTAATGCTGTAAGCCACTTGGTTAAAGTAGAAGAAGTGTAAGCATAACGCTTGCAATAAGAAATAAATAAGGAGGTGCAAGAACGATGAAATTGCATGAACTCGCACCAGCACCAGGCTCCACGCAAGTAGGTAAGCGTAAAGGTCGCGGTATTGGCTCCGGCAACGGTAAAACTGCAGGTCGTGGTCATAAAGGTCAAAACGCTCGTTCCGGCGGCGGTGTACGCCCTGGTTTCGAGGGTGGCCAAAACCCATTGTACCGTCGTTTGCCGAAACGTGGTTTCAATAACCGTTTCCGCACGGAATACGCTATCGTGAACATTGAAGATCTTAACAACTTTGCAGCAGGTACCGAAGTTACTCCAGAAGTTCTTCTTGAGCAAGGGATCATCAAAAATCCTTTGGCGGGCATTAAGATTTTGGGTAATGGCGACATTACGGTTCAATTGACTGTTAAAGCAAACAAGTTCTCTCAATCTGCGGTAGAGAAAATCCAGGCTGCCGGCGGTAAAACCGAGGTGATCTAATTGTTTAACACCGTGTCCAACATTTGGAAAGTGGCGGATTTGCGCAGGCGGATCCTCTTCACCCTTTTCATTCTGCTTGTTTATCGCATCGGAGCATTTATTCCGGCGCCAGGCGTTAACAAAGATGTATTCAAACAGGTTGACCAATCCGGTGTAAATCTGTTCGGTCTGCTTAACACGTTCTCCGGCGGTGCGTTGTACCACTTCTCCATTTTCGCGATCGGTATCGCTCCTTACATTACAGCTTCGATCATTGTACAGCTGTTGTCGATGGACGTTATTCCTAAATTCGCAGAATGGGCGAAGGAAGGCGAGAACGGAAAGAAGAAGCTCGCGCAGATTACACGTTACGGCACGGTAATCCTTGGTTTATTGCAAGGTTTTGCAACAGCAATCGGCTTCAATCGTCAATACAACTATGAGATGGTACCTGGTGCGAATTTTGTTGATTACTTGCTTATCGCTATCGTATTGACAGCGGGCGTATCATTCTTGATGTGGCTTGGTGAGCAAATTACGGAACGTGGTATCGGTAACGGTATCTCGATTCTGATCTTTGCCGCTATCGCAGCAAGTATTCCTCAACATATTCGTACGATTTACACAACAGAATTCGCTGGCTCTGATGCTAACTTGTTCTGGGCTATCGGCAAGGTTGTACTTATCGCTGTAGCGATTGTACTGATCATTGTTGGTGTAATCTTTGTACAACAAGGTATCCGTAAAATTCCGGTTCAATATGCTAAACGTGTTGTTGGACGGAAGATGTATGGTGGTCAATCGACTCACATACCAATGAAAGTGAACGGTGCAGGTGTTATTCCGGTCATTTTCGCAATCTCGTTATTGATGTTCCCGGCAACAATCGCACAATTCTGGTCTGGTGCCGCTTGGGCTGATTGGATCATGCAGAACTTAACATATACCAAACCGCTTGGTATGGTACTTTATGTTCTGTTGATTATCGGGTTCACGTTCTTCTATACATTCGTACAGATCAATCCGGTTCAAATGGCGGATCAAATGAAGAAGAACGGTGGTTACATTCCAGGCATTCGCCCTGGCAAACCAACGTCTTCCTACTTGACCCGCGTATTGTCGCGGATCACACTGACGGGTGCGATTTTCCTGGCCGTTATCTCCTTGTTGCCGGTGCTGTTCGGTGAAATCGCCGATCTACCAGCTTCGGTAAGACTGGGCGGTACCTCGCTTCTTATCGTCATCGGTGTTGCACTTGATACGATGAAGCAAATCGAGAGCCAGTTGATAAAACGCCATTACAAAGGGTTTATCAATAAATAACAATAGGTTCCGACCGGGCTTCCGTAACGTCGCATGCGATGGACGGAACCCGCACGAGCCTATTGTGCTTAAAGCGAGGAAGACGGAATGAACATTTTATTCATGGGTCCTCCGGGGGCCGGTAAAGGGACGCAAGCAGAACGTATCGTTGAAGAGTTTGGCATTCCGCACATCTCGACAGGTGATGCATTCCGTCTTGCGATGAAACAGGGGACTCCGCTCGGTCTTAAAGCGAAAGAGTTTGTCGATCAAGGACTGCTCGTTCCCGATGAGATTACGAACGGTATTGTCAAAGAGCGTCTTGCTCAAGACGATTGTAATAAAGGTTTCTTGCTCGATGGTTTTCCACGTACGCTGCAGCAAGCCGAGGCGCTTGATGTTATGCTGACAGAATTGAACCGCGGCATTGACCATGTTGTTAATTTGAAGGTTGACCGCGGCTTGCTGCTTGCTCGTCTGACTGGACGTCGCATTTGTAAAGCATGCGGATCAACGTACCATGTATTGTTCAACGCACCGAAACAAGAAGGCGTCTGCGACAAATGCGGCGGCGAATTGTACCAACGGTCGGATGACACGGAAGAGAAAGTCGGAACGCGTCTTGACGAGTATATCTCGAAAACCGCACCACTTCTCGACTACTACAATGGTAAAGGTCTACTTTGCGAAGTCGACGGCGAGAAGGAAATCGATACGGTTACGGCTGAGATTGTTTCCTGCTTGCGAGGTTCATTGTAATGATCATTTGCAAATCCGAATCGGAGCTGCGATATATGAGGGAAGCCGGCCGCATTGTTGCGGAGACACATCGGATTATGGCTGAGGCGGTTAAACCTGGAGTTACTACCCAGGAACTCGATCAGTTGGCCGAAGCGTACATTCGCAGTCAAGGCGCTGAGCCATCCTTCAAAGGTTACAATGGTTTTCCTGCCAGCATTTGCGCTTCTGTAAATGACGAGCTGGTACACGGTTTTCCCGGACCTCGTAAGTTGAACGAAGGCGATATTATAAGCATCGACATTGGAGCGCAGTATAAAGGCTATCATGGTGATTCGGCTTGGACTTATCCGGTCGGCAACGTTTCGGATGAAGTCAAGCGATTACTTGAGGTGACAGAGCAGTCTCTGTACGCAGGACTGAATCTGATCCGCCCAGATGTTCGTTTATTTACAATATCGCATGCGGTTCAACAGGTTGCCGAAGCGGCGGGCTTTTCGATTGTAAGGGAATTTGTCGGACACGGTATTGGCAAGGACCTCCACGAGGAACCGCAAATTCCGAACTACGGCATTCCGGATCGCGGGCCACGTCTTAAGCCAGGAATGGTGCTTTGCATCGAACCTATGGTCAACATCGGCGAACGTTACGTTCGTACGCTTGAAGACAATTGGACGGTCGTAACGGAAGACGGCTCCTGGTGCGCTCACTTTGAGCACACGGTTGCCGTAACGGAGGACGGATTCGAAATTTTGACGAAACTACCGCATTCGGTGTAATCTGTTATGGATAAACAACCGCAAATCGGTCAAATCGTCAAGGTGCTTCGGGGCAAGGATGAGAACAGCTATGCTGTTATTATTGACATTGTTGACGAACGCTTCGTACTTATCGTCGATGGCGATAAACGCAGGTTTGATCAACCGAAGAAAAAGAACGTTCTGCATCTCGAGTTACAACCCGCTATAAGCAGCGAAGTTACAAGCAGCTTGCTTGAAACGGGCAGGGTGACCAATGCCAAGTTACGTTATGTGATTCAGAAGTACGCACATGCGAAAGGAGAATGACGGTGGCTAAGGAAGACGTCATTGAGGTCGAAGGTACGGTAATTGAACCGCTGCCGAATGCCATGTTCAAGGTGGAGCTGGAGAACGGTCATCAAATTCTCGCACATGTTTCCGGTAAGCTCAGAATGCATTTCATCCGTATTTTGACTGGGGACAAAGTGGTTATACAGTTATCGCCTTATGATTTATCAAGAGGGCGCATCACCTATCGGAAGTAGACCGCCTGCGGTTTACTTGCGAAGGATTCGGGAGGTAATTCACAATGAAGGTTAGACCTTCGGTAAAGCCGATTTGCGAAAAATGCAAAGTCATTCGTCGTAAAGGCAACGTTATGGTAATTTGTGAAAATCCGAAACACAAACAAAAACAAGGATAAAAGGAGGGACAACGGCCTATGGCACGTATAGCTGGTGTAGACTTGCCGCGTGATAAACGCGTCGAAATCGCCCTGACATACATTTTCGGTATTGGCAAAACAACTTCGCAAAAAATCTTGAGCTCTGCTGGCGTTAACGCTGACACTCGTGTTCGCGATCTGACAGAAGACGAGCTTGCGAAATTGCGTGAAGCAATTGACAAATCCGTTAAAGTGGAAGGCGACCTGCGTCGTGAAATTTCGCTTAACATTAAACGCCTGATCGAGATCGGTTGCTACCGTGGTGTTCGTCACCGTCGTGGTTTGCCTGTTCGTGGTCAACGCACGAAAACAAATGCGCGTACGCGTAAAGGTCCTCGTCGGACTGTAGCTAACAAAAAGAAATAATAAAGGGGTGAAATAGGGCAATGGCTAAACCTAAAAAAGTCGTTCGTACAAAACGTCGTGACCGGAAAAATATTGAGTCGGGCGTAGCACACATCCGTTCGACATTCAATAACACGATCGTAACGATCACTGACCCACATGGCAACGCAATCTCTTGGGCAAGCTCCGGTAACCTGGGCTTCAAAGGTTCGCGTAAATCCACGCCTTTCGCAGCTCAAATGGCAGCTGAATCTGCAGCTAAAGCAGCGATGGAACATGGCATGAAAGCTGTTGAGGTTATGGTTAAAGGTCCTGGCGCAGGCCGCGAAGCAGCGATTCGTTCGCTTCAAGCAGCTGGTCTGGAAGTTAACCTAATTAAAGACGTAACGCCAGTTCCTCACAACGGATGCCGTCCGCCAAAACGTCGTCGCGTATAGTTGGGTCCGCTGTGGTATCAAATAACAACAACTTGTGAATAATGGTTGTGAAGGTTTGGCATACTACGAGATTTGACTACACAAAACGAATGGTAACGGAGCGACGTTTGAAGGAGGGTACTATTAGTGATTGAGATCGAAAAGCCGAAAATCGAGACCGTAGATTTGAATGAGGATGGAACTTACGGGCGTTTCGTAGTAGAACCGCTCGAGCGTGGATATGGCACGACGCTTGGAAATTCGCTTCGCCGAATTTTATTGTCCTCGCTGCCGGGCGCGGCAGTAACATCTGTTCAAATCGACGGAGTGCTTCACGAGTTCTCTACGGTTCCAGGAGTGATCGAGGACGTAACTGAGATCATTCTGAACTTGAAAGGCCTCTCGTTGAAAATCCACTCCGATGAAGAAAAGGTGCTGGAAATCGACGCTGAAGGCGAAGGAATCGTTACGGCAGGGGATATTCGAGCTGACAGCGATGTCGAGATTTTGAACCCTGATCTTCACATCGCAACCTTGGCCTCCGGCGCGCGGCTCCATTTGCGAATTTTTGCCAATCGCGGACGTGGTTACGTCCAGGCGGACCGTAACAAACGGGACGATCAACCGATTGGGGTTATTCCCGTTGATTCGATTTACACGCCAATTACCCGTGTCAATTACAGCGTTGAAAATACCCGCGTTGGTCAAGTAACCAACTACGACAAGCTCACGCTTGAAGTATGGACTGACGGTAGTATTAGACCGGAAGAGGCTGTAAGCCTTGGCGCTAAAATTTTGACCGAGCATTTGGACCTGTTCGTCGGATTGACCGATGAAGCCAAAGACGCGGAAATCATGGTCGAGAAGGAAGAGGACAAGAAAGAGAAAGTTCTGGAGATGACTATCGAAGAACTGGATCTTTCCGTGCGTTCCTACAACTGCTTGAAACGTGCAGGCATTAACACTGTTCAAGAGCTGATTACGAAATCAGAAGAGGATATGATGAAGGTTCGTAACTTGGGCCGTAAATCCCTTGAGGAAGTTCAAGAAAAGCTCGAAGAGCTTGGTCTTGGCCTTCGCATGGAAGAGTAGAATCTTGAGCATCTAGAACAGACTATAGGCAAGGGAGGGGAAATCAAGATGGCATATCAAAAATTGGGCCGTGACGCTAGCGCGCGGAAAGCACTTTTCCGTGACCTCGTTACTGACCTATTCCTGTATGAGCGCATTCAAACAACAGAAGCTAAAGCGAAAGAGGTTCGTTCGATCGCTGAAAAACTGATCACGAAAGCGAAAAAAGGTGACTTGCACGCTCGTCGTCAAGTAGCTGCTTACGTTCGTCGTGAAACTGTTGACGGAGAGCAAGATGCAATCCAAAAACTGTTCTCCGAGCTGGCCACCCGTTACTCGGAACGTGCGGGCGGATACACACGGATTTTGAAACTAGGACCTCGCCGTGGCGACGCTGCGCCTATGGTGTACCTGGAACTGGTTGACCGTGCGTAACACAAGCGTAATCAGCTCGCCGCTTTGAGCGGAGAGCTACGTTTCGCGGTGAGAAAGGGTGGACCCTTGAGGCCACCTTTTTTTATTGCCCTGCTCTAAAAGAGTGTTTTGGCTGTCGTCCGTGCGGCATGAAAGGTTTGTCCTCCGATCGCTGTTGTTCATAGATTTCTCCATCACAACACGCTTAAGCGGTTGAAATCTATGAACAAAGGCGAACGCTAACGCTTCTCCGGACAAAACCTTTCATTCCGCACAGGACATGCCTAATAACATACCTTTTAGACAAGCAATAAAAATGTGGCCGAAAAGGGTTCACCCTCTTGAATTTAAGGCTATTGAATGTTAATTGCATGTCTTATTAACATATGGGGGAGGTGGTGAAGGATGAGGAATATTGCAGTAACGGTAAGCTATGACGGAACGGACTTTAACGGGTTTCAGTCTCAGCCGTACGGACGGACCATCCAGCAAGAGATCGAGCTGGCTATCAAGAAGCTGACCGGTGAGGAACTTATCATTATCGGATCTGGGCGGACGGATGCCGGCGTGCATGCGACGGGACAAGTATTCAACTTCCATACGGAATCGGCGATTCCAGCGGAACGTTGGGCGATTGCTTTGAATACCCGGCTGCCGAGGGATATTGTTATTACAGATGCCTATGAGGTGCCTGAGCAATTCCACTCGAGACGCTCAGCTAAACGGAAGACATATCGCTATACGATTGATATGGGGAAGTTTCCGGATGTGTTCTACCGCCGTTATGCATTCCATCATCCTACACCACTTAATGTTGAAGCGATGCAGCAAGGGCTTAGCTGCCTTGTGGGGGAGCATGACTTCACTTCATTTACATCTATTCACTCGACCAAGCCGCATCATGTACGGACCATCTACGAGGCTTATTTCGAGCGTGAGGGACAAATGCTCCATATGTATATGACCGGTAACGGATTTCTTTATAACATGATTAGAATAGTGATGGGTACGCTGCTTCATGTGGGCCACGGGAAGCTAAAGCCCGAAGATATGGCGCGCATATTGGACGGCCGTAAACGGTCTCTCGCAGGGCCAACAGCGATGCCTCATGGTCTAATGTTAATGAAAGTCGATTATCCGGACAAAATGTAATTTACATTTAATAACTTCTTGATTTAGGCCATTATCTATAGTAGAATATAACTTGTGCTTTCTTAGTGGCTATCCCACAGCCCCGACTGAGACTGTCACAAACTTGGCATGCAACATTTGAATCAACTAAAGCAAACGTGAAACGTTGTTTAATAAAATTTTAACTGTAACGGATATAAGGAGGATCTCCATGCGTACTACGTATATGGCTAAGCCAAATGAAGTTGAGCGCAAATGGCACATCATTGATGCTGCTGGTAAAACGCTCGGCCGTCTGGCTACTGAAGCTGCTAGCCTGATCCGCGGCAAGCACAAACCGCAATTTACTCCTCACGTTGATACTGGCGATTTCGTTATCGTAATCAACGCTGATAAAATTGTACTGACTGGTAAGAAAATGCAAAACAAAATGTACTACCGTCACTCGGGTTACTCTGGTGGTTTGAAAGTAACTCCAGCTCACGAGATGATCGCTAAAAAAGCTGACCGCGCTATCGAATTGGCAGTTCACGGCATGTTGCCAAAAACTCGTCAAGGTAACGCAATGAAACTTAGACTTAAAGCATACGCTGGTTCGGAGCATCCGCATCAAGCACAAAATCCAGAAGTTTACGAACTTCGCGGTTAATAAGGGGAGGACAGTTTCATGGCACAAGTTCAATACTATGGAACCGGTCGTCGTAAACACTCTGTTGCACGTGTACGTTTGGTGCCAGGTGAAGGACGAATCATTGTAAACAAACGCGACTTGAACGAATATTTTGGTCTAGAAACATTGAAGCTGATTGTTAAGCAACCATTGGTTCTGACTGAAACTTTGAACAACTACGACGTTATCGTAATCGCTAACGGCGGCGGTATGTCTGGTCAAGCTGGCGCTATCCGCCACGGTATCTCCCGCGCTCTGCTTAAAGCAGACCCTGAGTTCCGCCCAGCTCTGAAACGTGCTGGCTTCCTGACTCGTGACCCACGTATGAAAGAACGTAAAAAATACGGTCTTAAAGCGGCTCGTCGCGCGCCACAATTCTCGAAACGTTAATATTTGTATCAAACACCTTCTCTGCTTTGCGGAGGAGGTGTTTTTGCTTTTTATACAAATATACATGAAGTTTGCTGCTTGGTTTAATGGATGAGCTCTCAGAACTTTATTTCATATTGGTGAAAACTTATTATTGATCATTTTACCGTTAGAACGTATACTTTATTTAATAGCATATGAGCTTACTTGGAATTATAAAGGGAGGGAAAACCATGAACCTGTTTGAAAAGGAAGCTTTAGTAAAACAAAAAGCAGAAGAGCTTGAAAATGCGACACCAGAAGAAATTTTGGCCTACGCAGTTGAAGCATTCCCTAATATTACGTTTGCTTGCAGCTTTGGCGCTGAAGACGTTGTACTTGTAGACATGCTGCAAAAAGTCAGCCCGAAAACAGATATTTTCTATTTGGATACGGACTTCCACTTCAAAGAAACATACGAAACGCGTGATCGCATGGTGGAACGTTACCCTGGCATTCCATTTGTAGAAGTTAAACCATTGATTACTCCGGAAGAGCAGGCTGCACAGCATGGTGAAGAGCTGTGGAAATCCGATGCTAACGCATGCTGCAATATCCGTAAAGTTGAACCATTGACAAGAATCTTGTCCAAGTATAATGCTTGGATTACGGGTATCCGTCGTGACCAAGCTCCAACTCGTGCGAATGCTAAGAAAGTAGAATACGATACGAAATTTGGTCTGATTAAATTTAACCCGATTGCAGGATGGACTTCGGAAGACGTATGGAACTACATTCGTGAGAATGATGTGATTTACAACCCGTTGCATGACCAAAACTACCCAAGTATCGGCTGTGAGTATTGCACACGTAAAGTTATGCCTGGTGAAGATCCACGTGCAGGTCGTTGGGCTGGCCAAGAGAAAACGGAGTGTGGTTTGCATAAATAATTAATTGATGAATAATAAGCTTGTTAAGATTGGTTTAACATTTTGCGCTGTCCGGCACGAAAGTAAACGCCTTGCTGCGTGACGGCATATGCTCGCCGCAAGATTTCTCCCGTCCGGTAGTGGCGAGGATTCTGATGGAAGGCATATCGGAGCGTGGCAGCCAGTCGGTTTATTTTTGATCATTAGGCTTAAGCGAATTGAATGCCTGGCCATCATAAACAACCATCTCGTCCCATATAAATGATTAAGAGATCATTTGTTGAGGAAACGGGGTGGTTTTTTTATGCGCCGAAAACGTTTAGTTGTATGGATGACCTATAAGGGAGCACTCCGCATCGCAGCCGGTATATCTGCACTTGTGTTGACCTGGATTATACTAGCCCAAGGCGGGGAGCCTGTGTCCCGAACCTGGTCGTATTGGACACTGCCTTTATCAGGGAAGACGATTGCAATTGATGCGGGGCATGGGGGCGTTGACGGAGGTGCTGTAAGTAAAGAAGGGGTTGTAGAGAAAGATCTGAATTTGGCTATAGCCTTATATTTGAGAGATTATCTGCAGCAGGCTGGTGCCATTGTGGTCATGACGAGAGAAGGGGATTATGATCTTGCGAATCAGGATACCCGAGGTTACTCCAAGCGCAAGACAGAAGATCTGATACAACGTGTAACTAATATTAAAGAAAGCAAACCTAGTCTTGTAGTCAGTATCCATATGAACAGTATTCCTTCGGAGAAATGGTCAGGAGCTCAAACCTTTTTTAACCCTGCTAATCATCCAGACAACCAGGTACTGGCGACCTTTATTCAGAATGAGATCCGCCGTAACTTGGAGAATACAAGCCGGGTAGCGGTGAAGGATAAGAATAACGTGTATCTTCTTAAAGCACTCGATGAGATCCCGACCGCACTCGTTGAAGTAGGGTTTCTTTCGAATCCAGGTGAAGCATCGCGGCTTGCGGATTCTGAATATCAGCACAAGGTAGCGGCTTCCATTTACCAAGGTGTGCTTCGTTATTCATCAGGGGAGAAGCTAAGTGAGAATACCGCGAATTAACCTTGTCCCGCTTAATATGCTATAATCATTACAAATAAGCAGCCTTTTTGAAGCTTACAATAATCACTCTCTTACATAAAGGTGGGACTCATTCATGTTAACACGTGAACAAGCGTTGGAAGCCGTTGGTGAAGTAACGGCGAAATATAGCGCGGACTCGCTCGCAGTCCGCGATGTTGTTGTGAAGGACCGTCAAGTATCGATGACGGTCCTTACAGCCAGCGAGGAGATTCGTCCCTCGCTGGAAGCCGCGCTGCGCGAAGCGCTCGCGCGGGCTGGCACCGAAACCGTTCATTGCCGGTTTCGTGCGCTCGAGAGCGGCGCGAGCGCTGCTGCCGCGCCGCAAGGCCAAGCCGGCGGCAAGGCTCAGGCTCAGCCAGCCGCTGCAAGCACCGGCCCCGTACAAGGGCACGGGGCTGGGCTTGATAACCCGCTGCTGGATCCAGCCAGCGGGGTGCAGTTCATTGCCGTCGCTAGTGGTAAAGGCGGCGTCGGCAAGTCGACAGTGACCGTCAATCTGGCGGTCGCTTTAGCCCGCAAAGGCAAACGCGTCGGCATCATCGACGCGGATATTTACGGCTTTAGCGTGCCTGATATGATGGGCATCGAGAATCGTCCGGAGATTGTAAACGAACGGGTTATTCCGATTGAACGATTCGGTGTTAAAGTGATGTCGATGGGCTTCTTCGTAGAAGACAACAGCCCGATCGTATGGCGCGGACCAATGCTCGGCAAGATGCTTCGTAATTTCTTTGCCGAGATCGAGTGGGGAGAGCTGGATTATCTGCTGCTTGACCTTCCGCCGGGAACAGGCGACGTGGCTCTGGACGTTCACCAGATCATCCCGCAAAGCAAAGAAATTATCGTTACAACCCCTCATGCAACGGCAGCATTTGTAGCAGCTCGCGCAGGTGCAATGGCGATAAAGACCAAGCATGAAATTATTGGTGTGGTCGAGAACATGTCCTACTACAAATGCAGCAAATGCGGCGAGCCGGAATATATCTTCGGACGCGGAGGTGGAGCTCGACTCGCGGAATCTTTGCATGCCGAGCTGATGGCACAAATTCCGCTTGGACAGCCGGACAATCATATTTCCGAACCGGATTTCTCGCCTTCTGTGTACAAGGCTGAATCCGAAATAGGCGAATTGTATCTTGGTATTGCTAATCAAGTTATTCAAAGATGCGGCCGATAGGCTTAGTAGCATAACTTCCCTAAAATACAAAAGCCCGAGCAGGGAAGAGAGCAGCAATGCTCTCAGGCCCAGCCCGGGCTTTTTAGCTTTATATGAACAGGTCAACCCGAAGACTGATCGCCTTCGCCTCCACTATCTCCGCCGGAACTACCATCTCCGCCGGAACTGTCATCTCCACTGCCACTATCCTGCTTCTTCTCAACCTTCTCATCCGGCTTAGGCTTAAGCTCTTCTTGCACCGCTTTTTTCATCAGATCAAGCACTTCCAGGCGGAACAATGGATTTTGCATCGATTCCTGCATAAGGGACATGACTTGCTTCTTATACTGCGTGCTTTGTAACACCTCGAGAATCATCTTGTCCATTTCCGGTGTCTTCATTGCTTTAATCATCGCCTCTTGGTAAGAGGGATCCTTCATCAATTCCTTGTGAATATCCTTATTTTGCTTATTCACGGCTTTAGCAAACTCACCAGCAAATCGGGTATCCGTCATTAGCGTCTTGATGACCTTGTCATACTCCGGGGCGACCAATACATCCTTTACAGCTAACCTAACCTGTTCTTGATCCTGTACCGATAAAAGCTTCGTACCGCTGCCGTTATAACCGGACATTTGCTGTGCCGATTCCTGCAGCGCCTTTTGTGCATCTTCTGTTTTCAGTATATCGATGACCATTGACTTCATATCCTTGTAGCTTATCTGCTGGTTGCCTCCGGACGATTCCGCACCGCAGCTCGTTAAGACGAATGATAGGGCGGAAAGCGCCGTTAATAAAGCCAGTCGCATACGCATGCATCCACGATCTCCCTTCTATAACACCATTGCTGATTTTATCCGTAGTATGCGTTAATGTTCACGGGATTATCATGGCTTCAAGGTTAGCTTTTTATGACGAACGTGGTAAAATAATGGATGGTGCAGGAAAGCGCTTATTTTGCGCGGACTTACGCCTAAAATGAAGGAGGATCAATCGATAATGAATTTGAAAAGATGGTTTTTTCTTTTTTGGAGCTGCATGGCGGTTGGAGCCGTTATAACGGTCGTCAGCGGGTCGATTATGCAATGGACTGACACGTCCTTCGGATTTATGGGACTAGAGGCAGCTGGATTCAACGCCTTCATGATGGCGATGGTCGGCTTATTAATAGGAGCATTCAGCCAAATGGGGTTCTTTGCATATTTGACCTTAAACTACATCGCATTAAGTATTTTCCGGAAAAGCTATCTGTGGAATGCATTGCAGGGCTATACGACCGTATTTGGCGTTTTTGGCCTGGGATACATGCTTTATGAACAGCGGACAAATAACTGGTTCTTTTGGTTGCTGCCACTTGTCTTATTAGTCTGCTCTTTAGGAGTGGCTTATATTAAAGTTAAGCAAACTAATACCACCGCTTTTGTGCCAACTGCATTCCTTATGTTCTTCATTACATTTATAGAAGCATGGCCGGCACTGCAGGGGGAGACGAATATTTCGGCGATCGTGTTTATGATTATTCCGTTGTTTATCTGCAATGGTTATCAAATCCTCATGCTTCCAAGACTTCTGCAGAAAAAAATAACAACCGACTCTGCGACGTCCGCAAAGCCGGTTGCGTAGTATTAATAGCCTGTATCCGCAGCACTCACAGCATCTTCAAGACCAAGCATCGTAAGCGAGGTTGTTTTGTCCTGGACAGCGCGGCCTTCTGACTCTGTTTGATTAATCAATTCCGATACCGAGACGAACTCATAGCCTTTAGCACGAAGCTGATCAATAATGACAGGAAGTGCTTCATGAGTTTGTTTCACGGAATCACTGGCATGCATCAGGATGATATCGCCATTGTGGGCGCGGCTTACGACACGGTTAATAATTTTATCCGTACCGATGTTCATCCAATCAAGGGAATCCGTATCCCATTGAATAACCTTGTAGTTCAGTTCTTCAGCGATACGGAGTACCCGTTTATCGAAATCACCATTAGGGAGCCGAATCAAATTCGGTTGCTTGCCGGTCAGATCAGATAAAATGGTATGGGCAGTCGTAATTTGCGTACGGATTTCCTCATCACTAAGCTTGCTGTAATTATCGTGTTTGTGACCATGACTTCCGATTTCGAAGCCGTCATTTACGATATCCTTCACAATATCAGGATGGGATTGGCTCCATGGGGAGGAGAGAAAGAAGGTAGCCTGTGTAACGCCCTTGTCCTTCAGTACTTTAAGGATAGGCTCTGTCCGCTTGTCCCCCCAACTAATGTCGAAAGTTAAGGCCACAACCTTTTTATCCGTCGGGACACTGTATATTGCAGCCGGCTGCTGCGGAGCGAATACGGTGATGTTGTCTCTCTCAGCATAGATTACCCCTACAGAGAAGACGAGAGCGAGCACAATAAGGAAGTTACGTTTTAATTTCCGTCCGTTCAATACATAAAAGAAGTTCATCTGATAAGGCTCTCCTTTCTATTGAAAGCTTGTTCTAGTACAATCTATGCTCGTACACCCAAGATATTCATGGCTTGTTCAAATCAACAAAAAAGTTTACGCAAAATGCTTTCGAAGTAAAAATCATCACAATTGGCCTGTATGAGGCCAGTTGTATGATAATTCTTTAAGATAATGCTTTCGAAGTAAGAATCATCACAATTGGCCTGTATGAGGCCACTTGTATGATAATTCTTTTTAGGAGTGAATCGGCATGTTCAGATGGCGTGAAATAAAAGCACATTTCAAAATCATGAATCCCTACATAACGTTTGGATTCATTTTGTTTTTTGCAGGACTTGTTGTAGGGGGGACCAACAGTACCTTTAGTGATTACCTGGAGCAGCAAATCAGTGCGCTCGGAGATGTGGCGAATACACTTCAGCAATCGGATAATCCGACGTTGGCCTTTATGATCTTTATCTTCCTGAACAATACGATTAAATCCATCTTTATTATTTACATAGGGGCTATATTAGGAATAATCCCGATTTTCTTCCTTGTGATGAACGGAATGGTGGTAGGTTTTCTGCTGCAGCATGTAGCTCAAACGAATGGTACGGGGGATATGTTCCAGGTTGTACTCGGGCTGCTGCCTCACGGTATTATTGAGATCCCTGCTATCGTAATAGCCTGTGCATACGGTATGAAGTTTGGCGTTCTATTGCTTAAGGCATTAGGCCGACTGATTATACCGGGAAAGGAAGCGGGCAAATCGGGTCCAGAAATAGAGTATTTCATGATTCGTTCGATCCCCGTTGTTGTCATTTTGACGGTTGCACTGCTTATTGCTGCTATTATTGAAAGTACAATTAGTGTATGGGTGGGTTCGTTGTAATAATTTTCCCAATTATTGAGCATAACAGTAAAGCGGCGTCGTGATGCGTAATCGCGAAACGCCGCTTTTGCTTTAAGAGGCCTCAGCAACAAGCTGAATGGCCAATACTGCTTAGGAGGGCGCACAATAGTTATGCTAGGGATTCTATTCAACGACAAAGAATGCAAAGAACTCGATTACGTCCTGCGCAAAGAGTTAGATGAAATGCTGCTTGATCTGAATGACAATCGTTTAGACGGAGATATTAAGCAAGCCATAACGAGAAGGTACAAAATCATCTTCCGTATGTATGCACGAATTGCTTCCCCGAAAGAGCTTTCACGCTATGCTCTGAATGTTCGTAATTACAGGTAGAAAAATCCATTTAAAAAAGTTCAAAAAAAGGGTTGCAATCCTATGGCCGTCCATGATATATTATCTCTTGTCGCCGCTGAGATAACGCGATCGACACTGAAAAGAATTGTTCTTTGAAAACTGAACAACGAGCAAAACTGCCCCGTTAGAAATAACGGAAAAAGCGATAAAAACAAGTTTGAGCAAGTCAAACAGAACCATTTCATGGAGAGTTTGATCCTGGCTCAGGACGAACGCTGGCGGCGTGCCTAAT
>NZ_JBFRCT010000018.1:0-61015 GCF_052113225.1 Paenibacillus sp. YAF4_2
GTCCTGAGCCAGGATCAAACTCTCCATGAAATGGTTCTGTTTGACTTGCTCAAACTTGTTTTTATCGCTTTTTCCGTTATTTCTAACGGGGCAGTTTTGCTCGTTGTTCAGTTTTCAAAGAACAATTTTCTTTCGTTTGTCGACCGTTTTTCTCAGCGGCGACTTTTATAATATATCACAGTTGCCTAGTTGATTGCAAGTTCTTTTTTAAATCTTTTTTTGAAGCTTGTTTTCCCTTGCACTTGGCGCGAGAAGTAATATACCATGAATCAAACAATAAGGTCAACCCTTGATTCGAAAAACTTCTCGATCTCATACAATCAAGTATTGTACACCAGCAATCAGAGCAATGCCTGGAACACCAAGCACGACAACAGTACCTATTGTAACCGGATTAAGCGGAATATATATGTTCGGAATTAGTCCCGAGAAATTTAATACATATAGGACTGCAGCAGCAAGTACGAAATGAATTGCAAAGTTTCGAATCCATGCCAAAGACAGGCGCTGTCTAACAAGAACAGCAACCAAAGCAACAGATGATAAAACAAGTATAGCAAGCCATATCATGTTCATTGTAATGCCCCTCTCCACGCTGGCCATACGCTGCATGTGCGCTTGGCGATTCGAATTAACATCTCATATCTTTTCTCAGCCGTAATCAATGCATAAATGGCATAGTCGATCTGATCTTGTCCAACAGCGACATTAAAGAACCGATTAGCATTTACCCACTCATTATGTGCCTCAGCAATTTCAGCCCGTAAATGTTCGCCCCATTCTACTGTATCTACTTGTGGAATTGGCTTTACTTGAGTTTTCATTAATGCAAGATCACCTGTATGCTGACTTTTGCCCATCACACTTCGCCTCCTCACTTGTCCGTTAGGACAAGGCATTTCTATATATGTATAAAGACTAGGACAGGTTTAGAACGGATAACCTCCAGAAAACAAAACAGAGCCGCCTTCCCCAAAGGGGGAAGACGGCTCTTTAACGTTACTCGTAGTATTTAGTTTAGTTCTCTGCGACCTTCCAATGCTTTGGACAAGGTGACTTCATCAGCATATTCGAGATCGCCGCCAACGGGCAGACCATGAGCAATTCGTGTAACTCGTATGCCAAACGGCTTAACGAGCCTTGAAAGATACATGGCTGTCGCTTCGCCCTCAATATTTGGATTTGTTGCTAGAATCAACTCTTGCACTCGCTCATCACTCAAACGTCGAAGGAGCTCGGCAATTTTGATCTGATCAGGACCAATACCTTCAATAGGCGATATTGCACCCTGCAGGACATGGTAGTGCCCTTGGAATTCCTTCATCCGTTCCAGGGCAACGAGATCTTTGGACTCTTGCACTACGCAGATAACTGTGTTGTCCCGTGTCTTATCCTGACAGATCCGGCAAGGATCCGTATCCGTAATATTGCAGCAAACCGAACAATACGTTAAATTTCGCTTCACACTAACAAGTGCTTTGGCGAAATCAATAACATCATCTTCTTTCATGCGAAGCACGTGAAAAGCCAACCTTGCGGCCGTCTTTGGTCCTATACCAGGGAGGCGCGTAAAGGCATCAATCAACTTCGCTATCGGTTCAGGGTAAAACAAAACGCGCAGCTCCTTTCAATCCTCTAGCGTAAACGGCTGACGCCGCCCTTACGGCGGCGTCAGTCAGCATACGTTTTAGCTTTATATATGATGGTTCTCCGGCAACTAGCCTTAGAACAAACCTGGAATTTTCATACCACCTGTAAATTTGCCCATGTCTTGGTTCGCAATTTCGTCTACTTTAGTAAGAACATCGTTAACTGCAGTCAAAACAAGGTCTTGCAGCATTTCTACATCATCCGGATCTACCGCTTCAGGTTTGATCGTGATGCTAATAATTTTCTTATGACCGTTTGCAACTACCGTTACAACGCCGCCGCCTGCTGTACCTTCAACTGTTTTATTAACAAGTTCTTCTTGTGCTTTCATCATTTGTTCTTGCATCTTCTTAACTTGCTTCATCATTTGGTTCATGTTATTCATGCTTATCACCTCATCGTTATAGTTAACTAATCTTCCTTGATAACAACTAAATCCTCACCAAAAAGCTTTACTGCTTCCTCTACCCATTGTGGACGCTGTTCCTCCCCGGTGTCAATCGCATCGGGCTGTAATTCCAGCGTTTCACCTTGCTGCTCTCCCGAACGGCTGCTGGCGCTCTGCCATTCCTTCAGCATACATGTGGCTAGCTTCAACGGGTTGCCTATTACATCCTGAATAACCCGTTCAATAATCTCCCGATGTGCTGGCCGTTCGGTTGTCTCGCGGTGCATCGTATTTTTAAAAGCTACGAGCACCGTCCCATCCGTTGCTGACACTGGTTCTCCATCAACAAACCAGGCATGTACAGTAATCTTGGCTTCCTTGACCCGTTGAAGCACTTCGTTCCACTTCATCCGAATCTGCCCCGTACTAGGACTTCCAGCAGATGCCACGAAAGGATCGAGTTTTACCGTAGCTCTGCTGATTGCTGCCCCGTTACCACCAAACCCGCCGCTTCGACGGGACTGATTAACAGCGGGGCGTGCTGCTCCACCATCAGCAGATCCTGCAGCTCCAGCGTTAGCCGCACCATTTTGGATAAGCTGTTCCAGCTTACGTTCCAACACTTCGACTTGCTGACGCAGACGATTCACCTCAGCTGAGGCAGCCGGCGGTGAGGTTGATGAACCCGCCCCCCCAGCAGCTGTACTACTCTCATTGCCAATCGTGCAAATCTTCATCAGTGCGACCTCAAATAAGGTTTGGGGCTGAGAAGCATGCTTCATATCGGACTGATAGCCATTGAGTGTGTCAATCATCCGGAATAACCGTTCAGAACTAAATGCTCCGGCCATCTCCTGGAAACGCTCTGCATCTACAACACGCTCGGTCACCGTACCTTGAGGTGCCAGCTTAAGCACAAGCAGATCCCTGAAATAAAAGATCAGGTTCTCCATACATTTATCCGCGCTTTTCCCGGCCTGCGTCAAACCTTCTACGAGCGGCATAATAGCAGCTACATTACGATCTCTAATGGCTTCAGCCAGTGCATAGAACTGATCCGCCGCCATTCCTCCTGTTACATCCACAGCTCCATCGAGCGTAATTCTGGAACCACCGAAGGCAGAAACTTGTTCGAGCAGGCTTATCGCATCACGCATACCGCCTTCGGATAATCTGGCGATATAAGAGATGGCATCGTCCTCTGCCTCAATACCCTCTTCCTTACAGATCTCAAGCAGGCGCTCCGTTTGTTCCTCAAGCGACACTTGCCGAAAATCAAATCTTTGGCATCGTGAGATTATTGTCGCAGGAAGTTTATGAGGCTCAGTTGTTGCTAATATAAAAATAACATGACCCGGAGGTTCCTCTAATGTCTTGAGTAAGGCATTAAAGGCTTCAGAGGTAAGCATATGAACTTCATCAATAATATACACTTTATAACGAACTTCAGACGGGGCGTAACGAACTTTATCTCGAATATCCCGTATTTCATCAATACCCCGGTTTGACGCCGCATCAATCTCAACAACGTCCATAATATGACCGGCTGTAATTCCGCGGCAAGCATCACATTCATTACACGGCTCTTCCGCTGGACCACGTTCGCAGTTTACTGCTTTCGCTAGAACTTTGGCCGCTGTTGTTTTCCCCGTACCTCGGGGTCCATTAAATAAATAGGCATGCGAGACACGATTCTCTCGAATCGCATTCTGCAGCGTTTGTATAATATGCCGTTGTCCGACCATATCCTGGAACGTCTGCGGACGCCAGGCACGATATAATGCAATATGACTCACGCGTTTACGTTCCTTTCGGTTGCTTCATTCTTTGTTCTTCTATTATACAACATGATTTCTATATGCAAAACAAAAACACCTGCATTCTAGGCATCTGCTTCTAAGAAAGCAGAACCACATCGCTGGTGTTCCTCAGTTACTCTATGAAAATAATGTGTACCGTGCACCTGCCCTCGATAACATGCGATCCAGGCGGCACTCTTGCGTCTCAGCTCGAGTCAGGCACTCCCCCGGCACATGAACAAACTTGCTTACGGCTGCTTCCTTCCGGACCTGACCGGGTTCACAAGCGTCCATTGCGGAGGACCCAACTGTCAACACTGATTGCAAGCGCCAAACCCTGCATCACATAACCTCAAGCAGGAATTCAACCTCGCTAAAGCGGATTGCGAGTTACAGGGCACCGCTAACTCCCCATCTAGCACGGCAAAACTAAGTATAGCCCATCCCAGCATAAAGCGCAACCGTAGGATAGTGGCAGTCCAATCTAGCGCGACGCTGTCACTTTGACATGATAACGCGGCATGTTGAACTGTACAGCTTTCTGAGCTTTTGCTTCAAGCGCCTGAATTTGCTCATTCGTCAGTTTTGAATCCGCTGTTATGTGTACATTCAGGTTCCCCCCATTAAAGGAAACCCTGCTGTCTTTAATACCATCGATTGGCTGCAGTACTTGGCCTATAAACTTCCTGTCCGAATCATAATTGAGGAAAGTAAGATTATTAGGCAGATTAGGATTACTGTTGGAGTAGCCCATATATCCATCATGGCCATAAGTCTCTACCTTCTGGTTATTTGAACGATGACCATTGTTTATGCCATCAGTAGCACAGCCCGATAAGCTTACAACTATTAAAGCAGGTATTGCGAAGCCCATAAACAATACTCGCAGCTTGCGTCTTAGCATTCTTTTGGTAAGCAATCAAAAAACCTCCCTTTAACCATAGGATGGCTAAGGGAGGTTTTCTTATTCTGCCAAATTAAGCCGAGGCAGATAATATTACATGCCGTATTTCTTTTTGAAACGATCGACGCGACCGCCTGCATCCAAGAACTTTTGCTTACCCGTGAAGAATGGGTGGCACACGGAACAAACCTCTACGCGAAGATTCGATTTGATCGAACCAGTCTCGAATGAGTTACCGCAAGCGCAAGTGATGTTGGATACGTGGTATGTCGGATGAATACCTTGTTTCATCTCGTTCACCTCTTTCTGCCCTGAACCACATGCGGGTCCAGAGTTAAAATCACACATCTCGGATTATAGCATGACCATACCACTCATGCAATGCCGATGTTTTCCCAGCTACTTGCGCATCGCTGCAGGAGGGAGATGTGTATAGGAGCCAATCACAACATCTGGCAGCTCATCACGGAAGATTTCGAGCATTTGTTTCATCCCGTAAATCTCGCCTTTGGCAGGTGGGATCAAGTTCAAATAGCTCTCCGGGTCAATGTTCAGATTACGCATTTGGATCAGCTTCAAGCCTGTCCGCTTCGCAAATCCGATCATGGCCTCTATCTCTTCCTCACGGTCCGTGACACCAGGGAATATGAGGTAGTTAATGGAAGTGTATACACCTTTTTCAGTTGCATACTTTAACGATTTCTCCACATTAGCTAAGGTATAAGCACGCGGCTTGTAGTAGGCGTTATAATGCTCGTCAAGTGCACTAATGGTGCTGACCCGCATAAGATCAAGACCTGCGTCTACGATCGCACGCATGAAATCAGTCAGACCTGCGTTTGTATTGATATTGATGTAGCCCAGCTTCGTCTGGCTTCTGACGATCTTCATCGCTTCCACAATTATTTTGGCTTGCGTCGAAGGTTCGCCTTCGCAGCCCTGGCCAAAGCTGATAATGGATTCTGGCGTTTTCAGATGCTCCAGCATAATCTCCACAATCTCATTTACCGTAGGCTTAAAGTTCATACGTGTCTGCGGTGCAACAAAACCACTGTCGTCTGGTTGCTCGGAAATACAGCCGAAACATCCAGCATTACAGGAATAGGAGACAGGAACGCCACCCTCCCAGCGCTGCAGGAACGTATTCGACGAAGTTAGGCATTCATAACCAAGCGCGCAGTTAGATAAATGCTTGTATAAACGATTCTCCGGATATTTCGAAGTTAATCGCTCCACCTGTCTGCGAACTTCACCACGGTCGCAGTTCAGCGGATCCCACTTATACGGATCATCGCTCTGCTCCGCCGCTACATAAAATCCGCCGTCTTTCCAAACGACTGAAGTATAGCCGAATAACGGAAACTTCTCGTTCTTATCCGTCTTCACGTACCCTGGTAGAGCCAGCCGGGTAAACCCTTGCGGCAATAAAGCACCTACCGCCTGATAATTGCCGGAGAGCATCTTCATCTCACCTGTGTCAGGCTCAATAAAGACCGGCCGCGTATGCGGCAGTCCTACTAGGGTAGCCCCCCGCGGCAATGGAATCAGCTCTTCCTCCATCAGTTCGACGATCATATCGCCACTGCGCCCAAGCGCAATATAGTCAGGATGATCAAACACATTGCCTTGCTCATCCGCATATACGAGATTCATCTTGATGTCCTCCTTCCAGCAGCGCTAAGAGCCGTGCGTTGTGCGCGGCGCTGGCCGCCTTCCAGTTGTTGCGCTGCTTTTAATTCCCGTACCTGTTCCCGTGCTTGTCCTCGACTGCTGAGGCTTCGGCGTTGACTTTTCCTCTATTGTATCAAGCGACATCAAAAACTCACTATTGGTCTTAGAGTCAGCAAGCTTCTTCAGGAACCCGTCAACAAAGTCAGGTGTATCGGTCATATTACGGCGCACAACCCATAATTTATCCAGTTCTTCTTTCGTTAAAAGCATCTCTTCACGTCGTGTACCCGATCTGCGGATATCAAGCGCAGGGAAAATACGACGTTCTGCAAGCTTCCGGTCAAGATGCAGCTCCATATTACCGGTACCTTTAAATTCTTCATAAATGATATCATCCATACGCGAGCCTGTCTCGATCAAGGCCGTCGCGAGGATTGTCAGGCTGCCGCCCTCTTCCACATTGCGGGCCGCACCAAAGAATCGCTTAGGACGATGGAAGGCCGCAGGATCAATACCGCCGCTAAGCGTACGGCCAGATGGAGGAACAACAAGGTTATAAGCACGCGCAAGACGTGTAATACTATCGAGCAATATAACAACATCTTTCTTATGTTCCACTAAACGCAGTGCTCTCTCAAGCACAAGCTCGGCTACTTTGATATGATTTTCAGGCACTTCATCAAACGTAGAGGCAATAACTTCGCCCTTCACAGAACGCTGCATATCCGTTACTTCCTCTGGGCGTTCATCAATAAGCAATACAAACAACTCAATATCCGGATGGTTAGTCGAAATACTGTTCGCAATTTCTTTAAGCAGCAAGGTTTTACCCGCTTTCGGCGGCGCTACAATTAGTCCACGTTGGCCAAGGCCAACAGGTGCAAGCAAATCCATAATTCGTGTAGAAAGTTTGGAAGATGCCGTCTCCAGCACGAGTTTTTTCTGTGGATAAAGAGGGGTCAGAGCGGGAAAGTGAAGTCTTTCAGCCGCTTGTACAGGATCTGTGCCGTTTACGGCATTTACCTGAAGAAGGCCAAAGTATTTCTCCGAATCTTTCGGCAGCCGGCATTTGCCAGATACTAGATCTCCGGTTCGTAAATCAAACTTTCGAATTTGCGAAGCAGAGATATAAATATCTTCTTTGCTTGGCAAATAGTTGATCGGCCGAAGGAAGCCAAATCCTTCTGGTAAGGTTTCAAGTACACCCTGCATAAACATGAGGCCGCTTTTTTCCGCTTGTGCACGTAATATTGCAAAAATCAATTCCTTCTTCTTCAGCTGGCCATAGTACGGAATTTGATACTGCTTTGCTAATTTGTATAATTCGGTCAGCTTCAATTCTTCGAGATCAGCGATCTGAAGATCTGTCATATTCTCACCACTTTGTATTCAGTTTTAGCTATCATTATATACCCGAAATGGCGCCTTCTATTCGTCTTAATCCATAGAAGGCGCATAAATATTGGAATTAACTTTACTCTGTCTCCCGCCAAACATCTGCACCTAAACGGCGCAGGTTATCAACAAGATTGTCATAACCGCGGTCAATGTATTCCACACCAGTGATTTCTGTAATGCCTTCCTTCACGGTAAGGCCAGCAATAACGAGCGCGGCGCCAGCCCGCAGATCAGCAGCTTTTACTTTAGCAGCAAACAACTCTCCGCCTTCGACGATAGCTGAACGCCCTTCAACACGTATATCCGCACCCATCCGATTCAGCTCTGGTACATGCTTGAAACGGTTGCTGTACACATAGTCACTCAGGATACTCACGCCTTTTGCTTGCGTCAAAAGCGTCGTCATCGGCGATTGCAGATCCGTTGCAAAGCCCGGGTAAACAAGCGCCTTCACATCAATAGCTGAATACTCTGGCGCGCCAATAATTCTGATCGATTCATCCATCTCATGAACCGTTACGCCCATCTCTTCCAGCTTTGCTGTCATGGCTTCCATGTGCTTCGGAATCACGTTATCGATGGTCACGTCACCACGTGTTGCAGCAGCGGCGATCATGTACGTACCCGCTTGAATACGGTCAGGAATAATCGAATGACGGCAGCCATGCATGCTATCGACCCCTTCAATTCGGATCGTTTCTGTGCCTGCCCCTTTGATGCGAGCTCCCATTGAATTAAGAAGTGTTGCTACATCTATAATTTCAGGCTCTTTTGCCGCGTTTTCGATAATTGTAGAGCCTTTGGCCCGCGAGGCCGCAAGCATAATATTAATGGTTGCTCCCACACTTACAACGTCGAGATAAATCTTCGCTCCGCGCAGCTCTTTTGCGTGAATACGCATGGAGCCGTGTTCATTTGTTACGGTTGCTCCTAGTGCCTCAAAGCCTTTGATATGCTGATCAATTGGTCTCGGCTCGAAGTTACAGCCGCCTGGCAATCCAATAATCGCTTCCCCAAAACGCCCCAGCATGGCGCCCATCAAATAATAAGAAGCGCGAAGAAGCTTCACTTTACCGTTAGGCATCGGCTTTGACTCAAGGCGGGAAGGATCAATTCTCATAATATCGCCTTGCCAGCTTACTACAGCGCCCAGGTCCTCAAGGATTTCACTATATACGACAACATCGCTTAAATGGGGCAAATTATCCAATACCACTTCTGATTCAGCCAATATAGCAGCCGGAACCAGAGCGACGGCACTGTTCTTTGCTCCGCTTATTTGGACGGTGCCCCGCAGTGGACGTCCACCACGTATCATCAATTTCTCCATCAAATGTAGTCCTCCCGTGACTAGGAAGAAACATAGGAAAACCGCCTAGCGTGCGAGGTTTATACTAACACACTCGCCGTGATGAAGCGGTTCGTCATCCTGTGCTCCTATTTAGTACGCTTCGTAAAGTACGGAAGCGAATTTGTATTGATTACAAAGCTATTATCAGGTCTATTAGACTTTATATTCTGAGCTATTATACCATAACGGGACAGGGAATGGTATTTCCCTTACAGAAGCAGGGATACCACGTGAAAGTCTTCCATATGGGCAGAAAAAAAGGGTCCCTTAGGACCCTACCGCGAAGCGGTTGTTAGAATTGCCGCCGTGAAGCTGCATATTAACCGCGATTCGCATTTCATCGATATCAAACGGTTTCGTGAAATGCATCACAGCACCCAGATCAGTCGCTTCCTTGATCATGTCGAGCTCGCCGTATGCGGTCATCATAATGACTTTAATTTCACGATTAATGGCTTTCACATGCTTTAAAATTTCAAGTCCGTCCATCCCCGGAATCTTCATGTCGAGCAGAACGAGGTCAGGGTTCTCAGCCTTCACAATTTCCAGTGCCAGCCTACCGTTTGAAGCTTGGAAAGTATTGTAGCCTTCACTGCTGAATACTTCCATTAGAAGCACTCGGATGCCATTCTGATCATCAACGATCAATAGCTTCTTCTTCTCCAAGATATTACCTCCCGCGACTCGAGCGACAACTGGTCAACTCTTCCATAATCGTTAATATATTCGCGCGGAGAGGCACATTATCCTGCTTTTCCAATAAAAAAATTGAAACATTCCTTGTTAGAACGGGTGTTCTTATTGTCCGGAGTATTTCAAAGCAGCACGAACAAATCCGCGGAAGAGCGGTTGTGGACGATTCGGACGGGATGTGAATTCCGGATGGAATTGAACGGCAAGGAACCATGGGTGCGCAGGAAGCTCCACCATTTCGACCAAACGGCCGTCAGGGGAAGTACCAGAAATGCGAAGTCCTGCCGATTCAATACGCTCACGATATTCATTGTTAAACTCATACCGGTGACGATGACGTTCGTATACCAGTTCATCATTATATTCTACAGAAGCAAGCGAACCTGGCTTCAATTTGCAAGGATAGAGGCCAAGACGCATCGTTCCGCCCATATCTTCAATATCTTTTTGATCAGGAAGCAGGTCAATAACTGCATATGGCGTTGAAGGATTGATCTCTGCACTGTTTGCGTTGTACAAACCTGCTACATTACGCGCGTATTCGATAACAGCCACCTGCATGCCAAGGCAAATACCGAAGAATGGAATTTGCTGTTCACGTGCATAACGAATTGCAGTCACTTTACCTTCAATACCACGATCACCAAAGCCGCCTGGTACAAGAATACCATGTACGCCTTGCAGAGCTTCTCCTACATTCTCGTCGTCGATCTCTTCCGCGTTCACCCAACGAAGTTTCACTTCCGAATCTGCGTCGATACCAGCATGTCCAAGAGCTTCTACAATGGAAAGGTAAGCGTCATGAAGAGCAACATATTTGCCGACAATGGCGATTTCAGTCGTTTTATGCAGTGACTTCACGCGCTCGACCATTTCTTCCCACTGCGTCATATCCGGTTGGTTTGTCGTCAGCTTCAAGTGGTTAACGACGATATCGTCGAGTCCTTGCTCACGAAGCATAAGAGGTACTTCATACAATGTCGATGCATCGAGACATTCGACAACGGCATTAGCGTCGATGTCGCAGAACAGGCCGATTTTGCGTTTCAGATCTTCTGACAGCGCATGCTCGGTACGGCAGACGATAACGTTCGGTTGGATGCCAATGCTGCGTAGTTCTTTTACACTATGCTGTGTCGGCTTAGTTTTCACTTCACCCGCTGCTTTGATATATGGAATCAGTGTTACGTGAATGTACATCACGTTGTCACGTCCAATATCACTCTTAATTTGGCGGATAGCTTCAAGGAAAGGCAAGCTTTCGATATCGCCTACTGTTCCGCCGATTTCTGTAATAACAACGTCCGAGCCGGCTTCTTTACCAGCGCGGTACACGCGCTCTTTGATCTCGTTCGTAATATGCGGGATAACCTGTACCGTTCCGCCCAAGTATTCACCACGGCGTTCCTTGGAAATAACGTTCGAATAAATTTTACCCGTTGTTACGCTGCTGTACTTCGTCAGGTTAATATCGATAAACCGTTCATAATGCCCAAGGTCAAGGTCTGTCTCCGCGCCGTCATCCGTTACGAATACTTCACCATGCTGGTACGGGCTCATCGTTCCCGGGTCAACGTTAATATAGGGATCGAATTTCTGGATCGTTACTTTAAGGCCTCTGTTCTTAAGCAAACGACCGAGTGATGCAGCCGTTATCCCTTTGCCGAGCGAAGAAACGACACCACCGGTTACAAAAATATATTTTGTCACTTTGCTAATACCCTCCAAGCTCCTATGGTTATGTTTAGGTTTTCCCATTTGTACAATAAACATGGATTAGCAGGTGTTGTACCCATCTATCCAGTTTATGGATTCCTAAATCTGGTTACTGAAACTTACTTCTACAAACAAAAAAAGTGACACCCGTCTTCACGGGGCACTTTTCATTTGGCATATTATTAAACGTTAGCTAACCCGCAAGAGAGCGGCGAAAGCTATATTCCGCTTAGGCATTCATCCTTCAAAAAATGAAAGGTAAGCCATTGCTGCTTGTGCGGTACGTTAACCGAATCTTAAAGCCCATGCAATAGTTTACTCCGCCCGTCTATGGACTGTCAAGCGTAAAGACGACCCAGTTTAAGACGATTATTTCTCTTCTTCTTCGTCCTCGTCTTCTTCAAAATCTCCGTCATCAGCATCTTCATCATCAAGTTCAGCATCAGCGTCGATTTCTTCATCAACTGCGTCTTCCTCTATCTCTTCGTCTTCGATGCTAACCTCTTCATCAACTTCTTCTTCTGTTTCAGCTTCGCCGAATTCACGATCTTCATCAAATACATCGTAATCTTCTTCGTCACCTGCGTACGTTTCTTCTTCTTCGTCCGCAAACAGATCATCATCATCATCTTCGTCATTAATGATACGAGGACGTTTCGCGTTCGTGATCGGATCCTCGTTTTTCTCAACTGGATACCAGCGTTTCAATCCCCACATATTGCTTCCTACGCAAGCGAACCTGCCGTCAATATTGATCTCCGTATATACTTGAGCGATTACTTGGTTAACTCCGTCCGCAGACAGTCCGCGAACCTTCGCAATTTCCATCATCAGGTCACGGTAGTAATAAGGCGTATTGGCCGATTTCAACAATTCAAACGCTAAATCTACCATAGGCATTTCTTTTACCCGCTCAGGATCGAGCTTCAATGTAATATTGCCGCTGCTCATATGGACACATCCCTTCTTGCTATCTTCACTTTCATAATCTTAACCATTATCAAAGTATAGTAAAACCTATTTTATTCAAAAAAGCAAGCCGTCCCTCGGCTGTATGAAGTCCCTGTATCCTGCCCCGAAACAGAAAAAAGCGAAGGGCTGTCCCTTCGCTTTGACTGTATCCATCCGGACAGCGCATGAGTAATGCGGACCGGAGCGATAAGAGTCCCTAAGAACTCTTACTTCATCGTATGTTTGCCATGACGTTTTGACACGGCTCAAAGCCTAATTATCTGAAAAAAGGCAAGTTGCTCATGCGGCCGAACTCCTTGTTTCATACAATAGTTCAGCATCGTCCGTCGGGAGGGGACGCGTAATTGGACATCACCGCTTTTCTCCATTGGTTGAAGGACACGATGGCTTGCACGGGCCAAAAGACAAAAAATCGGATTATCCGATTTCAACAGCAAGGGGATTATCGACGCTTTCTGCAAGAGTGGTCTGAAGCATCGACATTTACCCCTGAGCTCAAATCGGTTAAGCAAATGCGCATCATTCGTGCAATTTCTTGTCAGCTCCCTGTCGAAGCAACATTATCTGGTTTCTCCGGCGGCGTATGGATTGAGAACGACCGCCGTATTTCTGTTCACACAGCAGCCAAAACCATTCCTTTGGAAAAAGGCATCCCCTGGGGCATCCAGCAGATTAAAGCTCCGCTAGCATGGAGCACAACGACAGGACATCGCATTAAAATCGGCGTAATCGATACCGGTGTAGACTTCAGTCATCCCGATCTTCGGCAGTCGTTGTCTCGTGGCATTAACCTGCTCAACCGCAGCATGCTGCCTCATGATGATAATGGGCACGGCACACATATCGCCGGAACCATCGCAGCAGCCAACCAAGTACAGGGCATGATCGGCATTGCTCCTCGAGCACAAATCCTCCCTGTTAAAGCATTCGACCATAACGGCAGCGCCTTTGTCTCCGACATTATTCTTGGCATTGATTGGTGTGTGCGCAACCGGGTCCATATTATTAATATGAGTTTTGGCATGAAAACACGCAGCAAAGCTCTCCTGAACGCAATAAACAACGCTTATAATGCTGGCGTTATTGTCGTTGCTTCCTCAGGTAACGATGGCAAACGACGCTCGGTCGATTATCCAGCGAGATATCCGCAGACGATATCCGTCGGGGCTACAAATAAGCTTCGGCGCATTGCCCCGTTCAGCAACAGGGGAACATTCATCGATATTTATGCACCTGGCGATAAAATCTTCTCTGCCTGGCTTCGCGGCAAATATCATGAAATGAGCGGAACTTCGATGGCTACCTCGCATGTCAGTGGAGCCATCGCCTTGCTGCTCGCATATAGGCCGGGATTAACTCCCGCAGAGATCAAGGCGATCCTGAAGAAAGCGTACCAGCCGCTTCGAAGTACAAAAGCTCCCAAGTATACGGGGGAGCTTGATGTGATGAAGATGTTGGGGGCGGCGGACCGATGATGTGACTGTGGTGAAAGGGCAAGTTCGCGGATTGGCGATGATGGGGCTGGCTGCGAACAATGTATCTCCTTCCGGCTGCGGTTGACGCTGAGAAATTTGAATATACTCGTTGTAACGAGATTTCTCAGTCGTCAAAGGCAGGCGCTAACGCTCCTCCAGGAGATACATTGCCCTTGCCCCGCACCTCATCGGCCCTTTTGGGAGAAAAAGAAAGAAACCGTTCCTCGGGAGGGGTATCCCCCTCTCCGTTGGAACGGTTTCTTTTTGTTGTAGCGCAGCCTAAGGCTGCGCTGTATTTTTTACAGGATATTGGTCTCGTCTCTGCAAATGCCGAGACCTATGTTGTAAGAGGTTTGTGCAGGATAATCGTGAAGTTTTTGCAAGATTCCGCCTCACAGAGGCAATTATACTGTAGAAACTGTAATGTAGACGGTGCAAAGAAGCCGAAGAGACTGTTTATACTGCAATAAATACAATGAAAGTAGCCCAAGCAGCTTAGAGACCGATTATGCTGCGCAACCCATTCGCCGGTTCGCAGCATTTTTTCGTGTATCCGCATAAATGCGGTCAGCAAAATAAGCGGCCAAGATGGGCGGCTGGCGAATGCCAGGCCGCTATGTGAGCGGAACGATTACATCCGCTCTGGAGCCGATACGCCAATGAGGCGGAGCGTGTTGGCGATAACTGTGCGCACAGCGCCGAGCAGGGCGATACGCGCTTGCGTTTGATCCGCGTCTTCAGTGATGACGCGCTCTGCTTTGTAGTAGCTGTGGAACTGCGAAGCCAGTTCATATACATAACGTACAAGACGATGCGGCGCGTATTGAGCTGCAGCTTCCGACACTTCCTGCGGCAGCTCGCCGAGTTTGCGCATCAGGTCGAATTCAGCTTCGGAGTTCAGCTTGCTGAAGTCAATGTCGCTAATAGGCAAGAGAGCAATGCTTTGCTCGTCCGCCTGGCGGAAGATACTGCAAATACGCGCATGCGCATATTGCACATAGAAGACCGGATTCTCGTTCGAAGTCGAGATCGCAAGGTCCATATCGAAATCAAGATGCGAGTCCATACTGCGCATGGTGAAGAAGTAACGAATCGCATCAACGCCTACTTCGTCCATAAGATCCTGCATCGTAACGGCTTTGCCGGTACGTTTGGACATTTTTACTTTTTCGCCGTCTTGGAACAGGCTCACCATTTGCGCGATGAGCACAACCAGCTTGTCCGGGTCGTTGCCAAGGGCAGCCATAGCAGCTTTCACACGAGGGATGTAACCATGATGGTCAGCGCCCCAGATATTAATCATCCGGTCATAGCCGCGGCTGAATTTGTCGCGGTGGTATGCGATATCCGGTGTCAAATACGTGTACGAGCCGTCATTTTTCACAAGGACGCGGTTCTTGTCGTCGCCATAAGGCATTGTCGCAAGCCATGTCGCGCCTTCTTCTTCGTACACTTGGCCTTTCTCCTTCAGCGCGTCGAGCGCCTGCTCAACCTGACCGCTCTCATACAGCGATGTCTCGCTGTACCAAATATCGAAGCCAACGCGGAAACGGCCGAGGTCACGTTTGATTTTATCTAATTCTTTCTCCAGACCGAATTGGCGGAAGAAAGCGAAGCGCTCTTCATCGGAAAGCGAAAGCAGACGGTCCCCTTCCTGCTCCGCAAGCAGCTTACCGAAGCCTACGATATCTTCGCCGTGATAGCCGTCTTCCGGCATCTCAGCTTCTTGACCAAGTGCTTGACGGTAACGTGCTTCGATCGAGCGAGCCAAGTTGTTTACTTGGTTACCAGCGTCATTGATATAGTACTCACGAGTCACTTCATAGCCTGAAAAATCCAGCACGTTGCAAAGGGCATCACCAACAGCTGCGCCACGCGCATGACCAAGGTGAAGGCTGCCTGTCGGATTCGCGCTGACGAATTCGACTTCTACACGTTGACCTGCCCCTTCCTTCGTACGGCCGTAGTTATCTCCCGCAGCTGTAATTTCACCTATAACGGAATATAAATAGCTTTTGTCCATGCGGAAGTTAATAAAACCAGGTCCTGCGATCTCAGCGGATTGGATACCAAACTTCTCCCCGTTCAGGTTCGCGATAATCGTCTCTGCGATTTGACGAGGGTTTTTCTTCGCCAGCTTAGTCAGCTGCATGGCTGCGTTAGTCGCCAGGTCGCCATGCGCTTTGTCTTTAGGAACTTCCAGCACGAATGCCGGCAGCTCCTCGCGTGCAGCCAGGCCACCTGCTACTGCTGCATCAGCAATCGCTTCCTTTACCTTCTCATACATCTGTTCCAACACGTTCGTACTCATTACTCCTACTCCTCCTGTATATGGAGCCGATTATGGAACCGGCCCGACAAATGTTCATTCATCCATAATTCATACTGCCATTCAATCGTATAAGGCAGCACTGCTGATGGCAGCTCCAAGCCGTCATCACCCTTCACCGCAACGAACGCTGTAGCCGTCTCCATTTGAAACGAAGTATACGGAGAGCGATAATAGCCGCTTCGTCTCACTTCTCCCGGAACGAACAACTGCTCCGACTCCACAACGCCGCGGCGTGTGATCGACAGCTCGTCCGTGCGGAAGCGCACCAGCGTCCGAATAGGATCAGCGCTGCCTTCCACCGGTTCTTCGTAACGGATATACACCGATCTTTCCTTACGGAACCATTCCCCTTTGTACGTTTGTACGACGGACTCTCCGTCCTGGGTACTTGTCAGCGTGATCTTAACCGCCATTCTATCTTGCATAACAAAAACTCCTATATCTCCAGTCTTCTCGTATGTTACTACTATATACAGGAAGGCCCGTAATTTCAACGATTGTAAGCTATTCCGATAAATCCAGGTAAGGGAGAATGGCACGCCATGCCTCGATTCGGTCCTCTAAGTTTCGCATCTTTTGCGTGGGAATCGGACTGGTTGAGGGCATTTTCAGAAGGGTAATATCCCGAAACGCCGGATGATCGCGGAAATATTTGCGGAAGGTATCATATGCCTTGCTTCCATTAAATGCAAAACATTTCAGACCCGGATACTTCGCAAGCAATGCAGGCAGGTCATTCGGCTGCTCGTTCTTAATGTTCACATCAAGACTCCCTGGCCGCTCACAGGATTCAATTACATCAAACACCGCCATATGATGCTCCTGCAGAAAAGCAAGCCGGCTCTCGTAATTCTCTTCCGGCGCTCCTGCACCAAAAATACCGTATACCATCCCCCAGAAGTAATTACGCGGGTGACCGTAGAACTGCTGATGCTCCAGCGACTTTACACTTGGCGCAGTCCCCAGCACCAATACACGGGCACGCTCATCAATCACCGGCGGAAAAGAATAAATGCGCTCTGCTTCTTCCACTCGAATCCTCTCCTCAGCACAAAAATCACGTACTACGTATTCTACACCAGCCGCGCCGGAAATAAAAAAAGAGACGCCCTTCATCGCCTCAGCTTTACAGAAAGCTTCGGTGATACAAAGACGCCTCTTTCATCAGCAATTCGCCATCTGCGAGTATGCCGCTTATTTTATTACTTCACGAGGTCTTCTACAAATTTAGGCAGAACAAATGCCGCTTTGTGAAGGCGTGGTGTGTAGTATTTTGTTTCAATCTCAGTAATCGAAGCTTCATCCACTTGAAGCGGATCATACTTCTTACTGCCCATTGTGAATGTCCACAGACCACTTGGGTAAGTTGGGATGTTAGCGCCGTATACGCGAACGATCGGGAATACTTCCTTCACGTCTTTGTTCACGCTTTGAATCAGGTCAGCTTTGAACCAAGGGTTGTCGGTTTGAGCGACGAAGATGCCGTCTTCTTTCAGTGATTCGTAGATACCTTGGTAGAAGCCGCGTGTGAACAGGTTCGCCGCAGGGCCAACTGGCTCAGTCGAGTCAACCATGATAACGTCATACGTATTTTTATGATCATGAATATGCATGAAGCCGTCGTTCACTTGAACTTCAACACGAGGGTTGTCCAGTTCGCCTGCAATCGTCGGCAGGTACTTCTTGGAATATTCGATAACCTTGCCGTCAATATCAACGAGCACGGCTTTTTTCACTTTTGGATGCTTCATAATTTCACGGATAACGCCACCGTCTCCGCCGCCTACTACAAGCACATGCTCCGGATTTGGATGCGTGAAGAGTACCGGATGGGCTACCATTTCGTGATACACGAATTCATCCTTAACTGTAGTCATGACCATACCGTCGAGAACCAGCATCGTGCCGAACTCTTCCGTTTCGATCATATCGAGCTTTTGAAAATCAGTTTGTTCGTCTACATAAGTCTTAGTAATCTTCGCCGTAATGCCGAAGTTTTCGGTTTGTTTTTCTGTATACCACAATTCCATGTCGATAAATCCCTTCTTTCCGTCAATGGTTCTCCATGTATTATAGTAGTTCGGAGCGAAAAATCAACCTTTTCTAGCTTCCTCACATGAATATCGTTCCCCACCTTTTTCCATACTAAGGAAAAGGTCGTTCTTGCGAAGGGAGCACCATCATGAAAAAGCAGCAGATCAGGCCGGGCAAGCCGCGCCGCAAATATGCTTTTCCTATTATAACCGAACGTTTTCTTCCTCATGTTATGAGGTTCAAAAAAAGCTTACGATGGACCGCCGCTATTGCCGCCGTACTGGTGCTAGGTGCTGTGTCCATGTTTCTTTATTTGCGCTTCCAGTCGCTGCCGGTAACATCAATCAGCCAGACCTCCCGCATGCTCGACCTGCAGGGACAGGTAATTGATACGTTCCATACAGGTGAGAACCGTAGCTCCGTACCGCTTAATGAAATCTCACCTTATCTTGTAGATGCGACACTGGCGATTGAAGACCACCGTTTCTATGAACATAATGGGTTCGATATGAAAGGCATGGCCCGTGCCGTATTGGTTAACGTAGAGACGATGTCCGCAAAACAAGGTGCGAGTACATTAACCCAGCAGCTGGCCCGCAACCTGTATCTCACCCATGAGAAAACATGGCAGCGTAAGCTGAAAGAGGCTATGTATACCGTTCAGCTCGAGATGAATTACTCGAAGGATGAGATTCTTAGTCTTTATCTGAATCAGATTTATTACGGGCATGGCGCCTATGGCATCGAAGCGGCAGCACAGCTGTACTTCCATAAACATGCTTCCGAATTAACGCTGGCCGAGAGCGCAATGCTTGCAGGCATCCCGAAGGGGCCGAAATATTACTCCCCGTTTATGGATATGAAAAATGCAAAAGACCGTCAGCTGACCATTTTGAGCGCAATGACGGAAGCTGGCGATATCACGCCGGATGAGGCTGATGCCGCCTATAAGGAAGTATTAACCTTTCAGCCGCTCGGCTCCGGCGAACAGGCGGGATTTGCTCCCTACTTCCGCGATTATATTCGTTACATAGCGGTTGATAAGCTAGGTATTAATGAGCAGCTATTAAATGAAGGCGGAGTAACGATATATACAACACTTGATCCTACTGCGCAGCGTGCTGCGGAGGACGCGGTCAAGAATGGGCTTGCCGGAAGTGAAGAGCAACAGGCGGCACTTGTTTCAATTGATCCGCGCAATGGGTACATTAAAGCGATGGTCGGCGGCAGGGATTATAAAACAAATCAGTTCAACCGGGCGCTCGCCGAAACCAGGCAGCCGGGCTCTTCCTTTAAACCAGTCCTATACCTGACCGCGCTGCACAGCGGCTTTATGACGCCGGTCACCCGGTTTAAGAGCGAACCAACCTCCTTCACCTATGATGAAGGACGCAAAACCTATGAGCCGCGCAATTACAATGACAAGTATTTCAACGACTTCATTGATATGCGCACAGCTATTGCAAGCTCGGACAATATCTATGCTGTAAACACCATTATGACAGTGGGCGCCGACCGGGTTATTGAAACGGCGAGGAAGCTTGGCATTACGAGCCCGATGAATCCGGTTCCTTCCTTGGCGCTTGGTACTTTTCCGGTCAGTCCACTCCAGATGGCTTCCGCCTTCGCGGTCATTGCTAATGGCGGTGTCCGAGTCGAGCCTGTCGCGATCCTACGCATCACAGACCGAAACGGACATATTATATATGAAGCGGAGCGGCAAGAAGAGCAGGTCATCAATCCCTCTGAAGCCTACGTGATGACTAGCCTGATGGAGAGCGTGTTTGAAGGAGGCGGTACTGCGAACCGAGTGTCTTCCTTCATTAAAAGACCCGTAGCCGGTAAAACCGGCACAACATCTACCGATGCTTGGCTTGTCGGTTACACACCAGAGCTGGCAACAGCCGTATGGGTCGGTTATGACAAGAATCGGAAGCTGACCGTTACCGAGGCCCATCGCGCTGCTCCAATTTTCGCCCAATTCACAGAGCAGGCGCTATCCGCCATCCCGCCTAAGATCTTCCCGATCCCGGACGGTGTCGTGAACGTATACATCGATCCGACAAGCGGCAAGCTAGCAGCATCCACCTGTGCGAACAAACGGCTGGAATCCTTTGTATCGGGAACAGAGCCAACCGAGGTATGCGGCGAACCAGCGGGCCAAGATACCGAGGCAGACAACAAGCTCAAAGAAGAGGGCGGTACTTGGTGGAATGACTTGAAGCGTTGGTGGAAGAACTAATTGGAAAAACAAACCACATGAATTCAGACGAATTTGTCTAAATTTTGATCAAAAAGTGAAAATTCTTTGAACATTAGCCGTAAACTGTGGTATAGTAGGATCAAGAAGTAAGCACTTACAAACTTTATGGGAGTGTTTAAGATGGCTACAAAAACAGCAACGGTAAGCAATGTAAAGTCGGATGCGGAAGCAACAGCTGCAAACGTGAAGCGACTTGTTACTTTAATGACGATTTTTGCCTGGACGGCTTTGACAGTGGGTGTGTTGTTATGTCTGATCAATATCAGCCACTTTAGTGATAAGAACACCACTTTAATGGTTGGTATCGGCTGTCTTGTCGGCAGCGTGTTCATTTATGTAATTGGTACAGCGATCAGCCTCGTACATGCAAGAATCCATCAGGCGATGGAAGATCAGCAGAACGATGATCAATCCAACCATATTTTGTAATTCAAAATTGCTTTTAACGAACCGCTTTTTCGTCAATATTGACGAGGAGCGGTTTTTTTGTGTGTTAATTTCCAAGGAAAAAAACCACAGTTGTCAATATGGTGAAAATTCTATTACAGAAAAAAGACGAATTGTTGACGTAATTGTTAAGCCAGCAGTTATTCTGAGCGACTTCTGCTAATCTTAATAGCAAGAAGCAATCTTGAGGAGTTGAAACAAAAAATGAGAAAGTCTATCCGCTATCTGGTTCCGTTGATGATTATGCTAATGGCCGTCATGCTATCCGGCTGCGGCGATCAATATCTCGTCCTCGATCCAAAAGGACCGATCGGCGAATCACAAAAGGATCTCATTTGGATCACGGTATGGCTATGTGCGATCATTCTGGTTCCTGTATTGATCCTGACTGCTTATATTATCTGGCGTTATCGTGACAAGAAGGGCAACAAAGCCGGATACCAGCCAAACTGGGAGCACAGCACAAAGCTGGAGACGATTTGGTGGGCGATTCCGATCATCATCATCGCGATCCTGGCGACCGTTACTATTAAATACACGTACGATCTAGAGCCAAGCAAACCGCTTGAATCGGCTAAGGAGCCGATTACCATTGAAGCAACTTCGCTTGACTGGAAATGGCTCTTCACTTATCCGGATGAAGGAATTTCGACCGTCAACTACGTTCAAATTCCTGAGGATACGCCAATTCGCTTCCGCGTAACGGCGGACCAAGCCATGAACTCCTTCTGGATTCCACAGCTTGGTGGTCAAATCTATGCGATGTCCGGCATGGCAATGACCTTGTATCTCCAAGCCGATGAACTTGGCACATACTTTGGTTCGGGTGCCAACTTCACAGGTGAGCAATTCGCGAAAATGACCTTTGATGTGAAGGCAACTTCTGATGCCGACTACAAATCCTGGGTTGAAAGTGTAAAATCATCTGCGCCTGCTCTCACAGAAGAAGGTTTTGAGCAGTTGAAACAACCTGGATCTTCTGATCAGCAGTTCTTCTCGGCTTTCCCTAAAGGCTTGTTCGATCAAGTTGTTACGCAATATGTTGGTGAAAACGGAGCTAAAGCCCCTCATAGTGGCGAAAAATCAGGCCCTATTCATGATGCAGAAGGCGGGCATGACACCAATTCACCTACAAACTCATCCAGCAGCTCTGAACTGAGCAGCATGACAGGTATGGAAGCTTCTGCTCATACTGCTCAAGAATAAATAATGCAAGGAAAGGAGATGCACTATGTTTAAGGAATTTTGGGATTTCCTCATGAATGACTTCTTCATCACCGGCGACCCGCTTATCTTGGGCGCTCAGGTATCGATTGGTCTTTCCATGGTAGCGATTGTTATCGCACTTACCTACTTTAAGAAGTGGCGCTGGTTGTGGACCGAATGGCTGACAACTGTCGATCATAAGAAAATCGGTATCATGTATGTTATCGCAGCGCTTCTCATGTTGTTCCGCGGGGGCGTTGATGCCTTGCTGATTCGGACACAGCTTGCTTTACCAAATCTAGAGTTCCTGCATGCAGGACACTATAATGCCATCTTTACAACTCACGGTGTTATCATGATCTTGTTCATGGCGATGCCACTTATGTTCGGTCTCTTTAATATCGTCGTACCGCTCCAGATTGGTGCGCGCGACGTCGCTTTCCCTTATTTGAACTCCCTCAGCTTCTGGCTCTTCTTCTTCGGGGCAATGCTGTTCAACGTTTCGTTCGTTATCGGTGGTTCACCTGATGCAGGCTGGCTGGCTTATCCGCCGCTGTCCGAGCTGTCAGGCAGTCCTGGCCTTGGTCAAGACTTCTATATTTGGGGGATTCAAATCTCCGGTATCGGTTCCCTGGCGTCCGGTATCAACTTCGTTGTTACGATCCTGAAGATGCGCGCACCTGGCATGAAGCTGATGCAAATGCCGATGTTCACTTGGTCCGTTCTGTCGTCTTCGATTACAATTATGTTCGCATTCCCGATTCTGACAGTAACGCTGTTCCTGCTCTTTATCGACCGTTACCTAGGTGCTCACTTCTTCACCCTTGACGGTGGAGGCAACCCGATGATGTATGTCAACCTCATCTGGATGTGGGGTCACCCGGAAGTATATATCGTTATATTACCGGCCTTCGGGGTATTCTCTGATGTCGTATCAACCTTCTCGAAGAAAAAACTGTTCGGCTACAAATCAATGGTATTTGCGCTTATGTCGATCAGCTTCTTCTCCTTCTTTACCTGGCTTCATCACTTCTTCACCATGGGATCCGGCGCCGACGTTAATGCGTTCTTCGCGGTCACGACGATGCTTATTGCGATACCAACCGGTGTAAAAGTATTCAACTGGCTGTTTACGATGTTCCGAGGACGGATCACCTTTAGCCAGCCAATGTTATGGACGATAGCGTTCATACCATGTTTTGTCGTCGGTGGTATGACGGGGGTTATGCTTTCCGTTGCGCCTGCTGACTTCCAATTCCACAACAGTTACTTCCTGATCGCCCACTTCCACCAAGTACTGATCGGTGGCGTTGTATTTGGTTACTTCGCTGGCCTTTACTACTGGTGGCCAAAAATGTTCGGCTTCAAGCTGCATGATGGTCTTGGCAAATGGGCATTCTGGCTTTGGAATATCGGCTTCTACGTGTGCTTCATGCCGCAATATGCACTTGGTCTGATGGGTATGACACGTCGTTTCAACGAATACAACTTCGACATGGGCTGGCAGCCGCTTAACATCGTATCTACGGTTGGTGCCTTCATCATGGGTCTGGCGTTTATCTTCCAAGTGTGGCAAATTGCACACAGCATCAAGTTCTTGAAGAAAGAAAAAAGCGGCGACGCATGGGGAGACGGCCGTACACTCGAATGGTCGATTCCATCGCCTGCACCAATGTACAATTTCGCACGTCTTCCTGAGGTTTCGAGCTCGGATGCATGGTGGGAAGAAAAGCAGCGTCTTGCAAATGGCGGCGAACCAAAACCATTGGCACCGCTTGAACCAATTCATATGCCGAGAAATTCAGGGATTCCGTTCATCATGTCTGTGTTCTTCTTCATTGCCGGCTTCGGCTTTGTATGGCACTGGACTTGGATGCTCGTTCCGGGCCTGATCGGTGTAGGATGCTGCTTGCTCGCTCGTTCCTTCGATTACGATACGGACTACTACATTCCGGTTGATGAGATCGAACGTACCGAAGCAGCATTAAAGGGGGGACGTTAAATGGCACACACAGCAGCGCCACATGGCGGCCATGGTCCTAATGACCACGGCCACCATGACGATCACCATGATCATGAATCGATCAAGGTGCTTGGCTTCTGGATGTTTCTTATAACCGACGTTATTTTGTTCGGTACTTTATTTGCAACATTCTCCGTGCTTCATAACAGCACAAACGGCGGTCCTACGCCGCATGAGATGTTCGAGATGCCTGGCGTTATCGCCGAGACATTTATCTTGTTAACATCCAGCTTTACAAGTGGTCTCGCTGTTCTCTTCATGCATAAGGGGAACAAAAAAGGCCTGATTGGCTGGTTGATTGTTACTGCTTTGCTTGGTGCATCGTTTATTTTCCTTGAAGTATCCGAGTTTCTGAAAATGGTTGATGAAGGCGTCAAGATTAGCACCAGCGGCTACTGGTCGTCGTTCTTCACTCTTGTTGGTACTCACGGATTGCACGTTTCCGTCGGTCTGGTCTGGATGATTGCTTTGATGATCCAAATCGGCAAACGTGGTATTAATCCGGTTACGAAACGTAAAGTTACAATTATCAGCTTGTACTGGCATTTCCTCGACGTTGTGTGGATTTTCGTTCTCACAGTCGTTTACTTGATGGGGGTGATGTAGGATGGCCAACCATAATTCGCATGCACATGACGAACATGAGTCCCACGGCTCTTTGAAATCCTACGTCATTGGTTTTGTACTCTCGATTGTGCTTACTATTCTGCCGATCGTTGTTGTAATGAACGACATGATGGACAAAACGCCTACGATTATCTTCATTCTGATCATGGCCATTCTGCAATTCGTTATCCAGCTCTTCTTCTTCATGCATCTGCGCGAAGATAAGAAACCTCGATACAACGTAATGGCTTTGATCTTTGGTCTTGTCATTCTGGTCACCATTATTGCAGGATCGATCTGGATTATGACGTACAACGCAGTAGGCTGATTGTCGTAAAAGTCCGGGCCTTCTCCTTTACGAGAAGCGCCTGGGCTTTTTTTCATTTTGGCCGCTATGTTATGATACTCTTTAGGACAACTACCCCCATGAGGAGGCATTCTTACGATGTTGAAACGAAATATGCGCCTGCCGCTGCTCGTACTGCTCACAGCAGCTGTACTTGTTGTTATTGCCGGCTGCGGCGGTGGCAGTAAAACAAGCACCAAAACGAACAACACTAGCGGCTCCAATGCATCCAATGCGACAGCTACACCAACTCCTGAAGCAACGAAAGCCCCTAAGCCGGACAAGCTGCTAGGCGCCGACAAGCATCCGGTCGTAACAGTTGAGATGGATAACGGCAAAACGTTCAAAGTCGAGCTGTATCCAGAAATCGCTCCCAACACAGTCAACAACTTTGTATCGCTCGTGCAAAAGGGCTTTTATGACGGTACGGTCTTCCACCGCGTCATCCCAGGCTTCATGATCCAGGGCGGCGATCCGGAAGGAACCGGCATGGGTGGCCCTGGCTATGCCATTAAAGGCGAGTTCACTAGCAATGGGTTCCAAAACGATCTGCTGCACACACGTGGTGTCATTTCGATGGCCCGTTCAGGAGATCCGGATTCCGGCGGTTCCCAATTCTTCGTTATGGTTGCCGATGCGCCATCGCTGGACGGCGAATATGCAGCATTTGGCGAAGTGATTGAAGGCATGGATACGGTTGATGAAATCGTGAATCAAGAAACTTTGAAAACAGGAGAAGGATCTACTCCTGTTAAGCCGATGGCAATCAAGAAGGCAACCGTAGACTTGAAAGGCCTGACATTCGCAGAGCCTGAAAAAGTGAAATGATTTACAAAAAGGCAGTTCCCTCAAGTTGAGAGAACTGCCTTTTCTATATTTTAGAAGCCCCGCTTCTCGACTTCAATCTCCTGCGGGAGAACAAGGGTCAGTTCCTGATTGATATTCTCCGAACCAATCGCCCCATCCTTATGCTCGAAGCCATTAATAAGCACATACATTGTGCTGCCTACCATATTCGTTGCAACCATCTGTTCAGGCTGCTTCAGCGGCTTTGGTGACCAGTACTGAACCTGTCCAAGCAGCTGAACATTGCGGCTCTCTCCTTGGTCTAATTGAATTGGGCGAAGTGACTGCACCACAATTTTCTTCACGCCTGCCGACACGGTTACAGGCTCTGACTGCACAATGGCTGTACGCTCCGTCATTTGCAGCTGATCACGCACTTCATCGAGGAGCCCTGTTGAAGCAAAGGCCGCCATCATTAAACTGCCGCCTCCGATTACCGCGACATAAAACATACTCATCCAATCGTACCGCATAACCGGATGCTTTTTCCCTGCAAACTTCAAGTGTATCAAGAGCTCCGCTCCTAACAAAATGAAGACGACGGGCGTCACCCACAGCAGCATACGAAGGGCATCTGTTCCGCTCCAGATCGATATAGCAATGGATATACCAATGAGAAGCAGGGTAATTCCCATCGATAATGAGCCTACGCGCCATTCTCTCATCGTTCCCCCTCCTTCTCTGTGAACTCCGAGGGATGAGGAGGAAGAGGCTCAGGAGCTGTAAAAGACCTGCTGCCGCTCCCGCCACCAAATACGAGCCGGAAACCAAGGGCAATCATCAGGAAAGCGACAACTGCCGTTGGCAGGTTGTACTTAAGCTTTACATATTCCGCATAGATGCCTGGCCAAGTTTGTGAGATATAGTTACCCATCACCCGATCACCCAAATAATAAATGCCAAGTGCGAGCAGGCCAATGCCAATCCACTTCTGATATGGAGCAAGCTGCGCCACAACCGCTTGATCATTAAGCTCACCACGTTCATAACGTGACATTTGCTGCATCGCATCGAAAAAAGCATAGAACCAAAGCAGCGGCATCAGGAATAGGAAGATCGACAAGCGCAGCGAATCCATCAAATAAATAGCAATCAGGAAGCCGCCCATTAGCTGTAAGCCACGCTTTTGCAAACCAAGATACAAATGACCCGCTCCTGGGAACAGCGACAGTATAGCGGCAAGCACCTTGTTTTTCTTCCCAGTGCCCATATGGTTCTCAATCTCCTCGAACAATGGACGATCGTTAAGCTCCTCACCGCGCTGCTTCCGGTGAAGCTGTTGAATTGCATCAAAGATGCTGTAGATCCATATAACTGGCAGTCCCAACAAGAAGATGAGGAAGGCACTGGTATTGGTAACGACACCAATAAAGACCACGACCGCGAACAGCCCTAGAAAAGCGACTAGGAATGTGATGCCACGCTGCATCAGACCAAGCGACATATGACCGAGGCCGGGAATGAGGGACAGCAGTACTGTACTTGTCTTCTCCCGCTGCTGCTCGAATGCAACATATCCCGGATCAAACGGGATATCACCCCGTTCGGTATACGGTCCAGCGAGCGGCTTAGATGACAGCAGCGTCACGACCATATCAACCATATTAATAAGCCAGCTGAAAGCGGCGGTGAAGAGGAAGAAGAGGCCTATATTTCCTCCATCTCCGGATTGTACAGCTAAGAATAAAAACATTAAGGAGCCGAAGAAAGCCCCTCCATATAGCAGGCAGCGGAACGGCCGCCCCAAGTAGGCATGCCCGACGCCTGGAATAAAAGACAACAATAAAGCGACAACTGGATTTTTTGACATTTCGTCTTTCCTCTCTTTCATATATACCTACTTATTTGAAGCGGTCCTTCTCCAGCTTATCGAACCACGAAGATGTACGATTGACCATCTGGTCTGACCAGGTTGGTCCTTGCGGCTGCTCCTTCTCAATCGTCTGCTCGACAGGAACAGAATGGGAGTCAAGCTCACCAAGCTTCGCAGAAATACCGCTGAACGTCCCTGTACCCAGCAGTAGCAGCGTAATGGCTGCTGCAGCCGTAAAGTGAATCGCCGGACGCTGCAGCAGCGACTGGCGGCGGGCAGGCTCTGCACGCATAATAGGCTTCTTCCTCGCCGCTTCTGCAAACAGAATATCGATGACCCGCTTCCCAAGCTTCTTCATATCGGGGACATCTACTGTTATTTTCGACGTATCCCCTGCCTCTGCGGCTCCAGGCCCTTCGGCTTCTTCCGCCTCTACCGCTGACATCAGCATCATGAGGCATGGCTCACATGCCGCGATGTGCAGCTCGACACCATCCCGCTCCTGCTCAGTCAGTTCATTGCGGACATAAGCTTCCAGATCCGCTGCCCTAAGATGTAATCCGAACGATTGTTCCATGTTCATTCGAAATCCTCCTTTCGCCAGTGCCGCTTAATCCAATTTCGGGCCCGGTAAAGCCTCGACTCTACGCTTTTTTTCTCCAGGCCGGTCTGTGCAGCAATCTCTTCATACGATTTGTTCTCCATATAATAAGCGGTTACGACTTCACGATAGTTATCAGGCAGCTGCTCTACCTGCTCTCGCACATGGCGCTGCTCTTCACGTTCCATAACAGAGACTTCAACAGGCAGTCCACGTTCCGTCATTATGCCATCTGCTTCCAGCCCAGTTATGCTTTCCATTAGCTCTTCAGGCTTTCGCATTCGGCTTCTCTTCCAATCAATCGCCTTATTGACGGCTATCCGGGTAATCCACGTCTTGAGGCCGTCCATTCGGAACTCCGGGAGGGAGCGATAGATTTGCAACAGCGCTTCTTGCGTCACGTCTTCCGCATCATGCGGCGAACGGATGACCGCATACACGGTTCGATACAGATATGGCCCATATTCGTCGACAAATGATTGAAACGCCTCAGGACCGCCGTTCTTGATGGCCGTGATCCATTGTTCGTCTTGAATCTCGCTCTCCTCCCTTCCCGATAGAATAGACGACAGCTTAACCGCTCTCCCCTGCACTTCTGCGAAAATATTATTTTTCCCCATAAAAAAACCGGAGATTCGCTTGGCATCCAGCCTTACGATCCCCGGTTTTATGATGTTCCTTCTAGGCCAGTGCTTCCTTAAGCGATTCCGGCGAGTTGTTCCACCATTCTTCATTATGCTCGATTAAGAGCTTGCGGAAAGCCGCTTTCTCTTCTGCATCAAGCTCCTCAAGCTTGTACTTACGTTTAATTGCCGCATCAAGCTTGTTCACGTGGTCGGCGAGAATTTTCCACCCGCGGCGTGCCTCCGTATCGACCCACATCTCACAAGCCGTTGCTCCTGCATAATAAGTAGCGCCTGCTTCATTACGCTCTACAGCAGTCCATACGATCCAGCACTTTCGGCCGTTCGGGCAGTCTTCTTTGTTCGGAGTGAACTTGATGCCCCGCTCCACCTTACTCTTCGCATGCATCGCGCCGTCATCGATATAAGCAACGCCTCCATCAATGATGACACAAGATACTGCACTTAAATCTATCGTTCCGGCTCCAAAGCCTTTATGTTGTTTGTTGCTCACTACGTTAAGCGCGAGCGACTTCTTTTCTTTCTTTTCCGGTTGTTCCGGCTGTCCTTGCTGCTCTGTCATAGCTCTTCCACCTTCCCCGTACAATAATTCCATTTTAGCTAATAATCCACGAAAAGCAAACATATACATGCTGTAGATGCTTGTCAACGGGAGGGAAATGTATCATGTCTCCACGCTACGTCAAACGTTTGCTCTTGTTTACGCTTACCGCCGTCCTGCTCGGCCTCTCTATCCAGCAGGGCTTCGGCCGCGCTTGGCAATCTCAATATACTTATGCATTTGCTCCCGCCGCCAAAGCAGCGATCGATTCTGCACCAAAAACGGCCAAGCCACCTGCCTCGTCCCAGCCTGACCAGGTAGCGCCTAAGCCGCAGGCTCTTAGCAAAAGGGTCACCGAGTACCATATCAACGTTGCGCTTCGCGATGATATTCGGTACTTAGACGGACAGCAGACCGTTACCTGGACCAATCCAGGCAAAAAAACGGTGTCCGAGCTATACTTCCATCTCTATCCGAATGCCTTCATGTCGGACAAAACCACGTTTATGCAGGAGTCTGGCGGCAAGCTGCGCTCGGACAAGGCAACAGAAGCCAGTCAGGGCTATATGAAGCTGCAGACACTGGAGACGATGGAAGGGGAAAGCCTGCTTCCACGGCTGCATTATGTACAACCAGATGACAACAATCCGAACGACTTCACGCTGGCCAAGCTTAAACTTCCCGCACCGGTAGCGCCAGGCAAGTCCGTCACCCTACAGATGAGCTTTGAAGTGAAGCTCCCAGAAGTATTCGCCCGTATGGGCTACTCCGGCAACTATGTGATGGCAGGACAATGGTTCCCTAAGCTGGCCGTTTATGAGCCAGCGGGTACAAGAGGCCGGACATCAGAAGGCTGGAACATTCACCAGTATCATGGCAACTCCGAGTTTTACAGCGACTTCGGTATTTACTCTGTTCGTATTCAGGTACCGGAATCCTACATTGTTGCGGCTACAGGCTTCCAGACCAAAGCCGTGGAGAAAAAGGACAGCAAAGCAATATATCAGTTCTACGCCGATGATGTGCATGACTTTGCCTGGTCAGCTTCTCCGGATTTTATCTACTATGAAGATACCTTATCAGGGCCGGGTATACCGGGTGTCCGTATCAAGCTGTATCTCGATCCCGCTCACGCAGAGCTGAAGGATCGTTATATGCATGCGGCCAAATCCGCGCTTTCTAAGTATGGACAATGGTATGGCGAGTATCCGTATTCCACCCTATCCGTTGTTGTCCCGCCAAAAGGGGCGAATGGCTCCGGAGGAATGGAATATCCAACCCTGGTGACTGCTTTCGCAGCAGAGACGAGTAATCCGGGCTACAGCCTTGAGAGAACGGTTATTCACGAGGTTGGTCATCAATATTGGTACGGTATGGTTGCATCGAATGAATTCGAAGAAGCATGGCTGGATGAGGGCTTCACCTCTTATGCCGAGGATAAAGTGATGGCAAGCGAGTATGGTATTGAAGCGAATCTGCCTCTGGAAGCCAGCTACATGACCGCTCCCGCTCCTCTAAAGCAGCCTTCTTGGGCTTATCCGAGCAATAACGTCTATGCGGAGAATGTGTACATGCGGGCGAAGCTCGTACTGATCGGCATTGAAAAGCAGGTTGGCGAGAAAATGATGCAAAAGATTATGCGCACTTATTTCCAAAAGTATAAGTTCAAGCATCCTTCAAGCGCTGACTTCCAGCGGGTTGTCGAGACGGTGACGAAGCAGAAATGGACCAATTACTTCGACCAATATGTCTATAACAATCAGATGGCGGACGTTTCAGTAGAATCCATCAATGTACGGCCAGTGGAACAGGATGGAACGCCAATGTATGAATCAGTCGTGCTCATCCAGCGTAATGGCGGYTACAACGGGCCAATCCCGGTTGTTCTGAAATTCAAGGACGGTACCACCATCCCCAAAACTTGGGATCCAGAAGACTCGCAGATTCAATATAAAGTGGTCCACAGCTCCCCGCTTGATTGGGTGGCAATTGATCCGCAGCATACCAACGTACTCGACAACAAACATATAAACGATTACATGAAGGCGGATTTGTCGGAAGTTACACGTACGCGCTGGAGTCTTGGCGCCTCTAACGTTATCCAAGGACTGCTCGGATTACTGGGCTGGTAAGCCTATGCTTACGAGGTAAGAATTGCTTCGCAATTCTTTAAGTCAATGCTTTCGAAGTAAGAATTGCTTCGCAATTCTTTAAGTCCATGCTTTCGAAGTAAGAATTGCTTCGCAATTCTTTTAAGGAGGTTTGCAATGAAAAATCATATGATGCAAGGCTGGCGGCTCGCGATCAAGCACTTCTATATCGTAATTCTGCTGTTTCTGTACCAGCTGCTGTGGGGATTCTTCCTATATCGGTTTATCGATTCAGTCGTATCGCCGCTGCTGCGGCGATTTCCGGATCACTCCCCTGCGAATTCAGCGATCCAGCTATTTATGAGTGAAGCTCAATTCCAGATCATGAAGACGGATGTGCTGACCCCTTACTTATGGCTGCTTGGCGGACTATTTGCAGCAAGGATGCTGCTCTCCCCTTTATTTAACGCAGGACTGCTCTATTCTCTGCAGCATGCCACAGAGACCGAAGGTACGCAGTTCCTGCAGGGCATTCGCAAAGCGTGGAAGCCTGTGACGCTGCTCTACTGGATCGAGACGCTGCTCGCCCTTGCACCCGCATGGTGGCTGGCACCGCGGGGACTGGATGCATTGCTTCACAGCCGGTCGATCGGAGATCTCCTCCAGCAGCTGCTGCCCGCTGCGGGAGGCTGGCTGATTTGGGGTATCCTGCTCCATCTCCTCTTCCTCGCCATGCAGTTTGGCGCTACAAGCGAGAAAGGTGGAAGCATATTCCAATCGCTTGGTATTGCGATTAAGCATCTGCTGCCTTTCGCTGGCTTATCACTCTTAATGTGGGCTATCGGCTCAGGGATTGGATTGTTTGTCACAAGCTTTTCTCTCGTATGGGCCGGATTCATCGCCCTGATTGTCCATCAGGGCTACCATCTTGTCCGTACCTTGATGAAAGTATGGACTCTAGCCTCCCAATACGACATTTTGAGATCAAAGGAAGTTTAAAATTTTCTCATAATTATAGAAGCCACCCGCCCTGCGACCTAGTCGTAGCGCGGGTTTTTCGCGTTTTTCCGGGAAGGCTTGTCTTGCATTCTCCAAATAAATCAACATATTAGCTAGAAAAAACACATAGTAAAGAGTTAGTAAATCGGAATAGTGCTAATCTGCTAGTCTGTGCGCCCTATAAAGATGCAGCCAACCGCAGGATATAAGTTTTTCCGCATAGATTAGCCAAAAGGTTCCATGAGAATTATTAGAATTTGACGGATTGGGGAGGAGATAAGCGGAAATTACCGAATAGTTACCAAGTACATAATTTACACTGCCAAATTCCTTGTACTGGAAACGGGGGAACCACCTCTGGGTGAATTGACTTCGACGTCCGATTATTAAGATCGGCGCCTGAGAAGTCATAGGGATCCTTCAACCGAACCCCACAGCTAACCTCGTCGGCATTGGAAGGAGTTTCACCGCTTTGAAAAAGGTTACAGCACTTATTCTTGGGCTTGCGCTAATGCTGGCTTTCCAAGCCGGAAGCGTTTTCGCAGACTCCAAAATGGACGGCATTGTCAGTGATTTAATTGGCACGCCGTACGTTGCGGGCGGAACATCATCGAAAGGATTCGACTGCTCTGGTTTTTCTTCGTATGTTTTCGACAAAATGGGCGTCGATCTTCCTCGTACATCCGCTTCGCAAGCACAAACAGGTAAAAAGATCGCCAAGAGTGATCTGATCGCCGGAGATCTCGTGTTCTTTAACACGAACGGTCGTGGTGTATCTCATGTCGGCATTTATGTAGGAGATGGCCAGTTTGCTCATGCTTCGTCCAGCAAGGGCGTTACAATCAGCAATCTTAGCGACTCCTATTATGTAAATCGGTATGTGACTGCTCGACGTGTCATGGACCCTACTACTTTCACCAAATATGCCGACGAACAATAGAATCAAGCAGTCGCTTCCCTGGATTGAGGCGGCTGGCAAGATTTCTGCAATAAAGCCGCACGCTGCTTGTCCAACTGGACAAACCGCATGCGGCTTTATTGTTTGTTGCTATCATGATTAAGACGTTAGGACGCTCCAGCTTCCTGCCGCCGGCCTAAGGCCAGCATTGCAAGCAAGACGATAAACATCGCAATAATAAACGCTCCGAGAATCCAGACCGTACGGTCTGCACCATAGCTGTCCATCATCCATCCCGTTAATTTCGGGAAGATCGCTCCGCCTATCCCGCCGCAAGCGACAAGCAGACTCGTCGTCCGCTCTGTCATCCCTGGAATAAGACCGTTTGCAAATACGAGTGCAATGCCGAATACACCGGAGAAGAACAATCCGCTTAATCCGACAAGGACTAGCATGCCACTTAACTGACCGACCGCTCCCATCGCAAGAATGATGATACATGCTCCTGCAATGGCGACAAACAGATATCGGAAGTAGCCGAAACGATCCGCCAGACGTCCGGCGAATAGCCGGCCGAGAATCATCGTGCCCCAGAACAGACTTAACGTGGAAGGAGCACTCGCTTCCGTCATACCGGACCGATCAATCATAATTGACGGCAGATAGTTGGAAAAACTCATCTCCACCCCCACATAGATGACGAAGAATAACGCTGACAGCAGCAAGAAGGGAATAGCTGCTCTATTATACCCAAACCATCCTTTTGTAGGCGCTGCACCAGCTTCCCGCTCCACATGTTCCTTTTTCGCTCTGCCATGATAACCAATCTTGTCATCTATCGATCCAAATGATAGCGTCATCCACAAGATAAAGGTTATGCCGGCAAGAGCAGATAGGATTGGGAAGGATACCTGCCAAATATCATATTTGATCAATATACTTGCCATAGTCGGCATTAAGAAGGCCCCTATGCCAAAGAACGTTTCTAGTTTGGTCATCGCATTAGCCTTCCCATTCTCTTCAGCCAATTCAATGACCATTGCTCCGATAACGGATTCTGTCATCCCAAACCCAAAGCCTGCGAACAAGGCGATAAACAGCATCAGCCCCCAGGAATCAGGAGTCAGACTGTAGGCTGCTTCACCAAGTGTCAGAAGGCCTAATGAGAGGAGCACTCCCCCTCTTTTACCAACCTTTGATGTAATAAATGGAGAGAGCAAGACACCCACCAAAAAACCAAGAAACTGATTCATCATCCATTGCCCGCCGTCATCATAGGACAAGTCGTACTTATCGAGCATTTGCTCCATGACCGAGCCGCCCACGACATGTGCCAATCCAATTACGAGATAAGACAAACAGCCAAGTGCTATTAATTTGCGCATCGTAAAAGTTCTCCTTAGATATCCTTCAGCCAAATCCGAATGAAGTCGATAAGTGAATGTTATAATGGAAAAAAACTTATTGATTCATGTTGAGGGTATACAAATGACTAATTTTTCCGATGAGCCTTATTATAAACTATCCCTGACGGATATGACTATCCAGCCAATGGAAATGAAGCATGCCAAACAAATCTGTGAATGGCAATATGATTCGCCGTATGACCTATACCACTGGCCTTCTTGGGACATTATGCAGCAGGACGGAATCGAATTCGGCGATCCTGTCCTGCGGCACATGCAATATGTGGCTGTCATGAATCGCGGACAGGAGCTGATTGGTTTTGCACAATTTTTCCCGATTGTTGGCGTGACACGCCTCGGGCTTGGTTTGCATCCTGCCCTATGCGGCAGGGGGATAGGAACGGACTTCACCCGGTTGATTACCCGTGAAGCCATTCATAGAGCTCCCAAGAACAGTATCGATCTTGAGGTACTGACCTGGAATGCTCGAGCGATTAGAACCTATGAACGAGCAGGTTTCTTTGTTGACGATACCTATGTAAGACAGACGCCGGAAGGACCAGCAGAGTTCCATTGTATGGTGTACCAGTCCTCCCCTTAATATCCCTAAAAGCGATAATAGTCAGGCTCAGGATCTTTCATATCCACGAATAAAATAATGCCGGGTTTAGCCAATACCGATACGGTTCTGATCCATGCTCTCGAATCGAGGTCGGTATAGGCTCGTGATACCATCGAACGGCTTTTCTCGCTAAGCTGTACTACATTGGGAACAAAATACGGGCGCCAGCTCCAGTTCGCTCCGCAATATTCATCCTCCCGCCGCCAGCTTCCATCCACTGGCCTTCTTGAATAGTTGGATGAAATTTGAATGCCGTCATCTCGGCACAAGTAGACACGGATACAGTTGCTTTCCAGTTCCTGCAGAAGTCTGGCGATCCATTCGTTATCTACTTCTTCCAGCTCCTCCAGATGACCAATCCGGTCAACCTTGCCAGCCAGCCTGTCCGACAAATACCGCCAATAATTCTCAGAATAGAGCTGCAGCTGCCGATGTGCCTCCAGCTCTTCTTCTAATAAAGAAGAAAACCGAAACGGCTGCTCGAAATCCGGCTCTGCTTTCGCGAACAAAAAGCCCTGCACATACCGGACTCCTGCATGCATAGCTCTCGAGAGGTCCTGTCGAGTCTCGACACCTTCCGCAAGCAGCGATGCGCCAAGCTGATCAGCGAGCGCCGAGAAGGAGCGCAATGTACCAAGATAACCGTCGTGGTGCGCACTCCGTTTCAGCATATGCATGTCGATTTTCAGGATATTCGGTTGAATGAGCGCAATCCGGTCTATACCGCTAAAGCCGCTGCCTACATCATCAATTGCAATGAGACAGCCCTTGGCACGGTACATATCAATAACCTCGCGCAATTCCTCCATCTCGCCATTAAAGCTTTCTTCTGTGATCTCAATGACCACTCTGCTCGGATCGATCTGGTATTTATCAAGCAGAGAGAGAGTATAGAGCTCCCCGGATTGCATACCGTGATGCATCCAGTTTGGCTTCAAATTAATAAACAGCATTGGAGGCTGGTCCGTTGCCGCCATTTTCTGAAAGGCCTGCTCGCGTAGAATGCGGTCCACTGCAATATGGTCCTCTAACGGAACCGTCGGATCACAAAAGAACGGACCCAAGCTGCGGACAGCATCATCCTTGCAGGCTCTTCCAAGCACCTCATAGCCAACTACCTTTCTCGTATCAAGCGCGATGATCGGCTGATAGAAGGCAGACAGCTGCTCGCCCTCGAGCTCTAATGTCTGCGGTATCGTCGTATTTGATAAGCAGTCGTTCGTCACGCTCACGCTCTCCCTTTACTACCTTTATGTCAAACGAATCATGCGCGTCACGTTATCTCCTTGGGACACTTCAATGACATGATGCTTCGGATGGTACGTAATTGATCCTTTGCCAACCTCGATCATCGGCTGTTCGCCAAGACCGAAGAACACATCGTCCGCAAGCGCCTCCATCACTTCGTGACGGTCATCATCACCAAGTGCTGCCCACTCTTCTTCTTCCATTTCAAAAAAAGTATAGCTGCCTTCCACTTCGCCGACGGCTTCCGTCAGCTCTTTCAATATATCTGCGTATTCCCTTGCGTGCCTAACGCCCATTGCTGTTAACCACCTTTACCAAATTTATCTGCTATACATTCATTTTACCGCATTTTAACGAAAATTAACGCCTCCTCTCTTAAATCATTTCTGAAAGTCTAATTTCCATACGATAACTTGTCGATATAAGAACTAGAGATTTGTCGAAAACGTACTGGACGGGGTGCATGATGAAGAATTCTACAATTATCGGTATAGTATTAGGACTTGTTGCGGTACTGGTCGGCATGACGCTGAAAGGCGCCGCTCTAAGCAATCTGTTGAATCCCGCCGCTTATATGATTATCGTCCTCGGGACCATAGCCGCTATTATGATTGCCTTCCCGATGTCGGAGCTGTCCAAGGTAGGCAAATTATTCAAAATTGTTATTAAAGAGCAACAGCTGATGCCGCGAGAGCAGCTCATCGAGAACTTTATGGAATGGGCATCCATTACACGCCGTGAAGGTCTTCTTGCATTGGAAGCAAAGGTCGACGATATTGAGGATACTTTCCTCCGTAATGGCATGCGCATGATTATTGACGGCAATGACCAGGACTTTGTCCGCGATGTTCTGCTTGAAGATATTTCCGCAACGGAGGACCGTCATAAAGCTGGCGCATTGATCTTCACGCAAGCTGGTACGTATGCGCCTACACTTGGTGTACTAGGTGCCGTAGTTGGTCTGATTGGTGCGCTTGGACATATGGATGACATGGAGACTCTCGCCCATTCCATTGCAGGTGCCTTTATTGCAACTCTGCTTGGTATCTTTACCGGCTATGTGCTCTGGCATCCGATTGCGAACAAATTGAAGCGTCTATCCAAGAAAGAAGTTCAGCTTCGTTTGATGATGGTCGAAGGTCTGCTGTCTATCCAATCCGGCGTATCGACAATTGCGATCAATCAGAAGCTGTCTGTATTCCTCACCCCAACGGAACGGGCGGCAATGAGGGAGAAGGAGGCTGGCGCTGGTGAAAAAGCGTAAGCACGAAGACCACGAAGAGCATATTGACGAGTCATGGCTTATCCCCTATGCCGATTTGCTAACACTGCTCCTTGCGCTGTTTATCGTATTGTATGCGGCCAGCTCCACGGACGCCAGAAAATTCGAGCAAATGAGCGAGGCCTTTAGCGCGGCCTTTAATTCGGGAGCCGGCGTTCTAGACAATCCGGCGATTATTAAGTCGGGAGAGCAGAACCAGCAGAAAATTGATGACGCGAAGAAGACCAATACAGACAGTAAAGAAAATGACAGCGAATCGAATCTTCAAGAGCTGATGAAGAAAGAGCAGGAAGATCTGGAGAAGCTGAAGAAGCAGCTCGATCAATATATTAAGAAAAACGGCCTCTCCTCCGATCTGGAGACAAAGCTGAATCAATCACAGCTGATGATTACCATCAGCGATAATGCGTTGTTTGCATCCGGCAGCGATGCCCTCAGATCGGATTCGATTGAGCTCGCAGCGGCCATCTCCAAGATGCTCGAGCCTTATATCGGCTATGAGATTATTGTATCGGGCCATACTGATAATCAGCCGATTCGGACACAATCTTTCAAGTCCAACTGGGATCTCAGCTCTTCACGAGCGATCCGGTTCATGGATGTACTTCTCAAGAATAACAAGTTGAAGCCTGAGCGGTTTAGCGCTATTGGATACGGCGAGTACCGGCCGGTGGCATCCAACGATACAACCGCTGGACGTGCCAAAAACCGCCGTGTTGAAGTATCGATTATCCGGAAATATGTCGATGCCACGAGTGCTCAGCAAATCCCAGCTACACCTAAATAATAGTGAGAAAAATCCCCTGATCGTTATCGATCAGGGGATTTTATTGGGATATGCAGCCTAGGAAGGCTTGTAATCGAGCGTATGGAACAGCTCTGCTTTCTCTGCTTCCGTCAGATCACGCCATTTGCCGATTGGCAGCTGGCCCAGTTGAATATTCATAACCCGGACGCGCTGCAGCTTGCGTACATGATAGCCAAATGCTTCACACATCCGGCGAATTTGCCGGTTGCGGCCTTCGGTCAGAATAATCCGGAAGACGCGGTCCGTTACTCTCGTTACTTGGCAAGGTAAAGTCATGCTTCCAAGTATTCGAACACCACTCGACATTCCGTTCACGAACTCTGCTGTAATCGATCGGTCAACCGTTACGATATACTCCTTCTCATGCTTGCCTTCCGAACGAAGAATCGGATTCACAATGTCTCCATCATTCGTGAGCAGAATCAGCCCGTCTGAATCCTTGTCCAGCCTGCCGATTGGGAAGATCCGTTCCTGATGGCCAACAAAATCGACAATATTGCCGCGAATATGCAGCTCTGTCGTACTGGTGATGCCAACTGGCTTGTTAAGTGCGATATACACGTGATGCTTATGCTCGCCGATTCGTTTGCCGTCAATCCGCACATCATCGCCAAGCTCAGCCTGACTTCCTAGTTCTGCTTTCTCACCGTTGATCGTGACACGTCCGCTGTCGACCAGCTTATCCGCTTCACGCCGCGAGCAATATCCTGTCTCACTAATAAACTTATTAATACGCACAAATGTTCACCCCGTAGTCTGTGCTGCCATTTCCGCTATGCCACTAGAGGAATACGTATAGACAGCAGGCTGTCCTTCCGTATTCGTCTCCTTGGCTTGCTCTATCATTGCTTGCTTCGCTGCTGTCCGCATGGCCTTCGCCACATACTCTCCTGCAATTGGACGGTACTGCCGAAGCGAGCCTACCATTCCCCATTGTACTGCCTTCGACACCGCTGCGCCAATTCTTTCTCCCAGGCGGAACGACGGTCTCGAGCCTAATAATAAAGAAGGCCGAAATATACGAACTGAGTCCAGCGGAATCTGTACCAGCTGCTCCTCGAGTTCTCCTTTTACCCGATTATAGAAAAAGGACGACGAAGATGATGCGCCCATCGACGTAATAACCAAGTAATGTTTGGCCCCCGTATGTTTCGCCCATTCAGCCAAGGCAAGCGGATAGTCATAATCCACCTTGCGGAAGGCCTCCTGCGAGCCTGCTATCCTGATCGTCGTTCCAAGCGTACAAAACACGACATCCACCGACACATCGTCAAGCGCTTCCCACATTCGGTCGAAATCTGCAATAATGACTCGCAGCTTCGCCCTAAAGGCCGGCTCCATCTGGGCCCGGCCAAGCGGGCGTCTGGCTAATACCGTAATGGAATGGCATGCCGGATCATTCAGCAGCTGCTCCAGCAATGCTGATCCAACAAGTCCCGTTGCTCCTGCAATTAAGCTGCTGTATGTGCCCATGCCTTCATTATTGTCCATTGACGGATAATTCCCCCTCAGCCGACGTTCGAGTTCTGACCCAGTAATCCTTCAACTAGTATACCGCTGCCATTGTCCTCTTTCAAAGCGGGAAGCGTAATAATAATGGTCGTCCCTACGTTCACCTGACTTTTAATCTCCATCAGTCCTTGATGGCTATGTATAATCCGCTGGCTGATCATCATACCAAGCCCTGTACCGCTCTCCTTGCCGGTGAAGAAGGGATTGCCGATCTTCGGAATCATGTCTTCGGGAATTCCAATTCCTTCGTCCGTTATCGAGATCGTAATCTGATCATTCTTCGAGGCGATATGGGTGTGTATTCTTCCTCCCGATGGCATCGCCTCAATCCCATTCTTGAGCAGATTAATAAATACCTGTTTAAGCTGATTCTCTTCACAAGAGACAAGGCAGGCTGCTTCTGTAAAAGAAGTATTGAATATCACATTATGCAAATGGCCTTCGCTGTCGATCAGCGATAAGACGCTGCGGAAGACGTCCCTGACGTCCTTTGTCGCAAACCTTGTCGCCTGCGGCTTCGCCAAAATAAGAAACTCTCCGACAATTAAGTTAATCCGGTCAAGTTCCGACAGCATGAGCCCGGTATGCTCCTGATTCATCTTTCCGGTATGCTGCTGGATCTGTAGGAATCCACGCAGTGTCGTAAGCGGGTTACGGATCTCATGGGCAACACCTGCTGCCAGCTGACCAACGGTCGTCAGCTTCTCTGAACGACGCAGCAGCTCCTCCATCCGGTTACGGCTTCTCATATCCCTTGTAATACTTGCAAAAGCCTGAATAACGCCCTCCGTGTCCCTTATCGGTGATATCGTAACACTGACTGGGATGACCTCACCACTTTTGGTCATTCGGATAGTCTCTTGAGCAGGAAGCACCTTGCCCTCCTGTAAAGAATTAAGAATAAGCCGCATTTCTCCCCTGTGTGTATCGGGTATAAGTTCAATTTCTTCCCCGAAAACCTCCTCCGATGTAAACCCAAACAGCTGCTCGAAGGCCTTATTCACTTGAATCGTCTTGCCTTGCAGATCTACCACGTGGATGGCATCGCTGGTATGGTCGATAAAGGACTGCAAATATTCCTTCATCTGCCGGTTATCTTCAAATGCCTGCCGCAGCTTATCCATATAGATGCTAAGATTCTGAGACATCGCATTAATCTTCAGCGCAAGCAGTCCAAATTCATCTTTGCCCCTTACCTTGATTGCAGTCTGGAAGCGGCCAAGCGATACCTCATTGACCTTCCATAAGATCGCATTCAGCGGACGCAGCATAAATCCGGCCAGTAAATAACTGCTGACCAGCACGAATACAAGGATGATCCCTGCATAGGTAATCGCATCCCAACGCTTCATGCTCATGATCTGGTTATATTCCTCGCAATCATAGACGATGCCAATGACGAATGGGGCAAGGCTCTTGTCGCTGTAGTAGCTTTTCACATACTCCTTGCCGTCCAGCTTAATTTCCTGCACCTCAAAGCCGGACTCCATCGCCCGCAAGGCATACGACTTATCATTTGCTTCACGGATACTATAGGTACCATAAACAACCTGCTGAGCCGACAAATCACCTGTGGAGTCAGGCCGGAAGACGGTTACTTCCTCCAGATCCGGGTAAAGCTTTTTTAATAGCAGCTGCATGACATTTGGCTCAAAATCCGGGTCAGAACGAAGTTCCGGTGACTCTGACCAGCCCGGATACTGCTCGAATGACGCAGATAATTGGGTAGAAGCCTGCTGCATAAGTCGCTCCATATCTCGATTCATATTGCGAAGAGCGGCATATTGGTCCAAAATAACGATAAGGATGAACATCGCCAGAACAATCATAATTATGTAGATGGAGAACTTGAATTTGAATGACACGGCTCAACACATCCTTTATGTAAGGCAGATGTTATTCACAAGTTATTAACATTATCAACAACTTACCCACATACCCCTAGAATAGTTTGTGTGTAGTTTTGTGGACATTTGATAAGTTATCCACAATTTTATCCACTACATGTTAACAACAGAATATCTGTTCGATGAATAAATGCGAAAATGTTCGATTTTTATCGTTAATTGGAGGAAAATATGATTCGTGAACAAGAAGATCAAGCCTGGATGCAGCTCGCCATCGAGGAAGCCAATAAAGCAGAGCAAATAGGCGAAGTACCAATCGGCGCAATCCTAGTGAAAGACGGGGAAGTTGTCGGAAAGGGCTATAACTTACGGGAGATTAACCATGATCCGACTGCACATGCCGAAATGGTCGCTATTCGAGAGGCTTGCGAGCGCCTTGGCGCTTGGCGGCTCTTGGATTGTACATTATATGTCACGCTTGAGCCTTGTCCAATGTGCGCTGGCGCCATTGTCCAGTCCAGGGTAAAACGGGTTGTATTCGGAACGGGGGATCCTAAAGCAGGCTGTGCAGGCACATTAATGAACTTGCTTCAGGAGCCCCGATTTAATCATGAGACTGAAGTAACCAGCGGTATTCTGCAGGCTGAATGCGCAGCACTGCTGACGAACTTCTTCAGAAATTTGAGAAATAAACGCAAATAATTACTCGCTTCTCCGCAGGGAAGAGCAAGCAACTTCGTTGCGCTGCATATATTGCAAAGCAACGATTAATTGATCAGCTTCTTCACTGATTGCCAGAACATCAGGATCGGTCAAGCTACCGCGTGCCTCTGCTACTTCATGAAGCTTCAGTCGCAGCGATTGCAATTGTATAAGCAGGTCTGTTTTGTCCATAATCGCTTTGGGGCACGCTCCTTATATTCATGGATGTGGTATTAAAATTATTATACGCTTTCTTCTTTTGACTGTTTGTAAAAACCTGTCGACAATAAAACACAATTTTTAGGCATGTTTCGACATGAAATAGACCAACAGTACTAAATTACCATCTTTTGTGTGAGTCGTCTAGATGTTTCATGCTCGTTCATATATTTGTTGATAAGTTTTCTGACATAAATATAGACAAAATGACGGCGTTGCATGTTCCAAGCCTCCCATGCTAAAATAAACCATACTGCGCGCCCGTAGCTCAGCAGGATAGAGCGATAGTTTCCTAAACTATGCGTCGCGGGTTCGAATCCCGCCGTGGCGCGCCATAAGATGACCTTCCAAGAACCACATGATGTTATGTGGTTCTTTTTAAATTCATTAATGGAAATTAGAAAAAGACGGCCAGTTGGCCGCCTTTTCACACCGTTATTATTCCTTTAACCAAGCACTTGCTCCGTCAACGCTGCTATATGCTTATTTCCATCCCCTTGAAGCAGTCCACCATGATAGCAAATAATGTTCTCGATATCGTAGTCTCTAAACTTTTTCAGCGATTGAAGCGCCAACGCCATATCCGGCGTAACCGCCTCTCTAGGGCCTTTCAGTTCCCCGTTCTCGACAACCATCGCATCCGCTGCAATCAGTGTCTTGCTCGGCTTATGATAGAGGCTGACGTGCCCCGGTGTATGGCCAGGCGTGTGAATAACCGTTAGGCCGCCGCCAAACGGCAGCTCCTCACCGTCTGCCATAGTACGATTAACATTCTCACTAGTCGGTTGCAGGAACATCGCTTCGAATTGGCTGCGTGCCAATTCCGGAAGTGTCTGAAGCAAGCCAGCTATACGTTCCGGTGTTGCCTTCAGCATCGGCTGTTTGCCGTTGATTACTGCTTTATCACCTTCATGGGCATAAACAACAGGTGCCGGATTTTCTGCCGCAAACGCCGGGAGCCCCCCGATATGATCAATATCCTGATGCGTCAGAATAATGGTGCTAAGCGGCTGTTCCCCAATACCTGCTTGCTTGGCAAGCTCTATAATTACTGGTGCAGTTCCAGGCATCCCCGTATCAATTAACACCCAAGCATCCTTGTCCCAAAGGATCGTCGGACATATTGTCATCGGCCCAAAATTAAGCTCCAACATTTCAATTCCGTCTGCAATTCGCATTTTAACTGCCTCCCATTCAAATCGATCATAAACATACGAGTAGAGTATAGATCTCTTTTTGTATTCGAGTCAATTCGGCACGTTGACGCACCTATTTCCCCATGTAACAATATGGAATATAAGTATGTATAGAGGGAAGTGATCTTATTAAGCTGCTCTTTGTATGCAGCAGGAATAAGTGGCGCAGTCTTACTGCGGAGAAAGTATTCGAACAATACAGCCTCTACGAAGTCAGATCCGCAGGAACAGAAGAGAATGCCCGTATGAAGGTTACTGCAGGACATATTGGGTGGGTAGATTCACATATGACGGGATTATTCCCGGACAGGTCCATTCTCAAAAACATCCGGATGGCACTTAAAATAACGAGGTGACATAATGATCGTATTCGTAATTATTGGCGTATGTTTGGTAGGTGCTTTCTTATTCTGGGTCCTGCACGAAGTCATTCAAAGCGCCATCGATAACTCAACCCTTGCGAAGAATGTACAAGATATTCGGAATCATCTAATTGGAAAAGGTACACAACAGGAGACTGCGGCAAGTGGAGAAGACCACGAACCATGTCCAGGCTGCAAACATATGGTGCGGAAGACAGACCGTGTCTGCTACGTTTGTGGATTAGCATTAAGGGATTGGGATTAAGCGATGAACGAAAATTTTTTCGCGGCATGCATAGCAATCCCTTAAACCGACCATAATACTTGTGACGGTGTGAAGTGAGGTGTGGTTCCATTGTCCCATTTGGAGCAAGAACTACTGGGGGATCTTAACTAGCCACTTAATGCGATGGAAGCGAGGGGTTGTGCCGCAGAGTACTTCTAACGCGAGCTTAACACGTTTCGCCCTAACGGATCGTGAGCAGCTCCGCCCGAGTGATCAATACGTTGAAGTGTGATATGTAAAGTCTCAAACAATCAACACACCGTCAAAGGAGGGGCCCCTAACAGGGCTCCTTCTTTTAGTTGAAAAGAAATATCACAGGCGGTATACTCCAATTAATTCTAAGGAGGTGCCATCCATGTTTGAACGTCCACAAGTAAGCGAATATAACGAGTTTTTCTCGCGTTACATCGGCCTTGTTCCAGAAGGAAGCCTGATTACGCTATTAGAAGAGCAACAGGCAGAGGCTAACCAGATTTTCTCTGCGGTATCCGCAGAACATGCCGACTATCGCTATGCCGAGGGCAAGTGGTCTATTAAGGAAGTGCTAGGTCATGTAACCGACACGGAGCGTATTATAAGCTATCGTCTGCTCCGCATTGCAAGGGGCGATTCAACTCCGCTTCCAGGCTTTGACCAGGATGCTTATATGGAAGGTGATCCATTCCGCGGCCTCTCCGTTCCCGATCTTCTCGAAAATTATAATGCGGTCCGCCAAGCGACCATTCTCCTGCTGAAGCAGTTGCCTGCAGAAGCCTTTACCCGGTCTGGCATTGCCAATCAATCGCCGCTTACCGTACGTGCTTTAGCCTGTATTATCTATGGGCATGAGCGGAATCATTTGTCCATTATTCAGGAGCGTTATTTGAACGCTTAACTATTTGCGCTTATCTAATCGGGCAGCAGCAAAGCTGCCCACCCATTGGACAAGCTGAACCATGACGACCAGAATCACAATACAGGCAACCATAACCTTCGTATCGAATCGCTGATAGCCATACCGAATGGCCAAATCTCCGATCCCCCCGCCTCCTACAGTGCCCGCAGCAGCAGAGTACGAGATAAAGCTGATGATCGTTACTGTTAGACCAGATACCAATCCCGGTCGGGCTTCGGATAAAAGAACTCCAAAGACAATATGCTTAAGCGATGCCCCTGAGGCTACCGCTGCCTCAATGACTCCCTTGGGAACATCCCGTAAGCTCTGCTCGACCAACCTCGCATAGAACGGAATAGCCGCAACCGACAACGATACCGAAGCCGCCAAAGGACCAATCGCTGTCCCTACAATCATTCTCGAGAATGGAATTAATGCGACTAGCAGAATAAGAAAGGGAAATGAACGAACGAGATTCACCAAATAGCCCACCGCGCTGTATAAGGGGCGATTGCCCTTCAGATTACCTGGAGCGGTTAGGAACAGCAAAATTCCGATTGGCATGCCAAAGATAATTGCAGCTGCGACCGAAATGGATACCATGGTTAAGGTCTGCTCGATTGCTTTTTCAATCTCTGATTGTAAGACTAAGATACTATTCATGCTGCTCTCCCCCTTTATACATGGCAGAGGAAGAACCTGAAGTATCGAAAAAAAACTTCCCAAGCGGTGTTACCGGATCGATGTCCGGACGACTTCGATCAAGCTGCTCCGTAATCACTCCGTCTTCCATTACCGCAATCTGACTACATAACCGCTTCGCCACCTGAATCTCATGTGTCACCAGCATAATGGTAACTTGATACTCCCGATTAATTTTCTCCAGGAACTCCAGAATCGACAAAGTTGTTACCGGGTCAAGTGCAGAGGTTGGCTCATCACACAGCAGCACCTTCGGATTATTTGCCAGCGCCCTGGCGATCGCTACACGCTGCTTCTGGCCGCCACTAAGCTGCGCCGGATACTGCCGCGCTTTTTCCGTAAGCCCCACAATCCCGAGGCATTCTTCTACCCTTCTCTTACGCTGCTTGGACGGCACATTCGCTGCTTTCAGCACAAACTCGACATTGGCCGCACAGGTCTCATTGCTAAGCAAATTATAATGCTGAAAGATCATACCGATCGATCGCCTGGCCTCCCGAAGCTCCCCTGCATTAAGTCCCGTAAGCTCTTGTCCATCGATATAAACCTCGCCTGCCGTTGGTAATTCGAGCAGATTCGCCATCCGAAGCAAGGTGGATTTCCCCGCTCCGCTAAAGCCTATTATCCCTTGAATCTGCCCTTTCTCAACGTGAAGCGAGGTTGGTTTAACCGCATCCACCCACTGGCGGCCGACTTTATATTGCTTACTGACTTCTCTGAGAGTGATCATGGTCGTTCTCCTATTTCCGTGAACAATTTGCCCTAATGGTAGCAAACATCGGAAGGGACGACAAGTGATCCCCTGCTCGGGAAGCCTTGAACGTTCTAGCCGCCAGTACTAGGACGTCGAAGTCCAAGAGCTCGAAGCTGCTGCATCGTACGGTTCACATGCTTCCGGTAGTAGGGAGTACGTGTAATGACAGCGTTTCTAGACCTCAGCAGGTGATTATCGGTGATCTTCCATGTATGTGAATTGCGGTCCGCCCGGCGAAGGGCAGTGAAATTATAAGGTGAGGTCGTATAGACCCGAAATTTCTGCTCCAGTGCCCCTTTGATAAAACGGACATCCGAACCTTGTCGTACTTTGGTATTAAAGGAGACTTTCTCGAGCACTCTCTTATGGAACATAATCGTTGCTCCTGCCACTTTGCTGCATGTCGAATAATACGCCGTATTTCTTTTCCTAAGCAATAATGTGGAGCGATGAGGGAAAAAGTAGTAAATCTCTAGCTTCCCAACAATATCCGCTTTACTGGTCTGGAACATGGTCATCGCCTCGGGAATATAGTTCGGCCCATAATAATCATCGTCATCAAACTTGGCTATATAATCGTATTTCGCTAAGGAGGCAGCGTAATTGAGACATGCACCAAGCTTCGAGCTCTCCGGCATCCGGAACACTCTAACATTCGGAGTGGTCTTGGCTTTATTCAAGTATTGCCCCATCCCTGCCCTATCTTTGTTCAATATAATAATAAGCTCTTTATTCTCCCAATCCTGCCGGGAATAATTTTGAAAGAGTTGATTAATCAATTGCGGCCGCATGGTAGCCGTGATGATTGTAACGCCTTTTCCGTCTGCAGCGCTCATGGCCTTCGCACCCTCCTATTATTCTCTTGAAAATGGACATGACATAAGGGCTTATGTCGTGCTCATTCAAGCAGCTTTTTAATATTTTAGTAGATAGGTTTTGCGAAAGGAGATAGATAGATCTATGAAGGATGACCAAACGATACAGGTCCCGCTGAAGAAGGTCGCGATTATTGGTCTGGGATTTGTGGGGCTTCCGCTCTCGATGATGTTCGTTCGTAAAGGATTTCAAGTGATCGGTATCGATTATGACATAGTCAAAATAACAGCCTTACAAGATGGTAAAAGCTATATTCAAGACTTATCCGATGCCGATCTAACTGAAGCGCTCCAATCGGGCCGCTGGCAGGTGTCGGCGGATTATGCCTCGTTAGCCGGCGCCGATAGTATTATTATATGCGTACCTACCCCATTGTCGCCCGACAACAGCCCTGACTTATCATTCTTAACCGATACCTGCACCAAGCTGGCACCACTGTTGCGTTCCGGACAGCTTGTCGTAATTGAAAGCTCTACGTATCCAGGCACAACCAGAGACGTCGTACAGCCCTTGCTTGAAAGAAGTGGCCTCGCAGTTGGCAAAGAGTTGTACATCGGCTATTCCCCAGAGCGAATTGATCCCGGCAACAGGAGTATAGCCTTCTCCGATATTCCCAAAATCATCAGCGGTATTACACCAGCTTGTGCACAGCAGCTGCATGAGATCTATTCCCAGGTGTTCGAACAAGTAGTCACCGTATCGACTACAGAGGCTGCGGAGACAGCCAAGCTGCTCGAGAACAGCTATCGGTTCATCAATATTTCGTTCATCAATGAATTCGCCCAGCTATGCGATAGACTTAACATCAATGTATGGGAGGTCATTGCAGCCGCCTCTACCAAGCCATACGGCTTTAACGCTTTCTACCCTGGTCCAGGAATAGGAGGTCACTGTATTCCTGTAGATCCGCTGTACCTGCAGTGGAAGGCTGCACAAGCAGGTATAAACAGTCGATTCATTGAGCTTTCCCAGCAAGTAAATGAAGGAATACCCACTTACCTTGCAGACCGGATTGAGCAAGAGCTTCTTGATGGGAAAAAGCTTACAGGCGCCCATATTCTCGTCTATGGTGTAACCTATAAGCCTAATATTGCAGACGTCCGTGAGTCTGCTGCCATTCCGTTGATTAGCCGCCTGCTTCATCGAGGGGCAATCGTGCATTATCATGATCCATTCGTCTCTCAAATTAAGCTGGAGGATGGAACTCGGCTTCAAGGTGTGGAATTAACACAAGAACGGCTGGAGCAAGCTGACTGTGTTCTTATTTGTACAAATCACGATGTTATGCCTGTTGATCGCATAGCTAGCCACAGCAGATTTATTTTCGATACCCGTCATTCCTTTTCACTTAATGCTCCTGCAGACATGAAGGCTAAACTCGTCACCTTTGGGGACGGGACACAATGAAATAACAAATAGGCCTTTGCAGCCACGATTATCGTGGGATGCAAAGGCCTATTCCATTACTTCACTATAAATTCCACTCGGGTTCCATCTGGGAAGGTATCCAGTTGATTGCTTACCCAAGCACCCGCTCCGCGATTATCAGATGGATGGATATATGCAATATCAGCGCCATCTCCGCCTTCTTTGCACATCGCCATTGGCCATTCGTCCCGGTCGTAACCGGACTTGGTCGGGATATCCTTCAATGATTCCTTCCGATTCTCATCAGCATGATCCCGGTCAATTGTACAGATCTTTGATTCGCCTGCATCCATAGCTTTCTCAATATGTTTAGCCGTCTCCGGATATCGTTCAGCCGGAAACTCCAACGTATAATCACTAGCGGATGCAGGCGCTGCTTCATGCTGCTCCTGCCAGCCGTCTAATCGAGGTACGACATAGATGGCAATTGCCGCAAGCAAGATAACAAGTAATTTTTTCAAGCTGAGCGACCTCCTGCTGCACTTTACCTTAACCTAGGTTAGTTATTGGAATTAGGAGCGCACACGCCGTCTGCGCACGCTTCATCCGCAGCATTCGTCTCACCTTCACCACCAATAACGGTAAGTGGCTTACTCTCATCCCATGCCTTTGTAACCGCCTGAAGGAATACCTCGCTTGGCTGTGCACCAGAAACCGCATATTTACGGTCAATGACGAAGAATGGTACGCCACGTACGCCAAGCTCTCCTGCTTCCTGTTCATCAGAGCGTACTTCCTGCTTGTAAGCACCTTCCTCTAGAGCCTTCAACGCCTCCACACGATCAAGGCCAAGCTCGGCCGCTAGATCAGCCAGAGTCTCCTTTTGCCCTAGATGCTTCGAATCCGTAAAATATGCTTTGAACAAACGCTCTGCCATCTCTTCGCGCTTCCCATATTTCGCAGCGAAATGGGTTAGTTGATGGGCATCGAAGGTGTTAGTCAGAATCATCGTATCGAAATGATAATCGAGACCAAGTGTTTTCGCCTGTTCCGTCAGTTGCACGTTATTCGAGATTGCCTGCTGTCGGGACATCCCGTATTTCGTGGACAAGTAGTCATACACATCATAGCCGATATCGACCTTTGCATTCGGATCCAGCTCAAAGCTGCGGAATTCCACTTCGACCTTCTCGCCATGCTCAAACTGGCTTAGTGCTTCCTCTAAACGGCGTTTGCCGATATAACAGAACGGGCATGCAAAATCCGACCATACTTCTACTTTCATTTATCACACCATCCTTTTATTTTATAATCCCAAGGGAAGCTGCATTTGCTTCATGAGATCTTCAAACTTCACTGTATCTGTAGGAACATCATATAGGAACTTCGGATCCTTGTTCAAATCGCCGTATTTCATATCAAAATGAACATTAACCTTCGACACATTACCTGTTGCCTTATCGGTATATTCCACATTCACTTTTCCCGCTTCATAAGTGAGCTGTTTATCCTTATTGATCGCCCCGGTAATCGAAAGCTCATTTACTTTCACATTTTGATTCATGACATCAATGGCCTCTGCTTTGTTCGTTTCCCAGTCAGTCTGCATCTTCTCCACATCTTCCTTCGACTTCTGGATCAACTGCAGATAGGATTCATTCGAAGCAATAACCTTCATTAATTCCGGAAGCATATCATTTACGATTGTTTCTACGGACTCTTTATAATTGCTTTCATCAATGGCAAATCGGATGATTTGCTCCGCCTTAACATCCTCCGGCAGATTAGCATCCTTAGCTTTCACATTGCTGAAGTATGTCTTCTCGTCAAAATGCTTAAGTACAACCGCTCCAAGCTCCTGCGCAAATTTTTGTGAGGCAGCCGTATCAAGCGCAGTAGCAGCAGCGCCCTGCTGTTCAGCAAGCGTCTTCAGATCCAGTTCAATAAATTTACCCGCTGCTGATTCCGGAAGCTGCAGCATAGGCAAGGCAGGCAGCTTCATATAAAGCTTCTCCGCCGTTAGAATCATCGGAATGGTAATGGTTGTCCCAGATAATTGGAGGTTCAGCTCCATATCAGTACGCTGAGGCTCTTTTGCATAGACAGCCTTAATATCCAGCTTTGCGCCCTTCAGCATACCTAATACAACCGAGGTTACATCCATACCATTTTGCGAAGCTCCTGCAGGTAATTCAAGGTTATCAATACCAAGAGACATTTGCGTGGAGTAACTGTTTAAATTTACCATATTTTTCATCGCATCTTGAAGTGCTTGCTTCGGCGGTGTGCTGCCTGAGCTGCAGCCTGCGATAACTAGTAGAACAGCAATGAGTCCAAGCATAACTAATCGTTGTACGCTTTTCATAACAGGTTCGTCCCCCTTTTGAACAATATACTCATTCTATAACATCACCCGCCCATTTAGAAGATAATTGCAACAAAATCCCGTTCCAGCACGCTGAAACGGGATTTCATTGTTATATCATTACCCTTCAGGATTATTATGCGATACATGATTTCTTTGCTTTACCTTCTTGGAGCCTGACAGGGGCTCTTGCTGTTGACCGCGGCTTCGACGCTGTCTGCCTCCGTTTTCTTGTGCTTCAGGGACAGAATAGGAATCCGGTTTACTCATAGCTGTATGCCTCCTTTAACAAAGGTTAGCTGCTGCTGCGTTGATGCGTCAAATCTGTCGGCTGATCATGATTTAACGCGTCCTGATGGCGTCTGTCATTAACATCCTGCTGCAATTGCTGCGCTTGATGACTGTTGACTGGCGTTTGCGCCAAATCATCAATCACATTGGATAAATTTTTATCAAGTGATCCTTTTGCTTTCGTCATCGATCGTTCCTCCTATGCATGTGTCAGCTGCTGAAGTGCTTGCGCACATTCATGCAGGTGACGGGTGTAATCCTGAATAAGCTGCTGCATCGGATCTGTCCGCTCATCAATTGATACATTATTTTTATCCACATCAATAATTTCAACCTTCACTTCACGGCTATCCACATAACAAACCTTGAAGTCGAAGGCATAAGATTGATGCCCTGCTGTACTAATCGTTACGCGCAGAGCCTTTGGATCAGCCTCATCGGGGAATACTTCGCAATTATCCGCATCTTTAATCCAATCAGGCAAGGTTCGCTGCCATGCAGCAACAAGCTGATTTTGATCAATTTGAAGCTCTTCATTAGCCATTTATAAAAGCACCTCCACAACTTATAAGATGCGAAATTGCGAATCGAATTATGCGATAACTTTCTATCCAACTTATCCACAGACTTATCCACATATTACCCACTTTATTCACAATTTTGTGTATAAGGAGTTCGATTGGTTTGTGCACAGGTATACAACTAGAAGTTAATTTATTTTCCCCAGAATAACAAAAAACGCCCGAGACCAAGTCTCGGACGTAAGTATGTATGCTTAATATAAAACTGGCGGAGAGGGTGGGACTCGAACCCACGTGGGCTTGCACCCTAACAGTTTTCAAGACTGCCCCGTTATGACCGCTTCGGTACCTCTCCGTATTAAGAACTGACAAAGCTTATTGTACCACAGGCCAAAAACGAGAAGCAACTGAATTTTTGACCTGTAGCAAATTTATTTAAGCACGCGGACTAATTTTGTCCAATCCACCCATGTAAGGACGAAGCACTTCAGGAACAATAATGGTTCCATCCTCTTGCTGGTAGTTCTCGAGGATCGCTGCAAAGGTACGGCCTACAGCCAGCCCCGAGCCATTGAGGGTATGCACAAACTCAGGCTTGCTCTTCGCATCACGACGGAAGCGGATGCCTGCGCGGCGCGCCTGGAAGTCCTCTACGTTCGAGCAGGACGAGATCTCACGGTATGTACCTGCGCTAGGCAGCCATACTTCAAGGTCGTACGTTTTAGCCGCTGTAAAGCCCATATCGCCTGTACAGAGCGCTAGCACACGATAAGGAAGGCCAAGCAGCTGCAGTACTTTCTCTGCATTAGCTGTCATTTTCTCCAACTCATCATACGACTCTTCTGGTTTCGCCAGTTTAATCAGCTCGACCTTGTTGAACTGATGCTGACGGATAAGACCACGTGTATCACGGCCAGCAGCACCTGCCTCTGAACGGAAGCACGAGCTGTAAGCTACGAAATATTTCGGCAGCTCATCCACAGACAGAATTTCTTCACGATAAAGGTTCGTTACCGGAACTTCTGCTGTTGGAATCAAGAAATAGTCAGAGTCGCTGATTTTGAACAGATCCTCTTCAAATTTCGGCAGCTGACCTGTACCAACCAAGCTGTCACGATTAACGAGATAAGGCGGCAGCACCTCTTCATAGCCGTGCTGGTCGCTGTGCAAGTCCATCATGAAGCTGATCAGAGCACGCTCCAGTCGCGCACCTAGGCCGCGGTAGAACGTAAAGCGTGAGCCTGTTACTTTACCTGCACGCTCAAAGTCGAGGATCCCAAGCTCTTGTGCGAGGTCCCAGTGTGCTTTAGGCTCAAAGCCAAGCACTGTCTGTTCGCCATGACGGCGAATCTCGACATTATCTTCTTCCGAAGCGCCTACCGGAACCGTTTCATGAGGCAGGTTCGGAACCGACAGCATAAGCTCTTCCACTTGTGCTTCAACGACACGGATTTCCTCATCAAGCTCTTTGATCCGATCGCCGACTTCACGCATCTCTACGATCAGCGCTTCGGCATCTCCGCCTGATTTCTTCAGCTTCGCAACTTCCTGCGATACTGTATTACGGCGGTTTTTCAAAGTATCCGTCTCCACGAGCAAGTCACGACGTTTCACGTCAAGCTCTGGAAAAGCGGAAATAAGGTCGAGCGAGGCTCTGCGATTGATCAGCGCCTTCTCCACCTGCTCATATTCATTACGTAGCCATTTCACGTCCAACACGAAAGTAGACCCCTCTCTTATGCTTCCGAAGTACAATTACTTCGTAATTGATTCAGCCGCTTCTTTCACCATGTCGACAAAATACGCATGCAAGCGATAATCATCCGTCAGCTCTGGATGGAAGGAACAAGCGAGCAGATGCCCTTGTCTTGCTGCCACAATCTCATCGTTGTACACGGACAATACCTCTACATTACTGCCAACTTCTTTAATGAGGGGAGCACGGATAAACACTGCACGGATCGCTTCTTCAATTCCTTTGATCGGAAGATCCGTCTCGAAGCTTTCGCGCTGACGGCCAAACGCATTGCGGGCAACTACCATATCCATCAATTGCAAATGCGCATCATCTTGACCATCAATCTTATTCGCCAAAACAATAAGACCCGCACATGTTCCAAAGAGTGGCTTACCTTGCTTGGAGAACTCTTTGAGAGCCTCAAGGAAACCATATTTGCGAATCAGTTTGCCGATTGTTGTGCTTTCGCCGCCTGGAATAACGATACCGTCCAGCTCTTCAAGCTCTTCGATTCGTTTAACGGCGACCGCTTCCGCGCCCGCCGCCTCCAAACTGCGTATATGCTCTGCTACTGCGCCTTGAAGCGCAAGTACACCTATTTTCATCGCCTACACGCCTTTCTATATATGCCGCTTCTTACAGACCGCGGTCTTGCATCCGCTCACTAGCATTCAGCTTCGAGATTTCAATACCTTTCATTGGAGTACCCAAGTTTTTGGATACTTCAGCAATCAGCTTGTAATCTTTGTAATGCGTTGTTGCTTCTACGATTGCACGAGCGAATTTCTCAGGGCTGTCCGATTTGAAGATACCGGAACCAACGAATACACCGTCTGCGCCTAGTTCCATCATCAGTGCTGCATCAGATGGAGTCGCAACGCCGCCTGCTGCAAAGTTAACAACTGGAAGTTTACCGTTCTCTGCAACTTGAAGAAGCAGCTCATAAGGAACGCCGAGTACTTTTGCTTCATGGTACAGCTCATCTTTCGACAAGTTTTGCACTTTGCGGATTTGGCCATTGATCAGACGAAGGTGACGAACAGCTTCAACGATGTTGCCTGTTCCTGGCTCGCCTTTAGTACGAAGCATAGCTGCGCCTTCTTGAATACGACGAAGAGCTTCTCCCAAGTCTTTAGCGCCACAAACGAAAGGAACAGTGTAATCATTCTTGCTGATATGGAACACTTCATCAGCAGGAGTCAGTACTTCGCTCTCGTCAATGTAGTCAACACCCATCGATTCAAGAACACGTGCTTCTACAATATGACCAATACGAGCTTTCGCCATAACCGGAATGGAAACGACTTTCATAACTTGTTCTACGATTGTAGGGTCAGCCATACGGGCAACCCCGCCTGCTGCACGAATGTCGGAAGGTACACGTTCCAGTGCCATTACTGCCGTAGCACCTGCTGCTTCCGCAATTTTAGCTTGCTCGGCGTTCATAACGTCCATGATTACGCCGCCCTTTTGCATTTCTGCCATACCACGTTTTACGCGCGAAGTTCCTGTTTCCATGCTAGAAATCCTCCTTAAAATGGAGCGCAGCCCTCTATGGGGTATTTGCGCTTAATCGCTTATTTAGTTGAAGCATAGCCGCTTACTCTAACCATTAATTTTACAGGATGGGCCATTAATCGACAACCCTTGATTTACCGCCTGTTCCACAGATTAGAGCAAGTCTGATGCGAGTTTAGAACAAATCAACAATACCGTTAAACAAACCAGAGAAGAAGCCACCGATTCCGCGGAACATCAGGCTAAACCAGCCTGCCTTCTTCACATCTTTGCTGGCGATCAAATTGACTGTTTTCTCGAGTGCTTTGCCCTGGTCATCGGTATATTTGTACGTTGCAGTACCTACAACTTGACCGGCTTTAATTGGAGCAACAAGCTCTTCCGGTTTCTTAAGTTCAAAGCCAGCAAGCTCGATCTTTGGCTCAGTTCCTTTTTTCACAATAAGCGAAATGTCCGATTCTGTAATAACCGGAACCGATTTTTTTACACCTTTTTTAATCTTAACCGATTCTGCTTTTTCTACCACAGATTTCGCTGCAATAATTGTTTTCTTCTCCAGAGAGTTGAAAGCGTAGTTGTACATCTTCGCCGTCTCGTTAAAACGTGCTTCTTTCGACTTTGTATTCATAACTACACTGATATAACGCTGGTCACCGCGTTTAACTGTTCCTGTAAACGTATAGCCAGCAGCCTTAATATAGCCTGTTTTCATACCATCAACGCCGTCATAAGCAAAAGCTTTCAGATAAGTGTTGCTCTTGTTAGAAGCAAGCATCCAGTTTATATTAACGATTGGTTTATCATCACGAGGACGGAACTGGTATTCTGTCGTAGAAGCATACTCCAGAAACTCCGGATCATCCTTGATAATCGTTTGAGCCAGTTTTGCCTGATCTCTCGCCGAAATCACTGTTGTGTCAGCCAGACCTGTTGCACTTGTATAATGAGCGGAAGTAAGTCCGAGTTTTTGAGCCATTTCATTCATTTTCTCTACAAAACCTTGCTCGCTGCCGCCAATTGCGGAAGCCAAGGCAATCGTAGCATCGTTCGCTGAGCCTACTGCCATAGCCATATAAAGATCTTTCACCTTATATTGCTCACCTTGTGCAAGATATACCTGCGAGCCGTCTTTTGGCGTACTTGCTGCTTCTTCACTAACGGTGATCATTTCATCCCACGAAAGTGACTTATTCTTAATTTGTTCCAGAACAATATACTCAGTCATCAATTTTGTCATACTTGCAGGTGGACGAGGCTCGTCCGCATTAACTTCATATACAACCTGGCCTGTGTCTGCGTCGATCAAGATGCCTGAACTTAACTCAAGGCCAAGGGAGTTTTCCACCCATTCGCCGCCCGGCGTACCCGCTGCATTTACCGAGGACGTTCCTAACGATAATGCTACCAAAACTGCTCCAAAAGCTACTACTACCGACCGTAGTCTTACCGGCAATACTTTCAACGTTTTCTCCCCTTTTCATCCCTAAGTCATTTGAATTTCATTGTAACACAGGGGGAGGTAGAGTTAAACCGATGCAGGGTGAATCTACATTCTGGTACAAATAGAGTCGGCTTTGCCATCTCTGGCGACAGATCAACGTTTTAAGCGAATAACTAAGCAGCATTTATAGTCGAAATTAGAAAATTCTTATCTATTTAGAAGACATCCATCGATACCTTCGATAAAAAAAACAGGCAAGAGACTTTGGTCTCTTGCCTGCCGTTTCCCGTTAAACGGGTCATTACAGCGAGTAGTTTGGAGCTTCTTTCGTAATTTGAACATCATGCGGATGGCTCTCACGAAGACCAGAGCCTGTAATCCGGATAAATTGCGTATCATTACGCAGTTCATCAAGATTTTTTGTACCGCAATAACCCATACCCGAACGCAGACCACCAAGCAGCTGATGAACCGTGTCAGCAAGAGGACCTTTGAAAGGAACACGTCCTTCGATACCTTCTGGAACAAGCTTGCTTTCGTTCTCTTGGAAGTAACGGTCTTTACTGCCCTCTTTCATAGCGCCAAGCGAGCCCATACCACGGTATACTTTAAAGCTACGGCCTTGGAAGATTTCTGTTTCACCTGGGCTTTCAGCTGTACCAGCGAACAAGCTGCCGATCATAATCGCGCTTGCTCCTGCAGCGATTGCTTTCGTAATGTCGCCGGAATACTTAATGCCACCGTCTGCAATAACCGGTACATTGTACTCACGAGCTACAGTAGCACAATCGTAGATAGCCGTAATTTGTGGTACACCAATACCAGCGATAACACGTGTCGTACAGATCGAACCAGGACCGATACCGACTTTAACAACGGATGCTCCTGCTTCAATCAAATCACGAGTTGCTTCACCTGTTGCCACGTTACCCGCGATAATCGTAAGATCCGGATACTTAGCACGCAACTTGCGAACCGCATCAAGAATATTAATATGATGACCATGCGCCGAGTCAACGACCAGTACGTCGATACCCGCTTGTACGAGTGCATCTGCACGATCAGCTGTGTCTTTGCCGATACCTACTGCAGCTCCACAAAGCAGACGACCATGCTTGTCTTTCGCCGCATTAGGGAATTGAATTGCTTTTTCAATATCTTTAATGGTAATAAGACCTTTAAGGATGTTATTTTCATCAACGAGTGGAAGCTTCTCGATCTTATGCTTTTGAAGAAGACCTTCTGCTTCTTGCAAAGTCGTTCCGACAGGTGCCGTTACAAGATCCGTACGAGTCATCACTTCATTGATTTTTATCGAATAATCATGAACAAAGCGTAGGTCACGGTTTGTCAAAATACCAACCAGTTTTTGTTCGCTGTCAACGATCGGCACACCGGAAATACGGTATTTGCCCATCAGCTCTTCCGCATCATATACATGATGGTCAGGCGTCAACGAGAATGGATTAGTAATAACGCCGCTCTCGGAACGTTTAACACGATCAACTTCTTCTGCTTGTTGCGCTACCGACATATTTTTATGAATAATGCCGACACCGCCCTCACGAGCTATAGCAATCGCCAAAGCCGACTCCGTAACAGTGTCCATTCCTGCGCTTAGCAGCGGAATATTTAATTTGATGCCTTCGCTAAGTTTTGTAGATACGTCCGATTCACGAGGCAATACAACTGATTTCCGCGGTACGAGCAGTACATCATCGAATGTCAGGCCTTCTTTGGCGAATTTCGTTTCCCACACGAGTAAGTTCCTCCCTTAATTTTGATACCTCTCACGCATATTATTGCAATATTATCAGAGGGGGTAGGGGCTGTCAAGGATGTTAGGTTTATAGGTGGAACGGTTCCCTTAAGAAGGAAAGTAAGCCTTTTAATAACCAGCAATAGGTAATCCGACAATATATGCTCTAGAAAAAGTCAGGTAGAAACGTCGTACGAACCGGAATTCGTCTCTCCAATTGCTCTACAAAATGGCGGTGGCCATGAATTTGTCCATAACGAAGCAGCTCTGTCGGACGCTTATAACTTGTCAGCATGGCAGCTAATGCTCCAATTCCTGTCTGAATCGTTTCCTGATTATTCTCTCCCGATAAGCGTTGTACATGCGCCTTCCCATCTGAATCAATCGAAACCTGATAAATCCCTTCATTCCACGGCGCATGCTCATCCTGAATATCAAGCACGATGGAGGTTTCTTCTCCACTTGCTTCAAATGGATATTCTCTAAGGAAAGCTTCCGCATCTACGATTCGCGCCATAAAGTAAGGCATGATCTCCTGCTTGATTCTTGGATTAGCAAGCAAATAAGCTTGTCCATCATCAGCAGCTACCTTTATTTCCAACTGATCAATCATCGAATCATGCTGGGAGAGGAAAGTCCACAAAGCAAGACGTGCTTCTTCCGTCAGATCAATAAACTCATGTACGAGCAGCTCCCTATTCTTCACCACATAAATGACATAACCTTGCGGCACACCTGCTGTATCGAAGTAAACGACAGTTTGTCCCTTCTTACTCGACTTAATTCGGTAATTCCACCATGCCTCAGACCGATCGAGGGCACCATTAATTCTTTTTGCATAAACCTGATAGATCGGATTCAATAATTCATAATCGACTGCAACTCTTTTAATCGTTCCGTTATAAGATGTTCTAGGAGGCATTAAGCCTGTATCTATTTTATAAGTCTTCAGATCTGTATAGAGCTCCCATCCAAACTTGCGATAAAAGCCTACCGAAAAAGGATGGAGAAAAGATAACATTTGCCCCTTCTCCTTCATCTGCACAAGAGAATGATGGAGAAGATCCGCGACCAGTCCCTGACGTCTGAACTCAGGCCATGTAGACACACCAGCCACACCGCTCATCGCAAAACGCTTACCCCCAATATAGGTATGAAAATCAAGCAGTCCAAGCTGCGCAGCAAGCTTACCATCCATGTAAATGCCCCAACGTTCTGCTTCCTCATGCTCAAAACGATCCCTTGCCTCTGCATGCTTAGCAGGCGGAACCTCATACTGAAAAGCAAATTGACTCAGTTCCATCATATCCTCATACTGATCCATCGTAAGCAAGCGTATCTCTTTCGTCATCACCGTGCTCCTCTCGAATTGGTCTGTAAATATACACATTATGGCACAGCTAACGAAGATTGAGCAATGAAAGAAAAAAGAAAAAAACAAAAAGCCTGCCGCATAAATGCGACAGGCTCTTTATTGCTTGGCGACGTCCTACTCTCCCAGGACCCTGCGGTCCAAGTACCATTGGCGCTGGAGGGCTTAACGGTCGTGTTCGGTATGGGAACGCGTGGTTCCCCTCCGCCATCGCCACCAAACGTAAGCGTTAGCTTATTC
>NZ_JBFRCT010000019.1:0-58328 GCF_052113225.1 Paenibacillus sp. YAF4_2
TTCGTACTCTGCACATCCGCTTTGGATACCCCGTTTTGCTTATTGGTCATGTTTGCACCTCCTTTATGCTCAACAACGGCAAGCATTATGTTTATCATTGTTCGGATAAATTATGCAGCTTTCGGTGGGTTTTTGATATTTGTAGGAGTATTATGCTCACTGTCAATAATTTTCTCATGAGCTGGTTTGTAGAACCGAAAGCCACAGATATGAAAAAGCGTACTCAATAAAAGGTTAAGGGAGGGGAACTATAGTTCAATCAATAGGCTGCAGCAGATCGGAGGATCTGCTGCAGCCTTTGTTGAAGTAAAGGGTAGGTTTGCATGGTAAAATAATGTCATCAAGTCTTTACGTCAGGAGCTATTGAATGGATACTTTTGGTGTTAATGATTGGAATGGCAGCTATTTCGAATTAGCAATTGAGTTTCAAAAGAAGCTATCTAATGAAGTTTTATCGAAATGTATACATGCGTTGTGGTCAAATCACCTTTTAGTTGGTCCGTGGGATATCTTGGCTGCCTATCCCTTACTGTTAGAGAAGGTTTGGACTGGTTGGATTTTTGTATCCCAACTGGAATGTTAGAAAGAGAGTATTTAGTCCAATACCCTCTAATTCCACAGAATAATTCTTTCCTCATTGAGCTTGAAAAGACGGTTTCTGAGTTAGCAAATAAAGTGTACTCAATATTTCCATTTGATATGGCTTTAGTCGGCGAAGAGGTCTCGGGGATGCTCTATTTTGACTCACTTACAAAAGAAGACGTAGAAAATGGAGGAGTTATTCTTCCGAAAAAAACCAGAGATTGTAATTGAAGCTCAGTGGGACTCCCTAGTTTCTTTGTAAATGGCTATGCAGCTGTAACTAAGGATTCAAAAAACGGCATTATAAATAAATTAGGTAATATAATTGTTGAACCCAAATATTTTTTTTTGACTCCGAAGGGAAAATTGTAATATCGAATAAGTATCAAGAGGCTAATGATTTCTTCATGGTTTAGCTCCAGTAAGAGAAAAAGATAAATGGGGTTTTATCGATATTAATGGGGAATACGCTATAAATTCTGAATTCGATTTTGTATCTAAGTTCTGGAATGGTTATGTTTGTGTAGTTTATAAGGAACAGCTAGGTATTATTGATACGAATGGAGATATAAAATTCTTTCCTGATTATGCTAGTATAGATTATCCATCTGAAGGTTTCATTACCAAATTAAGTTTTTAGGCAAATAGATGTATTAAAATGTTGATAAACAAGGGGTGACAAAATGGGTGACATGGGCGAATATTGGCACGATTGATTGACATGTTTAAAGCCAACTCTTTGGGCAATTTCGGTTATCGAATATTCAGTAGTTTGTAAGAGTTCGCAGCTTTTTTAATACGGTAACTAATTAAATAATAGTAAGGAGTCATGTGAATACTTTTTTTAAAGCTGTGGGTGCATTCCGAAACACTCAAATGTGACGCGAATCCATACCATCAGGTTCCAGTGACATAAACAATAGTAATTGAGATTGTCGATCAGATATCGACTTAGCTTTGTTATAAGAGCTGTCACCACGAGTGACGGCTCTTTTGTGTTATTAGAAAATCCTGACTAGAATCAAGTCTGCTCTATGTACTGACGAAGCAGTTTGACCAAAATTTCTTCGATTGGATGGGTGGCCTGTATCCTGAGTCAAGTTGAGGATAGATCGACGGCAGGCTGAACAGCTGTTGATTGTTTGTTAGCCTAATTTAAAAAAGTTAGGATAATTAAAGACAATAAATCCCCATTTAAAACGCTATTTTCGCCACATAAAGAGGCGTATACTAATAAATGTTAAGCGCTTACATTACATTTATTTCAATTTTGTTATCTTTGTTATTTTTGAAAAAACGATAACAGAATCGGAGAGTACTTTGTTTGCATTGTCGTAAGCGGGTTTCATATCTCTTCATCTTAAGAGGGAGGATTATTATGAGGAAGAAACAAAAATGGCTAGTCGGCTTGCTGTCGACAGCGATTGCGGTGTCTCCAGGTGCATCTGTGTTTGCTGCTGATTCGGGACCTGTGCAATCGAGGCTGCCATCAGAAGCACTAAGCGATATTTCGGGGCATTGGGCGCAGTCTAGCGTTGAAAAATGGGCTGCCAACGGCGTGCTTGGCGGATACCCGAACGGTATGTTTTATCCGAATCAAAATATTTCTCGGGCTGAGTTTGTTACGATTTTGAATCGCGTTTTCGGTTTTTATGTCAAATCGGATGAAGCTTTTTCGGACGTAAACACTAGCAGCTGGTATGCCGATCAACTTTCGTTTGCACGCCAGGCGGGCATTTATCAAGGCTTCCCGGGCAACAAGGCGGAAGCGGACACGAATATTACCATTGAAGACGCGATCACGATGCTGGCAAGACTTTTCGAATTGCAGGCCGGTTCGAGCGCGTCAGGGAAATTCAACGACAGCTCGAAGATTCAGGCTTACGCTAAGGATGCGGTAAACGCGTTGTCCGGCGTGTTGAACGGCTATCAAGATGGCACGCTGCGGCCAACCACACCGATTACGCGTGCGGAAGCGGTTACTCTTATCAATAATTTGGTCGCCGGTTATTACACCAATGCTGGTTCCTTCGATGGTGGAACCGTTAGTGGCAACGTCGTCGTGAATAACAAAGGTGTCGTACTGAAAAACGCAACGGTTAACGGGAACTTGTATTTGACAGCCGGCATTGGCGACGGAGAAGTGACGCTTGATGGCGTCTCCGTTACAGGCACCACTTTTATCGAGGGTGGTGGGGCTAACACGATCGTTCTCAACAACTCCACGCTTGGCGAAGTCGTCGTAAACCGAAAAGAAGGGCAAGTGCATGTTCAAATTTCCGGCTATACTCACCTTTCCCATGTCTCTGTAAATAGCTCGGCGAAATTGGATTTCTCCATCGGCACAACTACCGATTCGGTGGATCTCAATCAGCCGTCTAGCTTGGATATTAGCGGTGGGGCTACGATCAACGGATTGAACATCGCCGGCACGGCAACCGGTTCGACCATTACAGGGCAAGGAAGTATGAATAAAGTCAATATTAACGCTTCGGGCGTTACGGTTAATGGCAAATCAATTGATTTAGGAACTGCCGTTATCGTGAACGGCATCATTTCGAACGCTTCTTCCTCAACGTCGGGATCCCATTCAGGAACGAACAATGGGCCCGATACCGCTAGCAAAAATTTTGTGGATGCGCAAGCGACCGGAGCGTCAAAATCCTTGTTCGATTATTTGGAGGGCATCCGCGGCAACAACATCCTTTTCGGGCAGCAGCATGCGACGGATGAAGGACAATCCATCACGGTACACGATGGAACGCAATCCGACGTTTACAATGACGTCGGCGAACATCCAGCCGTATTTGGTTGGGATACGCTAAGCTTGGAAGGTAAAGAAAAACCAGGCGTAATGGGAGATTTCACTTCCAGCCGCGACAATTTGATCAGTGAAATGAAACAAGCCTACAACTATGGCGGCATTCTAACGCTGAGCTCACATATGCCTAACTTCGTGACTGGCGGTGATTTCTATGATTTGAAAGGTTCGGTCGTATCCCACATTTTGCCGGGTGGAGACAAAAATGCGGATTTTAACGCGTTCCTCGACAATATCGCCGATTTCGCGATTCATCTGAAGGATGACAACGGAAATTCGATTCCGGTCATCTACCGTCCGTTCCACGAAATGAGCGGCAGCTGGTTCTGGTGGGGAGCCGCGTTTACGACGACGGATCAATACAAAGAATTGTACCGTTACACCGTTGAATACTTACGCGACAAGAAAGGCGTTCACAACTTCCTGTATGCTTACTCGCCGGGCGGCGGCTTCGGCAGCAACAAGGATCAGTATCTGTCTACGTACCCTGGTGACGATTACGTAGATATTCTGGGCTTTGACAGTTATTACAATACGGGGAATGGCGACGGCTACTTTACCGGCTTGGCCGCGGATGCGAAGACCGTCTCCCAAATTGCGGATCAGAAGCACAAAGTAGCGGCGCTTACCGAATTCGGGTACCAAAACATGCTGGTTAGCGGCAACGACCGACCGACCTTTTTCACGGACATGATCAAAGCGCTGCAAGCGGATCCGGACGCGAGGAAAATGGCGTTCATGCTGACATGGGCGGACTTTACGCCAAGCTCGAGCTCATACGTGCCTTATCCGACAGGAACGTCGCAAGAGCATCAAATGATGGCCGATTTTAAATCTTTCTACAATGATCCGTACACGTTGTTCAGCGAAGGCGTAACCGGCGCATACGACCGCACCGTTACGACGGAAGCTGAGCAACCGTTCATGCATATTGCATCTCCCACGGACCAAGAAACGATCAGCAACAATACAACGACGATCCGTGCGCGAGTCTTGAACGAGACTCCGGCTAGTGTCGTGTACACGATCGGAGAATCCGCCACCGAAATCCCGATGACCTTGGACGCGGATTCGGGCTTTTATATGGCGGACTGGTCCCCAGCCGCCCAATTGAACGGCAAGTCGACGACGATCACCGTTAAAGTGTATGACGCTAACCATAGCGTCCTCCAATCGCAGACGAATACGGTTTTCGTTAAGATCAGCGAGGTGCCGATCGCGACGTATACGTTCGATAATGACATCTCGGGCGTTCAAAACAACGGCGGTTACCAGGCGACGGTGGACTCCATTTCACAAGCTGCTTTTAACGGCAGCGGTGCGTTGAATCTGAGCGTTAGCGGTGTAACGAATACCGACACATGGCAAGAGATGAAGCTGGAGCTGCAGAACGCCAAGACGGTAGTAGGCAGCGACACTTTATCGGGCGTCATGCGCATTAAGCTGGATGCTTGGGTGCCGGTATCGGCAGCTTCTAGCACTGACGCTACCCTTCGGGCAGTCGTTCAGTTGCCTCAGGATTGGGATACGAAGTACGGAATGGATTCGACAACAACTTCTTTTGCGGATTTACCTAAGGTAACGATTGATGGTGTAGAATATGTTCATTTTACTCCGACCATCGATTTGACCGATGCGGGCAAACGCGCGACTGCTGACGATATCGCCATTTCCATCGTGGGCAGCGGGCTCGACAGCTCCAGCGGCAGCTTCCCGGTTTATATGGATAACATTGGGCTTTACAGCACTTATGCAGATGAAGCTTCCAATCCGAACGTAGTTGACGATTTTGAAGGATATATGGGCAGCGACACCGCACTGGGTTCCAAATTTGTTCACGCCGGCGGCGATGCTACGTCCGTATCGTTGTCGAATGCCAACAAAAGCGGCGGCAGTTACGCGATGAAATTCGACTACACTCTCGGCAGCAACGGTTATGCGGGCATTACGAAGAATTTGGGCGTGGACTGGTCCGGCAACAACGCTTTGAAGCTCTATCTCACACCGGACGGCTCCAATCAAAAATTAGTTATTCAGCTTAACGTGAATGGCGTTTCTTTCGAAGTCTATCCTTCTTTGGCCTCGACGACGCCGGGATGGGTCAGCATTCCGTTCAGGGAATTCGCCGTTGCACCATGGGACACGTCTAACGCCGGTAAGAAAATTACACAGCTTGGACTTAAGAATGTTCAAAGCATGTCTATCTACGTGAACGCTGTCGATAACGCTGAGCAAAGCGGCTCCTTGTACTTTGACGACATCAGCGCTATCAACGATCCATCGGCGGGTACTGTACCGGTAGGAAGTGTTGGCGGACCAATAGCGACTGGCGAATTGTTCGGGTTCAATAGCGACGCGCAGGGCTGGGTATTTGGCGGAAACACGTTAAACGCAACGAGCTTAATCCAGTCGTCGGATCCTTCAGACAACACGATTGGCGTATTGCAGGCTGATTATCCGTTCGACAATACACCGGGTAATAGCTCAGACCTCAACTATATCGGCGACAAAGATTTGAGCGGCGGCAATACGCTGAAAATGCGCGTACGTCTTTCCGCAGGGTCTGCTAAAGCAAAATTGTTCATTAAGAGCGGTTCCGGCTGGACCTGGGCGAACTCCGATGAATGGACGCTGGGCACCGACTACCAGTGGCTTACGCTTAACCTGAACGGAAATGATTATACTGGCATGGTTCCAATAGACAAGACGTTGGTCAAAGCAATGGGAATTGAAATTTATTCGACAAGCGGAGCTGGCACCGTTTATGTGGATGAAGTAATGCTAGAGTAGTCGTTCTTAAAGCGATAGACATTAATGAAAAAAGGACGACGCAGAGGCTGAACTCTGCGTCGTCCTTTTGATGTTGGCCGCGGAGGCTGCAGTAACGCCAAGGAACAGACTAATTTGCTAACCGTTGCTTGCTTGATCTTTGCTCTTTTTGGTTCAATCCTTATAGCTAGTGTAGTAAACAACAACACGACGAATATCGATTCTGGTCTGATTCTTGTTTGCGCTAAAACAATGTTGTATCATGCTATACATAGCGAGATTAGAGGAGTGAAAAAAAATGCAATCAATAGCGGGGAAAGTCGCATTAATTACTGGATCGGGACGCGGTATCGGGCGTGCAACAGCCATAGCGTTTGCTCAAGAGGGCATTCACGTCGGTCTTGTAGGACGTTCGCTTGAAAACTTGCAGAAGGTAGCGGAAGAACTCAAGCCGTATGGCGTGAAGATAGCCATTTCAACAGCCGACGTGGCGGATCTTGCTTCCATTACTGCGGCGGTCGAGTCCATTCGGGGGGAACTGGGTGCAATTGACATTCTCGTCAACAATGCCGGAATTAGCAAATTCGGCGGCTTTATGGAGTTAACGCCCGAAGAATGGACGAACATTATCGACGTCAACGTTAAAGGCGTGTATTACACCACCCGCGCGGTATTGCCGGAAATGATGGAGCGCAATACGGGCGATATTGTTAATATTGCGTCCACGGCTGGCCAAAGAGGGGCTCCGCTCACGAGCGCGTATACCGCATCCAAAGCCGCTGTTATCGGGTTAAGCGAGTCCTTAATGCTTGAGGTTCGAAAGAAAAACATTCGAGTAACCACGTTGACTCCGAGCACGGTCGCAACCGATATGGCATTGGAACTCAAGCTGACGGACGGCAACCCTGAGAAAGTCATGCAGCCGGAAGACTTGGCGGACTTAATCGTCGCGCAGTTGAAACTTCATCCTCGAGTTGTATTGAAGCATGCCGGACTTTGGTCGACGAACCCGTAATCGCCCGCTAAAAGTGAACAGAAAGTGCAATTTTAAAATGACCGTGCGAGGAAAACGCACGGTCATTTTTTTATTCAAACACTACCAATCCATGCTTGGGGCTATAAGGCAAGTCCCTGCTGTGGGATGCGCATACCTTGGGGCTTGACCATTCAGTTGAGGGGCTTTCACTTTCTACGTTTCTATTTCTTCAATCGGTAGACACGCTCCGGCCGGCCGACGACACCGTAGGAGAGATCGGGATAGACGTTGCCTAGTCCGACAAGGTGCTCCAAATACCGCCTGCTCGTCGAGCGACTCGTGCCGATCAGCTTCGCAACCTGCTCAGCCGATAAGCCCTTACTCTCGGAGGTGAGCGCTTGTACGACCTTCTCCAGCGTGAGCCTATCGATTCCTTTGGGCAGCAGCGTTGAATCGGCCGCAATTTCCGTCTTGCTCGAACCGGCAAGCACGCGGTCGATATCGTTCTGGTTCACGGTTTGCGAATGCGCTAAACGGTGCAGCTCTGCCTGAAATGCAACATAGCGAAGGAGCGTTTCCCTAAGGCGGTTAAAGATGAGCGGTTTCATAATATAATCGAATGCACCGCCGCGGATCGCTTCACGCACCGCTTCGCTTTCTCTGGCGGCGGTAATCATAATGACGTCCGTATCCCGATAATGCTGACGGATGTAGTGCAGCATGCTTAATCCGCTCGTATCGGGAAAGTAGATGTCGAGCAGCACGAGCTGGGGATTTAACACTTCCAGTTGTGTCCGGGCTTGTGTTTCGTCAGTAGCAATGCCGACGACATGAAAACCTTCGATTTGTTCCACAAAGCGTCTGTTGATTTCAGCGATTTTGACATCGTCCTCCACAATCAGCACTTCAATAGTTGGCGTCTCCGTCATCATTTCGATTGCTCCTTCTGGCTTAAATCTGCATGCTTTGGTATGGCTACCGTAAAAATCGTACCTCCCTGCGGGCTGCGGCTGAAGGTCAAGTAGCCGTTCAGTTTATGAATGGCATGCTCAACCAGCGACAGCCCGATGCCCCGATGTTCACCTGGCTTGGTGGAGAAGCCCTTCTTGAATATGGCCTCGCCGAATTCCTCAGGTATGCCAACACCGTTATCCTCGCATTCAATAATTAAATCATCGCCCAGATCGGTCAGAAACAAGGAGGTAAGCTTGTTGTCCCCATCCAGCTCACTGCGGGCAAGCACCGCCTCCATCGCATTATCAATCAGATTGCCGATAATGGTGACGAGCAGACTTCGGTCCATATGAGGCGGTATGTCGCGGAAGGAGCTTTCCTCGTCAAGACGGAAGGTGATCTTCAGCTCCTTGGCGTGATTGTATTTGCCAATGAGGAGCCCAGCGATTACCGGGTCGGGAACTTCGCGCATAATGAATTGGACGAGACTTTGATGGACGCTCGCTTCTCTTGAAATAAGGTCGATGGCTTCCTGATAAGACTCGAGCTGGATAAGTCCCGAGATAACGTACAGCTTGTTGGAAAACTCATGGGTCTGGGCGCGGAGCGAATCGGCGAACCGCTTGACCTGTGACAGCTCCTCGGCAAGCCGGTACAGCTCGGATTTGCTGCGGAAGCTGGATACGGCGCCGCTCACCCGATTCCGAAAATCTTTGATCGGTACGCGATTCACAATGACCTCTTCCTCGCCCATCAGCATCTCCCGATCCGATTGGGAAAGTCCGGAGCGAACAACATCCATCAGACCTGTATTCGGAATAATCTCCTCCACCTGCTTGCCGATAATGCTCTCGTGCTCGGGTATGGCAAGAAGCCGGTGCGCATAGCGGTTGGCGAGTGTTATGCGTCCGGTTTGGTTAATCGCGATGATGCCTTCTCGGATCGATTCCAGAATAGCCTGTTTCTCCATATAAAGCTCGCCTATCTCTTTAGGCTCAAGGCCGTGGATGGACCGCCTTACGCTGCGGGCAATGAGGATGGACCCAATCGTGCCTACCACAAGGGCGACGAAGGAAACGAGCAACACTTCAATTTGATACTCATCGGTGATGGAATTGACATCGCCTGTCAAGAATCCGACGGAAACGATGCCGATAACGCCGCCGCTTTTGTCAAAGATCGGAGCTTTGCCGCGCAGGGAAGGACCCATTGAGCCGGTAGCCCTCGAAATAATGGGTTTTCCTTCAAGCACGGGTCCGTTGTCCCCGCCAACCATGATTCCGCCAATTCGTTCCGGAATCGGATGGGAGTACCGTACGCCCTCCCGATTCCCTACGACGATGTATTGCGCGCCGGTTTCGAGCCGAACCGATTCGGCCAGAGGCTGGATGACGAGCGCAGGGTTCTGGTCGTCGAAGGCGCCCTGGATGTCGGGCATGACTGCAAGCGTCTCCGCAACCTTGAGCGCCTGCTCTCCGATTTGCTTCTCCAGCAGGGTAGTGATGACAACGTAGAAAATGCCGCCCAAACTAATAATGACGAAAGCGAGCAGGGAACAGATGATAAGAATGAGCTTCGTTTGCAGCCGCATGCAGGTTGCCTCCGATTTTTCCTCCTATTGTAGCACAACTTGTAACCGCTATCTTAAATGACTGCCGTGAACAAAATGAACAAAATGACCACAATCGCTTTATTATCGTTTATGTCCTTAACATTTTCATTTGATAGATCGGATGTTATTCTGAAAGCGCTTCAAAGAAAGCGCATACAAAATAAATGCCATGCGGGAGGTCTTAATAAATGAAAAAATTACTTACAAAAACTTGGAAAGCCGCTCCAATCGTCGTACTCGCCATCAGCCTTGCTGCATGCGGCAGCGCAGCGAACCAATCGGGTTCCGGTTCCTCGAACTATCCGAGCAAATCGCTGACGCTCGTAGCGCCATCGGGCGCAGGCGGCGGATGGGACATGACAGCTCGCACAATCACGAAGGTACTGACGGAAACGAAAGCGACCGAAAAGGCCATCACTGTCGAGAACAAGCCGGGCGGTGGCGGCGCTGTATTTATGGCCGAGTATGCTACGAAAGACGTCAAGGACAACCACAAGCTGTTCGTCAGCTCACCTCCGATTCTGATCAACCATTTGAAGAAGGAAGGAAACTCGCCTTACGGCTACAACGATACGACGCCGCTGGCGCAATTGACGAAGGATTACGGCGCCATCGCCGTTGCCGCGGATTCCAAATACAACGACCTTAGATCGCTCTTGGACGACATGAAGGCAGATCCATCGAAGTTTACGGTAGCCGGCGGTTCCGCGCCAGGCTCTATGGATCATCTGGTCTCGATTCTGCCTGCATTCAAATACGGAATTGATCCGAAGAGCGTCAAGTACGTTTCCTATGACGGCGGCGGCGAAGCGATTACCGCCCTGCTTGGCGGCAACGCTGATGTGCTGGGCACGGATGCATCCTCGCTTGACCAGTACGTAAAGGCCGGCAAGATTAAGGTTCTCGCGGTTGAGTCACCGGAGCGACTGACCAGCGGCAGTCTGGCGGATGTGCCAACGCTGAAGGAGCAGGGCATTGACGCAGAGTTTCTCATCTGGCGCGGCATTTTCGGTCCGAAGGAGATGAGTGCGGATGCTAAATCCTTCTGGGATGCAACGCTGAAGGCGATGGTTGAATCCGAGCAATGGAAATCCGAAATGACGGCCAACAACTGGCAGACCGAATACAAAAACGCGGACGATTTCAAAGCATTCCTGGGAGAACAGGAAGCGCAGCTTAACGAAATGCTGACGGCGCTTGGCATGCAAAAATAGAGAAACAATGAAGCATTAGGGGAGAATTCCCCTAATGCTTACAGAGGAGAGTGACTAAGGTGAATCATTCTTTCGACCGCTATGCAGGCATCGTTTTCTGTGCGATCGGAATCGCATTTATAATCGGCAGCAGATCCATTACGGCCAGCTCCTACGGCAGTAATGTTGGGGCGAACATTTTCCCTATGTTTCTGGGCGGCTTTCTGTCCTTGATGAGCGCAAGGCTGATCTACGAGACATTCCGCAAACAGCAGCAGCAAAAACGCAAATCCAACCTTGACTACAAACGGTTCGGCATTATTTTCACCGCAGCCGTCTTATATGCCTTCTTCCTGGAGGACATTGGCTTTGTCATTTCGACGTTTCTGTTCCTAATGATCGGCTTTCAGACGATGGAAAGAGGTAAACTGTGGAAATCAGTTCTCATTGCCTCTTGCTTCTCGTATGGCGTTTATTATCTTTTTGTCAACCTGCTGGACGGCTCTCTGCCTGGTTTCCCAGCTTGGCTTGGCATCTTCTAGGGGGTCACTCGATGAGCACTATTGATTATTTGGGGCATGGGCTGGCTACGGCAATGCAGTGGCATAACATTGTTTTTGTCTTCCTTGGTGTGTTGATCGGCACCGTCGTCGGCGTGCTGCCTGGCATCGGCCCGATGAGCGGTGTTGCACTCCTTATACCCATTACAGCTACCATGACCGGAGGACTCGGACCCGAGGAAGCAGCCACCAGCTCGATCATTTTGCTTGCAGGGGTTTATTACGGGGCGATGTATGGCGGCTCTACTACCTCGATCCTGCTAAATACGCCAGGCGAGTCCTCATCGGTCGTCACTACGCTCGATGGCTATCAAATGGCGAAGCAGGGCAGGGCGGGCGCTGCACTCGCGATTTCGGCGATCGGCTCGTTCGCTGCAGGCATTATTTCACTCATCGGCCTCATATTTCTTGCTCAGCCGCTGTCGGCTGTTGCAATCAAGTTCGGCCCTGCCGAATATTTTTCCTTGATGGTGCTCGGCTTGTTGGCGATCAGTGGCCTGGCAGGCAAATCGATGGTGAAGGCGCTGATGATGACGGCGTTCGGCCTGCTGCTGGCGACGATAGGCATCGACAGCGTATCAGGCGTCGAGCGTTTTACTTTCGGCATGCCGGAGCTTTATCAAGGACTTGAGTTTTTGACCATCGCAGTCGGCATGTTCGCAGTCGGCGAAGTGTTCAAAACGATTCTGGAGCGAGAGAGCAATGATGGCGAGATTGCCAAGATCAATCGTATCCTCCCGACCAAGCAGGATATGAAAGAAAGCGCAGGGCCCATCGCCCGCGGCTCCGTGCTCGGCTTCTTCATCGGCCTGCTTCCTGGCGCCGGCGCAATTCTGGCCTCCTTCTTTTCCTATGTTATGGAGAAGAAGCTAAGCAAAAATCCGGAGAAGTTCGGCAAAGGCGCTATCGCAGGCGTAGCCGCACCGGAATCAGCGAACAACGCGGCTTCCGGCGGCGCAATGATTCCGCTGCTTACAATGGGTATTCCTTCGTCGGGCACGACGGCCATTCTTATGGGCGCGTTCATTATGTACAACGTTCAGCCGGGTCCTTTGCTATTCCAGGATCATCCGCAGCTCGCGTGGGGCGTTATCGCCAGCATGTTCGTCGGCAACCTGATGCTTCTTATTCTGAATATGCCGCTCGTCAAGCTGTTCGCGAAGGTCATTGAGACGCCGGCCAAATATTTAATTCCACTCATTATTGTTTTTTCTGTATTCGGGGTATACGCGGTGCAGTATTCAACCTTCGATTTGCTGCTCATCATGGCTTGCGGCGTCATCGGCTATGTATTGTCCAAGAATGATTTTCCGCTCGCTCCGCTCGTTCTTGGCCTTATTCTTGGCCCGATGATGGAGAACAATATGCGACGGGCTTTGACGATTTCGAACGGCGACTTCATGATCTTCCTGCAAAAGCCAGTATCCCTCGCATTCCTTATTATCGGGGTGTTGTGGATTAGTATTCCACTTCTGCTGAAGCTGCGCGGCAAGAAGGTCATCATTAACGAAGAAGGCTAAACGGATAGGAGGTTTTTTTAGGTGGATTTGCAGTGGCTTCTGCTTGGCCTGCTCAAAATTATGCTGATCAATATCGTGCTCAGCGGCGATAATGCTGTCGTTATTGCCCTGGCATGCCGCAATTTACCCGAGAAGCAGCAGAAGAAAGCGATCTTCTTCGGAAGCTTTGGCGCTATTGCGCTGCGAATCGTGCTAACGTTTGCCGCTGTTTGGCTGTTGCATGTCCCTTTCGTCCAGCTAGCCGGAGGGCTGCTGCTCGTATGGATCGCTTTTAAGCTGATGAAAGGAGAGGACGATGAGGGGGAGCTGGCATCCAGCAGCGAACTTGGCGTAGCTATTAAAACGATTCTAATCGCCGACCTGGTTATGAGTCTGGACAACGTGCTGGCCGTTGCTGGCGCGGCGGATGGCAACTATGCGCTCATTGGCCTGGCACTTGCGATAAGCATTCCATTGATTATTTGGGGAAGTACGCTATTAATGCGATTAATGAACAAATTTCCGTTCATTATCTTGCTGGGCGTCGCCTTGCTTGGATATACCGCTGGTGAAATGATCGTCGACGATAAGTGGGTCGCGCATGCAGTGGATACATTGCCGCCTATCGTTCACAGCTTGCTCCCGGTGCTGCTTGCCGTTGCTGTCGTGACAGCTGGCAAGCTGATGCAGCGCAAACAGCACGCGGTTATAAGGCAGGATGTGCAATCCTAGAAAACGAATGGAGGCGCTCTTATGGATGGCTTAGGGACTAGAACGATTGTCGAAATCAATCAAACGGCTAACACGTTTCAATCGAGCGTTGTGATGAAGGTAGATAACCGGGTGATTGATGTGAAGAGCATACTCGGACTTAGTCTTTCCCTGCTGCGCGATTCGCAATATGAGCTGGAAATTCACGGTCCGGACGAGGAGAAGGCGAAGGCGGTCATGGCCCGGTTGTTTGAAAAGCACGGCCTGCCGGTTACGCTGACACGTTAAGAGATACAGAAGTTGAACTGGAAGGGAAGCTGAGAAGAATGGCTATGCCGAAAACAGGAAGCAGCAACATCGTCATCCGGCTGGAGATGGACAAGGAGGCAGCAACCTTTGGCTTGATTGCTACGGCAATTGGCAAAGCGGGCGGCGATATTGTCGCCATCGACGTAAGCGGCAACGGCCGAACGTCGACCGTTCGGGATTTGACGATTAATATTGTGGATGCGGCGAGCAAGGACGTCATCGTCCGTATGCTGAACCATCTGCCGGGAGTAACGGTGCTGCAAGTGTCCGATCAGACCTTCCTGATGCATCTGGGCGGCAAGATCGAGGTGACGCCCAAAATGACCATCAAAACAAGGGACGATCTTTCCCGTGTCTATACCCCCGGTGTCGCGAACATCTGCATGGCCATTCACGACAACCCGAATAGTGCCCACAAGCTGACAATTAAACGCAATACGGTTGCGGTCGTTTCGGACGGAAGCGCCGTACTGGGCCTTGGCAATATCGGCCCGCTCGCTGCGATGCCGGTCATGGAAGGCAAGGCGATGCTGTTCAAGCAGCTGGCTGGTGTTGACGCTTTCCCAATCTGTCTGGATACCCAGGATACGGAAGAAATCATCGCAACGATCAAACGGATCGCTCCGACCTTTGGCGGCATCAATTTGGAGGATATTTCGTCCCCGCGCTGCTTCGAGATCGAACAACGGCTGATTGAGGAGCTGGATATTCCGGTTTTTCATGACGATCAGCACGGAACTGCCGTTGTTCTGCTGGCTGGACTGTATAATGCAGTGAAGCTGGTCGGTAAGCAGCTCTCAGATTGCAAGATTGTACTGTGCGGTATCGGCGCGGCAGGCATTGCATGCACGAAAATATTGCAGGCAGCGGGAGTGACGCGGATTGTAGGCGTAGACCGGGAAGGCGCACTCGTTCGCGGTAACAGCTACCCGCACGAAGCATGGCGCTGGTATGCGGAGCACACGAATCCGGAGATGGAGAGCGGAGCGTTGTCCGATGTTATCGAAGGCGCGGATATTTTCATCGGTGTTTCGGGACCGGGCGTATTGAAGCGTACGGATATTGAGCGGATGGCTGCCGACCCGATCGTTTTCGCGATGGCCAATCCGACTCCGGAGATTTTGCCGGAAGAAGCCGAGGGCCTTGTCCGCGTTATGGCAACCGGGCGCTCGGATTATCCGAACCAGATTAACAACGTGCTGTGCTTCCCGGGTCTATTCCGGGGCGTGCTGGATTGCCGGGCTTCCCACGTTACGGAAGCGATGAAGCTGGCTGCGGCCCAGGCAATCGCGGACGTCGTGAGCGAAGAGGAATTAGGTGTGCATTACATCATTCCGGGCGTATTCAATCCGCATGTTGCAGAACGGGTGAAAGAGGCAGTCATTCAAGCCGCTTATACCTCCGGTGTAGCGCGCAGGAGAGTGCGAAGCACAACCAGCTAACTTGCAGGAGCCAGATGTAAACAGCATTTATACCCAAATGTAATACGAAATTAGTTCCCGAATATGATGAATGGTTCTTGAGAATGCTGCTATTCATTACTGGAGACTTTGCGTAACCGCCATTTTATAGGGAAGAGCCCAATAAACAGGGGCTCTTCCCTATTTTTTGTGCACCTAGCGAATCGGTATGCTATCTAGGGTTAATGACGGGAAAGGGGAGGGAAGCACAGTTATTTCCCTTCTTCCACCGAGTACGTCTTCTGGGTCCGAAGAACAGGGAAAAGTCCATACATCCAGATGACGGCGACGGCTAGGGTGCCAAGGCCGCCGATGATGGTCGCCGGCGCGGCGCCGACTAATCCAGCCATCGTACCGGATTCGAATTCGCCAAGCTGGTTCGATGTGCCAATGAACAGCGAATTGACGGCATTGACACGGCCCTGCATCTCCTGTGGCGTGTTAACCTGCACGAGCGTCGATCGGATGACAACGCTGACGACGTCGGAAGCGCCGGTGAGGAACAGCGCGAAGAGCGATAGCCAGAGGTTATGGGAGACGCCAAACAGGATTGTCGCCAATGCGAAAATCACGAGCGAGGCAAACAGCGTCTTGCCGATGGCCTTCTCAACCGAATACCGCGTTAGGATCAGCGAAACCACGATCGCGCCGACTGCCGGCGCGGAGCGAAGCAGGCCTAGACCGAGCGAACCAGTCTTCAGAATATCTTCGGCAAAGATTGGCAGCAAGGCAGTCGCGCCGCCAAGCAGAACGGCGAACAGATCGAGTGAGATGGTGCCCAGAATTATTTTGCGAGCGAATACGAACCGTAGTCCGCTGAAGAAGGTATCCATGCTGATGGTTTCCAGCTTCTTTACAAAATGGACGGTCTTGACGAAGAAAATCAGCAAGGCCGAAACTAGGAGTGCGACTAGCGTTGTCATGTAAGCAAAAGAAACGCCCCAGATGACAAGTACACCTCCGAGCGACGGGCCAACGATCATTGCCGTTTGCATCGCTGAGGCGGACCAAGCTGCTGCCTTAGGCAACTGCTCGCGGTCCACGATGTCGGGAACGAGCGCGGCCGAAGCCGGTCCTTCAAAGGTGCGGCAAGCGCCGAGAATGGCGGCGGCGATCAATAAATGGATAGGATCGAGCCAGCCCTGCATGCTTCCGATGACGAGCAAGAAGACGACGGCGCTCTCCATCAGTTGGCAAAGATAGACGATAGTACGGCGATCGTAGCGGTCCGCTGTCTGCCCAGCAGGCAGAGTCAGCAGCAGCATGGGCAAGAACTGAGCTAGGCCGACGAGACCGAGCTTAAAGGCGCTGCCCGTCAGATCGTACATCTGCCAACCGATAGTGACTGACAAGATTTGAAAAGCACTAGCTGAGAAAATCCGTGCGATCCATAAGCGCAAGAACGAGCGGTTATGGAGCACGGACGAATTTTTTACATGCAAGGCAAGCCATCCTTTCTTGTTGTGAGAGGTAAAATGAAAAAAGGCAGAATACATAGTTCCAACACTTCGAAAACTGTCTTGGCGTATTTAGTGTCATTATTTTAAATTAAAATGAGAGAAGAAGAAAGGGAAGTCCTGTCTATCCTATGATTCTCGTAACTCTATGAAATGGGTTTCCAGCCAGGCCATTGGAAGTACCAAGCCGTACAAGCCTTCATAGAATGAGTTAGCTTCACAATTCATCTATGAGAGGGGGAAACATGCATGAGTATTATCAATTATGTTACAAATAGCGGATTCGAATCGGGACTGACAGGGTGGGTGACCTCCGGGACTGTAGGCCTTAATTCGACCTACAGTCATACCGGCTCGAACTCCGCTCAGGTTGCAGGAGGGACGTCCGGCTCCTATATCTATAAGCTCGTTAGCGTACCCGACAGCAATAGCTTCGAGCTGATGGTCGCGTTGTCGAAGAACGGCTCCGGTCTCGGACCGTCCGTCATTGTCGGCGTCTTTTACTTCACCACCGGGCTCGTCTTTCAGAATACGGGACTTATAGCCACGGTGCCTTCCCGCCTGCCGGACGGCACGGCGCATAACTGGAAGACCGCTTACTTCAACGTGGCACCTGCCTTTTCAGGAGCGACCATTGCTCAGATCTTCATTATGAACAGTTCGCTGGCCAATTCGGTAGACTTATTCGTCGATGATGTCCAACTGCTCAACAGCGCTTTGGATCTTGGCTAATCAAATGAAATGGGAAGAAACAGACTTATCCTGTTATTCCCTTTTTTTGTGGGATTACTGCATGCAACATTAATGTATAAATGAGTACAATAAGCGAAATTCAACATCCATTATGTAACGTTTTTACTCAAAGTTGGAGATACTGTTTACAAGGAAGCATATGGGTTTCAGCAATCATTTTCTAAATATGAGGGAGTGTATATGATGTTGATTACTTATAAGTCTTCTCCTGATGGAATACTGGAAACCATAGAAAACTTTGAAAAGAATAGCTGGATACATATTACTGCGCCGTCAAAGGAAGAACTTAAAGAGGTCTCTCAGCTTTGTAATATCCCCTTGGAGTTTTTAGAAGATCCGTTAGATTTAGAAGAAAGTGCACGGATTGAATATGATGAAGAGACGAAATGCACATTAATTATTAATGATTTTCCAATTATTGATGTTAGTAATCTTCAATTTGATTCTTATATTACGATTCCTATTGGAATCATCTTAGCAACGGATTACATTGTTACAGTATGTAACCAATCGACTAACTCTTTAGATCATTTAATCAAGAAAAATGTTAACACTTCTATGAAAAATCGTGTTGCATTAGAGATGTTATTGTTATTTTCAACTCAGTATATAGAAAAATTAAAACTGCTCAACAAACAACGTCTTAAAATAGAGAGTCATTTGCGTGATTCCTTAACGAACAAGCAGCTCTATGACCTCATGGAGATTGAAAAAAGTTTAGTTTATTTTCTCACCTCCTTAAAGGCTAATGCGGATGTGATAACCAAGCTTTTTCGTACCAATTCCATGAAATTATATGACGATGATGAAGATCTTCTAGAAGATCTAAAAATCGAAAATAATCAAGGAATTGAAACCACAGAATTATACACAAGAATTTTGAACAGCATAACGGGGTCGTATTCTTCATTAATATCCAATGAATTAAATAAAACAATGAAAACTCTCACGTTATTTACCGTTTTTTTAACTTTGCCTACACTTGTATTTAGTTTCTTTGGTATGAATGTTACCTTACCTATAGCTGATAAAGACCCCTTCTCTTGGATTCTAACCCTGATCATAGCATTCATATTTGTTGCTTGGATCGGATTGGTACTATGGAGAAGGAGGATGTTCTAAAAAAGTCGATTCCTAGTGCGTAAAGGAATCGACTTTTTCAATCTGAAATTCACGCGATCAAGGCAGCTTCAGATTTCCCGTATTACGGATCGTAGTTTTTACTTTAAGATTAATTTTGACTTGAGGGAAATATTCCGTACGCCAATTTGCCAGTTCTGTCCTCGTAAGTTCATTACGGAAATGCTGGCCGATGCCAAAGATATCTGCATGGGTACGTTGAACTTTTTGGAAAAGCTGCTCTAACCTGCGCTGCAGAAGAGTCTGAAGCTCCAATTTGATCTCTCCTGTGGATGGGTTTCCTGTTGCATCCAGAATAATGACATTTAGATGGAGCGTACTATTCAGCTCAGGCTTTTTATTATCTAGCTTAGTTTGATGACGGATATGGCCGTTAACAATTTGAAGGGTAGCTTTACCTGTAACCTCGATTTTCCCACCCAAACTAGTCCCGTTAAATACGTTATACAATAAGGTTTGTTCATTACTTAAACGCCCCACCATCTTACCATTCTTTAGAATTCCGGATCCATTACTTTGGATAGCCGTTGTCTCGCCGGATTGAATGACAGGGAGGACAACATCATGGGTATAAGAATGGATGCTTCTGAACACTTTCCAAACTGGCGTATAGGCAATTTCAGGATTCCATCCGGAGTTTTTTTGGAAGAAGTCGTAGATTTCATTGCCATCTCCGTTAGATGGATTGTTAATATGTTTGAAAAATCGGTCAAGTGGTTCATCGCAGATAACAAACATGGTTTTTGGTGAAACATGACGTGAACGAATCATGCTGGCTGTGATTTCATTTAATCCTCTGAGTGCAAAAGTTTTATCCACGATAATAACTTTTAGATGAAGCAAATCCACCTGACTTTCCATATTCATGCTAATATGGTCGACAGCCGAGCTAACGGAATCTCCTGTAGCTGTAATGACCTGAATCCCTTCATTCCGTTCACTTACCTTCGGGATATCCAGATAAATCTTATACATACCTTCGTGATAAGAAATTCCCATAGCAATTGGCAAGGCGCGGTGGTTAATATCTTTGTTGTCCCAGCAGCCGCTAAGTATCGCCATCAATGTAACTCCTATTAAGATTCGCAGTATCATGTGTTTTTCAACTCACGTTTTAGTTTCCTTGCGTGTAACCATCCTATTGCTAAGACAAGGACAGGAGTTACGCATGCTACATATATTCGTAAAGGCGTGTTCCATTGGAAAAGAAGATCTACGGTTTTCCAATCAGGAATAAACAGGCAAATGATTAAAGAGTAAATGATAATGATTGGAACCAGAAAGTTAGGGCTAATGTCCTTTATACCAAGCCGGATAATTTCAAGAATCTGAAACATGGTTACAGCAATAAAAAACATACAGAAAGCAACCAGGCTGAGTAATAAGAACACATTGATCCGGTCAAACATGAGCCAGTTGATTGAGATTGTGTCTACGATAAAGAGATACGGGAATTGAAGCTGGCGCGCGCTTTCTTCGCCTAGAGTCAGAACCGGTACATATACAGCAATCAGATAGGAAGGGAGAATTACCAAGCTTCCCCAGAAAATGGCCTTTGGCTTGTAAGCTGTATAGGACGGAAGAAATCCAAGCAGCAAAAATCCGCCCGTATAAGCAAACAAGCTTTTGAAGAAGGAAGGATGCGTCAGGAAATGAAGCGCTCTAGGGCCTGGCCATAAAGGAAACAAGTAATGCCAATCGACATTCTGGAATGAAGTTGCAAGTACAAAAACAATGGGGATCACGAACAAGCTGCTAAACATGACCGACAATCTGAGCAAGCCTCCGATCCTCCCGTGCAAAATCATAAAGCCTGGGACAAGGAGAAGGAGCGATATTAAAATCCATAAAGGAGTGTTGGATAAAAAGGCGATAGAGAGCACCTCTGAAAATGCACGAACTGCTAATATCATAATCCATGACAAATAAAGCAGCACGGGTAATAAAACAGCCCAGGCCACTACTTTATTTTTTTTGATAAGAATATTTACGATATTCTCACCTTGAAAATAACGTAACCCCTTGAGATAAACGAATATGATCAGAAGATGAAACACGAACCCAGTAAGTACAGGCAGCCATTGTGCTTCGTTCGTACTATCGATTACATCACTAGGGTATAGGAAAAAAATTAATCCCATATGGGTCAAGATATAGGTTGTGGAAACTTGAAGGTTTGACATCTCATTCCCCTTTAGGACGGATCAATTGTAAATATGGAATACCAAATGTTCGGACACCAGCCAGGTAAGCGCATAGAATTACAAGTCCTGACAATAGGCCAAGCACCCCCAGGAAAGCCGCAAGAATCAAAAGCAAATACTTAAATAATCGGAGTGTGTAGGAGTTTTGGAACCCTACAACTGTGGCGTTAGCAATAGTAGCAGCGGCAAGCACTATAATGAGAAGATTACTTACTAATTTGGCTTCTACCACGGCTTGTCCAAGCACAATGCCGCCAACCATTGTAACTGTAGGTCCGATGCTGGAAGGGAGCCGAATAATAGCTTCCATAATTAACTCCATTATGCCGAGCAGAAGCAGGGCTTCAATGATTGCTGGATAGGGTACATCCAGACGGCTTCTTGCAATGGAATGAGCTAGCTCAAAGCGTAATACATCGGGGTTAACCGAGACGAGAGCAACATATAGACCGGGAAAAATCAACGTTGTTAATGATCCGATTATACGCAAGCTTTTGAGCATCCATGTAAACACAGACGGATAGTTCATATCATCTTCCGTAATGAACATATCTGATACAAGGCTTGGCAAAATAATGGCAAACGGCAGTCTTTCAATGAAGAGAACAGCTCTTCCGTTTTTGATAGCCCGTACAGCATTTTGTGGAAGCTCGTGGGTCATATAATGGGTAACAAGAGAAAGATTTGAAAACTGAAAGACCGAGGAAAGCTCCTTCAAATTTGAAATTTCCGTTTGCTGATTAGCCTCAAGCTTCTGTGTTAATGTGCCCAGTAGAGTTGGATCAATGGTTTGTTCCAAATAACACAGCATCACTGTGTTTTTCTTGTGACTGCCAAACGTATAAGACTTTATTCGGAGGTCATTATCATTCAAATGGCTGCGAAGCAGTATAAGATTGGAATTCAGGTCTTCGTTGAAGGCACTGTTAGATCCACCTACATTATTCTCCATATTGGGTAAAGAGATAGATCGGCTGCTTGGCTGAGGCACAGGATAAATACTGACAACCTTACCGCTTGCATCATGAACAGCGATAAGCATACCGTCGGTGATTTCAGAGATGATTTTATTCGTATCCACGGAGATCGCCTGGCCAAGTCCGGTAAAGATATCAAGAGGCTCCAGGCTGTTAATGGCAGCTGAGAGCAGCGGATCTCTGACCATATAAATCGTTTGCGGGAAATTAATCAACGACTTTAAACCGGCGAAGGTAAAAGTATCAGAAGCAATTTGCAATTTCTGATACACGAAATCCGGGTAGGAAGAGAAGTGGGCGTTTACTTCATCCATGGCTGCCATATCGGTTGTTCTCCTCACAGGAATAAATTTCAATTTTATTATGCCCTTAATTTACATTGCTACTCTTTTCCAAACCTTTTGTTATGATCCAATATTGCCGAGCTTCTTTTTTAACACGGAGAAATGGACGGAAATTCTGCCATCATTCTTTATGCCCCGTTTAATCAGACAATCATTCCCGTATCCCTTGTCTAATGCGAACTTTGCAGCTTCTGTCGGCAGAACAGCCCGCCCCAGAAAATAGCTTGCCGCCATAGCAAAGGCAGTAGGTCCGCAGGCTCTTGTCCCGATTGTCTGCTTCTTATTACCGGTTATGGTAAACGGAAGATTCGACCAACGCTTATCTTTTTGACTGTAATAGACTAGTTTTTGTGTCATTTTATCCCCCTGCATATTGATAGAATGATAGAGTTTCCTCATTCATCGTATGCTCCCTTTGAATAAAAGTAGCCCCGGCAGATGCCACGTATAAAATAAAAAAACCCGCAGCCATAGGGCTTACGGGGATTTGATACCAATATGGAAAACATTTGATTATAAAAAAATGCGAAGATCTGCACTTATTTTTCATTTTGTTACGTCTATTAAGAAGTAGCTGATAATATTTGCTTCTATCATTTGTGCAGCTGCTGCATTTATAATGGGCTTTCATCCTAAGGGTGAAAGTGAGATTTTCATCAACCTTCGACTTCGATCGCTCGATGGAAACTCAATACCGCATAGAAAGGATGGAATAAGTGAAGAAATTTATTAGAATTGTTGGCGTTTTTATTATCGTTTGGGCAGTTATATCGGGCATATTTATGTTCTTTACAGATCACGGGTATCGGCTTCGAGCGATGGCAGCAGAGAGTATATTATCTTCTCAACATCGGCAGTGGGCGAAGTACACCTTTTTGCCTCAAAGCGAATTGGATGCCATGTTGGAAAATATAAACAATCCAAATTATATAAATAGTGCATCGGGCAAAGGTGACTTGAATAATTTGGTGGATATAAAGTCAGAGAAGGATCTGTACGTGCATGTTGAATCCATTGAGAGTTATACAAATCCTACGCATTATTACAAAGGTAAAATCATCACGATCTCAAACCCGAATCGGGTAAAGCTGGTTAGTTCGCAGCTTAGTGATCATGGTGAGCAGATCTTCACGATCGCGAAGCGTGCGAAAGCTCTTGCCGCAATCAATGCGAGTGGCTTTGTTGACTTGAACGGTCATGGCAATGGTGGAGCTTCTACTGGTGTAGTTATTGAGAATGGCGTGATTAAAAGTGGGAATAAAAATAAACAAGAGTTTGTAGCTGGTATTACAAAAGATGGCGTGATGATAACCGGTAAATACAGTGCAAATGAATTAGTTAACCTTGGTGTCCAATCTGCAGCAGGCTTTAAACCGCAGCTCATCGTAAATGGTCAAAAGATGGTTGAAGGCGATGGCGGCTGGGGATGGGGTCCACGTACGGCTATTGGTCAGAAGGCAGACGGCAGTATCATATTTGTTGTAATTGACGGCCGTCAAACCCGTTCCGTTGGAGCAAGTATTAAAGAGGTACAGGACTTACTGTATGAGCGTGGAGCCATTAATGCGATGTGTATGGATGGCGGCTCTTCCTCTTCGATGTATTTTAACGGTGATAATATTACGATTCCTTCTTCCAAAAATAATATCCCTCGTTACCTGCCTAATATCTGGGCTTTGATTCCGGAAAGCGGCGACGCCCTTCACGTTGATGTGGACGGAAAAGAAGTAACTACACTTGAGTGAACTGGTCTTTAAAAGCAAAGAGCGTTCGAAGGAATCCCTTCGAACGCTCTTTGTTGTGAATGGGACAATATGATACTAATAAGTACCGGTTCTTGGCATGTTCTTAAAATCATTGCCGGAAGGACTCTGGAAGACATGCAGGTTAAATTCCTTGGCAACAGCTAGAATATGATCGAATAAGTCCGATTGTACACCTTCAAAAGTTGCCCAATTAATATCATTTATGAAGCAATAGATCTCAATGGGGAGGCCAGTCTCTCCAGGAGGGAGCTGTCTGACGATTCGCGTCATACTGCTGTGAATTTTCGGATGCTGCTCAATATAACGGGTGATATAGGCGCGGAATACGCCGATATTCGTCATTGCTCTGCCGTTTACAGGAACGGTATGATCGATTTCATTTTCCTGATTATAGCGGGTAATTTCTTTCTCTTTATCGAGGATATAATCGCTCAAGAGATGGATCTTCTTGAATTTGTCAATCATATCCGGTGTGCAAAAGCCGATGCTGTTCATATCGATGTAGACCGAGCGTTTGATGCGACGGCCACCGGATTCCTGCATGCCCCGCCAGTTTTTGAATGAATCCGAAATGAGGGCATAGGAAGGGATGCTGGTAATGGTTTTGTCAAAGTTCTGCACACTGACCGTATTTAGAGAAATATCGATAATATCCCCGTCAGCACCATACTTCGGCATTTCGATCCAATCTCCAACACGGACCATGTCGTTAGCCGTCAATTGCACGCCTGCAACCAGACCAAGCAGCGAATCCTTGAAGATTAACATCATTACAGCAGATAAGGCGCCGATACCGCTTATTAGAATAACAGGGCTCTGGCCAATAAGGCTAGAGATAGCCAGAATCCCTCCAATTATAAACAGAAAGATCTTGACCACCTGAATATACCCTTTGATGGGCCGGCTTCTGGAAATGTCGAAGGTTCTGTAAATATCATTGATAGCGTTCAGGAACGCATCCAGAACGAGAAGGGCAACGACAATGAGATAGATCGTAATCCCTTTCGCGATCAAATGCTGGTAAGCTGGAAAGTTGAATGAAAAATAATAAATGATGATTGCAGGTACGATATGGGACAGCTTATGGAAAACCTTGCGGTCCAGCAAGTAGTTATCCCATTGGAACCGGTTGTTCCGAATATAGTGGGTCACAACGCGAAGGACAACTCTTTTGGTTATAAAGTTGGCGGCCATCCCTAATAACCCAATGATGATAACAAGAATGATGTTGGCCAGATAGGTGGACATGTCGGAATTTACTCCCATTTCGATAAGTAGATCTTTGATGTAGTTCATTGCTCCTCCTAAAAAAATTGTCATGTGCTTTTTATGACAATTCTTACTTCGTAAGCGTGATCTTTTGTATTGCCACGCTTTCTAACGATGGTACTGAAAGTCTCTGGTTCCGTCAACCTTGGAGGACATGTTTCCTTTATGTGCAAGTTAAAATGAATAGCAAAGAGATGAAATCAAATTCATTTTTATACAACGAATAAATTTCCAATAACTCCACAAAATAACCTCACATCCAAGAAGGAGTTGACTATTATGGCTAACCAATCCAACAATTTAGTTGTACCGCAAGCTCAAGCAGCTTTGAATCGCATGAAATATGAAGTGGCTACAGAACACGGTATCCAGCTCTCCGAGGGCTATAACGGAGATTTGACGACTCGCGACGCAGGTACGATTGGCGGTAATATCACTAAACGTCTCGTTCAAATGGCGGAACAGTCCCTAAGTGGAGCAACATTCTCCAATTCAAGAAGATAATAAGCACATAACAATTCCCCTCCATCTCACACATCACTTACCATCGGACAGCACTTTAAACGATGTTATAATGTTGGGATGAGAGGGGAATGCTTATGTTCATCTCACCTATGCTTCTTGAGAAAGTTGAAGAACCCTTCGACTCAGATGAATACTTATTTGAACCCAAATTTGAAGGTCATCGTCTTATCGTTTCATTGATAAATGGACAAGTTAAAATGTTTACTCGACATCACAATGAAGTAACCAGACAATATCCAGAGTTATTTAATGTTCCAGTAGGCAATAATATGGATGTGGTATTTGACGGTGAAGTAGTAAGGGTTAGAGAAGATGGTACCAATGACTTTAATGGACTTATGCAGAGATTCCAAATGGGTAAGCTTACGAAAATTAAAGAAGCATCAAAAATACAGCCCGTACAATATTTTGTGTTTGATATTATATATCTTAATGGCAAGAGCTTAACTCATTTGCCACTCGTAGAGCGCAAAGAAATCCTTGCACAAATACTTATACCCAACGCCTACTACCATTCAACATTATCTATAGGGCAGCAGGGTAAGGCATTATATAAAGGGATTGAAGATAAAGGCTTAGCAGGTATTGTAGCCAAGAAAAAGGATTCCCAATATGCTAGCAAACGTTCTGCGGAATGGCTTAAAATAATCAACTATCAGCATGCTGAAGTTGCCATAAGCGGCTATAGACGTCATGAGTTCGGGTGGCTTGTTGAACATGAAGGCAGACTGGTTGGATGTATAGAATTTGCAGTACCCCTAGATTCCAAGAAAGCTTTCTATAAAGCTGCTTCATCCATTATCACGGGGCAAGATAGACATTTTGTATATATAAAGCCCATTTTAAAAGTGAAAGTAAGGTTCCGTAACTGGACATCCAATAACATGCTTCGAACCCCTGAATTTATGGGATTCGCTGGTGAAATAGAAGAGAGCCCCTTCATTATCCGTAGTGGATAACGGAGGGGCTCTTATTTGTCTGCTTTTTTAGCTAAGATTGTTAAGAGATGTTAGAAGGTTAGATTCCTGAAATAATTCTGTTTATGCCCAGTCACGGACCCACTTTTTCATCTCGAGCAAAATGCCGCTGAACGCCTCTCCCTTGGCTGTCAGACGGTACTCGACGGTTGGCGGGACTGTGGCGTGGACTTTACGAATGACGACCTGATTCTCCTCCAAGTGGCGGAGCGTCTCCGTCAGCGATTTAGAACTGATACCCTTAATGGCACTCTTAAGCTCGGTGAATCTTTTTATTCCATGAAAGAATAGTTCACGAACGACAAGAAAAGACCATTTGCCGCCGATGATCCGCAATGACTTCTCAATCTCGCATTCATAGATTTCTGGGTTTCCCATAGTTGGTTACCTCCTATGTATAGGTGAATATTTCTTCGTATACTATTCGAACAAATGGCCTATTTTCCTGCCAATAGTCACCATAAGGTAACAAACTATGGTTAAAGTGCGTACTTACGGAAAAGATGCCGATCAATTAAGATAAGGCAGATCACTAACATAAGGAGGTTCACAATGTATACTAGAAAGCTGGGCAAGACGGGAATAGAAGTATCTGAAATCGGAAGAATTGGCCACAGGAACCCTGGTTCGCTGAAAGTCTTACCAAAGTAGAGGCACTTAAAGGACTAGTGCATGATGCACGGACTTTGTCGCAGGTTGCGCTTCGCTACGTGCTGAACCATCCTGCTGTATCCGTTGCGATTCCAGGTGCGAAGACTGCTGAACAGGTGGTACAAAATGTATCTGCATCCGTTCGGCCGCTATTATCAGATAATGATGTAAGCAAGATCGAACAATTGTAGTCACTTCATATGAAGGAAGGTCAAGCCATGAAAGTACTAGTAACGGGAGCATCCGGCAATGCAGGACAAGCAGTATGCCGGATGCTGCTCCAATCAGGCCATCAAGTGAGAATGGCGGATGTCATGCCCTCCAAGCTGAGCGAGGGGGGTTCAGTTGAATTTGTCCGGTGTGATACACGAACCGTTTCAGATGTTCAGAAGGCCGTTCGAGGTATGGACGGTGTCATTCATTTAGCAGCATGGCACTGCAGCCATCAGCCACCGATTAGTGACGATACGATCTTTGCGGTTAACGTGGACGGCACCTACAATGTATTAGAGGCGTGCAGAATGGAAGGTATTCGTTCAATCGTTTATGCGTCTTCGATGGCGTATGGCTGGGGATCTGTCTATGGCGTCAGTAAAGTTATTGGAGAAGATCTTTGCCGAGCCTACCATGAGATGACGGGTGTCTCAATTGCGATGCTTCGTTACCATGAATTTATTCCTAGACCGTATTTGGAATTTGGCGCTAGGCTGTTACGCAACGGCGTTGACCGCAGGGACATCGCATCTGCGACGGTATTGGCACTGGAAGCTGCGAAGTCTGGAAGTTTCGGACTGTTCCGAACGATCATCCATACGAACCATGGTATGCCCGAGCTCGTACAGACAGATTTTGCGCGACTAGGGCTGGAATGGTGCGAACGAGAGGTACCGGGAAGCTCTCAGTTGATAGAGAACTATGGCATTGAGCTGCCAAAGGAAATTGAGCAGCATGATTTATCCGAAGCAAGTCGAGTTTTCGGTTGGCAGCCTCGGATCGGCTTCATCGATTTTCTACGAGATCTAAAGCTACGGGACGAACAAGGGCTTGAAATACATAATCTTGTCGTACCGTCCGAACTTCCGAATTGATTTTATAGTTGTATTAATTGTGAGGTTCAAAGTGGAAGGCTCACAAGCCGTCGTCAAAGCGACATACTCGTTCTAGACACCCGATATGTCTTCGAGCCGTTAAGGGCTGTCCCAGAGTCAATTTGGGGCAGCTCTTTCATTTGTTGGGCATGAAAGGTGCGTTTCTAGGTAAAACAAGGTATTATTATTTATAACTTTAATTTTGCGGGGGACATTTGTGGAAACGCTCAAAACTTTTTTTGCCCATTCGATCGTCAAAAGGGTAGTGTTTGTTTTACTGGTTTTTGCTTTGCTCTATAGTCTCAGAGACATGTTGAATTTGCTCCTTCTTCTATTTATGGTCACTTTTGTAATGATCCGGCTGCAAAGCTTTATTACTAAGCAAATTCGCCGGGTGGTTCCAATTTCGCCGGTTGTTGTCACCACGGTCTTATATGTCGCGCTTATTATTGGCCTCGTATACGGACTGGTCAATTACGTGCCCAAGCTGATCAATGAGATTGTGGATATCGTCAACAATGTGCAAAAGTTTTTAGGCTCATCGCAAAACGATCAGATTGCCCAGGTCGTCGCCGATACACTCGACAAGATCGAGTACAAGACCTTCTTGAACAGCGCACTCACCTACGCCAAAACAATTGGCAGCTGGCTCGAAATTATTTTGCTTGTTATATTGCTTAGCTATTTCTTCCAGCTGGAGAGACGTAAGATTGTTGATTTTACGGAGAAATTCAGCAACAGCACAATAGGTTGGCTGTATTTGGAATTCCGCTATTTTGGCGGCAAGTTTATTGCATCCTTCGGCAAGGTGCTTGAAGTACAGCTTATGATCGCCGTCATTAATACAGTGCTCACCATTGCCGGCTTATGGATTATGGGTTTCCCGTACCTGTTCGCGCTGACCATCATGGTATTTATGCTCAGCCTGGTTCCGGTTGCTGGCGTAGTAGTCTCCTTTATCCCAATTGCCATTATCGGCTACCAAATTGGTGGTAACACAACTGTCATTTGGGTAATCGTACTTGTGCTTGTCATCCATGCCTTGGAAACGTATTTTTTGAACCCAAGGCTGTATGCGAACAAAACAAATTTGCCGATGTTCTATTCGTTCTTCATTCTCATTTTGTCCGAGCATTACATGGGAATCTGGGGGCTATTGATCGGCATTCCAATCTTTATGTTTATGCTGGATGTGCTTAAGGTGGAGCAAGTTGGTTCATCGTCTGATCCTCACAAATAAACATAAGCGTCAAATAATCCCCCTCTGTACGTAAGAGGGGGATTATTTTTTGCTTGACTTGGAGTTCACTCTAGGTTGTAAGATCTAATAGTGGTGATCTGTAGCTGCCGATAAAGAGAACCACTTCTACTATTTTAAATAAAGGGAGAATCAAATAGATATGACTATAAGACGTGCCTGGTGTATGGCAAATGGTTGTTCGTCACAAGCAGAAACGAATGAACAAAGAACACGTCAAGACGAAGCAGGGTGTAAGATGAGCAAAAATGCTGTACTGCAGGAGAACGGTGTCACCGTAATAAACGGTAATAAATTTTATATTATTCAGGATTAACAAAGAAAAAATATTTAGGCATAAGGTCAATGGTTTACGATCAAAGAATAACATCGTACAATTAGAGCTTACATTAGACGAATAGGAGATTCTCATCATAATGACCGCAAAGAAAACTCAGAAAGTGTTTGGACTAGCATTGCTGCTTGGATTATTTTCGACCCTTGGGCCTTTTACGATTGATATGTATTTACCAGCGTTTCCCGAGATTGTAAAGCAATTCGACACGACGGCTTCGCTTGTACAGCTTAGCTTGACTGCTTGTTTACTCGGACTTGGCATCGGACAGCTCGTTATGGGATCTCTCAGTGACGCCCACGGAAGACGTATTCCTCTGCTTATCTCCATGGCTGCGTATCTTATTGCCTCATTAGCATGTGCATTCTCGCCCAATATTGGTCTATTGATCGCATTCCGATTCATACAGGGATTTGCTGCTTCAGCAGGTATTGTTATTTCACGGGCGATCGCACGCGACCTGTACAGTGGACACGAGCTCACGAAATTTTTCTCGCTGCTCTTGCTTGTCGGGAATTTGGGGCCGCTGGTGGCACCGGTCTCGGGTAGTGGCGTTCTTGCTTTCTCGAATTGGAAGGGTGTATTTATAGCGTTAGCCTTACTTGGAATTTATCTTACAGTGATGACAAAATGGGGGATGAAGGAGACACTGCCTTCTGAGCGCCGGAGCTCCGCTAATTTCGTGCAGCAGCTGCAGAACTACGGATCACTCTTGCGAGACCGCCAGTTTGTTGGCTATATGCTGGCACAAGGTATTATGATCGCAGGTGTCTTCGCGTATGTTTCCGGAACACCGTTTATTTATCAAGATATATACGGAGTTTCACCAACGGGATTTGCTCTGTTATTCGGATCTAATGGCATTAGTCTGATCATTGGTTCCCAAATTGTTGGTCGAATGTCGCACCGTGTATCTGAACAGACCTTCTTGGTAATCGGCTTATTGCTTGCCTTGTTGGCAAGCGTTGTTGTCTTGGTGGTCGCATTCCTGCATGGACCGTTGTTCGCATTGGTGATTCCGCTGTTTATCTTCGTAGCGTCAATCGGTATTACATCAACGGCAGCATTCCCGCTGGCAATGGAGAGCCAAAGTCATATGGCGGGAAGTGCAGCTGCACTTCTTGGTGTCATTCCATTCTTGCTTGGAGCGGTTGTTTCACCGCTAGTTGGTATCGCAGGTGAAGACACAGCGGTTCCGCTCGGCGTCATCATTCTAATGACAAGTGTTGCAGCGATGCTGTCTTACTTACTTCTGGGTAAGAAGAAGTCTACGATGATCACTAACGCTACAAGCATGTAATATCAATAAGTTAATCAAAACCCGATCAGCAATGATCGGGTTTTTTTGTGTGTACTAGCTGTTTAAAAATAACCTTCTGAAACGGGAAGGCTGGATTTTACGGCTGATTCCCATTAGCCATACCGTGGTTGCGGCCATACCGATTGACACCAGACAAACGGAGGCAAAATAGAGCAGACTATTCGAGATAAATAGCTGTTCGGAATGGGTCACTTTCGCTGCACCGCGAACGAGTACGATTGCGAGAGGGTGAAGAATATATACCCATACTCGCCACTCCCGGAAAGTTTTATTTGATTGGACCTTCCACTGCAATGACCATCGGAAAAGAAAATAGGTGGCGGGCAGCGCAAAAATATACATGCTGTCATGCCTCGGAACTCCGGCCGAGTGCAGGAGTGTGCCTTCAACGAACATCAGTCCAAGTGATACAGCAAACAAGGCAGCATGAACAAATGGCTTTGGCTCAGGAAGCTGACTCTTTGCTGCCCAAGCTCCGATTGCCAAATAAATAGGGGCATAGAACAGTCCATTACGCGTGTAATCAAACACAGTGAACAGGCCCTCATAGACATGGACGATCCCACTGCTGCTTTGCATGATTCCATAGTAGCTATCCCCAAGTAGCCCCAGGATATACAAAAGGCTGGCCGAAGCCAGCATGGCTTTCATTTTCATTTTCTGATACATGTAGAAAGTTATAAACAGGCCCAATATTAACGCTGGCAAATACCATAGGTGATAAAAAGTACCGTCAAACACGATATCTTTGATTAAGGAATAAGCCGTGAAGGACCCGGAAAAATTACCTGTATACATATTCAACGGCAAATAGATAAGTATGGCAGTGATATATAATTTCAAGGTTTTCAGCATGTAGCCGCGCAATGCACTTCGATCCGTCAATAGATCCCCAGTCATTTTGCGGAAAAATAAAAATCCGGCTGTCATGAAGAAAATCGGTACGGCAATACGGGTAAAAAGATTGCTAATTAGAAAATCGGCAGCTGCGCTGTAAGAAAGAAGCGGGCTGGTATGATTGGCAACAACCATGAGGGCAGCGCCAAACTTGATCCAATCCAGTCCGCTGTAATTCGGTTTAGACATGAGCTTGCTTACCTTTATCCAGGTATGCAGTAACAATAAATCCGTCACTGTTATTTCCGGATAAAAGGTACCGATCGCATGGTACAAGGGGTACCGTTGTTACAATCCCCGAATCTGCCGCTACATAGTAGATCTGAACGAATGAATGTTCATCCTCATATACAAGATGATCATCTTCAAATGGGTAGTTTTTGAGCTGATCGATATATTCCTCCAGGCACCAATCATTTCGTTCCATGATTTTGGCGTGAGGACAGCCGATATAACGGAAATGCCATGGCTCGCAAGAAATATGAGTGATGGATTCCTTTCCTTCTTTGTACCGTTGAATGAAGCCAAAGCTTGCGGCAAACTGCTTAAAAGACTTATAGACGTCGGTGTCGGGAAATGCCGGTGCGATAAAATCCACGTTCTTGTTTAACTTGCCGACATCGATAGCGAGTCCCGTTTGATGTTCGCTCCGATCAGGCCATGCGACGTAACGTGCGGTATAGTCGGCACCATTATCAACTAGCGAGGATGCATAGATCTGCTCCTGCTCCAATTTGGTCCGATAGCCGCTGACAGCGATAATATCGTTTATTCCATGACAAGCCTCAAGCAGATTAGCCAACTGTCGTAAACAGGTCCGCTCAAGCAGCATACCATCCCTTAGAGTATGGATAGACGGGATTGAGCTAAGCGGTAATAAACGGCTGTTAGACTGGCGAATGGGATTTTCGCGATTGATCAAGACCAGATGTCCTTGGTGGATTTCGGAATTAGCAGCTTGAATCGTGTTAAAAGTTAAATGACGGCCTGATTGTTGTGGTTTGGCCACGTTTGTTTGTCCCATCTTGTACGTACCTCCTCGATATCGATATAGGTTCTTGCCACTCTGACTCCTAGTGACGTGGATACTTCCTGCGCGACACTTCCGATGTGGGCGGCAAGTTCTGTAAACGTAATACGCTGCTCACCATGCTGACCGATAAAGGTTACTTGCGTCCCCTCCGCATAAGGCCCCGGAAGCTTGATCATCAGTTGGTCCATGCAGATTTTGCCTACAATGGGGGCGCGCTGACCTTCGATTAGCACGTCAGTGCCTTGCATCCGCTGCGACCAGCCGTCCGCATAACCGATCGGGACTGTTCCTATCCATTCGTCTTCCTCAGCCCGGTAGGAATTGTTGTACCCGAGATATTCCCCTTTAGCCAGCTTCTTCACCTGAATCAGCCGACTATGGAGACTTAAGGCTGGCGCAAGCTTTACCGAACAAGCAATATTCTCCGGATAAAATCCATACATCGCAGCCCCGATCCGAACCATATCCATCGCCAGATGAGGAAACCTCAGCGCAGCAATACTTCCTGCGCAATGATAATGCCGGATCGCGAGGCCAGATGAGCATCCCCAATCCATCATCTTGGCGAAGCGTGCAGCTTGCTGTTCCAGATAGTCGGTATCGGCTTGCCCTGCCGTTGCGAAATGCGTGTAAAAGCCATCCACATCGACATCCTCTGCCCGCAGCCAAGGTACGATCTCATCCCATTCTTCTTTGTTCCGGATACCGATACGTCCGAGTCCCGTATCCATCTTCACGTGAACCCGAAGCTTTCCAGGGGAAGCATATGGCTTATAAGCTCTCGTTTTGGAGAACCAATGCGCACTCGTGACGGTTAATATTAAGTTGAATTTCAGCGCTAATTGCACCTGTTCGGGTCGAATTGGCGCCAATAGGAGAATAGGCAATTTCAATCCAGCATCGCGCAATCGTAACGCCTCTTCCAGGTAGGCAACCGCCAAATAATCTGCACCAGCCTGCACTGCCGCTGTGGCCGACTCGATATCGCCATGCCCGTAGCCGTTCGCCTTCACGACGGCCATCAGCTTCACCGAAGATGGCAGTGAGCGGCGAATGTTTAGCATATTCTCGCGAATGCGGTTCACACTAATTTCAGCCCAAGTGTCTGTTAGCATGCCGTTCACCTCTTTCATCTTGTATATTGAAGCATTTGTTTGTTTTTGTGACGGGCGATAGCGTGCCCGATTAATTTTTCAACCAGCTCGGAATAGGCCGTTCCATCGGTGCGTTCCCACATAACCGGATACATGCTAAAATTCGTAAATCCCGGTAAAGCGTTAATTTCATTAAGGAACAATTCACCTTCACTATCCAGAAAGAAGTCGACACGGGCGAGACCTTCGCAGCCATGAGCTTGATAGGCCCTGATCGCCAGCTCACGGATTCGCTGAGTCAAGCCATCCGCCAGCTTGGCTGGGATCGACATCGTAAGCCGCTTGTCCATGTACTTGGATTCGTAATCGAAGAATGTATGGTCATGGATGAATTCGCCGGGCAATGAAGCGAGAGGCCTCTCATTGCCGATAACGGCTACTTGAATTTCTCTGCCTTCCACCTCGCGTTCGATTACAAGTTTCTTATCATAAGAGAAAGCCTCTCGAATACCAGCCAGGAGCTCCCCACGGTTCGTACATCTGCTTATGCCAATGCTTGAGCCAAGAGAGGCTGGCTTCACGTAGCACGGATATCCAATTGAGTGCTCAACATCACGCAGAACCGCTGCCTCATCCATTCTCCATTCCTCGAAGCGGGACACCATATATTCTGTCTGTTGAATGTTGGCTTGGGCTAAGATCTGTTTCGACATCGCCTTGTCCAAGGTAAGAGCAGCCGACAGTACGCCATTTCCAACGTATGGAACGTTCAGCAGCTCCAGCAAGCCTTGCATCGTACCGTCCTCACCATTCGAGCCGTGTAATAACGGCATTACGACTTTTGGACCTGGCAAAGCCATAACACCTGACAGTATTTCACCCATAGAACGGGCCGGGTCGAGAAACGCGGGCTCTGCAATTAACTGTTCGATCGTCAAACCTTCCTTGGACAGATGTCCTGGCGTACACCACAACCCATCAGGCGTAATATAAATGGGATAAACCTCGTAGCGGGCTTCATCAATGGAAAGCAGGACGGTAACCGCCGTTTTTAACGAAACTTCATGTTCGACGGATTTGCCGCCGTATAGTACATATAGCTTTGTTTTCATAGGAATAACCTCCAGGTAGAATTCTTGTCCGTTGTTCTATCTCCAAAGATAACGGTTAAGGCCTGGGAGGATCGTAAAACATCTTAAAGGAAACCTTAAGAATTCCTTATTTGTGATTTTAAGTAGTCGGTTGTAGAGAAGTTTTCTGATACACTAGAGCCACGTTAATCAACTTACGAAAGAAAGATGGAGAGATCTCATGAAGACCATTCAAATCCTGATCGTGGACGACGACCTTGAAATCGCCCAATTGATCAAAATCTATTTGACTAATGAAGGATACCAGGTGCTCATAGCCAATAATGGCCGTGAAGCATTGGACGTGATCGCCAAGGAATCCATTCAATTGATTATTCTCGACGTTATGATGCCGGAAATGGACGGTCTTGAGGTCGTCCGGGCGGTACGTGCGGAGCATGGAGTTCCAATTCTGATGCTGAGCGCCAAAGCCGAGGATATGGATAAAATCATGGGGCTGACGACAGGTGCAGACGATTATATGGTCAAGCCGTTTAATGCTCTTGAGCTGATTGCCAGGGTGAAGTCGCTGCTTCGCAGATCCATATATTTGAACGCACAGATTCAACCCGTGCAAGACCCGGAAGAAATTCAGATCGATTCTTTGAACATAAGCAAAAAAGCGCATACGGTTACAGTGGAGGGCCGGAACGTTTATTTGACCTCAACAGAGTTTGATATTTTGTATTTGCTGGCGAGTCATCTCGGGCAGGTGTTTAGTGCGGAGGCTATTTTCGAAGCGGTATGGAAGGACAAGTTCCTGGAGTCCAACAATACGGTTATGGTTCACATAAGCAAGCTTCGAGATAAATTGGAAAGCGAGCTGGGCGGGGTCAAGCTGATCCAGACCGTATGGGGAGTAGGGTATAAAATTGATCCATAAACCATGGAAGAGCCTGCGTTTCAAAATGTTATATTTATTTGGGTTAAGCGCGCTTGCGTCTCTCCTGACGGTTGGCCTCCTATATTTGGCTGCCGCAGTTGTTTACAGTAGTGATTTATTTATTTTTCCTGATCTATTGCAGAAGATACTGGATAATTTCGGCCTTCCGGCTACAATTGTTACAGCCAGCCTTGTCTTATTTATCATCTATTTCTTCGCATTAAGCCGTTCGACTATTCGCTACTTGATGGGAATATCACATGGGATCGAAAGGATCGCGGAGGGGGATTTTGAATCCCGCTTACCGGTAAAGGGTGGTGACGAGCTCGGGGCATTGGCGGACAATATCAATAAAATGACGGCTCAACTGAAATGGTCTATCGATGAAGAGCGGCGCGCAGAGAAGGCAAAGGCCGAGCTGGTTACGAACGTTTCTCATGATTTACGTACACCTTTAACGTCTATTGTCGGGTATTTAGGACTGATTGAAGAGGATCGTTACCGGGATGAAGTGGAGCTGAGGCATTATGTTCAAATCGCCTATGAGAAATCGATGCGCCTGAAAACGATGATTGAAGATTTATTCGAATTTACGAGGACGAGCGGGGGAATGGGGCTTCGGCTGTCTCCAATCAATCTTACCCAGATGCTTGGGCAATTGGCGGCTCAATTCCGCTTGCAGTTCGAACAGGTGGAGATAGAGAGCCGATTGACTCTCCCCGATCATCCGATCTTCGTTGATGCAGATGGGGACAAGCTTGTCCGGGTATTCGAAAACTTGATCGTCAATGCGATCCAATACGGAAAGGATGGCAGGCAGGTCGACATCTCGGTTTGGGGTGATAACGGACATGCCATCGTTGAGATCGGGAACTACGGCGAGCCTTTGCCTTCAGCCGTTATCCCGTTGTTATTCGAAAGGTTTTATCGCGCGGAGCATTCCCGTTCGCATCATACGGGCGGCTCGGGACTTGGTCTTGCGATCGCTAAGAACATCGTTGAGCTGCATCATGGAACAATTTCCGCAGCAAGCGACCAAGGGAGAACCACATTTACGGTGAAGCTTCCGCTTGCGAAATAGGGAAAAACAAAAGCTGGATCTCAAATGAGGTCCAGCTTTTTGGATTTATAAAAATGAATATTCAGCTTACTCTTTTTTGTCATGTTTTTTTAATCTGGGTAATAGGAAAAGAGAAGGCGTTCCTCCCCATTCGTAATACTCCGTTAAATCGGATATGTCAGCCAAGCTGAATGCGACCAAAAAGGGCAGGAGACCAAGAGCCAGAATAGCAAACAACAATCCGAAGCACATGGATTTTACAATCGCACCTACGGTCATCATACTCATCTCCAAATCTAAGTTGGATTTTGTAGAATTCTTAAATTTGTATCGCAATACGATATAAATATGTAGAGGAGCATGTATAAATGCCAAATCAAAACTTAACAAAATCCGTATATGAGCAATTAGCGAGTTTTAGGTATAAGCTGCGCGTATTTATGCACTTCAGTGAAAACGCAGCCAAAGAGGAAGGATTAACCCCACAACAACACCAATTAATGCTTGTTATCCAAGGTTATCCAGGACGAGATTACGCTACCATCTCAGAAGTGGCTGAAAAGCTTCATATCACACATCATGCTTGTGTTGGGCTGGTATCCCGTTGTGAAAAATCAGATCTGATTAAGCGACGGCCCAATCCGGACGACGCAAGAAGTGTTCTTATTGCATTAACGGATAAAGGGATCGAGCTCTTGCACCGTATATCGGATGTGCACCTAAGGGAGCTTCAAAATCTTCAAATTGATCTAACTTCGTTTGAACATGAACCGGATTTGCTCAAACCAGCATTGACGGAAACATGCCTGCTTTCAAAGCCTTGTCAGACTCATTCTGACTAGGCTTTTTCTTTTTACCTGCAGGAACTTAATGATTAACTTCCGCCCCATTTGTAAAAGATGGAAATAAGAAAAGAACACACTTCCTCTAAAAATCAGAATAATGTGATTGGCTGGTGATGTAATGCCTACAAGAAAAATTAAACGGATGGTTACGAAGCCGATTGTAATAGGACCAAGCAAAGTTCTGGATAAGCATAAAGGCGAAAAAATAAGCACCAATATCGAGAGTACGATTGCTTTTATCCAAGGCATAATGGGCATGAATGAAGATTTAACGATTCGAAGATTCCATGTGTTTGGACAGCATCAAGCCGTTATCATGTACTTCTCTAATATGGTGAATCAGTCTACCGTCAATGTGGATATTGTGAAAGCACTTATGTATGTTCCTCCACATCTTATAGGAAGATCCATAGAGGTTAATCAGTTAACTGATGTATTGATGAATGACGCACTTTATCATAGCGAGAGCAGGTTGGAAGGCGGATTAACGGTTCTAGTTGATAGTCTTCTGCGAGGGGAGACCGTCGTGACAGTTGAAGGCCTGAGTCATTCCCTGATTATTAATACACGATACATAGATAAACGTTCGATTGAACAACCTGCGACTGAGCAGGTTATTCGGGGTCCTCGTGAAGGTTTTATCGAACCATTAGGCACGAATATCTCTCTTATCCGGTATCGGCTTCAATCCCCGGATCTTCGAATACAGACGATGGAGATTGGCCGCAGAACCAAATCAAAGGTAGCCGTTTGCTATATGGAAGGCATTACCAACCCGGAGCTTGTTAAAGAGGTCAATAATCGTCTTTCCAAGATTGATATCGATACGGTGATGGATTCCGGCTACCTGGAGCAGTTTATTGAAGATAACCATTATTCGCCATTTCCGCAGGTTCAGTATACGGAACGTCCAGACAAAGTAGTTGCGAATTTAGCGGAGGGAAGGGTGTCCATTCTTGTAGATGGCTCTCCGCTGGCGTTAGTCGTTCCGACGGTATTTAATCAGTTCTATCAGACGGTAGAGGACTATACGGAGCGATTCGTGTTGATGAGCTCGATTCGGTTTGCAAGGTTAATTGCTTTAGTATTCTCGTTGGTCTTCCCGGCTCTATATGTATCGATCATCTCTTACAATCCGGAGCTGATTCCAACTGATTTTGCCGTTGCCGTAGCGGGAGGCAGGGCAGGGGTTCCTTTTCCGGCTGTCATGGAAGTCATTATTATTGAAGTAGCAATGGAAGTGTTAAGGGAAGCCACAATCCGATTACCTCAGCAAGTCGGCGGAGCTCTATCAATCGTTGGCGTGCTTGTCATTGGACAAGCAGCCGTAGCTGCCGGATTTGCCAGTCCTATTACGGTTGTCATTATTGCCTTAACGACAATCGGTTCTTTTGCCACACCTGCTTATAATGCAGCGCTTGCGCTTAGGCTGCTCCGTTTTCCGCTTATCATTTTGGCGGGGACCTTTGGTCTCTACGGGGTCATGATCGGATTAATTCTAATTGCCAACCATCTCTTGTCACTTAAGTCCTTTGGCGTTCCATACCTAAGCCCGCTTATTCCTGTTGACTTTCAAGGCTTTAAGGATCTGCTGATCAGAGGACCATTATGGTTGATGAAAAAGAGACCGGCTTTTCTGCAGACTGTAGATGATACAAAAGTATCGGAAACGATGTTCAATGAGCTGCAAAAAACGTCAACCAACGTACTTGATCCGTCAAACGAGAAGAATCAATAGGAGGAGAATGCCAGATGGAGCCCCGTCAGATTACGGTCATACAGGCATCCGCCGTTCTAGTCAGTACCATTATTGGCGTAGGTGTTCTTGCCCTTCCGCTCTTTGCTGTACGCGCCGCAGATTCTGGAGGGCCGCTTGTTACCTTTCTTGCGATCCTGCTTGCGTTTGTTGGACTAAGTCTAATCACATGGCTTGGCATACGATTTCCTGACCAATCGATTATCAGTTACAGCGAAGTGATCATTGGAAAATGGCTTGCGTGGCTTGGCAGCCTGTTTATCATTAGCTTTTTTGCCGTGTTAACCTCGCTGACGGCGCGGGAATTCGGCGAAGTGGTCGTCACATCGGTCTTGAAATCAACTCCTGTTGAGGTGACGGTCATTGTTATGCTGCTGCTGGCGGCTATTTCTACCCGTCACGGCATTAATACTTTTGCACATATTCATACCTTCTATGTTCCGTTCCTGTTAATTCCCGTGTTGGTTATCGCCGCGCTGTCGCTTAAAAATGCGGAGGCGATCAACTTGCTGCCGATTTGGGGAAATGAACAGAGCGGAATACTGAAAGGTACATTAACGATAGCGGCTCTATTCCAAGGAGCTTTCATTCTGACTGCGGTCATTCCGGCTATGAAACATCCAGAGAAGGCAATGAAGGCAAGCTTCTGGGGTATGGCTATTGCTGGCGGACTTTATATTATTATCGTTGCAGCAACTATTAGTGTGTTCGGCTCCGAAGAGATTAAGCAGCTGCTCTGGCCAACGCTGGAATTAGCCAAAGCAACGTCTTTGCCCGCCAATATATTAGAACGTCTGGATGCTGCATTTCTGGCTGTGTGGGTGACAGCCGTGTTTACTACTCTTTTCTCCAGCTACTTTTTTACAATCTATGCTATTAGCCATCTCTTTCGGTTACGAGAGCATAAGCTGTTCTCTTATTTTATTTTGCCTTTTGTCTTTGTCATGGCTATGCTGCCTAAAAGCATTATTCAAATGTATCAAATTATTGAAGATGTAGGCCGCATCGGGTTAATTATCACGATTGTATATCCTGGACTATTGCTCGCCGTTTCGATTCTTCGCAAGAAAAGAGGTAATCGCGTTGCAGACAAGAAAGTGGATCAAAGCAATTAGGATGCTATGTGCGGTTGTTATTGCCACGCCATTTCTTGCTGGCTGCTGGGATCGTCTCGAGATTGAGGAGAGGGCAGTTGTGCTTGGGGTATCTATTGATACGGTAGACACGGAAGAAGCGGAAGAGGAGGAAGATGAAATATCCCATGTACACGGAACGATTCCTGCACCAAAGAAAGGAATGGTGCGCGTAGCCGTGCAAATTGCTCTTCCCGGCAGAATTCCGCTTGGACCAGGCGAAAGCGGAGGAGGAGGCAAAGGCTCCGTTGGACAAACAGTATGGGTGATAGACGTTGTGGGTCACAGTATAAATGACGCGTTCATGAATTTGCAGCAGCAGGTATCCAGCAAGCTTTTTTTCGGTCATCTGCGCGTTATTGTCGTGTCAGAAGCGGTAGCTAGAAAAGGGCTGGAGAACATTAATGATTATTTCCGCCGTAATCCTGATGTTCGCCGCATGGCCTGGCTGATGATAGCTAAAGGTCAAGCACGTAGGCTCATGACGGCTGCTCCTCCTCTTGAACGAGTACCTACACTTTATTTGATGTCAACGCTGGATGAAGGCATTCGTATGGGGAAGTTCCCTAAAGATTATATCGGTATTTTTTGGAGCAACGTTTCTAAAAAAGGACAGGAAGGCTTTTTGCCTTATGTTGAAATAAAGAAAGAACAAAATGTAGAAATAAAGGGCCTGGCTTATTTTGTTGATGACCAAATGGTTGGTGTGACCAAGCCGTTAGAAATCGCAGGCTATCTAGCTGTAAAAGGAATAAATCCTGCAGGCTACAGGGTGTTCATTCAATTGGATGGTCCAGATCACGCCATCATGACGAACGCAACGCACCGCAGATCCAAGATTATCGTCCAGATCAAGGATGATGTACCGCATTTCACTATAGATATCGCGATTGAGCTTAATGTGGAAGGAAAGGTAAGCGAAGAGGTCAAGATTGATGATCCAGCCGTGCTGAAAATGATTGAAGACAAACAAACAGAGGCTTCCGTTAAATTTTATTCCGATGTTATTAAGAAATCGCAAGAGAAAGGATCGGATTATTTTGGATTTGGTGAATATGTAAGAGCGAAAAAACCTCAGTATTGGAATAAACGAATCAAGACAGCTGATGGATGGCGAAAAATGTACAAGGATTGTACCTTCGATGTCAAAGTATCGATGAAGGTGCGCCGCATCGGGATGAAGGGTCAATAATATCCTTGGTTGGAGGGAATAGAAATGCTGGGCGGCTACACAATCGGCTATCTATATTATGCAATTGGATTGTTTATCCTAAGCGGTTTGCTCATTATTTATATAGATGTGGAAGCTTTCAAGAAGGCGAAACAAAAAAAAGAATGGAAAGTATCCCGATTTATTGGTTGGTTTAATCTAATAACCGGTTGTATCACTTTAATTGGGAATTGGGTAATATAAGAGTCTTAAACGTAGTGAAAGCCCCGCCTATTGGTGGGGCTTTTCTCGTTTTGAAATTCTAAAGCTCTCGACGGTACACCTTGGGAGACATCCCGTAAACTCTGTTGAACTGACGGGTGAAGTAGTTGCTGTCATTAAAGCCGCTTTTATAAGAAACCTCTGTAATAGGACTATTTGTTGTTTTCAGTAAATGGCATGCGTGCTCCAAGCGTAGTCGCAATAGATAGGCGAAGGGGGTCGTTTGATAATAAGATTGGAAAATCCGATTTAAATGTCTCACTGATATATCCGATTTGTCAGCGATCTGTTCTCGCGTTAGTGGTTCAAGATAGTGATCTTCCATAAAAGAAATGGCATTCGCCAAGTGCATGAAGTTGCTCTGAATTCCTTGTCGATCCTGATTCTGATATTGTCTGGACAGATAGACGACGAGTTCCATGAAACGTGAGCGAAGCATGGTCTGATAGCCCTGAAGCTTGTCCGAATACTCATTAATCATGAAGGCAACGTGGGAAGAAACGTATTCCAGACTCGAGATCGGTAAGCTGAGTTTACTGTTAAAAGGTTGTATATTTCGATAAAACGGTTCCAACACAAAAAGGGCTTGGTAGCCCATAGACGTTCTAAGGTCAGGGCCGGCTATAGCTAGTATTTCAGGGCGATACATTATGTTACAGATTCGAAAATCATGCGGATCTTTATAAGCATGAGAGGTTGCGCCGTCAATAACAAATACGTCTCCCTTCTTAATGAAAGATGCTTCCGTATTTACGATATGGGTAGCATGACCATTCAAAACAATGACAAGTTCAGAAAAATCTACATGATCATGAAGATACATGTCTTCGTCATGCCCACCATACCCAATATAAAATAAAAATTGCTCGTCGGATGTAAACCAATTCAAATGGACACTTCTCATAAGGATTCTCCTCTAATTATAGCTCGCAATTGATTGATGTCCTTATCATGCTATTTTAGGACCCTAAAATCAAGGATTAAGGATAATTGGTTCCATTATAATGCTAGATGAACACAATAATAATCATAAATGGGGGATACAGATGGAAAAAGTAAGAGAACTGTCGAAGCTGGGCATTGTCTTTACGCTTGCAGTAGGTGTACTGGCTGGATGCTCTGGGAACAACAGCAACAACAGTGTTGTAAGCGGTAACACAAGTAACGGGCTTGAAAATGATACATCTCCAATCACCTTCTCTTTCTTTAGTGAGGACCCGAATCCGAACTGGAGGAAAATGCAGGATGATGTAGGGAAAGAAATAACAAAGGCAACAGGTGTAACCCTTAATGCCGAATTCGCTGTTGGTGATCCTTCACAGAAGGTAGCACTGATTGCAACCAGCGGGGACTATCCGGATCTCATCAGCCCGAAAGGGGATTTGAACAAATTAGTCGATGCTGGAGCCATGCTTGATCTGACTGATTTGATTGAGAAGTATGCTCCAAATTTGAAAAAGCTGTTCGGTGACCAAATGAATCGTCTACGTTACAGTAACGAGGACCAGTCCATCTATGTGGTTCCAACTTACTCCGCGGTGGATGGTAAATCTTTTGTTGCAGGAGGCGGGTTCGAGCTCCAGCACCGTGCGGTTAAGGAAGCGGGTTACCCGGCGATCAAGACCCTTCAAGATTACGAGAATGTCATTAAATCCTATCTGGATAAGCATCCAACAGATGAGAACGGGAACAAAAATATTGGGCTGCTCCTTAACGCAGATGACTGGCATACGTATATTTCCGTTACGAACCCGGCAGCAGAAACAACCGGTAAGTCAGGAGACGGTGAGTATTTTATCGATCCAAAAACGTATGAAGCTACCTATCATTATCGTACAGAAGGTGAGAAAGAGTACTTTAAATGGTTGAATCATATGTATAATAGCGGTTTGGTGGATACAGAAAGCTTTGTTCAGAAGAATGATCAGTATTTGGCAAAGGTTGCATCGGGACGGGTCATTGGCTTGATTGATGCGGATTGGGGTTACGCAGATGGTGAGAAGTCACTTAAAGCAGATAACAAGCTAGACCAAACCTATGGGCATTATTCGGTTATGTTATCTGACGCTTACAAAGATAACCGCTTCCAATCAACAGGCTTTATGGCAGGCTGGGGAGTAGGCATAACAACAGATTGCAAGGATCCGGTAAGAGCAATTAAATTTCTGGATTATTTAGCATCCGAGCAAGCCCAGGTTCTTAATAATTGGGGTATTGAAGGGAAGCATTATACGCTGCAGGACGGCAAACGTGTCGTTCCGGATGATGTTCAGGATCGAATCATAAATGATAATACGGCATTCAGTCAGGAATCAGGTATTGGTTTCTATTCCAACCTTGGTGCACATTACGGTGACGGCGTACAGGATTCTACGGGTAACTATTATACGAAGAATTTCCCAGAGCTCATTATTGACACCTATACAAGCGCCGATAAGGAAACACTTAAAGCTTATAACGCGACAACCTGGAAAGACTTGTTCCCACAAGAGGAAGCATTCCCCGTTAAAGATTGGGGTGCTGCTTGGAATATAGCCGTACCAGGTGATGACGATGTCACTATCCTAGGGAACAAAATGAAGGACATTACTTGGAAGTTAATCCCGCAGGCTATTATGGCGAAACCGGAAGACTTCGATCAAAAGTGGGACAGCTATCAGAAAGAGCTGCTCGACGCTGGTGTTGAGAAGATGGAAAAGGGCTTTACGAAATATGTTCAGGATCGCGTAAAACTATGGAATGAATAGAGTTAATAGAGTAGGAGAGCAGAGATATGAATTATAGTAATCCCGTCATCAGTGGCTTCCATCCAGACCCTAGTGTCTGCCGAGTAGGGGAAGATTATTATTTGGTCACAAGTTCGTTTGAATATTTTCCAGGTGTTCCCCTATTTCATAGTAAAGATCTTGTGAATTGGGAGCAGATTGGACATGTTTTGACGCGGACGGAACAGCTGGATCTGAGAAAAACCTGGAGCTCCGGCGGGATTTTTGCGCCAACCATACGGTTTAATAACGGAACATTCTACATGACTACAACAAACGTGTCAGGTGGGGGCAATTTCTATGTATTTACGCATGATCCTAAAGATAAGTGGTCGGATCCAGTCTATGTAGACCAGCCGGGTATTGATCCTGATCTCTTCTTTGATAAGGACGGCTCCGTGTATTATACAACCTCTCATGATGCTAAGGGGCAAGGCGCTTATCAAAGCAGAATTGACATTAAGACAGGCAAACGTCTCTCTGATGTAATCCTATTATGGAACGGCACCGGCGGCCAATACCCGGAGGCTCCGCATATCTATCGAATTGGCGAATGGTATTACCTCATGATTTCTGAGGGAGGAACGGAGTACGGGCACATGGTAACGATTGCGAGGAGCAAGAGACCAGATGGTCCATTCGAGGGTTTTCCGTACAACCCTGTTCTAACCCATCGAAGCACACTAAATACGATTCAAGCAACGGGACACGCCGATTTCGTTCAAGCATCAGATAGCAGCTGGTGGGCGGTGTTCCTTGGTATTCGGCCTGCTGGTTATCCTAATCATCACTACTTGGGACGGGAGACCTTCTTAGCGCCAGTGACTTGGACAGAAGATGGCTGGCCAATTATTGGGGATAACGGAACGGTTGGTGAGACGATGCCGGCGGGCAATCTTCCTTTGCAGCCGAAGCCAAATAGCCAAGTAAGAGATGACTTCGAACAGACTGAGTTAGCTCCATACTGGAACTTCCTTCGTTCATCAGATTCGCAGAATTGGTCACTTTCCGAGAAGAAAAGCTGCTTGACGCTATACGGCTCTGAGGCCACCTTGAATGAAATTAGCGTACCGTCTTTTATTGGTCGAAGACAGCAGCATTTTTTATGTCGTACATCTGCTCATCTTACGTTTGCACCACAGCAGGATGGCGAAGAAGCAGGTATGACGGTATTTATGAATGAACGGTTTCACTACGAAATAGCGATCAAGCAGATTGCTGGAGAGCGTAAGCTTATCTTCCATAGAAGAATTGGTTCACTCTGGAAGATCGAAAACGAAAGGCCTTGGTCGGCTGACTCGGTTATACTAAGTGTCCGTGCGGACAAAACTAACTATGTCTTTGAGTATGCCGAAAGGGAGGAAGAAGAACCTATTCGGTTTGGACAAGGGGAATGCAAAATGCTGGCCACAGAATTAGCAGGCGGATTCACAGGTGTGTTTATCGCTATGTATGCGACGGGTAACGGTTTACGATCCATATCGCCAGCTTATTTTGATTGGTTCGATTATCAGGTCACAGAGGATTAAATAGAAAAGCTTACTAAAAGCTGCCGACTTCGGCAGTTTTTTTTCATGCACCAATAAAAATTGTCGTTAGGGGAAGGAGAGGACGGTCTTCTTGCTGAAGTTGATAGAGGATGGACGGCTAAACATAACGGAGGTCGATGATGTCAATATTGCTTGGAATTGATATAGGAACATCGAGTGTTAAATCTATGCTCATGGATGTTGAAGGCCGCATGCTTGGTTTTTCGCAGATTGAATATGAGATTAGCATGACTTCGCCTGGTTATGCGGAGCAGGATCCTGAAGTATGGTGGGAATTGACATGCCGTACTATCGCTTTAGCCCTGGATCAAGCCGGTATTGAGGCTAATCGAATTACTGGCATAGGGCTTTCCGGGCAAATGCACGGATTGGTGGCCCTCGATCAAGGCGGAAAGGTTGTTAGACCGGCGATAATCTGGTGCGATCAAAGAACAACTACCGAGAAGAATGTTATAGAGAATATGTTTACGAGAGAGCAGCTAGGCGAACTTATACAGAACCCTGCAGCAACCGGATTTCAGCTTTTATCTCTCATGTGGATGAAGGAGAACGAGCCTGATCAATATCGTCGAATTCGGCATGTCATACTTCCTAAGGATTATGTCCGTTATCGCCTCACTGGCGAGATTGCTGGAGATACGACAGATGCATCAAGTACATCGGCTTATCATGTTAAAGAAAAAAGATGGTCAACTGAGCTTCTGGAGAGAATCTCCATAGATCCAGCGATGTTCCCACAAGTAGGAGAGCCTTGGGAAATTAGCGGAATGGTTACATCCCATGCTGCGATTGAAAGTCGTCTTCATGAAGGAACAGCTGTTGTATATGGTGGAGCAGATCAAGCCATGCAGGCAATTGGAAACGGTATCATTACTCCGGGAACGATATCTTGCACGATTGGAACAGGAGGGCAGTTATTTGCTCCTACTACTACTCCTATTTATGACAGCTTATTAAGAACCCATACTTATGTTCATGCGGTGCCAAATAGATGGTATTTGCTTGGTGCATCGATGAGTGCAGGGCTATCTTTGAAATGGCTCGCAGGGCAAGTATTAAGGAGAACCGATTATCTCGAACTCGATCAACTTGCGGAAAAGATATCAGCAGGAAGTGAAGGCCTGATCTTTCTCCCCTATCTGAACGGAGTACGCACACCGCATATGAACCCACATGCCACAGGGATGCTGTTTGGGCTTACGCTTAATCATAGTGACGCGCATCTTGTTCGATCCGTTCTTGAAGGTGTGGGTTACTCGATGAGAGATAGTTTAGAGATCTTTAAATCTATAGGAGTAAATATGGATCGAATTATTATTTCCGGCGGCGGTGCTAAGAGCAGATTGTGGAAGCAGATTTTAGCAGATATCCTTGGCAGTAAGGTTTATACCAGTACGATGAAAGAGCAAGCTTGTTTCGGAGCCGCGATGATGGCAGGAGTAGGTGTAGGAGCTTACTCAAGCATTGAGTCTGCCTGCGCGTCTATTGTTCGAATTCACGAGCAGCCGATAACGCCGGTTGTAGAGAATATCGAGATTTATGAATCTCGTTACAGAGTTTACCAACAACTTTACCAAAATAATCGGGAACTTTTCGCTCTTGATGGCATTAAACCAGATAGAAGCGGAGGGTAGCAGTCCACTTACAAACGTATGTGGAAGTCATGGTCAAGCCGCTATGGATTGATTTGTGTGTCAATGGAAGTCATACAATTATCTCTAGAGTCTATGGTACAGGTGGAACCCAGAAACTGCGCTTGTTCACTCAATTTGGTTCTGCTGTATTTGACAGGATTAGCATCGGTACCCTTGCAGACAGACTTTGATAACGATGCATTGTACAAAAAAAGAAACGCTGATTTATTTAAAGTATTTTTATTAGAAACTTAATAACATGTTAATAATTTTTTTATAAGATATTTTGGATCAGCAATTCTAATGGGGGAAAAGCATGAACTCAGAGCAACTTGTATTTATCATGTACTTCCCGTATGTTATTGAAAAGAATTTATTTCCCTAAGGAGATTTACAGGGTATGTCCATACGTTTAAAACTGCTGTTATCCTATGCAGCTATGCTTATCATTCCGCTGATTTCAATCCTGCTTATTTCGCTTCTTCTTGTCGTTTTTTACCAGGGTGATATCCAAAATTTAAAAAGTGTTTATGAAACGACAGAAAACAGATTTGGACACGAGGCTGTCGAGCATGCAGCGAAAGAGATTAAACGCTCGTCCACACGGCATCCAGAATTATTACTGGATTCTTCTTATCTTGATGAATTGTCGGAAGATCTGGAAAGTAATGATTCTGGCATCATTGTAAGAACCGGAAACTCTATCTATTACCGTTCGTCAAGCATTCAACAAAATGATCAACTTGTAACAGATTTGCCGCCATACCATCAGGCAAATTCCGTTAACGACTATATAGAAAGGAAAGAAGGTAATACGAACTATGTGTTCCAGCAGTTTGATTTTGACTTTCAAAGCAAGCAGGTAAGCTTATTTATTATTTCTAAGGAGGACCCGCTTACCTATTTCATACGCAAGTATTTCCCTACCTTATTTGTTTGTTTATTGCTAATTTTGATTGTCACACATCTGCTGCTGACGACTTATATGTCCAAAAGCATTATCCGTCGCATTGAAGCACTACGTAAAGCAGCACGAGAGATGAAAAACGGAAATTTGGACTTTCAGCTTAATATGCAAGGAAAAGACGAGATTAGCCAATTAGGTATGGCATTCGAAGATATGCGCTCCCGCATGCAGGAGTCGATTCAGGTTCAGACCCAATATGAAGAGAACCGCAAGGAGCTGATTGCAAGTATCTCCCATGATTTAAGAACACCTCTTACAGCCATCCGAGGTTATATTGACGGGGTCATAGAGGGAGTTGCGGATACACCTGAGAAAAGCATGAAATACATGAAGACGATTGCAGCCAAAGCAGGTGAATTGGAGCATCTAATTAATGAGCTCTTCTTGTACTCTAAGTTGGACCTGAACCGTCAGCCCTTCCAGTTTGAATCAGTTGAACTGCTGCCTTTCCTCAATGATTTATCGGAAGAACTTCATTTCGAGCTTGAGAAGAAGTCAATCCTTTTTGAACCGGATATCCACATGAGCGCGGGGCCATCCGTCTTAATGGACAGGGATCAATTCAAACGTGTGCTAAATAACATTATTCAAAACAGCGTCAGGTATATGGATAAACCTTCACCTGCTATACAAATGAAAGCTTATCTGCAGGGGGATAAGGCAGTTATTGCGATAACGGATAATGGAATTGGCATGGAGGCAGACGTGGTCCAACATATTTTCGATCGCTTCTATCGTGTAGATGAATCGCGCAGTGCCAAGACTGGGGGAAGCGGGCTAGGCCTTGCTATTGCGAAACAAATTATGGAGGGACATAACGGGATGATAACAGCTTCCAGTCAATTGACGATGGGTACAACAATCACCATCTCCATGCCTGTCCAATCCAAGGAATGAGGAAGAGCAATGAAAAGCATTCTGGTCATTGAAGACGATGCAACGATTTCAGAGCTTCAAAGAGATTATTTGGAGATTAATGGGTTTGAAGTGAAGGTGGCTGCCGATGGCGAAGCAGGTCTTACGATGAGTCTTTCTGGTATGTATGACCTGGTGATTCTGGATTTGATGCTTCCCAAGATGAACGGATTTGAAGTCTGCAAGAAAATCCGCGAGAAGCAGGACATTCCTATTCTAATCGTAACATCCCGCCACGAAGATATTGATGTAATCCGTGGCTTAGGTCTCGGTGCGGATGATTACATTACGAAGCCGTTTAAGCCGGCAGAGCTGGTCGCAAGGGTGAAAGCTCATCTGGCAAGATACGAGCGGTTGGTGGGTGTAAAGGACACGAAGAACATGATTTCAATTCGTGGTTTAAGTATCGATCCAGATACACGCAAAGTATTTGTTAATGATGAGGAAACCATACTTACGACAAAAGAATTCGACTTGCTGTATTTCCTCGCCAGCCATCCCAATAAAGTTTTCAGCAAAGAGCATCTATTTGAACGGATCTGGGGGATTGATGCACTTGGTGATATACAAACCGTAACGGTACATATTCGGAAAATTCGCGAGAAAATTGAAAAAGATTCGGCTAATCCCGTCTATATTGAGACATTATGGGGAGCGGGTTACCGCTGTAGAAGCTAGAAAAGAAGTCTGATCATGGATCAGGCTTTTTTTATTTTTAGTTCATAATAGTTAATAAAATTTTAATGAGATATTTACGGCTCGTTGAGGTCTTGGCTATAAAGTAGGGGAGGTCCACATGAGGATAACAAGCGATAGCGAGAAGGGAAGTTGTTTGGCAATATGCAAAATATATTCACAGCCGTCATACAGGGAATTGTAGAAGGACTAACTGAATTTCTTCCCGTGTCTTCGACGGGACATTTGATTTTAACCGGTAAATTACTAAACTTTACTGGTGACAAAGCGGATACCTTTGAAGTTATTATTCAGCTTGGCGCGATTCTGGCAGTTGCTGTTATTTACTGGCGCAGGATATTAAATCTTCTTGATATTGGGAAGTTGCAACCTGATCAGGAAGCTGGGACGACAACGAAATCATCAAACAGACTAAATTTGATCCATGTAATTCTGGCTTGCCTGCCAGCGATGGTACTTGGGTTAGCCCTGCACTCTGTTATTACATCTTATTTATTTTCTGCCTACACCGTACTAGCAGGATTGGTGTTGGGAGGTATCTTTATGCTGATTGGCGAACGCAGCCAGGCTTCCGTTCAATCCACTGGTGTTGATCAGATTACCTATAGACAGGCGATATATATCGGATTGTTTCAATGCTTGGCGTTATGGCCGGGCTTCTCGCGCTCTGGAGCAACGATTGCGGGAGGATTATTATCAGGCGTTGAATACAAAGCAGCTACAAACTTTTCATTCTTAATCGCTATCCCAATGATGGTAGCTGCAAGCGGGTATGAGCTATTAAAGAGCTATAACACATTAACAGCTTCTGATGCTGCATTTTTCATAACCGGGTTTATTGTTGCGTTTGTCGTTGCATTGCTTGCCGTTATTACATTCTTGAAGCTTCTGGAACGATTCAAGCTTGCTCCATTTGCCTATTACAGATTTATTCTCGCAGCTGTTTTTCTCATTTATCTGCTGGTAACGGGGGTATAATATGCAAAGTATCATCGAGTATATCTCAAATATAGGGGTTCAATTAGTTGATGCGATTGGCCTTTACGGAATATTTATTGGAATGGTGTTGGAGAGTGCATGTATCCCAATTCCAAGTGAAGTCATTATGTTAAGCGGTGGATTGGCGGCAGCCAGCGGCTCAATGTCATGGCAGGAGGTTGCCATTGCGGGGGTGCTCGGCAATGTTGCAGGTTCAGTAATCGCGTACTATGTCGGAGTGCTAGGTGGGAGAAAGCTGTTAAACCGATACGGAAAATATGTGTTCTTCAGAAGCTCGCATCTTGATCAGGCTGAGCGTTGGTTTGGACGATACGGTAAGGGTAGTGTGTTCTTCACAAGGAATCTGCCATTTATCCGAACTTTTATTTCGCTGCCCGCAGGCATTGCAAAGATGAAGTTCTCTACTTTTATCATATATACCTTTCTAGGCTGCATTCCGTGGAATATGGCATTAGCGTATGCGGGTTATAAGTGGGGAGCGAATGCTGATCGATTAGAGAGCTATATGCATCCCATCAGTTATGCAATTGCCGTTCTTCTGGTCGGATTGCTTGTATTCTGGCTATTCAGAAAAAAACGGTCTCGGGTATGATGCAGCCAGCAGCCATTCATGCAACAGTCTCTAATCTAATAATCGAACATTATGATTACAGTTTTACGTCTGAGGGCGAGCCGGTTATTCACATCAAAGTATCCAATAATAGTACGGAGGTATTAACAGGTGATCTTTCGGTCCAGGTGGACCGTGCTTTTAATACCAATCAAGATGAATGGGGTTATAAACATGTAGGAAATGCCATCTCTGTACATGATGTTGTTCTTAAACCTGGAAGGGATCAAAATCTTGAAATTCAGAATGCTCCTGCACTGAAGTCAGGTGATTACAGAGCGAATATTCAGTTTCAACATTTAAAGGAATCCAAGCAGGATCAAATTGATTTTTCGATAACGCAATCAGATGTAAGTCAATCTGGTTGGGAAGATTTCCATTCTCACAGCAGTAGCAGCCATCGCACTCAACTCCTGAAATATAAGTCGATAACTATTGCTAGCCTAATCATAATTACAGGGGCTTTCGTTAGACTGTTCCGAGAAAAGTCGTAATTAATTCGATTAATAGTAAGGAGACATTTATGTATATTTATAAAGCTGAAAATCATTCTAAAGTAGCTGATTTGTTAGTTAAAGTGCCAGAAATCACCTTGTACTTCTGGATTACGAAGCTCCTTACCACTGGTATGGGGGAAGTAGCTTCTGATTATTTATTTGAGCGTTTAAATCCTCTAATTTCCTTGCCGCTCAGTGTAGCGATTTTTATTGCTGCCATGATACTTCAGTTCAAAGCAAAACGATATGTGCCTAGTCTATACTGGCTTGTTGTTATCATGGTGAGCATTTTCGGTACAACGGCAGCAGATGTTGTTCGTGTTGGCTTAGGAATCCCTTATGTGGCATCTACGATCTTTTTTGCTGTGATGCTCGCAGCAGTACTTATTACCTGGTATATCAAAGAGGGAACTTTATCCGTGCATCATATAAATACCCGCCGAAGAGAAATTTTTTATTGGCTGACTGTGTCGACAACGTTTGCGCTTGGTACAGCGGCGGGTGACATGACGGCTTCCAATATGCATTTAGGTTATTTATCATCAGGAATTATGTTTAGTGTTGTTCTCGTAATACCTGCCCTTGGTTATTGGCTGTTTAATATGAAAGAAGTAGCTGCTTTCTGGTTTGCATATATTATGACACGGCCTGTCGGTGCATCGTTTGCAGACTGGTTATCTGCTTCGCATGCAGACGGGGGAGCAGGCTATGGCAAAGGAAGTGTAAGCTTAATCTTATTTGTTATTATTGTACTTCTTGTTTTCATTCGAGGTGGTGCTCCGGCTAAGATAGAGGAACATCAGCATTCTGTAACCAATCCATAACTCTTATCATTTCATGCTAATTTCATCGTTTATTGGTATATTAAACTTCTTTGAAGTTACAGTTGGTAAGAATCATGCGCATCTTGCTGGCGGAGGACGATGAAACGCTTGGCGAGTTAACCGAGCATCAACTAAAGCGGCAATATAACACTGTCGATTGATGAAGGATGGTCAACAGGCGAGGGATGCTATTGCAGCTAGCCGTTATGACGTATACGTGCTTGATTGGATGCTGCCCGAGATGACCGGCTTGGAACTCGTGCGGTAGATCCGCAGCAAGGGAGCTCATACCCCCATTCTGTTATTGACGGCAAGAGATGCGGTTAAAGACCGGGGGGAAGGGCTGCGTACAGGTGCAGAAGCAAGCTGCGCTGAAGGATGTCGAGACTTTCGTTGATCAGACTCAGACCGTTTTTTTTGAGAAGAAGCAATAAGTTTCATGATGAAGGGGCTGCCGGTTACGACAGCTTTTTTTGATATAAAGATTTGACCACAATCGCGTAGTACTATACTCTGCAAAGAGGAACAGACTTTCGAAACAGCCAAAGGGAGATACAAATGACTACAATTACTGCCAAACCATTTGATAAAGAAATGCAAAACCTGTTAGGTGAATTAAGCTCAGGATATCATGCAGGAGAATTGAGCCGGAAGGATCCATCTGAATTAGCGGAAGAAATCTATATCATCGAGAATGATGATGAAATGGTTGGGTACGGCGTCATTCGAGAATACGCACAGGGCAATCAGTTAATTCAGAAGGCGGAGAAGGATTATTTTCACCCGGATGAAAGGTATCTGCAGAGGGATTTCTATATTGAGATTAAGAATGAGACCAACTTTGTATTCATTGAAGTATTGGACGTTCTGAAGGAGCATGAAGGAAAAGGGTATGCGGCATTCTTCATCAATTGGCTGAAAGCGAAATATCCGAATAAACGGATGTATGTATACTCGCTGGATAAATCACAAAACTTTTGGTTTAAACAGCAGTTTGAGGTTGTTGGGAACACGGTTTGGATGACATATAACTAATATCTATTTTGAAGATAGTGGTCACAGAAAAAAGCCCCAATTGGGGCTTTTTTCATGTTCACTTTTAACTTTCCAGTGTTATTTATCCACTTGTAATGCTTGTTTTCGACGAACTTGCCGCGCAGGAATTAAGCACAGAAGAGTTACAGCAAGAGCAGCAATAATAAATACAACGGACCCTAACAAGGAATTTGATATAGCATGGGCAAATTGTAGGCTGAAGGCTTGATCTGTATGGCTGGATTGATTAAATACAGTTATGAGTACAGCCAAACCTAACGAAGCACCACTTTGATGTGCAACATTAATGAGCCCCGAAGCTGCACCTGTATCTTGAGGTTCGACATCGGTAAGTCCCATTGCTGTAAGCGGCTGGAATACCATTCCGGCGCCAATACCCATGATTGTGAGGAGGATGAACATTTCCGGAAAGAAGTGCCCTTGCACAGAGATGATTCGACTGAGCCACAGTGTACCAATGATCGCGATGATCAAACCAGCCATGAGAACTTTTATATTGCCAAAACGGTGCACGAGCCCATGCATCAGGTACATCATCCCAAATTGGGCGACTGTAAATGGCAGGAAGGCTAGACCTGCTTCAAATGAGCTGAAGTGGGCGGCGTTCTGCAAATATTGAGGGATAAAGAAAAAGAGTGAGAAATTCCCGCCAACCATCAGAAATCTTCCTAGATAAGCTCCGGACCGCTGGCGGCTTGCAAACAACCGGAGCGGGATGATCGGCTCAGCAGCTCTAGCTTCAATAAGAATGAATGCTGATAATAGAACAATACCTGCTGCAAGTGGAATCCATGTTTCAGGCTTCCCCCAACCGTAATCCGCAGCTTGAACAAAGCCATATACTAAGCCCGTCATGCCGAGGACAGATGTGAGCGCACCCCAAATATCAAATCGCCCTGTTCGAATAGTTGTTTTCTGGATAAACTTCTGTACCAAATAGATCAGAGCAATCCCAATAGGGACATTAATAAACATCCCGAGACGCCACGAAACAAAATCTGTGAAAAATCCACCAAGTATAAGACCGATACTGCCGCCGGCAGCCGAAACGGCACTGTACATCGCAATCGCTCGGGCACGTTCCTTGGCTTCAACAAAGCTTGTTGACAGTAAGGCCAGCGCAGCAGGTGTTGCCAGTGCAGCCGCAAAGCCTTGGAAGGCGCGGGATATGAGCAAAAATTCAGCTGTTGGTGCGAGCCCGGCCAGTAGAGAGGTCATTGAAAATAATCCAATGCCTATACCTAGCATTCTTCTCCGCCCTAATAAATCCCCTGCCCTAGCACCAAGCAGCAAGAAACCGCCAAACGCTAAAATGTAGCTGTTTTGAACCCATGTCAAGCTGGTTGTCGACATATGAAGGGAGCGGCCGATTTGAGGAATTGCAGTCACCATTATAGACGCGTCAAGCACAACAATAAGCTGGCATGCGATGATGATGGTTAGAATAATCCATTTGGACTGATGCATTTGTATGTTCCTTTCCATATGAAAGATAGTGGTTCTGAGAAACATTATGGCTGTAATCAGTGTAAAGAAGTAGATCATTCCTGCTTAAAAGTTGCCTAAAGCTGCAAAATGATGTATATAATCAAGAAACAAGACGGGAGGGATGAAAGGAATGTCGGAACAGCTAAAGCAACTCATTGCCATGACGGAACGGATTACCATGTCAGAGGGAAGAACGCCAACCAGTGTACCGTTTCTTTCCGTTGTCAGACGCAGTCGCGATACCCTGCGGTGTCCAGGTGTATTAACCACTTCCTTTTGTCTAATTCTTCAAGGGGCTAAGAAGTTTTATCTTGGCCAAGACATTTTTCATTATGGAGCTGGTGATTATTTGGCATCCCTGATCGATATTCCGGCTTCGGGTCAGGTCGTTGGGGCTACAGAACAATCACCTTATATGGGACTGCGAATTGATTTTACTACGCAAGAAATTGCTTCTGTCGTAATGGAGGCAGAAATCCTCATGGAGCCAAAGGAGAAAAATTCGAGTACCGGAGCCTTTATCGGTAAATCGGATGCTGATCTACTAGATATTTTTAACCGTTTATTAAGGTTAACCGATAAGCCTAATGAAGTACGATATTTATCAGAACTGCTCAAGAAAGAAATGATTTTTAACTTGCTGTCAGGTGATTATAGACATTTATTTTTGCAGAAGGTGTTGTTTGATCAAAGGGCGGATGGAGTCGGTAAGGCAATTCAATGGATCCAAGAAAACTACACACGCTCTTTTACCGTTGAGGAGCTGGCAAAGTCCTGCAACATGAGTACCTCCGGTCTTCATCATAAATTCAAAGCGATCACAACAATGGGACCTTTACAGTATCAGAAGCAGCTTCGGCTTCAAGAAGCCAGGCGCCTGATGTTAAGTGGTCCAGTAGGGGCAACGATGGCTGCAATGACAGTTGGCTATGAAAGTCCGTCCCAATTCAATCGAGAATACCGAAGGCTGTTTGGCCAACCTCCTATGCAGGATATGAAAATGATGCGTAAATCATCTAGCTTATGGGGATTCGAGGATAGTTAATAAGCAACGCCGATCAAAAATGCCCGGGGTTGCTTTCTATAGAAGAGGCTAAGTTTTTGGTTATCGAGCACGGGTAATAGAAGAGTTGAGGATAGGCGTGACACGATGGAAAGTAAATTATTACCTGTTGAACTTACTAGATGAACCGTGGTATATTCTATTTCCGGCCGAGAGAGACAAACGGTTGTGCAGAAAAAGCTGAATAGCATGGATTGATAGAAACTATAATCGATGTAAAATAAAGCTTGACTGTGAAATTGATAACGTGATATATTAAACCGCGTTGTTGAAGAAATTGTTCTTTGAAAACTGAACAACGAGCAATACTGCCCCGTTAGAAATAACGGAAAAAGCGATAAGAACAAGTTTGAGCAAGTCAAACAACCAAGGAGTTTTCGTCGATCGGTTTCGGTCGAGCGATGAAAACACCATTTCATGGAGAGTTTGATCCTGGCTCAGGACGAACGCTGGCGGCGTGCCTAATACATGCAAGTCGAGCGGATCTTTTC
>NZ_JBFRCT010000020.1:0-56260 GCF_052113225.1 Paenibacillus sp. YAF4_2
TGAAAGCATCTAAGCGTGAAGCCCCCCTCAAGATGAGATTTCCCAATTAGTAAGACCCCTTGAAGACGACGAGGTTGATAGGTTCGGGGTGGAAGCACAGCAATGTGTGGAGCTGACGAATACTAATCGGTCGAGGGCTTATCCTAAAACGTTTATGATTSATTCATAAACATCGCTTAAGAAKTTTCACTTTCGCATCCAGTTTTCAGGGCACAAGTTCCTGATCTTGCAGTCGTTCCCACGCGCTGTAAGTGACACTAGTGGGATAAGTGTGGCGGTGTAGCTCAGCTGGCTAGAGCGTACGGTTCATACCCGTGAGGTCGGGGGTTCGATCCCCTTCGCCGCTACCATACTTTTCGGAGGCTTAGCTCAGCTGGGAGAGCATCTGCCTTACAAGCAGAGGGTCGGGGGTTCGATCCCCTCAGCCTCCACCATATAAGTTTTATATTGCCGCGAGGTGGAGCAGTCCGGTAGCTCGTCGGGCTCATAACCCGAAGGTCACAGGTTCAAATCCTGTCTTCGCAACCAATTTTTCGGACAAGATCCGGAAGCAGCATGGAGCTGTGGTGTAGAGGCCTAACATGCCTGCCTGTCACGCAGGAGACCGCGGGTTCGAATCCCGTCAGCTCCGCCATTTTTTTATGTGTAAATAAGGCTCGGTAGCTCAGTCGGTAGAGCAGAGGACTGAAAATCCTCGTGTCGGCGGTTCGATTCCGTCCCGAGCCACCATTTAGCTTGTGGAGGGCTAGTGAAGTGGCTAAACACGGCAGACTGTAAATCTGCTCCTTCGGGTTCGGTGGTTCGAATCCATCGCCCTCCACCATTTCTCTTTATTGAGAGCCATTAGCTCAGTTGGTAGAGCACCTGACTTTTAATCAGGGTGTCGAAGGTTCGAGTCCTTCATGGCTCACCATTTATTTAAACGTTCAACCCACATACTTAGGTATGTGGGTTTTTTGATGCTTCATTAATATAAAATAGAAAAAGCTTGAAGGATCGAGTGTCCCTCAAGCTTTTTTGTTATTTATTTTTCCGGAATTGAAGTTCTTCAATGATTTCTGCTACAGAGGAGTTTAAGCGTTCTTGTAATTCCTCGTTAAGTTCAAATTCACCGTTATCAACGCGTGCGATTTGGGAATCAGTAGCATATACTCCGCTGCCGAAGTGCTTAGCATTTAATGCGGAAAGGACTGGCTTAAGGGCGTAGTCAATTGAGAGCAAGTGTGCAATCGTACCGCCAATGAACAAAGGAGTGACAAATTTGCCGGATAGTCCTTTTTGAGGAAGCAGATCAAGGAATGTTTTGAGTACGCCGGTAAAGGATGCTTTGTACACAGGACTTGCAATAATGACAACATCAGCTGACTCAACTAAGGAAGAAGCCTCAACAATCGCAGGACTGTCGAATCGTGCATGGATGAGATCCTCTGCAGGAAGGGATGCAACCATAATATGGTTGAAAGAAATGCCTTCTTTAGACAAGTGTGATTCAACATACTGCGTAATACCTGTCAAACGTGATCCAGGATTAGGACTGCCATTTAAAATAACAACTTGCGGCATCGTATATTCACTCCTTAATTTTCGTTAATTCCGATATGATAAGTATGGATTTATCCTATCATGAACATTTCCAGTCGTCAAACACATTATAACGCTGTAAGAGGAGATTTTAATCATTATTTTCCTCTCGATAGGGAACAATGTTGACAGTTATAACAAATGATGTGACTGACGAAGGGGAACATTCGAATGACGTATTGGCTTGCTGTTGGGATGACTATTGTATTGACGGTTTTGCTTGTACCCATCATGCAGAGGATTGCTATCAGGTATGGGATTGTTGACCGGCCAAACTGGCGTAAAATTCATAATCGCCCGATTCCGCTTATGGGCGGGGCTGCGCTATACGGTGCTTGTGTTCTGACGATTCTTACTTTTCAGGGGATAACTCCACTTAGTTTATGCATTATCGTGGGTGGGGCTCTGCTTGTTACAATTGGATTGATGGATGATACATCGAAGGCGCAAGGAAAAGACTTTCCGGTGTGGCCTCGTGTCATTATCTATTTGGGAGTCTCAGCTATTCCGCTGTTTTTTGGTATTCATATGGATGGCGTTATGAATCCCGCTAATGGATTGTTCGTCAGCTTCCCTGCCTGGGTAGATTGGATCGGAACAATTCTCTGGATCTTCGCCCTTATTAATATGATTAATTTCATTGATGGTGTAGATGGCCTTGCTTCAGGAGTCTGTACATTGTCTTCAATTACTTTGTTTATTACTGCCCTTATTAAAGGGCAAGGGGATATAGGAGTAATCGCCCTTATTATTGGTGGTTCTTGTATCGGTTTTCTGCTGTATAATTTCCACCCTGCCAGAATTTTTATGGGTGATGCTGGAGCAACCTTTCTAGGCTATACCCTTGCGGTTATCGCTATAGATGGTGCGTTCAAGAAAGCTACGTTTATCACGATATTAGTGCCTCTACTAGCACTAGGCTTACCTATCTTGGATACAATAATCGTTATGCTTCGCAGACTGGCTACCGGAAAGGGACTCCATCAGGCAGATAAACTCCATACTCACCATACTCTTATGCGGTGGGGGCTAACACAGGTTCAAACAGTTTCATTTATGTATCTCATTGCAGCGCTGTTCTCCCTGCTGTCTATCTTGCTGCTTGTCATGAAAGGCTGAACTAAGCAGTGGTTTTGTGATACAATGACGAAAAAAAGCGTCATTCTTGGAGCTGGAGATTGGAGACATGTGAAATGAGCACGACAGATTGGCTAACCCCGCTGCAGCACATTTTGAACTGTCCGGTACGGTTCACTACGTTCTCGTTATCTGATTGGACAAGCTGGAGCGGAGATGACAAGCACGATAAGGTTATGGAAGGCAGTCGTGTAGAGCAAAACGGAAAGACTTGGATTGTGGTTAAGGTTACGGGCAACGATGTGGATGCCTTAGAGATCGAAGGGGAACTTAAGCGGGCTGAAGCGGAGTTATTGACTTGGACACTGCAATGGAATCAAGCTCAACAGCAGCAAGCAGTGAAACCGGGTAACTTATCAGAAAGCGAATCGTTTGCCCTCAAGCTAAGCGAGTGGATTCAACAGCAGGTTGATTCGGAGGAGCCGTCTTATTCGATTCCTGATCATTTGACTGCAGGCGGCAAGTTATTTGCGGAAATGATACCTTTCTTATTAGTAACGGAATATACGAATGGTAAACAGGCTTCTTATTCGGAACTGGAAAAGCTGCTTCGCTCATTTCTTGCGGAGGATATTTTGCTTATTCCACTTAAAAATCAGGAATGGCTTATCTGGGGACCTGTCTCTTTATTGAAGGAAGCCGATAGTGAGTTTATGGATGACGAAGATGAGGAAACGGTGGAAGACAGTTTGTCTTCTATATGTCATGGTTTATATGAGATGCTGGCAAGCGAATGGATCGGCGAATGCCATCTGGCTGTCGCTCATCCTGTAAGTCCGGCTAAAGGAATTGTGGAGACGACCGTACTGCTGCGTGAGACGATTAATCTTGGCCGTAAGTTCCATGTAGGAACAAGTATTCATTTGCCTTGGAATCTGCAGTTGGAGCGGCTCTTGAATGCGATTCCGGAGGTTCAACGTTCCCGTTACTTGGAGCATGCTTTAAAGCGGACCGAGTTATTCGTTGAATCGGAAATGCTGGCAACACTTGAAACTTTCTTCTCGCTTGATTGTAATGTAAGTGAAACGGCAAAAAAGCTTTATATCCATCGGAATACATTATTATATCGCTTAGATAAATTAAAACAGGAAACAGGACTTGATGTTCGACAGTTCCGTGATGCCGTATTAGTCAAAATTATTTTACTATTGTACAAAGTTACGAAAAGGAATTAGTTTTTTTGTATAGTTTGTGCATAGTCACAAACAGGCCTGTGCGATAAGATATACCCATAAGAAATTTTCTTTTAGGGGGACATTCAAATGGCAGGCGTACGTTTAGAAGGCATTTACAAAAAATACCCGGGTTCCGACAAAGCATCGGTAACTGATGTTAACCTTGACATTAAGGACAAAGAGTTTTTGGTACTGGTAGGACCTTCCGGCTGTGGTAAATCGACAACTCTTCGTATGATCGCAGGTCTTGAAGAAATCTCCGAGGGCAAGCTGTACATCGGCGACCGCGTCGTAAATGACGTAGCACCGAAAGACCGCGACATCGCGATGGTATTCCAATCCTACGCGTTGTACCCACACATGAACGTTTATCAAAACATGGCTTTCGGCCTTAAACTTCGTAAATTCAAAAAAGCAGACATCGACAAACGTGTTCGTGAAGCTGCTAAAATTCTTGATATCGAGCATTTGCTGGATCGTAAACCAAAAGCACTCTCCGGCGGTCAACGTCAACGTGTAGCTTTGGGACGCGCTATCGTTCGTGAACCACAAGTATTCTTGATGGACGAACCACTTTCCAACTTGGACGCTAAACTTCGTGGTCAAATGCGTGCTGAAATCAGCAAACTGACTAAACGTCTTGAAACAACTACTATCTACGTAACGCATGACCAAATCGAAGCAATGACGATGGGCGATCGTATCGTAGTTATGAAAGACGGCTTCATTCAACAAACAGCTTCTCCTGAAGAGCTGTACAACCACCCAGTAAACATCTTCGTAGCGGGCTTCATTGGCGCACCTTCGATGAACTTCATTACTGGTACGCTTGTTGATCAAGGCGGCGTTGTGAAATTCAAAACCACTGGCGTAGACGTTGTTGTACCTGAAGGTAAAGCAGCAGATCTTCGTGGCAGAGGTTACATTGGTAAAGAAGTAATTCTGGGTATTCGTCCAGAAGATCTTCACGAAGAGCCTGTGTTCTTGGAAGCTTCCCCGAACACAATCGTTAACGCTAACGTTGAAGTAGCTGAGAACCTTGGTCATGAAATGTACCTGTACCTGAATGGTATCGGTTCTGACACAGTAATCGCTCGCGTTGACGGTCGTTCGACACTTCGTGACGGTTCCAGCGTTAAGCTTGCTCTGGATATGAACAAAGTTCATATGTTCGACAAAGAGTCCGAGCTGAACATCTTCGAAAACTAATCCTTAACATTTACAACAAGGCTGTCCCCCGATTGGGGGGCAGTCTTTTTTACGTTTTTATAAATAAAAAAAACCGAAATGGCACCAGCACCGTCTAATACGTAATTAAGCTTAAGATGAGGGTTTGGGGAAGGAGGGGCAAATGGATAGAGATGAATATGCAGCGGATGCTATAAAAGGCGACGATGAGGCGCTTATTGCACGAATTCAGATGGATCAGAGCCGCCTATATGGCATTGCCTACTCCTATATGCGGAATGAAGCTGATGCACTCGAGGCTATACAGGAGACTACTTTTAGGGTATGGAATAAACGCCGTACTTTGCGTGATCCCAAGGTCTTTACGACCTGGATGACACGGATTCTTATCCGGGTCTGTCTGGATGAGCAAAAGAAGCGGCGACGTGAGCAGCCTCTAAATAACGAGCTTATGGAGAGAGATACGTTAGCTGCTACGGAAAATGGCGTGGATAGAATGGATTTGGCTGTTCAACTGCAGAAGTTACCTGCGAAATACAGGATGGTCATTGTGCTGAAATATTATCGGGACATGACGATTACGGAGATTGCTGAGCTCCTGGAGAAGCCCGATGGGACAATAAGAACGTGGCTGCATCAAGCTTTGAAGCAATTAAGAAGTAATGAGTCGTACGGAAAGGAGGGGATGACGGTTGAGTGGGAATAGGTTGGAGCTCGAGCACGCACTGGATGAGATGTTTGCAGAGGATAAGGCACAGGTGAACCTGTTACTAGGAAGTGCATCGGAGGATTCCTTTACATCAGCCATTCGGACAGGAGTAGAAAGGGCGCGCCTGCAAGGAAGGAGGAGGAGAAGAAGCAGACTGACCGTTCAAATGGCAGCTTCGGCGGTTATCGTGCTTGTTCTTCTGACAGCATGTATTCGGGTATCCCCTGCCTTTGCGAATCTGGTGCGTGAGATTCCGGGGTTGAATGGAGTTGTTGAGTTGATAAAAGGCGATAACACATTGACTAGTGCAATGAATCATGAATTTATTCAGCCGGTGAATGTCTCCGACAGTAAGAATGGCTATACGCTCACGGTTGATGGTGTTATGGCGGATCAACAGCGGATTGTGATTTTTTATACGGCAGAGGGTCCGAATGTGAGCGAAGATGCTCTTACCTCAGACTACAAGATTACCGACGGTAATGGTGAGCAATTGGAAGCTATGATCGGCAGTAACTATTATAGTATTGGGCAGACAGAGTCGGAAAAGGAAGAAGCGACAAGTATCCATGATATGATTGATATTATGTTGGGTGATGGTGTCGAGGTGCCGGACATAATAAAGTTCAACTTGAAGCTCGGCGGTAAATGGCATGAGGTCGATATTCCAATTGATCATAGCCGATTTGAAGAGTTAAGGGAAGAAATCACACTGAACAAAGAAATAGAGGTTGGGGGACAGCATTTCATCATAGAGAAAGCTCTCGTTACACCGCTGCAGGCATCGGTCACGATCCGAAGGGAACCGGATGCAAGGATTCGCGCAAATTCTTTTTTGAAGCTGGCATTGGTGGATGAGAAGGGACGGCGTTGGGAGACAAAAGGTGGTTTTGGCATGCTGGATGACGGGACAACGACGCTAACGTTCCAGAGCAATTACTTCGAGAAGCCTAAGCATCTTCAGTTGGTAGCTGATGGACTGCTACTGTCGCCGAAAGGACAAAAGCTCGTCATTAATACGGAGACGGGAGAAACGTTGGAAACTCCTGATGAACAGATACGGCTAAAGAGTGCTAAATCAACCTCAAAAGGCATCAACTTGGTAGTAGAAGCTTCGCATTTGGATAGCGTGGACATCGTTTACGGATATTGGCTTCTTGAATATAAAGGCATGTTTCATGATCAGTCGGGTAAGTCCTATCCAATAGAGGATTATACCGGTGGCAGTACTACAGGTGATGGCAGTATATCAAAGGGAATGTACGAAGCATACTACACAATCCCTAATAAACCTTATAAGCAGCCATTAACTTTTGAGCTGTATCAATACCCGGGATATGTCGAAGAACCCGTGAATGTGGTTATAAAATGACGAAAAGCGCTGAGCGACGGAGAAACGTTGCTTTCGGCGCTTTTTTCCTTTACGATGAAGTCATTGGAAATAGATTTACTTACTTCATATAACCTATTGGGAACGCAAGTGAGGAGGCCGTTCGATGGCTAAGAAAGTAAAAGTAGCGGAACTAGTGCAACATTTCTCAATGGAGATTGTCTCCGGAGAAGACGGCTTGAAGCGTTCTATTCTGGTTGATGATCTTTATCGTCCGGGCCTAGAGATGGCAGGATATTTCGACTATCACCCACATGAGCGCGTACAACTGCTTGGTAAGACAGAACTTACATTTCTCGATACGCTGACGAGTGAGGAACGCAGAAGCCGTTTTGAGCAGCTTTGTCATGAGAACACACCTTGTATTATTTTGACAAGGGGACTTGAAGCACCAGCCGAGCTGGTGGAACACTCGAACAAAGCACAAATTGCAGTGCTGCGCAGTAATGTGGCAACGACTATTTTGCAAAGCCGGATTACAGACTTCCTGGAGAAGAAGCTTGCTCCAACTGCTACGATTCATGGCGTCCTTGTAGACGTATATGGTGTTGGCATGCTTATTACGGGCGGAAGTGGTATTGGTAAAAGTGAAACCGCTCTAGAGCTTGTGAAACGCGGCCATCGTCTGGTAGCCGATGATGCGGTTGAAATTCGTCAGACGTCGGATGGACAGTTGTTCGGCAGTGCGCCGGAGCTTATTCGCCATTTGCTTGAAATTCGTGGGCTGGGAATCATTAACGTGATGACTTTGTTTGGTGCTGGTGCTGTACGTACGAGCAAGCGTATTACCCTGGTTATTAAGCTTGAGAACTGGCAGCAGGATAAACAATATGACCGTCTTGGCCTTGACGAGGAGAAGACTCGGATTATTGATACGGATATACCGCTAGTTACAGTGCCGGTTCGTCCTGGCCGAAACTTAGCCGTTATTATCGAGGTTGCAGCTATGAACTTCCGTCTGAAACGTATGGGCTACAATGCGGCTCTGCAGTTTACGAATAAGCTGACCGAAACGATTGCGGAAGATACCGATGATTTCGATTGATAGCTGAAAGAGTTGCAGGAATAGACCTATTATAGAAGGAGCATTGAACAATGAATCTGTTGATTGATCCAACGGCGTTTTCCCTTGGGGACATTCATGTGCGTTGGTACGGCATCATTCTTGGTACGGCTGCATTGGTCGGTTTGCTGCTGGCTGTACAGGAAGGAAAAAGATTCGGCATTAAGCCGGAGTTTTTCATGGACCTCTTGCTGCTTGGCGTGCCATCGGCCGTTATTTGCGCGAGAATTTATTATGTAGCATTCACATGGGACGAGTATAAGAACAATTGGGTAGATGTCTTTAAAATTTGGAATGGTGGGATTGCCATCTATGGTGCCTTGATCGGGGCGTTTGCATGTGGATTTTTCTATTTCCGCTACAAAGGCTACTCGTTCTGGCGAATGGTAGATATTTGTGCACCAGGGCTTCTTGCGGGTCAAATGATTGGCCGTTGGGGCAACTTCATGAACCAGGAAGCATACGGCGGTCCGGTGGACGAGAGCTTCCTGCGGAATACGCTGCATCTGCCTGACTTCATTGTGAATCAAATGTATGTTGCAAGTGAAGGCGTTTACCATCACCCGGCGTTTCTCTATGAATCGCTCTGGAGCTTGGTCGGTATTATCCTCTTGATGGTTATTCGTCGTCAAAAGTTCCTTCGCGCAGGTGAGCTTGTTGCGTACTACTTTATCTGGTACTCGATCGGCCGCTTCTTCATTGAAGGAATCCGTACGGACAGCTTGGCTTTCCAAGGTCCAGGGGCGCTGGGTTCCCTGATGGATGCTCTATGGACACCGATGACTTGGTTTGGGTTTGAACAAGGATTCCTTGATCCAGCTTATGGCGATGTACGTATCTCGCAGCTTCTTGCGGTCATTCTGATTATCGCGGCAGTCATCTTCATCGTTGTACGCCGTTCAACAGGAGCGGCATCTGTCCGCTATCAGGATCCGATTGTGTCCACGAAGGAGACAGCGGTGCCTGTAACGGATGTAAAGACGGACAACCTGTAAGCTTTTATATGTATTAGGAGTGAAGAAAAGCATGACGGGCAATATACGAACAATGCTGTTCGATCTGGATGGCACCATTATGGACACCAATGAGCTTATTATTCGCTCGTTTCTGGAATCACTGAAGGGCCTTGTCCCTGAGGGATTCGGCAGAGAACATATTATCCCGAGTATGGGACTTACACTTCAAGCGCAGTTTAGACATTTTACAGGGCTTGAGGATGTTGACCATCTCATTAAAGCCTATCGTACGGTGAATACAAGACTTCATGACGAGCTGCTCCGGCCATTCCCTTATACGAATGAGGTCATGAAGAATTTGCATGAACAAGGCATTCAGATTGGCGTTGTGACGACGAAGATTCGGATGTCGACAGAACGCGGAATGAAATTTTGCGGGCTGTATGATTATGTCGATGCGTTTGTTACCGTTGACGATGTTACAAATCCGAAGCCGCATCCTGAGCCAGTACTGATGGCGTTGGAGCAGCTTGGGGCTGACCCGGCAACCACGATTATGATTGGTGATAGTACCGTTGATATCATCTCCGCGAAGGAAGCGGGAGTAATCCCCGTGGGTGTTGCCTGGTCGCTGAAAGGCCAGGAGCTGCTGAAGGAGAGCGGAGCGCAGTATATCATTGAAGATATGCGCGAGTTGTATGCATTCGCAGGAATGGAGCGATAGCCGTTGCGAAACGTTGAGCGTTATCCGGTGGAAGGACCAAATGCGCTGTGGCAGGTATATCATACGGTAAGCCGTCTCAAGGCGGTACGGAATTTTATCGCGATTCAGGCTGCTCGTTATTGTCCGGAGCTCACGGTTAAAAATTGGATCTACCGCCGGATCCTTGGGATGAAAGTAGGCAAGCAGACCGCGTTTGCGCTGATGGTTATGGTTGATGTGTTTTTCCCAGAGAAGATTGAAGTAGGGGATAATACGATTATTGGCTATAACACGACCATTCTGACGCATGAGTACTTAATCAAGGAATATCGGCTGGGCAATGTGAAGATAGGCTCTCATGTTATGATTGGGGCTAACACGACCATCCTTCCTGGTGTGACGATTGGAGATCATGCGGTAATCGCTGCTGGTTCGATCGTCCATAAGGATGTACCAGCCTATATGTTTGTTGGAGGCAATCCCATTCGGGAGATAAGGCGGACGGATACCGAGTTGAAGTGATCCAGGATCTTTATAACAAGGGGAAAAGCCTCACTATTCGCAAACACTCGAAAGAGCGCGAATAGCGGGGCTTTCTTGCTGGACAGCACAAACTGGAAGCGATGCCCAGCTATCTTGACGTAAGCGAATGTTCATGCTAATATTACGACTAATACTTTATTTTGTTAGTATGGTAACATGGTAGCACTTTAATACACTAAAGTAACCGAAGGTGAATAATGATGTCTAAACCAAAAGTATTCGAGAAGCCAATTGGCGTTAAAGATTATCTACCAAACGCAGTAGCAAAGCTGCGTCATATTGAACGTGATGTACTGGCCTGTATGAAGGGCTGGGGCTACGAACAGATTATTACTCCAACGATGGAATACTACGATACAGTAGGGGTCGCGAGCTCGACTTCGGATCAGAAGCTGTTCAAGCTGCTCAATAACCGTGGTACGACACTTGTATTGCGCTCGGACATGACAGCACCGATTGCTCGTGTGGTGTCTTCCCTCCTTAAGGAATCACAATTCCCGTTGCGCTTGTCTTATCATGGCAACGTATTCCGTTCCATTGAAGAAGAGTCGGGCCGCGAAGCGGAGTTTTTCCAAACGGGTGTAGAGCTTGTTGGTGATGCTTCAGCTGAAGCGGATGCAGAGGTTGTTGCACTGGCCATCGCTTCCCTTAAGGCAGCTGGTGTTAACCGTTTCAAAATTGCGATTGGTCATGTCGGCTTCTTAAACGGTTTGTTTGAGGAGACGCTGGCTGGACGTGGGGAAGCACAGGAGCAGCTGAAGTCCTGCCTGCTTAATCGTGACTATGTCGGCTATCGTGAGAGCCTGCGTGAACTTGAGCTAGAGGAGCCGGTGCAGCGTGAGCTGGAAGGTATTCTCCGTCTACGCGGTGGGCAGGAAATCTGCGAGCAGGCACTAGAGCTGAGCGCTGATGCGACGGCGCAGAAGTCCATTCGCCATTTGTGCGAGATCTGGGATGTGCTGAAGGCATATGGCGTATGCGAGCATGTACTGATCGATCTGACGATGATTGGTGATTTCTCTTATTACACAGGCATGACGTTCGAGGGTTATGCGGCGGATCTTGGATTCCCGGTTGCAAGCGGCGGACGTTATGACAATCTGCTCAGCCAATTTGGACGTCCAGCACCGGCTACAGGCTTTGCGCTGAAGACAACACGTATTCTGGAGCTTGTTGGTGCAGAAGAGGACACAGCGGGTAAGGAGCGGGTCCTAATCGGCTATGACGGGCAAGGCCGTGCAGAAGCGCTGGGATCGGCTCAGCAGCTTCGTGAGCAGGGAACAGCGGTTGTTACAGAACGTATGGCGGCAGAGGATTGGAATGGGCTTGTAGAAGGCTCGTTTACTTATAAAGGTGTAGCGTACACGAAGGGAATGCCATTCATCAGCGGTATAGAAAAGGCGACAGGAGGCAGCGGACAATGAGCGAAGCGAGAAAAGATATTTTGAAGGTTGCGATGCCAAAGGGCCGCATCTATAAGCAGGCTTCGAAGCTGTTCCGTGAAGCGGGTCTGCCGATTCCAAGCGACTTCGATGATACACGTAAGCTCATTATCGAGCTGCCGGAGGTTGGCATGGAGTTCATCATGGCGAAGCCGGTTGATGTTCCAACTTATGTGGAATACGGTGTTGCCGATATCGGAATCGTGGGCAAAGACGTGCTGATGGAAGAGAACAAGGACGTCTATGAGCTTCTTGATCTGGGCATCGCAAAATGCCGAATGTCGGTTATTGGTCTTGCGGATTGGAAGCCGGCTATTAATCCACGGGTAGCGACGAAATATCCGAATGTGGCTTCGCAATATTTCCGCGAGCTGGGGCAGCAGGTTGAAGTTATCAAGTTGAATGGCTCCATCGAGCTTGCACCGCTGATTGGTCTTGCTGACCGCATCGTAGATATGGTAGAGACGGGTCAGACACTGCGTGAGAATGGTCTTGTGGAGATGCAGTCCATCTTCCCGATTACAAGCCGCCTGATTGCGAACCGTGTCAGCTACCGGATGAAGAATGAAGTGATTCAAGGCTTGTGTGACCGTCTGCAGAATACGATCACAGCCAAAATATAGCACGATAGATAGAGCGATATAGGTGAGGAAGGGGACGAAAGCTTATGCGGATTATGCAGGCGGAGCAGTTTGGACTGCAGCGTGAGGTGGAGTACGGAACACCTGAGCAAAATGAAACAGTGCGTCAGATCGTAGAAGCGATCAAGTCGGAAGGAGACGCGGCGCTGCTGCGGTATACGGAGCAGCTGGACCGCGTGCAGCTTGATGCGTCATCGCTGCGCGTGACGCAAGAAGAGATTCTGGCGGCGTACGATAAGGTCGACGCCGATTTCCTCACGGCAATCCGTGAGGCAGCCGTGAATATTCGGGTATTCCACGAGAAGCAGAAGCGTAACTCGTGGATGGATTTGCAGCCGGACGGTACGATGCTCGGGCAAATTCTCCGGCCCCTGAAGCGGGTCGGCGTGTATGTGCCCGGAGGCAAGGCGGCGTACCCGTCGTCCGTGCTTATGAACGTCATTCCGGCACAGGTAGCTGGCGTGCCGGAGATTGTGATGGTAACACCGCCAGCAACAGGCGGCAAGGCTGGCATTGACCCGTATATTCTTGTAGCCGCTGCAGAAGCAGGCGTTAAAGAGATGTACCGGGTTGGCGGCGCTCAGGCGATTGCAGCGCTTGCTTATGGCACAGCATCGATTGCACCGGTTGATAAAATTTGTGGACCGGGCAATATTTATGTAGCGCTGGCGAAGCGCTCCGTATTTGGTGCAGTCGACATCGACAGCATTGCCGGGCCAAGCGAAATCATAGTACTGGCGGATGAAGGGGCGAATGCCTCTTATATCGCAGCTGACCTGCTGTCGCAGGCAGAGCATGATGAGATGGCTTCGGCAATTCTCGTGACGCCATCCGAGAAGCTTGGTCAAGCGGTCGCTGCCGAAGTGGAACGCCAGCTAGCAACACTGCCGCGTGAAGCAATTGCGCGCGCGTCCATTGACAGCTACGGCGCGGTACTGCTCGTCGATTCCATTGAAGCGGGTATCGACGTTGTGAACAAACTGGCACCGGAGCATCTGGAGGTACTGACGGCTGATCCGATGAGCCTGCTTGGTCTCATCGAGAATGCCGGTGCAATTTTCCTCGGACCATACAGCTCGGAGCCGGTAGGTGATTATTTTGCCGGACCTAACCATATTATCCCGACGAATGGAACAGCACGCTTCTCCTCGCCGGTGAACGTGGATGATTTCCTGAAGAAGTCGAGCCTTATCTATTACAGCAAGGAAGCTTTGCTGAAGAACGGCAGCAGCATTATGACGCTGGCCCGCCATGAGGGGCTTGAGGCGCATGCCCGTGCGATTGAGATTCGGTTAGAGCAAGAAGGAAAGTAACAGACCATTCATATAGAAAGAAGGAATTATAGTGGCGGATACACAACGGAAAGCGGAAATTGTACGTAAAACAAATGAAACAGATATTAAGCTTAGCTTTGCAGTAGACGGTACGGGTGAAGTGAAGCTCGAGACGGATGTTCCTTTCCTGAACCATATGCTGGACCTGTTCGCCAAGCATGGCCAATTCGACTTGAATGTTGAAGCACGCGGCGATATCGACATCGATGATCACCACACGGTAGAAGATATCGGCATCTGCCTTGGTCAAACTCTTCGTGAAGCGCTTGGAGACAAACGCGGCATCAAGCGTTACGCTAGCGTATTCGTACCGATGGATGAGGCACTTGCTCAAGTCATTATCGACGTCAGCAACCGTCCTCACTTTGAATACCGTGCGGAATACCCATCTCCACAAGTCGGCAGCTTCTCGACGGAGCTAGTTCATGAATTCTTGTGGAAGTTTGCTCTTGAAGCACGTGTTACGCTGCACGTCATCGTTCACTACGGCAAGAACACGCATCATATGATCGAAGCGGTGTTCAAAGCCCTGGGACGTGCGGTCGACGAAGCTACTAGCATCGATCCTCGTGTACAAGGAGTGCCTTCAACGAAAGGAGTGCTGTAGTATGATCGCGATCATCGATTACGGCATGGGCAATCTGCACAGCGTCAGCAAGGCGGTTGAGCGTCTTGGCTACGAAGCAGTCGTAACAGCTGATCCAGCGGTTATTGCTGCAGCGGACGGTGCAATTCTGCCGGGCGTTGGCGCGTTTGGCGATGCAATGGACAATTTGCGTGAGACGAAGCTTGATGAGGCAACAAAAGCTTATGCAGCTTCCGGCAAGCCGCTTATCGGTATTTGCCTCGGTATGCAGCTGCTGTTTACTCAAAGCGAAGAGCATGGTGTGAATGAGGGTCTTAATTTGCTCCCAGGCAAAGTGATTCGGTTCCAAGGCGACTACAAAGTGCCGCATATGGGCTGGAACAAGCTAAACTTCCAACAAGACAGCCCACTGTTCAAAGGCCTCGAGGAAGGGCATGTGTACTTCGTACACTCCTATCATGCGAAGCCGGAGGTTGCTTCTGACCTCCTCGCGACAACGGATTATCATCAGCAGGTAACGGCGATTGTGGGACGCGGCAATGTGTATGGTATGCAGTTCCACCCGGAGAAGAGCAGTGAGCTTGGCATCAAGCTGCTGGGTAACTTCCTTGCTTTAACGGGAAGTCCGGTTGTACAGCGTTAAAAGGCGATTGCTCGCTACGATATAGATTAGATTCCAGCGATTAACGAGAGGGGAGCGTGCACATATGCTGGCGAAACGTATTATTCCATGTCTGGATGTAAAGGACGGACGAGTTGTAAAAGGAGTTAACTTCGTGAACCTGCGTGATGCAGGGGATCCGGTTGAGCTTGCGTCCACCTACGATCAGGAGGGCGCCGATGAGCTCGTCTTTCTCGATATTTCGGCATCGGTAGAAGGACGCGCAACAATGATTGAAGTTGTCAAAAGAACAGCTGGAGAGATTACGATTCCGTTCACAGTTGGAGGCGGTATCTCCCATGTTGACGATATGAAGCGGCTGCTTCGAGCTGGCGCGGACAAAATCGCAATCAACACAGCTGCGGTTCTTAATCCATCTCTTGTAAGCGGCGGTGCTCGCAAATTCGGCTCGCAATGTATTGTTGTAGCCATTGATGCGAAGTACAACGAGGCTTGGGGCGAGTGGGAAGTGTTCACCCACGGCGGACGCAAGGAGACTGGGATTAAGGTTCTCGAATGGGCGAAGGAGATTGAACGTCTAGGAGCAGGAGAAATTTTGCTTACTAGCATGGATGCAGACGGTACAAAAGACGGCTTTGACCTGAAGCTGACTCGTGCAGTATCGGACTCGGTTAGTATTCCGGTCATCGCTTCCGGCGGAGCGGGACGGATTGAGCATTTCTCTGACGTATTCGAAGAAGGTCATGCCGATGCAGGCCTTGCGGCGACCATTTTCCACTACAAAGAAATGACGATCCGCGAAGTGAAGGATGATCTGAGGCAGAAAGGCGTGGAAGTACGATGACGGAACTGGCAGAACGCATCAAATGGAGCGAGGACGGTCTTGTTCCGGCAATTGTGCAGGATGCGCAGAGCAAAGAAGTGCTTATGCTTGCTTACATGAACAAAGAGTCTCTTAAGTTGTCGGTGGAATCAGGTGTTACCTGGTTCTGGAGTCGCTCCCGCAATGAGTTGTGGAACAAAGGGGCAACAAGCGGCCATACACAGCGTATTCGCTCGATGTCGTATGATTGCGACGCCGACACGCTGCTCGTGCGTGTAGATCAGAAAGGTCCGGCTTGCCATACGGGTGCGTACTCCTGCTTCTTCAACGAGATTGAAGTAGCCGGCATTAGCACAGCGGGAGCAGAGACTGAGGCATCCGCTGATAATCGCTTTGCGATTCTTGGCGAGCTGGAGAGCGTTATCGCTGCGCGTTATGCAGAACGCCCCGAAGGCGCTTATACGACTTATCTGTTCGAGAAGGGTCTCGATAAGATCCTGAAAAAGGTCGGCGAAGAAGCTACGGAAGCGATTATTGCTGCGAAAAACAGTGACAACGACGAGCTTCGCTCGGAAGCAAGCGACCTTCTGTTCCATCTGCTTGTCCTGCTGCGTGAACGCGGATTGCCGCTTGACGATGTGATGAACGAGCTGCAAAGCCGTCACGGCAAGCCTGCCACTAACAATGCGATGAGAAGAGAGCAGGCAGGAAAATAACCTAATTTTTTGAAGAAAGGCCGGTATGCACATGTTTATCGATTATCATACCCATCATGCCCGCTGTGGGCATGCTGTCGGCTCGCTGGAGGAATACGTGCAGAAGGGGATAGAGATCGGTCTTCAGCAGATCGGTCTTTCTGACCATATGCCGCTTCTTCATGTTGATCCTGCTACGTATTATCCGGAGATGGCGATGCCGATGGAGGAGCTTTCCGGATATGTGGAAGAGTGTCTGGCTCTGAAGGAGAAATATAAAGGCCAGATCGACATTCGTGTCGGCCTCGAAGGGGACTATATCGAAGGTCAAGAAGAAAAGATTGAAGCCATTATTAACGCGTATCCATTCGACTATGTGATTGGGTCGGTTCATTTTCTCGGTGAATGGGATATTACGGACTTCCGGCAGACACATGGCTGGGAAGGTAAAGACCCTATGAAGGTGTATGAGCAGTATTACGATGCGGTGGCGAAAGCAGCAGCAACGAGATTCTACGACTACATCGGGCATATCGATGTCATTAAGCGTTTTGGCTTCAAGCCAGAAGGCGATGTGACTCATCTGGAGAAGGCTGCTCTAGATGCCGTTAAGCGTCATGGGATGGCGATCGAGCTTAATGCATCGGGTCTTCGGACCCCCGCTGAGGAGATGTTTCCAAGCCGCAGAATGCTCGAATATGCCAAACAATTGAACATTCCAATCACTATTGGCTCGGATGCGCATCAGCCGCAGCGACTGGGGCAATATTTAGATCAAGCGCGTGCGGTGTTGAAAGATGTCGGTTTTTCTCAGCTGGCGACGTTTGAACGGCGAAAATTGGTATTTGTCGATTTTTGAATTATAGTAAATTAGATGTATAATGATATGGAACAAGCTTGACGCTGTACGAAAGTGTCGAGCAAACGACGAAGACTTTGCCCATGCAAAGAAGCACTTCATGTCAAATTATTGGTTTAAAACGCTCAGGAGGGTATCATGTTTAGCGACAAGTTGCGTATTTTTTCGGGTTCGTCCAATCCGATATTGGCTCAAAAGATCGCCAGTGATTTGGGATTGACACTCGGCGCCATCAAAATGTCCCGTTTCAAGAGCGGGGAAATCTACGTTCACTATGAAGAAACGATTCGGAACTGTGACGTATTCCTCGTTCAATCGTTCTCGCATCCGATCAATGAGCATTTTGTCGAATTGCTTGTAATGATTGATGCAGCGAAGCGGGCATCCGCGAAGACGATTAACATCATCATGCCGTATTACGGCTATGCGCGCCAAGAGCGCAAAGCAGCTCCGCGGGAGCCTATCTCTGCTAAAATGGTTGCAGACGTACTGACTACGGTTGGCGCAAACCGTGTTATCACAATTGATCTTCACGCGCCGGCTATTCAAGGCTTCTTCAATATTCCGGTAGACCACATGACAGCGCTCGATCTGATCAGTGACTATCTGAAATCGAAGAACATTAAAAACCCGGTAGTCGTATCTCCGGACGCTGGACGTGCTTCCACCGCAGAGAAACTTGCGAACAACCTGGACACATCGTTTGCTATTATGATCAAGAAGCGTCCTGCACACAATGAATCATCGATTACTCACGTTATCGGCGATGTAGAGGGACAAACTGCGATTATCATCGAGGACTTGATCGATACGGGCTCTACTATTGTCAACGTTGTTGAAAGCTTGAAAGAGCGTGGAGCAGAAGACGTCTATGTATGCGCAACTCACCCTCTGTTCTCGGGAAATGCCATTGAGCGTTTGAATCATCCTCATATCAAAGAAATAATCGTAACGGATTCGATCTCTCTGCCAGAGGATCATCCGGAGAAGTTCACCGTATTGTCGGTAGCTCCGCTGCTTGCGGAAGCAACTCGCATTATCATTGAAGGCGGTTCGATCAGTACCCTCTTCAAGACAAACGGCGGCGTTTAATTAAATAAGGCAATGACAGAAAATCGCGGGCGTTTTACCTAACGTTCGCGATTTTCCCACATATTCTTTCGTGTTAGGATAGGCATTGCTATGGTATAATCGTAGAAAATCAAGTTCCGGGAGGTGCCTTGCTAGGTGAAAGAAAAGAAACGTGAAGCCATAGAAGAGACAGCCAAGATCATACCGATTCAATGGGACGCCACGTTCTTTTTCGAACGGGCGGTTCGCTCGTTGGATCGTTACCACTATGACAAGGCACTCAAATATTTCCGGCGTGCCGTGGAGTATGAACCGGAAAATCCGGTTAATCATTGCAACATGGCAGGCATCATGTCGGAGATGGGCAATTATGAAGAATCCAATCGGATTTTGAAATGGATTGTCGATGAGCTGGATCCGACGATGACGGAATGTCATTTCTACATGGCCAATAACTATGCCAATATGGAGATGTATGAAGCAGCCGAGGGCTCGCTTGTTAAATATCTTGAAGAAGATGCGGATGGACAATACCTCGACGAAGCCGATGAGATGATGGAGCTTCTCCAGTATGAGCTTGAGCGCCCTGCGCCGCTTACGAATATTAAAGCACGTGAAGGTATGTTCGAACATGATCAGGCCCGTAAGCTCCTTGAGGAAGGCAAGTTTACGGAGGCTGTTCGTATTCTTGAGAAGATTATCGAGGAGCAGCCAGAGTTTCTGGCCGCACGAAACAATTTGGCATTGGCTTATTACTATATGGGCATGTTCGACAAAGCGATGGCAACGATTCATGAAGCGCTTGAACTTGAGCCCGGTAATTTGCATGCCCTTTGTAATTTGGGGATCTTCTATCAGCATTCGGGGGATACGGCGAGCCTTGCCCCGTTGCTAGATCTTCTGCGCAAAACAGCACCATTTCATCAAGAGCATGTATTTAAACTTGCAACAACGATGGGGATCTTGGGCGAACATGAATCGGCTTATCGCCATTTCACCCGTCTATTGAAAGATTCGGAGCTTAATCTCGATCCATGCTTATACCATTATGCTGCGGTAGCGGCATGCAATATTAACCGGTACGTGGAAGCAGAGCGCCTCTGGAAGCAGGCGGCGAAGCTTGATCCTGAATCGGATATTCCACGTTATTACATGGAACAGCTATCGTTGATTAAGATCGGTGACCAGTCAGCGACGGTGAGCTATCATTATCATTTGCCGTTCGAGGAGCAGTTTAAACTGTGGGAAAATTCCTCCGATGGTCTTCCTGAGCATTTGAAGCGGGATCCGCTAGTCCGCTCATCGTTCTTCTGGGCGCTTCGTCATGGTGATCAGAATACGAAGCTGCAGGTGATCCAAGCGCTTGGTATGATTGCCGACAATGAAGTAAAAGATGTGCTTCGCGCCTTTTTGCTTGAGGCGGACGAAGATGACTACTTGAAGCGAATTGCCGTATTCGTGCTTCGTACACTCGGCGTACAGGAGCCGCTTCATGCTGTACTGGAAGGAAAGGCAACAGTCATTGAACCTAATCGTGTTCCATCGCGTCTTCCGGTTTGGGAAGACAAATGGCAGGAGGTTGTTGAGGCAGCACTATCCCGCGTTAATAAGCGGTTTGACCTCGTACAGCAATACGACCTGATGACACTGTGGGTTGAATTTCTCTCACGTCTGTATCCGGAAGTGCCAAAGCTGACGAAGCCGGAGGGCTGGGCAGCAGCACTTGAATATTTAACGGCCAAGATGCATCGTCGAACGACTTCGTATCCTGAAATAGCAGAGCGTTATGGTATCTCCATTGCGACAGTTAGCAAGAACGCCAAAAAAATCGACGAGATTTGTGGAATAAAGGAAAAGATGAAATCGTTCAGTTCTGTCTTCTCTTTAGACCATCTCGAATAGGCTAAATGCTTTAAATACGCCTTGTTATCACAACGCACTGAAGGATATGGTTCCCTAAGTGCGTTTTGTCTTTGCCGGGCAAACTTATATATAATAAAGTAATTAGCTTTGCCCCTGCTCTCGCCCTTATCTTTCCCTACTCAACCACTTGTTAAGTGGTTGAAACGACTTTAAAATCCTGCATGTTGCTCTCAGCACTTGGTGAGCGGAGCGAACATAACGTACTGGAGAAGCGGAGCGTTCGCCTTTGCCCCTGAATTTCAACCGCTATAGCGGTTATTGAAACCAAGAAATTCGGGGGCAACAGCGATCGGAAGGACGTTATGTTCGCGCAGCGGCCTTTGTTGCTGAGAGCAACATGCATACTTTTAGGAGGACAACCATGTACAAATCCATCATTATTGGCACCGGCCCAGCCGGCCTAACGGCAGCGATCTATCTTGCACGTGCGAATATGAAGCCCCTCATTATCGAAGGTCCTGAGCCAGGCGGCCAGTTGACGACGACTACAGAGGTTGAGAATTTCCCTGGTTTCCCTGAAGGCATTATGGGACCGGAGCTTATGGTGAATATGCGTAAGCAGGCTGAACGCTTTGGTGCCGAGTTTGTTACAGGCTGGGTTAACAGCGTTGATATGTCGGAGCGTCCATTCAAGCTTCAAGTGGAAGGCAAAGGCGAGTTCGTTGGTGAATCCATTATTATATCGACTGGCGCATCCGCTAGATGGCTTGGCATCCCGGGCGAAAAAGACAATGTTGGACGCGGCGTAAGTACATGCGCAACGTGTGATGGTTTCTTCTTCCGTAACAAGAAAATTATTGTTGTTGGCGGTGGTGACTCTGCCATGGAAGAAGCGAACTTCCTGACTCGCTTTGCGACAAACGTTGAGCTGGTAAACCGTCGTGATGAACTTCGTGCTTCGAAGATCATGCAGGACCGTGCACGGGAGAATGAGAAGATTAGCTGGAGCTTGAACCGTACGCCTCTTGAAGTTGTAGCGAGCGGCATGGGGGTTACTGGTCTTAAAGTTCGTAACAACGTTTCTGGTGAAGAGGAAGTTATTGAAACAGATGGTGTCTTCATCGCAATAGGTCATACACCAAACACGAAGTTCCTCAATGGCCAAATCGATACCGATGACCATGGCTACATTAAAGTGAAGCCAGGCAGCTCGGAAACGAATGTACCAGGCGTATTCGCTTGCGGCGATGTACAGGACAATAAGTACCGTCAAGCCATTACGGCAGCGGGCAGCGGATGTATGGCAGCACTTGATTGCGAACGATTCCTTGAGAGTAACGGTTCGCATTAATCGTTGCTTTTGATTATGAATGCAGCAATCCAGTATAAGAGGCGTATTCGGTCAGCCCTTTCCTGTTTGTTGGAGAGGGTTTTTTCACGCCAAACTTACGCAGCGGCAAGGATCCAGAGGTAAACACTGGGTAAGCGGTTATCTTGACCGAAATTGGGCATTGGCTTATAGTTGGTAACAGAGTAGATAACATATTAATGAGGTGGACTAGTAATGTCTGAGAAGATTTACGTTGGAGTCGATGTCGGCGGCACCGCTATTAAAGTTGGGATTTGTAATGTAGAGGGAGAGTTGCTCCATACTTACGAAGGGCCGACAGAAACAAGTAAAGGTACGGACACCATCCTTCATAATATTGCGCAATATGCGCGTAACATCGTTGATGAATCTTCGTTCGCATGGGAGCAAGTAGAAGGCGTTGGCGTTGGTATCGCCGGCTTCCTTGATATCCCGAACGGTATTGTGAAATTTTCGGGCAACTTGAAGATTGAGAATGTTCACTTGAAAGACTACCTCGAGAAGGAGCTTCAAGTAAAAGTTCTTGTAAATAATGACGCAAACGTTGCTGCACTTGGCGAAGCATGGGCTGGCGCTGGCAAAGGCATCGATAACTGCGTATGTTATACCCTCGGTACTGGCGTTGGCGGCGGTATTATTATCGGCGGCAAAATCGTAGAAGGCTTCGCAGGTATGGCTGGCGAGCTGGGTCATATCGCAATTGTGCCTGATCTGGAAGCTATTCAATGCGGCTGCGGCAAAATGGGCTGCCTCGAGACGGTATCGTCTGCAACGGGTATTATCCGTATGGCTAAAGACGCTGTTGAGCGCGGTGATCGTACATCGCTGACGCAAGTTGAAGATATTATGGCGAAAGACGTTATTGACGCTGCCAAAGCAGGCGATGAAGTTGCGGCGCGTATCGTTAGCCGTGCGGCTTATTACTTGGGCAAGTCGATGGCTTTGATGGCTGTTGTACTGAATCCAGAATGCTTTATTATCGGCGGCGGCGTGTCGAAAGCAGGCGATTTCTTGTTCGACCAAATTCGCGAAGTATTCGCGAAATACACGCAAAAAGAGGCGCAAGAAGGCGTGAAGATCGTTGCAGCTACGCTTGGCAATAATGCCGGCGTTGTAGGTGCGGCAGGACTCATCTTGCGGTCGTAGTGAATATAAACAGCGGCGTTACGATGGAGAAAGAGGGTGCAGCTATGGAAACGGGAGCAATGTCAAAGCTCGTTATCATTACAGGGATGTCCGGCGCGGGCAAGACCATTGCCGTACAAAGCCTTGAAGATCTTGGCTTTTTCTGCGTCGATAATTTACCGCCGGTACTTATTCCTAAATTTGCAGAGCTGATTGAGCAGTCGAACGGTAAAATAGGCAAAGTAGCTCTTGTTATTGATTTGCGGGGTCGTGAGTTTTTTACTGCCTTGTCGGAATCATTAAATTTCATAAAAGAACATTTTACAATCAGCTGCGAAATTCTGTTCCTGGATGCGACGGACGAAGTGCTTGTTCAGAGATACAAGGAAAGCCGGCGCCGTCATCCGCTTGCTCCGGAAGGTATGCCTCTTGAAGGCATTCGCTTGGAGAGAAGAATGCTGGAGGACCTGAAGGGCTCGGCTTCTCAAGTTATCGATACGAGCAGCATTAAGCCTACGCAGCTTAAAGAACGCATTATTTCCCGCTTTACCAATTTGGAACACAACAGTCTGTCGGTGAATGTAACTTCATTCGGATTTAAATACGGAATCCCGATAGATGCCGATTTGATATATGATGTACGGTTTTTACCTAATCCTCATTATGTAGACCATCTGCGCCCGAACACCGGGCAAAATCCGGACGTCTATGATTACGTGATGAAATGGCCGGAGACGCAAGCCTTTCTAACCAAGCTGCTCGATATGCTTCAGTTTCTTCTTCCTCTTTATCATAAAGAAGGCAAGAGTCAGGTTGTTATCGGCATCGGGTGTACGGGTGGCAAACACCGCTCGGTTGCGATCGCGGAATATTTAGGTCGCATGCTCGGCAGCAGTGATACAGAACGGGTACGCGTCAGCCACCGCGATGCTGACCGTGATAAGCATTGACGGGGTGATTGGATGCAGAGTAGGCATAAAATATTAAGGCGACCTAAAATCGTCGTTGTTGGCGGCGGTACGGGCCTGTCAGTTATGCTCCGAGGACTTAAGGAGAAGCCGCTTGATATTACGGCGATCGTAACGGTTGCCGATGACGGCGGCAGCTCAGGGATTCTACGCAATGAGCTGCAGATTCCTCCACCGGGCGATATCCGCAACGTCATTATGGCACTTGCAGATGCTGAGCCGCTGCTGACCGAGGTGCTGCAGTATCGCTTTCCGAGCGGCACAGGCTTAGCCGGTCACAGTCTTGGCAATCTGATGCTGGCGGCGATGACGGATATCGCAGGGGATTTCGTAACGGGAATCCGTGAACTTAGCAAGGTGCTGGCTGTACGCGGGCGTGTTCTTCCAGCAGCAGGGCGGGCCATTGTGCTGAGCGCGGAAATGACTGACGGTACGATTGTTGTTGGGGAATCACTTATTCCGAAGGCAGGCAAAAAGATTAAACGGGTATTTGTTGAGCCCGATGATGTGGAGCCGCTCCCGGAAGCGATAGAAGCCATTGAGCAAGCCGATGCGATCCTGATCGGTCCCGGCAGCTTATATACGAGCATCATTCCGAATTTGCTCGTGCCTAGGCTGGCGCAAGCGATCGTGGATTCGACAGCGGTTAAGCTGTTTGTATGTAATGTGATGACACAGCCCGGTGAGACGGATGGCTATTCTGTCAGTGATCATCTGAAGGCGATTCATGAGCATATCGGGCATAGCCTGTTCGATTATGTACTCGTTAATGATGGAGAGATTCCGCCAGAGGTATCGGATAAATATGCAGAGCTGGGCGCAACCCCTGTGGGGCTGGATTTTGACGAAGTTGCCAAAATGGGACCGGAGATTATCTCCGACCGCCTTGTCCTTTATCGGACTTTCCTAAGGCATGACGCAGAACGGCTAAGTCATCATATTTATAAATTAGTGGAAAACTGGATGATAAGAAAGAGGTGAACAAGCGATGTCATTTGCGGCGCAAACGAAGAAAGAGCTGACAATGGTTGAGGCGGACACCTGCTGCGAGCGGGCTGAATTGTCTGCACTCATTCGAATGAACGGCTCCGTCAGTGTATCCAGCCGCAAAGTCGTCCTCGACATCTCAACCGAAAATGCAGCAATTGCCCGTCGGATCTATTCCTTGTTAAAAAAGCATTTTGAAGTGCATACGGAACTGCTCGTTCGTAAAAAAATGCGGCTTAAAAAAAATAATGTATACATCGTCAGAATTCCGACGAGGGTACAGGAAATACTAAGTGAGCTTCGAATTGTATCTGAGGGTTTTGTATTTAATGATGGCATTGATAAGAATATTATCAAGAAGTCTTGCTGTAAACGGTCTTATTTGCGGGGAGCATTCCTTGCGGGTGGCTCTGTCAATAATCCGGAAGGCTCGTCCTACCACCTTGAAATTTCTTCGATGTATGAAGAACATTGTGAGGCTTTGGTGGAGCTCGCGAATAAGTTTGATCTGAATGCCAGATGTATTGAGCGCAAGAAGGGCTTTGTGTTCTACATCAAAGAGGGCGAGAAAATTATTGAGTTGCTGAACATTGTGGGCGCTCACCAAGCACTGTTCAAATTCGAGGATGTACGTATTATGCGTGACATGCGTAATTCCGTTAATCGGATTGTTAACTGTGAAACGGCGAACTTGAACAAAACGATTGGTGCAGCTGTTCGACAAATCGACAACATCAGACTGCTTCAGAGGGAGATTGGGCTCAATAATTTGCCGGATAAGCTGAGAGAAGTTGCAGAAGTCAGGCTTCAGCATCCCGATATGAATCTGAAGGAAGTTGGCGAAATGCTCAAGGGCAGTGTAAGCAAATCAGGCGTTAACCATCGGCTTAGGAAGATTGATGAGCTTGCGGAAAAAATACGCAATGGCTAAACTTTTAACCTAGTGCATCAGATGGTATAATGATATAATATGAACAAAAAGTCTTATTGAAAATTATTAGTCATGTCAGGCTGAGCATGAAGCGAAATGTCCGTTTGTATGGAGGGCTGCTTGCCGGACTTATTATAGTATAGGGGGTATGGTTACCATGACAAGGCTACCGGTTGTCGTTCGTCTTAAAACAGGTCTGCACGCAAGACCTGCCGCATTATTCGTTCAAGAAGCGAACAAATTTTCCTCCGAAGTATTTGTTGAGAAAGACGACAAGAAAGTAAATGCAAAATCCATTATGGGTATTATGAGCCTTGCTATTAGCTCGGGTACAGAGATTTTCATCAGCGCAGAAGGCTCGGATGCAGAGCAGGCTGTAAACGCTTTAGTCGCTCTCGTCAGCAAAGAAGAGCTGGAGAACCAATAATAGCGAAAGACAAAAGAGCGCCCCGGTATTCATTATGAATACCGGGGCGCTCTTTTTGTATTAATTAAACTTTCTCGATAACTCTGTCGATCAAGCCGTATTCCTGTGCTTCCGCTGCACTCATGAAGTAATCGCGGTCCGTATCTTTCTCGATCCGTTCAAGCGGCTGGCCGGAACGTTCAGCAAGAATACCGTTTAGCTTATCGCGCATCTTAATAATGCGGCGAGCCCGAATCTCGATATCACTAGCTTGGCCTTCAGCGCCGCCAAGCGGCTGATGGATCATAACCTCGCTGTTCGGAAGTGCATAGCGTTTGCCTTTAGCACCGGCCGTGAGCAGGAAAGCACCCATCGAAGCAGCCATACCTACACAAATCGTCGAAACATCAGGTTTAATGTATTGCATCGTATCATAGATTGCCATGCCCGCTGTAATGGAACCACCTGGGCTATTAATGTAGAGAGAAATATCTTTTTCAGGATCATCAGCTGCCAGGAACAGCAATTGGGCGATAATGGAGTTGGCCACTACGTCGTTTACGCCTGACCCGAGGAAGATGATGCGATCCTTCAGAAGACGGGAGTAAATGTCATAAGCGCGCTCTCCGCGATTGTTCTGTTCAATAACCATAGGAACGAAATTCATATCCAACCAAGTCCCCTCCTCATAATAAAAAAGATGGTATTGCAATAATTTCATAATAGCGGATTGCTATTCAAAAGTCAAAGAAAGTCAAACTCGCTTTGAGAAAAGCTAAATCCTGTAACAAGCAAAAAAACCGCCCTCAATCAAGAGGGCGGTTTAACGTTTATGTATAGGCGATAATGATAGTTGAATGGCGCGCCCGCTAGGAATCGAACCTAGATCTCAGGCTCCGGAGGCCTACGTCATATCCATTGGACCACGGGCGCACAATGTAAAGCAACAGCAAAACTTAGTATACGCGAATCATTTGTAGAAAGCAAGATAGATGAGAAAAATAAATTTGAGCAAATCGTGAATACAAACGCTTACATCAACATTTGCTTACTTGCCATGTGAACTGTTTTTAGCTAAAATAAAGGTGGGACTTAAAGTGAGTATGCGGGACGTTTAACGTCCATCCCCTGAAAGCCCATTACGCCTATTGACGGGTGGAGTGAAAAGTAGAGGATGCGTCACATTATTGAGCTGCAGAAGCAGCTTCTCCCAGATATGCTTGACGTAATGAAGAAGCGATACTCGATATTGCGCCAAGTTATGTTGTCTGATCTCATCGGTCGTCGAACACTCGCGAATTCTTTAGGGATGACGGAACGGGTACTCCGGGCGGAGACAGACTTCCTGAAATCACAGGGCCTGCTCGATATTCATACGGCGGGAATGCGAATCAGTGAGTCAGGAAAACAACTGCTTGAACAATTGGAGCCCTTCTACAAAACGTTGTTCGGATTATCCGATCTGGAAGAGAAGATCAGAAGTCATTTCGGTTTATCGCAAGTTGTTATTGTAGCAGGCGATTCCGAGGAGTCTGAGCAAACGAAGCGAGAGCTCGGACGAGCAGCTTGCCAAGTGCTCAGCAAAGTAATGGAGCCTAACGATGTCGTAGCCGTAACTGGTGGAACGACAATTGCCCAGGTTGCCAACCACTTAACGTCAACAACGCCGCTCAAGAACAATTGGTTCGTGCCGGCAAGAGGCGGGCTTGGAGAAAGCCTTGATTATCAAGCGAATACGATTGCCTCAACGATGGCCAAGCGCACGGGTGCGAATTACCGTATGCTGCATGTGCCGGATCATCTTGGTGATGAGGCTTATGCATCCATGATGCAAGAGCCGAGTATCCGAGATATTGTTGAAGTCATTCGTAGTGCTCGAATCGTAGTGCACGGGATCGGGGACGCTATGGTGATGGCCAGACGCAGAAAGCTGAAGCCTGAGCTTGTGAATGCAATGGCAGCTGATGGCGCATTGGCGGAGGCATTTGGGTTTTATTTCGACCGTAACGGTGAGGTTGTTCACAAAATGCAAACAGTAGGATTACGACTCGATGATATTGTGAAGACTGAAGTTGTTATTGGTATTGCTGGCGGCAAAAGCAAAGCTGAAGCGATAGGTGCCATAATGAAGTTCGGGCACGATGATGTATTGATTACAGATGAAGCGGCTGCTCTTGAGTTGTCCGCCATTATCGACGCACAGCAACAATCGTTATCTTAACGATTTGCGGCAAGTCTTGCTGCAGACCGTTTTGAAATATATACCATAGTCATTTAAAAAAGCTTAGGAGGAATTTAAAATGGTTAAAATTGGTATTAACGGATTTGGCCGTATCGGCCGTAACGTGTTCCGCGCAGCGCTGAACAACCCTAATGTAGAAGTAGTAGCGGTGAATGACCTGACTGACACTAGCACTCTGGCTCACCTGCTGAAATATGATACAACTCATGGCACTCTTGATGCTACAGTTGAAGCTAAAGAAGGCGCAATCGTTGTTAACGGCAAAGAAATCAAAGTATTTGCTGAGCGTAACCCTGAGAACCTGGCATGGGGCTCCGTAGGCGCTGAAATCGTTGTTGAATCGACTGGTATCTTCACAGCTAAAGAAAAAGCTGAGCTTCACCTTAAAGGCGGCGCTAAAAAAGTTATCATCTCCGCTCCAGCAACTAACGAAGACATCACTATCGTTATGGGCGTTAACGAAGACAAGTACGATGCTGCATCGCACACTGTTATCTCGAACGCTTCTTGCACAACGAACTGTCTGGCTCCATTTGCAAAAGTGTTGAACGACAAATTCGGTATCGTAAAAGGTATGATGACTACAATTCACTCGTACACTAACGACCAATCCGTTCTGGACGTTCCTCATAAAGACCTGCGCCGTGCTCGCGCAGCTGCTGAGAACATCATTCCTTCGTCGACTGGCGCTGCTAAAGCAGTATCCCTGGTTCTGCCTGAACTGAAAGGCAAACTGAACGGCATGGCTATGCGCGTTCCTACGCCTAACGTTTCCGTAACTGACCTGGTTGCTGAACTGAAAGTTAACGTAACAGTTGAAGAAGTTAACGCAGCTCTGAAAGATGCTTCCGAAGGCGCTCTTAAAGGCATTCTGAACTACAACGAACTGCCATTGGTTTCGAGCGACTACAACTCCGACCCAGCTTCCTCCACAATCGACGGTCTGTCGACTATGGTAGTAGAAGGCAACATGGTTAAAGTCATTTCTTGGTACGACAACGAGTGGGGCTACTCGAACCGTGTAGTTGACCTCGCAGCATTTGTTGCATCTAAAGGTCTGTAAGATAATCTAGCATTCCCCACAATGGCATGGAGGTCCCGGGGTTAATGCCCCGGGATACGCTTAGTCTGCGGCTCCACTTGGGTGGAATTTAAGGCAAAGGCGTTCCTTCCTGCGAGAAGGGGCGCCTTTTTTGCTGTATATATGCATTATGCTTTGAACTTCATAATCAGGGAGGCAACACCAATGAATAAGAAAAGTGTTCGTGACGTAGAAGTAGCAGGCAAACGCGTATTTGTACGCGTCGATTTTAACGTGCCATTGGAAGACGGCAAAATTACAGACGACAAACGGATCCGTGAAACACTGCCTACGATTAACTTCTTGATCGAAAAAGGCGCTAAAGTTATTCTCGCGAGCCACTTGGGTCGTCCTAATGGTGAAGTAGTTGAAGAACTGCGCCACACGGCTTCTGCTGCTCGTCTCTCCGAGCTTCTGGGCAAACCAGTTGTGAAAGCTAACGATTCGGTTGGCGAAGAAGTAAAAGCACAAGTAAACGCTCTGAACAATGGCGACGTATTGCTGCTTGAAAACGTTCGTTTCCATGCTGGCGAAGAGAAAAACGATCCGGAACTGGCTAAGCAATTCGCTGAGCTGGCTGACCTGTACGTAAACGATGCATTTGGCGCGGCACACCGTGCTCATGCTTCGACAGAAGGCATCGCTCACTACTTGCCTGCAGTATCCGGCCTTCTGATGGAGAAAGAACTGGATGTTCTCGGTAAAGCACTGAACAATCCAGAGCGTCCTTTCACAGCTATCGTTGGTGGTTCGAAAGTAAAAGACAAAATTGACGTTATCAACAAAATGATCGAGATCGCTGACAACATCATCATCGGCGGCGGCTTGTCTTACACGTTCTTCAAAGCACAAGGTCATGAAATCGGCCAATCGCTCGTTGATAACTCCAAGCTGGATCTGGCTCTTGAGTTCATCGAGAAAGCAAAATCGCTCGGCAAAAACTTCTACATTCCAGTAGATATCGTAGTTACTGACGAATTCAGCAAAAACGCGAACACAAAAATCGTTGACGTTGACGGCATCCCTGCTGATTGGGAAGGTATCGACATCGGTCCTAAAACGCGTGAAATCTATGCTGATGTAATCAAAAACTCGAAGCTGGTTGTATGGAACGGACCAATGGGCGTATTCGAAATCGAACCATTCTCCCATGGTACTATTGCAGTTGCTAACGCATGTGCAGAAACAGCTGGCTATACGGTTATCGGCGGCGGCGACTCTGCTGCAGCAGCTGAGAAATTCGGCGTTGCAGACAAAATGAATCATATCTCGACTGGCGGCGGCGCTTCCCTGGAGTTCATGGAAGGCAAAGCACTTCCAGGCGTTGTAGCTCTTAACGATAAATAAGAAGTTTATAGAACTATCATTATAGAAAAGAGGGATTACGATGAGCAGAACACCAATCATTGCAGGTAACTGGAAAATGTTCAAAACGGTTTCAGAAGCCGTATCGTTCTTCTCCGAAGTTAAAGGCAAAGCAGAGGTTGCTGGTGTAGAGAGCGTGATTTGCGCACCTTACACAACACTTCCAGCGCTTGTTGAAGCAGCTAAAGGCACATCGATCGCAATCGGTGCGCAAAACCTGCACTTCGAAGACAATGGTGCATTCACAGGCGAGATCAGCGGCGTAATGCTGAAGGATCTTGGTGTAAAATATGTAATTATCGGCCACTCCGAGCGTCGTGCTTACTTCGCTGAGACTGACGAAATCGTTAATAAAAAAATGCATGCAGCTTTCAAACATGGCATTACGCCAATCGTTTGCGTAGGCGAAAAGCTCGAAGAGCGCGAAGCGAACCAAACGAAAGATGTTTGTAAAGTACAAACAGAAGCAGCTTTCCAAGGCCTGTCGGCTGCACAGGCTGCTGAAGTGGTTATCGCTTATGAGCCAATCTGGGCGATCGGCACTGGCAAATCCTCGACTTCCGAGGATGCACAAGACGTTATCGGTTACATCCGCAGCGTAGTTGCTGATCTGTATGATGCAGCAACAGCTGATGTGGTTCGTATCCAATACGGCGGCAGTGTAAAACCTAACAACGTAGCAGAATATATGGGCCAAGCGGACATCGACGGCGCACTTGTAGGCGGCGCATCGCTTGAGCCAGCTTCCTATATTGCACTAGTTGAGGGGGCCAAGTAAGATGGCTCCGAAACCAGTTGCACTGATTATTCTTGACGGCTTTGGTCTTCGTGATGACGTAACAGGTAATGCTGTAGCACAAGCGAAAAAGCCTAACTACGACCGTTATTGGTCGACTTACCCGCATACGACTTTGACGGCATGCGGTGAGGCTGTTGGTTTGCCGGAAGGGCAAATGGGCAACTCTGAAGTAGGTCACCTAAACATCGGCGCTGGCCGTATCGTTTATCAGGATTTGACTCGGATTTCCAAGTCGATCCGTGATGGAGAGTTCTACGACAATGAAACGCTTCTTGGGGCAGTTCACCATGCGAAATCGAATGGCAAGAAGCTTCACTTGTACGGTCTTCTGTCTGATGGCGGCGTTCATAGTCATATCGAACATCTCTTCGCTCTGCTTGATCTGGCGAAGAAAGAAGAGCTGAACGAAGTATTCATTCATGCTTTCCTCGATGGCCGTGACGTTGCTCCAGACAGCGCAAAAGGTTACCTCGAAAGACTGCAAGCGAAGATCGAAGAAGTAGGCGTAGGCCAAATCGCAACGGTACAAGGCCGTTACTATGCGATGGACCGTGACAAACGTTGGGAGCGTACGGAAAAATCGTACCGCGCCATGGTATACGGTGATGGTCCTAAGTACACGGATCCAATCAAGGCAGTAGTTGAATCCTATGAGAAATCCGTTTATGATGAATTCGTTATGCCAACGGTTATCGTAGGTGAGAATGACCAGCCGGTAGGGCTTGTTGAATCGGAAGATTCTATCATCTTCTTCAACTTCCGTCCTGACCGTGCGATCCAGCTTGGACAAGTATTCACGAATGAAGACTTCCGTGGTTTCGACCGTGGCGAGAGCTGCCCTAAAAATCTGCATTTTGTCTGCCTGACACTGTTTAGTGAGACAATTGGCGGTTATGTGGCTTATTCGCCAAAGAACCTGGATAACACGCTTGGTGAAGTGCTTGTTCAGAACAACAAGAAGCAGCTGCGCATCGCGGAAACGGAGAAATATCCGCATGTTACGTTCTTCTTCAGCGGTGGCCGCGATGTTGAGCTTCCAGGCGAGACACGTGTTCTGATCAATTCGCCAAAAGTTGCAACTTATGATCTGCAGCCAGAAATGAGTGCATATGAAGTTGCAGCAGCTGCGGTGAAAGAAATCGAAGCCGACAATCATGATGCGATTATTCTGAACTTTGCTAACCCTGACATGGTTGGTCACTCCGGCATGCTGGAGCCAACGATCAAAGCGGTAGAAGCAACAGATGATTGCCTTGGTCAAGTGGTCGAAGCTATCCTTGCAAAAGGCGGCGTAGCGATTATTACAGCTGACCATGGCAACGCGGATATGGTATTTGACGAGAATGGCCGTCCGTTCACAGCACATACAACGAACCCTGTTCCTTGTATTGTTACAGTGGCAGGCGGAGAGCTTCGCGAAGGCGGTATTCTAGCTGACCTGGCCCCAACCGTCCTTGACCTGATGGAACTGGCTAAACCTGTACAAATGACAGGAACAACATTGATTCAGAAGTAAGTTCAAGGTAAGATCAATAAAGATGTTTTCCATGCTTCAACCCTATAAATAAACCTTAATAAGGAGTGTTACTCAAAATGTCTATTATCGTTGACGTATACGCACGCGAAGTGCTGGATTCCCGCGGGAATCCAACTGTAGAAGTAGAAGTATCCCTGGAATCCGGCGGCAAAGGCCGCGCCATCGTTCCATCTGGCGCATCCACTGGCGCTTACGAAGCTGTTGAGCTTCGTGACGGCGACAAAGGCCGTTACCTGGGTAAAGGTGTAGAAAAAGCGGTTGAGAACGTAAACGCAATTATCGCACCAGAAATCATCGGTCTGGACGCACTTGATCAAGTAGTAATCGACCGTAAAATGATCGAGCTTGACGGTACGCCTAACAAAGCTAAACTCGGCGCTAACGCAATCCTGGCTGTATCGATGGCTGTTGCTCGCGCTGCAGCTGACGCTCTGAACGTGTCCCTGTACACTTACCTGGGCGGCTTCAATGCAAAAGTTCTGCCAGTTCCAATGATGAACATCATCAACGGCGGCGAGCATGCTGACAACAACATTGACGTACAAGAGTTCATGGTTCTGCCAGTTGGCGCACCAACATTCAAAGAAGCTCTTCGTATCGGCGCTGAAATCTTCCACAACCTGAAATCGGTTCTGAAAGATAAAGGCCTGAACACTGCAGTAGGCGACGAAGGCGGCTTTGCTCCTAACCTTGGTTCCAACGAAGAAGCAATCACAACAATCATCTCTGCTATCGAGCGTTCTGGTTACAAACCAGGCGTTGACGTATTCCTCGGTATGGACGTAGCTTCCACTGAGTTCTACAAAGACGGCAAATACCACCTCGAAGGCGAAGGCAAATCGTTCACATCCGCTGAATTCGTTGACCTGCTTGCTTCGTGGGTTGAGAAGTACCCAATCATCACAATCGAAGACGGCTGCTCCGAAGACGACTGGGAAGGTTGGAAATTGCTCACTGATAAACTCGGCGACAAAGTTCAACTCGTTGGTGACGACCTGTTCGTTACAAACACTGAGCGTCTGTCCGACGGTATCGAAAAAGGCGTGGGTAACTCGATCCTGGTTAAAGTTAACCAAATCGGTTCCCTTACTGAAACATTCGATGCAATCGAAATGGCAAAACGCGCTGGTTACACAGCAGTTATCTCTCACCGTTCGGGCGAAAGCGAAGACAGCACAATTGCTGACATCGCTGTTGCTACAAACGCTGGCCAAATCAAAACAGGCGCTCCATCCCGTACGGACCGCGTTGCAAAATACAACCAATTGCTTCGCATCGAAGACCAACTGGGTTCGGTTGCTCAATATGCAGGCAAATCGGCATTCTACAACCTGAAAAACTTCAAATAAGTTTTAAAGGTCAAATAGAAGAAGGCGTTCCGCTTAGCGGAACGTCTTCTTTTTTTGCTAGATGAAGGAAATTGTAGTTAAATTTGAAACTATTGAATTACTTGTCCGCCTATGATAAAATAAATTTATGTGTTTTACGGAGCTCCTATGCTGGAGGTGGATCAAATGGAAATCTTTTGGAAGATTTTGCTCGTTATTTTCGCAGTTGGCTTGATATCGGTCGTATTGCTTCAAAAAGGGAAAAGTGCTGGTTTGTCTGGTGCGATTTCTGGCGGTGCTGAGCATTTGTTCGGTAAGCAGAAAGCTCGCGGTTTGGACTTGTTCCTTCAGCGTCTGACAGTAGGCCTGGCTTCTGGATTCTTTATCTTAGCTTTGGTTGTAGCATACGTCGTTAAAGTTTAATGATCATGATTCGTACTCGAAAACGGAGGGACACCTCCGTTTTTTGTTTTTTCCGGGGTTTTACGGATGCTGGGGAATGATTTCGTGTATACTTACGATATATGATATTCTATCAGCCGGTAGCAAAATAACGGTAGAAAAGGCCTCCGGTGTATGAGGTGACTAGGAGAATTATGATGCAAGAGCAGGAACTGCTTGATTTTATGAGGGAAACGGCTTATAAGCCAATGACTTATCAGGAGCTGGAACAGCATTTCGGCATAACCGATGCGACTGAGTTTAAACAATTTTTGAAGCTGCTTAACCAGTTGGAGGAAGAAGGTAAGGTCATTCGGACGCGCAATGAGCGCTATGGCGTTCCAGAGAGAATGAACCTGCTAAGAGGTAAAATCCAGGCGCATGCGAAAGGGTTCGCATTCTTATTGCCTGATGAAAAGGATCACCCTGACGTTTACATACATGCTAACGATCAGAAGAGTGCGATGAACGGTGATATCGTGCTGGTACGGATTACTTCGCAAAGCGAAGGCGGCGGACGAATGGAAGGCGAGGTTGTCCGCATTGTGCAGCGTGCGGTCACCCAGGTTGTTGGTACCTTCGACAGTCATGAAGCTTATGGCTTTGTGATTCCGGATGACAAACGGATTAACCGTGATATTTTTATCGCGAAAGGTGAATTCCAAGGTGCGGTTTCGGGACAAAAGGTTGTCGTTCGTATCGTATCTTATCCGGAAGGGCGTTCTGCTGCGCAAGGTGAGATCGTTGAGATTCTGGGGCACAAAAATGACCCGGGTATCGACATCCTGTCGATTATCCGCAAGCATCAGCTTCCAGAGAGCTTCCCTGATGAAGTAATGGCAGAGGCTGAAGCAGCCCCGGATTCCATTACTGAGGAAGAGATTATCGAGCAAGGTCGCCGCGACCTGCGTAGCGAAGTTATCGTTACGATTGACGGTGAAGATGCGAAAGACCTTGATGATGCTGTTCATGTGAAACGGCTTGAGAATGGTAACTATCTGCTGGGCGTTCATATCGCAGATGTCGGGTATTACGTGAAAGAGAAATCGGAGCTTGATCAAGAAGCGTTCCGCCGTGGGTGCAGCGTATATCTCGTTGACCGGGTTATTCCAATGCTGCCGCATCGGTTGTCGAATGGGATCTGCTCGCTGAATCCTCAGGTTGACCGTCTGACGTTGTCCTGCGAAATGGAATTTGAAGCGAAGACGCTGAAGCGCGTTCGTCATGATGTGTTTACTAGTGTGATCAAGACAAAAGAGCGTATGACGTATACGAATGTGAAGAAGATCCTGACAGCTACGGAAGAGGAACCGCAAACCGAGCTGAAAGAACGTTATGCAGATCTTCTCGATATGTTCAGCTTGATGGAAGAGCTGGCGATGAAGCTTCGGAAGAAACGGATGAAGCGCGGAGCAATAGACTTTGACTTCCAAGAGTCTAAGGTTATTGTGGATGAGCAGGGCAAAGCGGTTGATATTGTAAAAAGAGAGCGTTCTGTCGCTGAGCAGATTATCGAGGAATTCATGCTCTCGGCGAATGAGACAGTGGCCGAGCATTTTCACTGGCTGCGCGTTCCGTTCTTATACCGGATCCATGAAGATCCGGATCAAGAGAAACTGCTTCACTTCATGCAGTTTGCTTCGAACTTCGGTTATGTCGTGAAGGGCAAAGGTAATACGGTTCACCCTCGCGCTCTGCAGACGCTGCTTGAAGAGATTCGCGGCTCGAAGGAAGAGACAGTTATCTCGACAGTAATGCTGCGCTCCATGAAGCAGGCGAAATATGATGCAGAGAGTCTAGGTCACTTTGGTCTCGCAGCTGAGTTTTATTCTCACTTTACCTCGCCAATCCGGCGTTATCCGGACCTTGTGATTCACCGTGTTATCCGTGAAGTGTTGGACAACCATGGAGCATTATCGGAAGCACGCAACGAAGCACTCGCAGCACGCATGCCGGATATTGCGCAGCATTCGTCCGAACGTGAGCGTGTAGCAGTTGATGCAGAACGGGATACGGATAAGCTCAAAAAATGTGAATACATGCTGGATAAAGTCGGTGAGGAATTCGACGGCATTATTAGCAGCGTGACAAGCTTCGGCATGTTTGTCGAACTGAGCAATACGGTGGAAGGGCTTATTCGTCTAAGTGATATGTCGGATGACTATTACCACTTCCACGAGCTGCATATGGTGCTGATCGGCGAACGTACCTCGAAGGTATATCGCATTGGCGATGAAGTAAAAATCCGCGTCTCGCGGGTAAATATGGACGACCATACGATCGATTTTGAGATGGTTGATATGAAGCCGCGCAGTGATTTCAAAGGCGTAGCGGATGCTGGCTTTGGTGCTGGCCGCGGCAACAACGGCCGCAAACGCGGCGGTTTTGGCCGCGGCGGTGATGCAGGAGCGGTGGCTGGTCGCGGAGGCGACCGCGCTGGCGGCGGACGCAGCGGCGGAGATAAACGCGCCGGGCAAAACGGTGCGCAAGGTGGTTCCCGCGGCGGCGCAAATGCGGGCCGCGGCAAAGCCGGCGAAGCCGGTGGCGCACAGCGGAAGCGCGGAGGCGCTGACCGCGGAGCGGCGCAGGGCGCGAATCGCCCAGCCGAAGGCGCGGCGGAGCGCACGCCATGGCAAGAGCCGGCGAAGCCGCTCGAGCAAGGGCGGCAAGTGCGCGGAGCAAGATCGCGCACGGATATGTGGGGGCTGCCGATTAGCGGCAGCCGGGGTCGCGAAGCCGATACGGGTGAAGATTCGGATCAAGGGCAGCGTTCAGGCGGTAATCGCGGTGGCCGAGGTCAACGCGGAGATCGCAGTGGAGGCCAGCGTGGCGCTGGTCAACGCAGCGGCGGCACAAATTCTTCGAGTGGAGTGAATAATTCCAGCGAAGAAGGGAAAAATAAGAAGAGGAAAAGAAATAGCGGAGACGGCAATAATAACAACGGAGGAGGCAACTCCACCGCAGCGTTTGTCCGCAAGAAACGCAAATAAAAGTAAATAAATATGGAACAGATATAGTACTATAACCTGGAAAAACGGTGCTGCCAGAAGCGGCGCGGTCTGCGAGTAAGCAGCACCGTTTCTTAGGATAAGCTGGGAAAATATATTTAAGCTTGTCACTTGCATTTTGAATTTGGGTATAGTAAACTCAAAGCAATTGATGATATGAACCTGAATTCACATATTGAAAAGGGTGTCATTAAAGTCATGGACCTTTTTCAATGTGTGAATTTTTTGTTTCGATACGAAATAGGCGCATATTAATACATTTTTGGAGGTAATACACATGCAACAAGGTACAGTTAAATGGTTCAACGCTGAGAAAGGTTTCGGCTTCATCGAAGTTGAAGGCGGCAATGACGTATTCGTTCACTTCTCCGCAATCGTTGGCGAAGGCTTCAAAACTCTTGAAGAAGGCCAACGCGTTGAGTTCAACGTTGTTCAAGGCAACCGTGGACCACAAGCTGAGAACGTTGTTAAGCTGTAATAGCTTAATTTAACGAATGGAGACCGCCCTTAATGGGGCGGTCTTTTGATTTATGTAAGCGATGTATTTCCGTGGACAGGTCTCTTGCTTTAGGCTTTTAAAGTTGTTACAATGAATTCCTAATAGCACATTTTAGAGCTGAATGGCGTAAACAAAGATGAGGTGAATGACTGTGGGTAGTAAGAAAAATGACGGCAAGCAACTCGCTCAGAATAAGAAAGCTTCCCATGATTACTTCATTGAGGATACGTATGAAGCGGGAATCGTGCTTATGGGCACGGAGATCAAAGCGCTTCGAATGGGTAAAGCGAATATTGGCGATGCGTTCGCGACGATCCGGAATGGCGAGATGTTCATTCATAATATGCACATCAGTCCTTTTGAACAAGGCAACCGCCATAATCCAACCGATCCGACACGAGCTCGGAAGCTGTTGCTTCATAAGCAGCAAATTCACAAACTGCTCGGTCAGTCCAAGCAGGAAGGCTATTCGATCGTGCCGCTCAAGATTTATGTACGCAATGGTTATGCGAAGCTGCTGATTGGCCTTGGTAAAGGTAAGAAGCAGTATGATAAGCGTGAGACCGCTGCGAAGCGTGATGCACAGCGTGATATCCAGCGTGTGCTTCGTGAGAAGCAGAAGGTTGCAAGATAACCTTTTATGGTGCATCCTGTATACAATGGTATCAAGAAGCTAAGCAATTGTGATTGAGTTCGTGTTATACTAGAGAAGCGCTAAAGGAAAGACGAGGCGCTGATCTAGAAGTTATACAAGGTAAGGTAATGCTTGCTTGTAATGAAATAGCGTGTAAGTGCGCTACACCTCATTCCAGGCGTTCTTAAAGCTAATCGGCAATATGCCGTTTATGCGATATTGGGGGCGTTTATGGATTCGACGGGGATAGTACGAGCATGGGTTGCGGGTAGCAGGGAGTCGTCTGCTTCATCAACGCTAAAGCCTATTAAATGGCAAACAACAACAAACTTACGCTTTCGCAGCTTAATAACCTGTGAGCGTGCTCCTACCTAGCATCGCCCATGTGACTAGACTAGGGGCTAACAAGTAGTGGGATACGCCGTTCGGTCTCCGCCTGGGGTCGACGGAAGAAGATAATCAGGCTGACCCAACGCGTAGTCGGTTACGGGACGACGCTCGGGTGACATCAATACTGTGACTACACCCGTAGAAGCCTGTGTGGCGTTGTCTTCGGACAGGGGTTCAAATCCCCTCGCCTCCACCATGTAAAACCCCGACCGCAAGAGGTCGGGGTTTTTGCTTTCTTCGTGCGGAATCATTAGGGCAAGGTGTTGACTCTTATCCCACAAAAGGTCGGCAGAATTTTTGTCGACCCTTTGTGTTTTAATCAATTTGGCAAAGAAGCGTTGTAGTGCCTTCTAGAGCGGCGTTATGACGGGTATGGGTAATAAGCGGATGAAAATCTACTCGGAGTTGTAGAAGGGGTTTATAACGGTTATAGTGGGTCGAGGAATAGTCTATTAATACATTTCAACAAACATGCAGGCATGAGGAACTGGTATATTTGAATCGGTCCGACTAGCATTCAGCAAGTAAGCCGCAAGCAAAAAGAGGATGGATCGGCTATAGCCGATCCATCCTCTTTCTCATTCCGTTAAATTCAATTCACAAGTCCCATGCGGCGTTACTTCGCTGCCGTGATGCCTACCGTATAGATCTCGCACGGCCCGAGCTCCGCCGCGAACGATCCGTTCGCCCCTTCAACGGACGGCTGCAGGCGTTCGCCCGCCTGTTCGAGCACGTCACTCGCGTAAGCCACTGCGGCCTCCCCGACGTTCGGCTGCACTTGCAGCTTCGCGGCTTCTGGCCGCATGTTGAACCAGCGCAGCATGAAGTCTCCCGTCGCTTCCGCGATCTTGGCCGATGAGAATGCAATGCCTTCGCCTTCCCATGCCAGGAACGAGTGCGCCGGCGACAGCGTTCCACCATGTACGCCGGTTTGCGCGCTGGTCCACGGAGCTTGGAACTGATACGCGGCCGCGAATGCGCCCGTCGTTGCTCCATCGCCGCTGTGCGGAAGGATCAACAACTCGACCGTACTCTCTCCGAGGCATTGCGCTTCTGGCGTTGGGAAGACGCCCCAGTCGCCCAGCTCGGAGACGGAGCGAAGCAGCGTGACGGCAATCGTATTGCGGCCGTCGCGAAGCACTTCATATTCGTTTAAGCCCAGGTTCGCAATCGTGAGGCCCTGTGTGCCGTCGCTGACATCGGCAAAGGCTTGCTGATGCTGCGCGTTGCTCGGATTCTCCCATTCGGAAGCAGGCTCGTTATCGCGAACCGCCACTTCGAAGATCGCGTCTGCCCGATGGACGGACGCGGACAGGTCGGTCGGGAACAAGGCGCGCACGCGATGGTCCTTCGCTTGGTTATTGAACGTCGTACGGATGCCAACGCCGCGCCCGGAGCGCTCCAGGCTGACGACGGTGCGGATCGTGAACGGCACGAATACCTTCGAACGGCCTGCTTTGCGCTCGGGATAATAGACGGCTTCCTGCTTCTCCTGCTCGAACAGCTCGTCGGCGGATGCCGGGATCGACCAATGATGCACGATCTCGACCGCCGCGCGGTACGTGCTGTCTTCGATGACGCGGATTTCGGCCGCGAGACCCTTGGTCGTGAGAGCCGGCTCGCCGTCCGGCTGCTTGAACATATACTCGTTGCCGATATCTCCGACATTTTCATAGATGAGCAGATCGCGGTACGTGCGTCCGCTGGCGATATCCGTTACCGCCAAGGTTCCGTCCTCGGCGATCTCGATGCTCAGGTTGGAGTTCGCAAGCGTACGGGGACCGGTCACCAGCGATGGCGACGAAGCGACGCCATCAGCGCCGAGCACCCAAGCGTAAGTCTTCAAGCCGAGCGCCGGCACGGCGGTCGCTTCGAACGTCAGCTTCACGCGGCGTGTCCAATACGGCTGACGGAATTTGTCATCCGGCAGGTCGTAGCCGAACTGTAAGCCTAGATCCTCGACCGTATGCGCAACGGCGTTGCCGTCCGCATCCACGAGCGTCCGGCCCTCGATGGACATTTCCTTCATCATGCGAATCATGTCATTCGGGGCGATGCCTTCACGGAAATACACGCGCGCAATGTCCAGCTCAATTCCCAAGACGCCGCTGCGCGTCCATCCCGTTGTATTGAACGCGACGAGCGGCAGTGGATCCTGGCCGTAGCCTGCGAATACGCTTGTATCGACCGTGCCTGCGACCGCGTGTTTACTGTCGTCGACGATCGTCTCGGCCACATGGCGGCTCTTATCGAACCGGGTGACCATCTCGCGGTGCACCTCGTCGACGCTGCAGCCGCAGATGCTGTCGTGCGGATGGTTCTGCATGAGCGTTTTCCAAGCGTACTTCAATAGATGATGCGGGTACTTGGCCTGGCCCGTCACATGCGCAAACGCGGCAAGCGGCTCGGCGACCTTCTCGAGGATCGTCTGGCCGACCTGATTCATCTGTTTCAGGTAGACGCGGGCGGATGCCGTATTCACGAGCGTCGACCAGCCGTCTGTCCGCTGGCTGCGCAGCTCGCCGCGCACGACCGACAATTGCTTGTCTTCGAGCGACGACTTCAGTGACGCGAGGTAATCCGGGAAATTCGAATGGACGAAATCCGTATCCGGGTACAGCTTGCTTGCGACGCGGATCGCTTCGGCCAGATCCGTCTGGATTGGCTGGTGATCACAACCGTTCATGAACAGCAGCTGCTCCGTCGATGCGTATTTGCCGGCATCGGCCAGCTTGCGTTCCCAGTAGTCCCTCGCTTCCGCCTCGTCCACGGGCACCTCGTTGCCATTGCTGTACCAGTTGGCGAACAGAATGCCGAGCACCTGCGAGCCGTCCGGTCCTTCCCATACGAGCTCAGAGAAGGAGGACTCGTACGCGGAGTCCGAGACCATGTTGTTGAAGCCCGTCGGCTTGACGCCGCGGCCAAATACCGCGTTGTCGATGCCCGCCTGCTTCATGAGCTGCGGCGCTTGGCCGATGTTGCCGAAGGTGTCAGGGAAATACCCGACCTTCGCGATCGTGCCGTAATGCGAGGCATCTTGATGCCCGATCTGCAGATTTCGGACGTTCGCTTCGCTGCTCGTCAGGAACGCATCCTGCAGGACATACCATGGACCGATATGAATGCGGCCCTCGCGGATCCATTTCTCCAGGCGCTCCCGTTGGTCCGGGCGTACTTGCAGGTAGTCCTCGATGATGATCGTCTGTCCATCGAGATAGAAGCTGCGGTATTCCGCGTCGTTCTCCAGCGTGTCCAGCAGTGTATCCATGAGTGCGATGAGCCGCACGTGGTGTTTCTCGTAAGGCAGATACCATTCGCGGTCCCAATGCGTGTGCGAGATGATATGTGCCGTTTTTCTATTATTAGCGTTAGCCATGGCGAGCGTCTCCTTTCGATTTCAAGCTTTCTTCGGCCGGCTGCGCCAGCACTTCCACTTCATTCGGGCGATAGACTTCCGTCACGCAGCCGGTCCGGTCGACGGTAAACAGCACCGCGCGCTCCCGTTCCAACATGAACGAATACGTCGTTCCTGTCGCGGCGGACTTCACTTCGATCCGCGCGTCATGTGCGTATTCGGACACGAAAACGAAGAGCTCGCCGTCCTTGAAACGAAGACTCCGGCCGTATACGCCGGCCAGGTCGCCGCCTCTCAGCCATTCCAATTCGCGGCGCGCGCCCGAAACTTCCAGTGCGTGTGCATAGAGCGCCTTGACCGGTTCGGTGCGTTCGTTCAGCTCCACGGGCAGAGGGCACCAGATCAGGCGTCCTTGTCCGTAGGCCGTTTCCATGACCTGGTCTGCTCCCGCAGGGGCACCGCAGCCAGCTTCCTTGAACACTTCGGCGATCCTCCGGTGACCGTATGATACCGGATACTCCTTGTCCCCAATCGCGAGCCGTTCTTCCCGGACGACGTTGGCCGGCTTCCGCCGGTCGAACGTATCCGCGAGCCGGTCCGCTTCCCTCCAGTAGGCGTCGAACCCGATCGGGCCCGTGAACAAAAGTGTTGCAGCCGTCCGATCCACGATGTCCAGCAGCCGCGTGAATGCCTCGTCATCGAAGTTATGCGCGGATGGCACAATGATCAACTTGGCCGGCTCTGTCTCCAGCGCGTCCAGATGGTACTCCGACACGCCGCGGAACGGCGTCTTCAGCTCGTAGCCGAGCACGCGCGTCAGGCGTGTCGTCGCGTCGAACGCCAGCTTGCGGTTGGAGAAGTCGTTGGAGTACGGGAACACAGCGGCGACATCTTCCAGCTCGCGGTCCCGGAACAGATCGCGGATCCGCTCCATGAAGCTACCGAACCGGTAGGAGACGTCCGCCTCTGGCTTCTCGGTTCCATCCGCCCGCAGCGCGCCGATATGAGATTCGTTAGCGTTGTCCATGTAGAAGTTAGTATTCCAGATCCACTGTACGGCGCCGGCTCCGCCTGCCGCGAAGGCATACGCGTACTTGCGCTCCAGCATCGCTCGAAGCTCTTCCTCGGACCGCTTCGCGAATCCGGCCGGCGTTTCCACGTACATGATGCCTGTCTCCTGAACGACGTTTGGCTTGTCAGCCGTCTTCGCGAAGATACCGTCCCACAGCAGGTGGTCGTTCAGCCACCAGGAATGAACGGTCGTATAGTCAACCGCTTCCCCGTAAAAGAACGGCGACGGTCGCTGCGCGCCAAGCGCTTCGTCCTGGCCGACAGTCACAAGCTGCGACGGATTGCTTTCCTTGATCGCATCGACGAGCTGCTTTGCCCAGCGGTTGTGCATGTCCATGGAGAACAGCGCGTAATCCAGCCAACGCGTACCCCGTTTGCCTTGGTGCATATCTTGCACGTCGAAGTTGATGTCCTCCGGCTCCGGAATGACAGCGGACGCAAAATCCGGCAGCTCGCCCGGGGTCATGCCCCAGCGCTCGCGCAGTTTCTCGATGGCGCCGTGGCGCTCCGCCAGCCATTCCGCGTACGCCGCCTTCTCGAACCGGTCACGGCTCGAGCGCGGACCGTCGGAGAAGATCCGCGGCGGATCGAACATCGACGGCTCGTTGATCAGATCCCAATCGACGTTCGTCGTCTCGCGGTGACGGCTGACGATGGAGCGGATGAACCGCTTTTGTGCTTCCACGCTGCGCGGATCAAGGTACGGGTTCGTGCCTTCCCATGTCTCCGGAGTAAAGGAGAAGAACGTGAACGTTACCTGCAAGCCGTGCCGCTTCGCGGTCATGAAGAATGCGTCGATCGAGCGCAGCACTTCTTCGGACGCATGCCCGTCCACCTGCATGATGTTGCGGTACGCCGTCCAGATACCCGTGCGGATCCAGTTGATGCCCGCCTTGCGCATCTGCGCCATATCGCGATCCCACACCGATACATTCGGCAGGAACAGGAACTTGCGCGCGACGTCCGAGGTCATATACGTCATGCCGACGACCGGCATCGGCCGGCCATCCTTCTCGAAATAATCCCGGCCACGCAACAGCAGTCCGCCGGCGTTCAGCAAGTCGGCGTCCATCCCCCAGAAGCCTTGGTGAAGCAGGCGCGTCTCGCCGTCCGAGGACTTGGCGACACAATCCACATGATAATAACCCGAGTGGATGTCGCTGGGCAGCGGAATGCGCTTCAGCTCGAGCTCGGAGCCGATTTCCGCCTCGTGACGGCAGGTGAACACGTTCGAGTCTCCGCCATGGTGGACTTTGATGTCAAAGGTCCATTTCGTTTTGCCCGCCGTGCCTCGACCCAGCTTCTGCGACTGCAGTGTCAGCATCGGACGCTCATGCAGCTCATAAGAAGCATAGCTCGGCTTCAGCCACAGCTCGGTCACGCCAGCCGCGCAGAATGCCGTCCACGCTTGCAGCGCCTCGGCTCCGCCGCGTGCGAAGAAATCCGAGCTAATCGGCTGGTTGACGAAGAGCCAGCGTCCGCCGGCGAAATCACCTTTCGTGTTCTCCCACAGCACGGCTGGTGCAGCAACTTCCCGTCCTTCGGCGGAGATGCCCTTCAGCACGGGGTAAATATGCGCGTCCATCGGACCGGCCGAGCCCATCTGCTGCGGCAGGTCGCTCGATTTGGTCACATGCGGCACGAGATTCCACGTATCCGCAACGTCGAGAAGCGCCTCTCGGCCCTTGAAAAGCGGGATTTCCACGGCAGCTGCCAGCTTCGTGATTGGCGCTGCCTTCACTGGCAGCATCTCGTGAATGCGCAACTGCCGGTGATACGCCGTTTGCTCCAGCTCTGCGAGCCACTCGCCAGCTTCTTTGCGGACCGGCACGCGGAAGGGCGCGCCGCCCAAGCTGATTAATCCGCCGCCGCGTTTCAAAAACCCGAGCAGCGCTTCCCACGCCGCGACGGGAAAATAAGGCGCGTGCAGCGACACGAATACGCCGCTGTCCGCACCTTCCAGCCTTGCCGCCAGCGTATCGGCGCCGCACACCTCGCCGGAGCCCCGCAGCTGTTCCAAATCCGCTCCGCCAATGGCAGAGGCGCCCGGAAAGGCGCCATCATAGAAAATTATCGTTGAATTAAGCATCGAGTAATCCTGCTTTCATCGCTTTATAGACCAGCTGCGAAAACAAGCTGTTGGACCACGCGAACCATTTGCGCGTGAACACGGCGGGATCGTCCGAATGGAAGCCTTCGTGCATGAAGCCGGTATCGGCGTCTGTCGCTTCTAAGACTGCGATCATGGCGAGTATCTCCTCGTCTGTATTGGCCGTCAGCCCTTGCATAGACAGGGCCATATGCCAGATATATCCCGGCGGCGTATGCGGGCTGCCGATGCCTTTCGCGGCCGTACCTTCGTAATAGAACGGGTTTTCCTTGCTCAACGCGAAACGGCGTGTGTTCTGGTAGATCGGATCGTCCCCGTCCACGTAACCGAGGTACGGAATCGAGATCAAGCCCGGCGTGCCCGCGTCGTCCATCAGACAGTAGTTGCCGAAGCCGTCGGTCTCGTACGCATAGATCGGCCCGAACTCCGGATGCCGGTAGATGCCGTACAGCTGGATGCCATGGTTGATCTCACGCTCCAGCTTCGCCATTTCCTGCTCGAACGACAGGTCGCGGAAAACGAATTCGGCAATCTCGCGCATCTGGCGCAGCGTGACAACCGCGAACATGTTGTCCGGGATGTTGTAATGGAAATCGCAGGCGTCGTCGCTCGGCCGGAAGCCGGACCAGACCATGCCCGTGTAGTTGACCGGCATGCCAATGCCGTCGTTCATCAGTGAGTCGGTCATGATGCCATTGTCCCGCTCGAAGCGGTATGGCGAACGCTCGAAATGGTATTGCTCCCGTTTCCACAGGTCAACTGCGGCGCGCATGGCGATCTTGAAGTCCGCGTCAAAAATGTCGGCACGGCCTGTTTCCTTCCAGTACGCGAACGCGAGGCGCATCGAGAAGCAGATGGAATCGAGCTCGAATTTGCGCTCCCATACCCAAGGGGACATGTCCGTCTTGTCGTCGGTGTTCCAGTGCCAGTCGTTTGCCATCTCGTTGAACGCGTTTGCGTAGGGGTCGATGACGATATTGCGCATGTGCAGCTTGATCAGGCCGCCGATGATCCGCTGCAGGTCGGCGTCGTCCTTGGCGAACGGTACGTAGTGCATGACCTGCTCGACGGAATCACGCAGCCACATCGCGGGGATATCTCCCGTAATGACGAAAGTCGTGCCATCGTTCAGCAGCTTGGTTGTCGTTTCCAGCGTATTCGGAAAACAGTTCTTAAACAGCTGAAGCAGCTTCGGCCGATGAGCGAGGCGCGTTTCTGCCTCTGCTAGCACCGTTTGCACGGATTGCGGGAGCGGAAGGTGAGGCATGTCGATTTTTGGTAATCTGAATTGTTCCATGGTGTTTTTCTCCTTTATCGTTACTGTAATCGCGTAGTTGTTTATGCGTACCGCAAACGGCCCGTGGGCGGTTGTCCGCGCCACGGGCCGCTTGCGGTGTGAAATGTTCGTGATGATGTTGATCTTTCGCTTCTTTAACCTTCGATACTAAAGGGCATTACTCTTTCACGGCGCCAACCGTTAGCCCCTGTACAAAATAGCGCTGGAAGAACGGATAGGCGAGCACGATCGGCCCGGTTGCCAGGACGACCATCGCCATTCGCGACGTATCCTGTGGCATCGATTGCAGCACGGACGTCCCCAAGGAGGCGTTGTTGCTGTTGGCAAGAATGAACTGCATGCTGTTCTCGATCCGCATCAGCATCGATTGCAGCGGCACCAGGTCGGGGTTCTCGATGTACAGCAGGGCGTTGAACCAGTCGTTCCAATAGCCAAGCACGTTGAACAGCGCGATTGTTGCGAGCCCTGGCAGCGCGAGCGGTACGATGAGTCGGAAGAAGATGCCGAACTCGCCGGCGCCGTCAATTTTGCCGGATTCGATAATTGCGTCCGGGATCATGGTCGAGAAGAACGTGCGCATGATCATAATGTAGAAGGCGTTGACCGCGAGCGGCAGAATGAGCGCCCACAGGGAATTCCCGAGGCCGAGCAGCTTCGTCGTCACGATGTAGGACGGCACGAGTCCGCCATTGAACAGCATCGTGAAGAAAGCGAGGAACGAGAAAAATTTACGATATTTGAATCCTTTGCGGGAGATCGCGTACGCGAAGAGCGAGATGAAGATCAAGCTGATCGCCGTGCCGACGACCGTGACGAGAATGGTCACGCCGTAGGAGCGTAATAGTTGATCGCCAGCCTTGAATAGGTAGCTGTAGGCGTCGGTACTCCATTTGTTCGGAAACAACGAGTACCCGTCCTGCGCCAGCGTCTTCTCGTCCGTGAACGAGATGACCATGACGAGCAGAAACGGAAACACGCAAGCCAGCGCGAAGAGCCCGGCAATGAGGTTGAAGATGATGTTCCAGGCCGGTGTCAGCCGGTGGAAGTCCTTGGATTTCGTAAGGGATGCCATGATGATGCTCCTTTCTTCCTAAAATAACGCGTTGTCCTTATTGAAACGACGAACGATCCAGTTGGACGTGATGACGAGTGCGAAGCCGACGAACGATTGATACAGGCCGGCTGCGGTGCTCATGCCGATCTCCCCGGTCGTCTTCAGGCCGCGGTAGACGTAAGTATCGATAACGTTCGTGACGTTATAGAGCGTCCCGGAATCGCGGGTAACTTGGTAGAACAAGCCGAAATCCGCGTAGAAAATGCGGCCTATGGCAAGCAAGGTCAATATAGTCATGAGTGGTGTCAGCATCGGCAGCGTGACGTTGCGGATCTGCTGCCATTTGTTCGCGCCGTCGATCATTGCCGCTTCGTACAGCGATTTGTCGATGCCCATGATTGCGGCCAGATAGACGACGCTGTTATAACCGAGCGACTTCCATAGGAACACGATGACGATGATGAACGGCCAGTACTTCGGCTCCGAATACCATTGCTGCGGATCCATGCCGAACGCCAGGACGATCTTGTTCATCACGCCGCGGTCGTAGCTGAGGAAGCTATATGCGAAATAACCGACGATGACCCAGGACAGGAAGTAAGGCAGGAACATCCCCGTTTGGAACCATTTCGCCAGCCGCTTGTTTGCGATTTCGGAAAGGACGATGGCCATGGCCACTGCCAGAACTAGACCAATGATGATGAACACGATGTTGTAAAGTAAGGTGTTGCGGGTGATGATGTACGCATCGTTTGTGCTGAACAGAAACTTGAAATTATCGAAGCCGACCCAGCGGCTGTGGATGATGCTGGAGAGAAATCCGCCGTGCACGCGGTATTCCTTAAAGGAAATCACAGTACCGAGCATTGGCAGGTACGAGAAGAAAATAAACCAGACGGTAGCAGGAAGCACCATCAGAAGCAGGGCTTTATTACGGTTTATGTCTTTGAAGAAACGCCCTAAGGCCTTCATGGGGTTCACCCTTTCTAAGCGAAGTCTTGTTCGCAGCACCAAGGGCCTGCGGCAAATTGTCCCAAGGTGAAACGGCTTCCCCGTCCTTAGGGCGGGGTGGCACGTTTCAATCCGGAGAATTCTAAGCCATGTTTATAAAAAACACTTATAGACTCTTAGGATTCAAGATGAAACGGCTATGCCGTCCATTGGCGGCACAAGTTTCATCCCTTAGAACGCGAAACAACGTACGGTATCCCGTTCGTTTCTCTGTTTTTGAAAAAAGGGCGAATGCGAACATTCGCCCTTCGGTGCTATAAATGGTTTACTTGCCTTGCGCAGCTTTCCAAGCGTCAAGCTGCGTTTGCGCTTCGGTCAGGATTTTCCCGAGACCCGCGTCGTTCAGCTTCTTGATCGCTTGCGGCAAGTATTTAACCGGATCGACGGTACCCGTCATGAGCGGTGCCCAGAAGGATTCCTTCGCGTTTTGCACGGCAGCGATCTCGTTCGATACTTTCGTCGGATCGAAGTTGAAGCCGAGTAGTGCCGCAGGTTTGCCTGCATCGTTGTATTTCTTGAACTGTTCCCATTTGTCGGCAGGGTCGCCTGGGTTCAGGTGCGTGATCATAATGTTGCCGAGTGCGAACGTTGGCATGTCGTAGTTCTTGGACTCCGGCAGGTTCTCCATGTAGTCGCCATCGGTTACCTTGTAGTGCGTGCCTTCGATGCCGGAGTCGACCATGTTGCGAAGAACCGGATCAGTATTCAGCAGGTTCAGGAATTCCATCGCCTTTTCTTTATGCTTCGAGTTCGCGGAGATGGCTTGCATGGAACCCATGACCGATGCGTTGTAGATCAGCGCGTCACTCATCGGCGTCGAGACGATAGGGTAGCCGTAGCTGGTCGACCATACGTTGTCCGCGAACGGCTGCGTCGTCGCTTTGTCAGTGAACCATTTGCCCGTCGCCTGCACGTCCGAGGACGATTCCAGTGTTGCGGCTTCTGTCGGAATGTAGCCGGCTTGGTAGTATTTATGCATCGTTTCGAGTGCTTGCTTCATTTCTGGCGTTTCGAACACGTTTACAATTTTGTAGCTGGAGTCGCCCAGCTTAACGGCCAGCGGGAATTTCTCAATCAGGTAGTCATATGGAATGTACGGCGTGAAGGTCTTGTCCACTTGCAGCGGCGTCACGTCCGGGTTGTTTTGTTTGACCGTCTTCAATAACGGTTCCAGACTTTCCAGGGAGCGCACGTCTGTGATGCTCAGCTTATTTTCGTCAAGGATGTTCTTGTTGAAGCGCCATACCTCGGATGTCGGAAGCTCTTTGTTCGCTGGTACGCCGTAGTTTTTGCCGTCGACTTTGGAGCCACTTAAGAAGGCAGGGTTCAGCGTGTCGGTAATGCCTTTGCCGTATTGCGTCAGCAGATCGTCGATTGGAGCGAAAGCCCCTTTGCGCGCGTTTTGCACGTAATCGAACGCCCATGCCGCAGTGAACATGATGTCCATATCTGCGCCGGAAGCCGTCAGTACTTGCATCTTCTGGTTGTAATCGCCCCAGTCGATCATCGTCATTTTGACCGTTGCGCCGATTTTTTCTTTCGTGTAGGCGCTAACCGCTTCCATGACTTTGTCGACGTCTTTCTGCGGCGTGCCGATTGTGTACCAGTTCAATTCGACCGGTTTGGCGTTGTTGCCGCCTGTGTTGCCGGACGAAGTGTTGTTGTTCGCGGCAGTGTTGCCGTTGCTACCGCAGGCACTCAGCAAGAGCATGACGGCCATCGCGGACGTCAGGCCGATAGATGCCTTTTTACGGATGATTCCCATTTGTATTTCCTCCCTTTTGTCTGTGTAGCATTTCAGTAGTCGCGACTTCTTGCTACTTCATCTTAGAAGATGAAAACATTTTCAAAAATAATAGAAAACAAAGAATAAGTGTACAAAATAAAGAAAGGAACCACGAATGACGCCTTGGCGTCACAGCAGCTCCTTAAAATCGCCCGGCACCATCCCGACATGCTTCTTGAACTGCTTGTAGAAGTAGCCTGTCTCCCAGTACCCGACCTGTCTTGCGATCTCGTTCACTTTGAGCCGGCTGTCCGCCAGCAGTTCCTTAGCTTTGTCGATGCGAAATTTATTCAGGTAATCCGTGAACGTATCCCCCGTCTGCTTGTGAAAGAGCTGCCCGAGGTAATTGGGGTGAATGTGGAACTGCAGTCCAAGCGACTTGAGTGTCAGCGCTTCTGCGTAGTGCTCATGGATGTAGCGCAACGCCTGCTTGATGACAGGACTCATGTCTTCCCCGGAAAACGAATCGGCCGCGAAGAAGGCCGCCGTCCGTACGGCTTTCTTCACGCCTTCGAGCGTTGTCGCGGTCACCGCTTGGTCGAGCGCGCCTTGGAATACCTCTGCGGCATCTGCGCGCCCGAGCTTGTCAACTTCGATCTTCATCAGGATCATGAGCTCGATGGCTGCGCTTCTCGCCCTGATGGGATGCAAGCTCTCCACTATTTGTATAGCCGTGAAATCGCGGTCGATAACCTCCGCCAGCTCGTCCTTGTCCTTGGCGAGGATGGGCTTGGCATAAGCCTCCCATTCGAACAATCCTGAAGGAAGAGCTGCCGTTTCAGCGGAAATATCCGCATAGTCGAGCAAATGCCGGTCATGCCGCACCAGGAAAAACTGCTGCGCTTTACGCGCCTCTAAGTAGCTTGCGGCGGCATCGGCTGTCGCCATGATCCCGCCGAGCGCGATCTGCGGGCCGAGATGCCTGTTTTCCCATTTGTCCGCCACTCTTTCCAAGGCTTCCGTCACCTTAGCTTGATTCCGCTGGTCCCCGTTTATACAGCAGGCGACGACCAGCTCGCCCTCGTCGTTGCGAAAGGGAATAAGCGACAGGCTGTCCATCTCCTCGGCCAGGACATCCGCGATGCAGTCGCCCGGGTCGTAACCAGTGGAACCCTGCTCCGGACGAAAACGGATGATCGCCAGCGCTACATACGGCTTAGAGAGATCGATACCGAGAAGCGCCGTCCGCTCCGTCCGCTCGGGCAACGCGATCCGCCCATATACCCATCGGGTCATGACATTGTCCCGCAGGATGCCAATTTCGTCTTCCCCCAATGGCCTGTCCGGCTTGTCTGCCTCCAGCTTCCGTACCGTATCCGAAAGCGTCGCCTCCAGCTCCCCGAAATTAATCGGCTTGAGCAGGTAGTTCTCGATGCCAAGGTGCATGCCTTCCTTGAGATAATTGAATTCGTTGAACCCGCTCAGGATGATCACCTTCAATTGCGGCTGCAGCTCCCGCGCTTTGCGGATCAGCTCCAGTCCGGTCATGATCGGCATGGAGATGTCAGTGATGAGCAGGTCGACTGGCAACTCGCGCAGTCGCTCCAACGCTTCCTCGCCGTCTTCTGCGCTGCCGACAACCTCCAGGCTGAAGGCGGACCAATCGACGGCGTCGCTCAAGCCTTCCGTGATAAACGGCTCGTCGTCCACGAGCAATACTTTATACATGGCCAGCTTCCTCCCCTTGTTTGGCCTCGGGCCAGGTCACCGTCACCGATGTCCCCTTCCCGGGCATGCTCTCTATACTTATCCCGTAGCCGGGTCCATGCACGAGTTCGATCCGCTCGTGCACGCTGCGCAGTCCGAAGGACTGCTGTTCCTCGGTTTCCGGCATCTTTATCCGGCGCATGATGCGTGCGAGCTGCTCCGGCTCGATGCCTTTGCCGTTGTCGCGTATCTCAACCCGGATCAGGCCGTGCTCTTGTACGGCTTCGATAGTCAGGCGGTTATTTTTACGCCGGGAATCCATCCCGTGCACGATATAGTTCTCTACAATCGGCTGCAGCAGCAGCTTTGCGATCGGTACTCGCAGCAGCTCTTGGTCGCATTCGACCTCGTAGGCGAATTTGTCTTTGTAACGGATTCGGAACAGCTCCAGGTACAGCCTGCACATCTCGAGCTCCTCGCCCAGCGTGTTCTCCGCCTTCGCGCTGACCGAGTTGCGGAACAGCGCAGCGAGGCTGTAGATCATTTCGCCTACGTCGACCGCGCCCTGTGACATCGCCCGCATTCGGATGACCTCCAGCGTGTTGTAGAGAAAATGCGGGTTTACCCTTGCCTGCAGGGCGGCAAGTTCCGTCTGCTTATGCCTTATCTCCGCCTTGTATTCCCGGTCGATGTGCCGGCCCAGCTCGTCGAGCATCTCGTTGAAGCTCTGGGAGATCTGCCCGAGCTCGTCCTCGCGGGCGTCCTGAAGGCGGGCTGTGAAGTTGCCCCCCTCCACCTTCCGCATAAAGTGCACGATCCGGTTCGTCCGCCGCGAGATATTGACGATAAGGATGGATGGAATGATCACCGCGACGACGATGCAAATCGAACTGATTAGAATGATCGTCCGCTTGAGGCCGGCGTAAGCCTCGGCCATCACGCTTTTGGGCATAATGCCGACGACGAGATAGCCGGCTTTGTTCTGTGTCAGTGTGGAGATGTACGACGGCTCGTCGAGCACCTCGGTTTCCTTTAAGGAGCCGATTTGCTTCATGTACGGGAAGATCTGTCCATAGTATCGGTTTGCAGAATCGGACAGCACCTGCCCGTCCTGCGACAGCACCAGAATCTCGCCCTTAAGCGGCGTCCGCTGCTGGTCAAGCGACCGGTTCACCATGCCGGAATCGAAGTATAGCAGCAACTGTCCAATGTTCTTGAGCGTATTCTTATCGTTCACCTGGACGCGCATGGAATACAGCTGCGAGTTCCATTGGCCGATCAGCCCGCGTATCCAGATGTTCGGCGTTGCCGCCACTGGTCCGTCCGCTGCCATGATCTCGGGAATGTACGAGCGGGTCGGATTGGTCTTGTACAGCCGCCGCGGGCCGTTCCGATTGAAGGCATACAACTGCTGCATGTCCGTGCTGTACAGCAGGATATTTTGGATGTCGGGATCGGCATCCATCCGGTCCGCGAGATAGTTCAGAATATCGACCGCGCTCTCGTTGCCGCCCGCGTAGTTCTGGTCGAGCATGTACTGCGCGTATTCGCTGTAGGTATGCCGGAGAAAGTAGGACGCGTTGCTCGCGAGCAGGCTGTTGCGGTAGATGTCCTGCACCGTGTTCTGCACCCAGTCGTACTTCTGCTCCATATAGCGGTTCACCCGTTCCATCGCCTGCTTCTGGTTGTTCAGCTCGCTGTTCACGATGGAATCGGAAATGAGACCGAAGAGCAGGTACGAGAGCGTGATGATCGTCAAATGTACGATGACCGCGAAGACGAGGATGACTTTGACGAACAAGTTATTTTGTATATAGTTGCGGTAGATTTTCCGGAATCTCAAGCGCCCGTGCCCTCTCTCGTCGATAGTTAGGATTTGCCGCCATTATAACATTAAGGACGGAGCTGCGCCTATTCGGGTGCCTTTAGAACGATGGATAGACAACCCCATAATAATATTCCATAAAATAGGTATTCTCGATGCTCCTCGCCTGCGCAAGTAAATCCACTACCGCATGAGGCAGTGGATGTTTGCTGTATAAGCCTATCACAGAGAAATGCAAACACAAGAAAGAGCTCCATCCTAGAGGGACGGAGCTCTTTCTCATGTTTGGTTAGACGCATGTGAATGATTGGATGGACTGCAAGCTGAGCCCAGTATACATCCAGAACCTTCCGTTCCACTGAAAACCCGCAACGGATGTACGCCCTAAGAATACTGGGAAAAACCAGAATTGGTTTCCATTTCTGAGCCAAATGTACGTATTCCTAAACATACAACGAGAAATCGCGCCAGGGTCAACAGCAAACTGTGAGACCTGAGGTTGTTGAGGGATGAATCCTGGCGGCGGTGAGCTGGGAGCCATCGGCTGCCCTGACGGTCCCGAAGGTCCCCCGGGCCCGGGTGGTCCTCCCGGAGGTCCCGGCTGTCCGGGGAATCCTGGGGGGCCAGGAGGCGGGAAAAATGACATGATCTAGTCACTCCTTATTTGATGGGCTAAAACATTGTATGTAAGAGCGGAGAGAAGAGGATGGGCGTATCCGATATTTCTTTTTAGCAGCAGCGAAAGCATTAGGTAGTGGATTTTTTCAAATTCCTATTTAAATATTAATTTCTAGTAAGTGGATTGTTATTATATAAATTTGAATTTCTTTGTTATTGTATTTTTGGTGGATTGTACGCTAATCATTCTAATAGTGAAATGGACAAAGTTCACAGATCATGAACCTGACGAGGAAAATTATCTTTGGAGGCAGAGGGTTGCATGTGCGGATATAGTGCAATTGCAACTAACTATGTTGGGACTGACGGTTCATTCTCGATCAATGTTTCTTCGATTCAGTTGGTCACTGGCCAGACGAATAAGTGGTAGTGAAAGAAGCTCAAAAGAAGCTAGTGATCCATTGGTTATTGCGGTGAATTAGCATATACGAGGAGATCGGAGTCTCTATTCCCTAGGAGTGCAGTTGCCAAGCTATTTCAAAGAGGACGAAAGGCATGAAGAGAAAATAAAAGCCCCGTCCTCAAACGAAGCCACAGTTTGCCTCAACCATATATGCTCTGAAATGATTGCTTATAATGAAGTAATTATTTTGAGTTTCAGTTTGCATGATTGCAGGAGTTGTTTTTTTTTTTTTGTGATTAGATCAAGACATCTTGTTTTCGAAAGAGTTTTTCAAAAAAAGTCTTGCAATGCAATGTATGCCTATGGTATATTCTATTTCTGGCCGAGAGAAACAAGCGGTTGGGACGGAAAGCTGAAAAACATTGATGGATAGAAATTGAGACCGATGAAAAATAAAGCTTGACACTGAATTCGATAACGTGATAAGATATGCAGCGTTGTTGAAAAATAAATTGTTCTTTGAAAACTGAACAACGAGCAAAACTGCCCCGTTAGAAATAACGGAAAAAGCGATGTATTGATCTCTATCGAA
>NZ_JBFRCT010000021.1:0-17862 GCF_052113225.1 Paenibacillus sp. YAF4_2
TTAGGCACGCCGCCAGCGTTCGTCCTGAGCCAGGATCAAACTCTCCATGAAATGGTTCTGTTTGACTTGCTCAAACTTGTTTTTATCGCTTTTTCCGTTATTTCTAACGGGGCAGTTTTGCTCGTTGTTCAGTTTTCAAAGAACAATTTATTTTTCGCAACAACGTTTCATATCTTATCACGTTGTCAGATTTACTGTCAAGCGTTATTATTCATCGATTTCAATTTCTATCAATCAATGATTTTTAGCTTTTCGTCCGAATACTGTATCTCTCTCGGCCGGAATTAGAATATACCATAGGCTTGTACGACAATGCAAGCCTTTTTTTATAAAAAGTTTCTACTTACTCAAAAGGCTCATCGTACATAGGATCGTATTCATTATAGTTCTCTTCTTCGGCTGCATTCTGAATATCATCTGCTCCTATAAAGATGAGCTGATAGCCATCTTCTTGATGCTTCTTCAGCGCTTTCTCCTTTACGTATTTGGAACTGCCTTCGGTTGCTTCTTCATCATAGAACAGCAGCAAGCCATCCGACTTACGAAATAGCAATTCATCTCTGGCCTGAAACTGCCATGGTCCGACATACGGTTGGTGGCTGATCGCACCATAATAGTCTACTTGTGAAATGATTTGCTGGTAGTAGCTCTTTTTCTCTTCCTTCCATTGTTCATCGGGATTCATAAAAGCCGTTATAATCGACAGCTTGAGCTGAGGATATTTCAGGCGAAGTTCAAGTACTACTTCACAGACCCATAGGTCAAACCCATACTGTCCTGGAGTAATGATCCATTCCAGTCCTTCCTCAATGAGGGGAAGTAGCTTTGCTTCTATTGCTTTCTTAATAAAAGGAATGTGCTTATGCTTCTGATTATAGATTTGCAGTTCATTAGCCCGGTAACCGGTTGCGAACAGAGTTTTCATCGTCCCACCTCTTTTCTACATCCATTCAATATAACAGCATAAGAGAAGAAGCGTCAGAGAATATACGTTCTGCTTAACAGCAAAAAAAGAGCCATCTCCTTTAAGGAGACAGCTCTTCCGCTAGAAATTGTTATTTTGCCATTAGCTTCATGAATACAGCGAGCATCTTCGCTGTTTCTTCGCGAGTAGCGGAATCTTGTGGAGCGAAGTAAACGCCTGAGCGGTTCACAATTGTTTTACCATTAATGATACCCGCTTGCTGTACAGCCTTCACGGCTTCTTTCACACTTGCTTGAATAGAATTGCTGTCTGCAAATGTAATAGCTTGGTTGCTTGCTGGTAGACTGAAGTTCATTACCCCTGCAAAACGAACCAGCATCGCCGCCATCTCTGCACGTGAAATGGATGCTTTCGGATTAAACTTACCGCCGCCGATTCCACTTGTAATGCCTTTGTCGGCTGCCCATTGTACAGCATCCGAATAATAGTCAGTGGTACGGACATCGGAGAATTTGCCTGCTTTATAGCTGCTTAATTGAGCTCCGGCAATACGGGAGAGAAGGATCGTAAAATCAGCTCTTGTAATATGGGCTTTCGGCGAGAATTGATTCGAGCCCGTACCGGAAATAATGCTGCGTGCCGACAAATAAGTGATAGCATCCTTCGCGAAGCTGGATGTTGTATCTTTGAATGATAACTTGTTATAACCTACAGCGTAACGCGAAAAATGAGAAACCTCAAAGCTTACTGTACCTGTAGCAGAGTCATAAACGCCCGACGGTACAGTTACAAGTTCACCACTATCCGAGATGTAATAGATAACGATAACATTGTGATCTTCATTAGCCTGTGGCGTATAAGGCACTTGAATGTGAGCTGAGCCTCCGCCAAAGGTGGAAATTGTACTGCCGTTTACTTTTACAGTGAAATCGAACACTGAATGGCTGCCTACTGCATTAAGCAATGCTGTACGCTTTGCTCCAGTTAAACTTGCACCTGCGGTCGCTGCATCTGTTTGACGGACTGTAATCGTAACATCATTATTCTTCGATGCTGTTGCAATAGACGAGATCGCTTTTGCATTAAAGGATACTGAACCTACACCCGCTTCAATAGTCAACTCTGATATTGCAGCTTCTTTCGCTGAGGCAAATACGCCTTTCTCAAATACAATCGCTGCCTCTTTGGCTTTACGATCGGGAATAGCTGTAATCGTCAAGCTGCCCGCTTGGCTGGTAGACGACTCATTCCGTAATTTTTTAAGAGCAGATGTGATTTGGCTGGAAGAGACATTGGCATTTGTTTTACCTGTACTGTCTGTTGTTGCTTCTACTTTCGTTACAACATTTACTGTACCCGTGTTACCGTTGTCTACAATTATGGAGCCTCCACCGCTGGATCCCCCAGTAGCTGGCTGATCAGGTGTCTCAACTACTGTTGCTGGAGCTACTGTTACTGTGCTTTCCGCTACAGCGTAGCCGTCAGCGCTTGTTGCTGTAATAACTGCTGTACCAGCTTTAATCGCTGTCACCTTACCATTCTGATCAACCGATGCAATGTTAGGAGCAGAAGATGACCAAGTTATCGTGCTGGATGCTCCGTTTGTCGGAACGACAGTAGCATTGAGTTTACCTGCTGCACCACCGACTGTAAGAGAAAGCGTTTTTTGATCAAGGGATACTTTCGTTACATTTAGCTGATAGATACCAACTTTGCCGCCAACTTCATACGCTACAAGGAGCAGTGGCTGTCCTGTCGGACTGATCGAAGCCGGGATAAACTCGAGTCCTTCCGGACCAGTATCTGTATCCAGATTCACTTTATTGTCGCTGCCTTTAAAGACACGTGTATTCGTATAATTCGCAAACTGCGGATGTTCCGGATCTGTGACGTCGTAAGTCATGAAGCCACCAGTACGTTCAAGACCAATAAAGGCAAGCTCTTTATTACCTACTTTACCGACCTTAATATCCTCCGGTTCAGGGCCTTTCTTCACACTGCGATCATCCATCGTTATTTTGCTGTTGCTCACATTGAAATAATCCGGAACGCGTTCTGCTGTAATCGTCTCGAAGTCATTACCGCTGTCGTACACCTGATCCATTGTAGCTGCATCCCAAATCGAGAAGGAACGACCGCCATACATATAAATGCCGTCATTGCCCATGTCACCAGCAACTTCGATACTGTCGTAAGCAGTAGTGTCCTTTAAGAATTGATAGGCTTCAGAGTTTGAATCAAGGCTGCCCTTAAGCGCACCAACTGTGCTTGCATTCACTCGGAATTCCGAAGCATCGCCTTCGTTGGCTGTAAACAAATAGGTTTTCCCGTCTACTGTGTAGGAGGAAACGCCGTCTGGCATATACATGCCGTTAAACGGCACGGTTTCAAGTTGAATAGCTCCATTCGATTGAACATCTAAAGCATTAGCTGGAATGCTATAGTCTTTAAGGCCAAGGGCTTTAACTGCGGTAACCTTATGTGTGGCAATATCAACAACAGCAACCGCATTGTTTTCTTGCAAAGTTACATACGCCGTCTTATTATCAGCAGACAATGCAATATACTCGGGTTCCAGATCATACAGCGCATCCGCTTTTGTACCACTCGATTTAACCGTTCCGTTATCCAACTCACCACGGATATGTACTCCGTCTTCAATAACGGTTGGATCTTCGAAGTAAGATTGGGTTGAAGTGCCGGTTACGGTATCTACAATCGTGATGCTGCCTTTGGCATCTTGCGTAACAAGACGTGGTTCAGCTTCATCTGCCGTTAAAATGTATCTGCCATCTTCCGTAGATTTGATCATATCCGGCTGAACGCCCACTCCATACTCCGTCACATAATTACCGTTATAATCAAGAACGAGGATTTTACCTGGCTTTAATGAATCCTTCTCTTGAACGGAAACCGCAATCCGCTTCGTGGTTGGATTAATATCCACGCTAGTTAAATCTCCATATACAAAGCCGTTCGTCTCAGACAAATCTTTCACCAGAACGGTCTTCTCCTTCGTCAGCGTACCAGTTGCACTGCCTAAGCTGACAATCTCAAGGCTTGGCGGATTGCCGGAGCCATTGACCAAGTAAAACTTATTGTTATCTTTATTGTATTTCACAATTTCGGCTACGCCGCCGTCTTTATTGAAAGTACCAAGAGAGAAACTAGCAATCTTCTCAATAGAAATTGTATCTTCCATCTGACGCAGCGGTTGGCCAATTGTCAGCCAAAAAGATTTCGTTTCCGTGTCAACAGGATTCGAACTATCCGTTGCTGTTACAGTAACAAGAGAAGACTTAGCAGCAGCTGTTGGCGTACCAGTAATAGCACCTGTTGCACTATCTAACTGCAAGCCAGCAGGCAGATTCGTCGCGCTATAAGTATAAGGAGCAGTTCCACCGCTGGCTGCAACGGTAGCAGTATATAAAGTGCCGATTGTTGCACCTGCAAGTGCAGTTGTAGTAAAGGCAACCGGTTCTACTTCAGGTGTTTCTGGCTGTTCAGGAGTTGTAACTCCCCAAGGACCAAACGCACTGTTATGCGGCAGCGCGGCAGCTAGCTCCATTTCTTTGCCTGTTACGTTTAATGCTTCATAATCAATCTGCTGAAAATCGGATTTATTATTGTCCTGATCAGTCGCGTTCTGGCGACGGATCGCTTTTTTCTTCGAAGTTCCTTCCGTGGAACCTGACGGAAATGCTGCCTCGTATCCATCGATGTCGCTGCCAGCATCATTACTGCCTGTACCAACCATATCCACATAGCCTTCAGGCTTTGTAGTAAATGGATTGGCGTTGGATGCTGCAAGCTGTGTCTGATTACTCATCAGCACAACTTTCAGACCTTTATTATTAATAAATTGAGTATCCCAAGCCAAATCTGCTTGTCCGGCTAGACTGATCCTTGCATCTGCTGCATTAGCCGTTACATTCGCTATTGCACCCGTGACTAGGAAAGAGGAATGAGCTTTTATCGTACCGGTCAAGTCCAACTTCTTCCATTCGGAAGTAATGGCGCCTGTTGCAGCACTTGAACCACGATCGTTATATTGCAAGGACCATCCTGCCAGATTAATATCATTGTCTGTCTGGTTGTACAGCTCTATAAAGCCATTTGATAAATAAACCCCAGTTGAAGCAGCTGTTCCGCCGCCATAAACCTGATTGATAATAACATGCGGCACAGTTACATTGTATTCATTGGATTGCGTATAAGGAGTTCCCACAAGTGGTGTAGCCCCATCTGCCATTGCTAAACCGGTTCCAAAAAGGGCAGTACCAGCAATCTCTGCTGCGAGGAATATGGATAAAAAGCGTTTACTTCTGCTAATCAATGACATTCACTCCCAATTGATAAATTCTTTCTTCTCGCCCAATTGTATAGAGAGAATGTTTTCTATACGTAAATATGAAGATTAAGATCTTGTAAACAACTGTCAAATTTTGATTCGTATAATTTCAGCTCTTTGTATCGACTAAGAAAGGTCTTGCCAAGAAACACTAATAATATGTAAAATCATCAAGTTGCGTAAAAAATAACTTCATTATATGGAGGTTTAACAGCAAGATGAAACAACTTGAAATCGGCGTCCAGGAAAGACCGCCAATTGGCCAAAGCCTTATGCTCAGCATTCAGCATTTGTTTGCGATGTTTGGTTCAACTGTACTTGTACCAAATTTGCTAGGCGTAGACCCTGCTATTTGTCTTCTCATGAACGGGTTTGGCACACTGCTTTATTTATTTATTGTTAAAGGTAAGATTCCCGCTTTTCTCGGCTCAAGCTTTGCCTTTATCGCACCGGCCGGAGCCGTTATCGGCAACCATGCTTCCCATTCTGATGGGTATGCCGCTGCACTTGGCGGCTTTATTGCCGCCGGTGTTGTCTTCACAATCGTTGCTCTAATTATTCAAGCAGCCGGTACAGGCTGGATTAATGTGATTTTCCCTCCTGCTGCAATGGGTGCCATCGTAGCCGTTATTGGACTTGAGCTGATTCCGGTGGCTGCAGGGATGGCAGGATGGATTAAGTCCCCGAGCGCACCACCTGAACAAGTTTGGACACCGGACGGAGCAGCAATTACAATATCCATCGTCACACTGCTCATTACAATACTTGGTTCGGTGCTGTTCCGAGGCTTTATGCGCATCATTCCGATTCTGATCGGGATTGTGTGTGGTTACGTACTTGCTTACTTCATGGACTTTACGAATTTCGAAAAAGTATCTGCAAGCAACTGGCTTGCTGCACCTACGTTCACAACGCCAACCTTTGAATGGGCGGCTATACTTACGATCGTTCCCGCTTCACTCGTCGTTCTTGCAGAGCATATCGGCCATTTGATTGTAACCGGGAATATCGTCAAAAAAGATCTGTCCAAGGATCCAGGTCTTCATCGCTCACTACTTGGCAACGGAATCTCAACTATTATTTCTGGATTCCTAGGTTCTACACCAAACACGACTTATGGTGAAAATATCGGCGTTCTCGCGATTACCCGTGTATATTCAACCTTCGTCATCGGCGGTGCAGCTGTATTCGCTATCCTGCTGTCATTCTTCGGCAAGTTCTCGGCACTTATCGCTGCTATTCCCGCTCCAGTAATGGGCGGCGTATCGCTCTTACTGTTTGGCGTAATCGCTGCATCCGGCCTTCGCATGTTGGTTGAATCAAAGATTGACTACAGCAAGCCAACTAACTTGTACTTAACGACCGTTGTCCTTGTTACTGGCTTAAGCGGTGCAAAAATTACGATTGGCGACTTCTCTCTGTCGGGTATGGCTCTTGCAACCGTAACAGCAATCGTACTCAGCTTATTATTCAAATTGTTCGAAGTTACTCGGATTTCTAACGATACAGAAGCATCCGGACATTAATACGATATAAAAACAAACAAGCCCAGCAGGAGTCAGCCGCTGGGCTTGTTTTAATGTTATAAAAGGAAACTAGCCTCTTTTTCTACGTGTCATTACGTCGAAGATTACTGCAATTGCGAGGACGCCGCCACGAATCATGTATTGATAGGAGATGCCTACCCCCATCAAGTTCATGCCGCTTGATAGCGAAGCCATAACGATCGCACCGATAATCGAACCGGTTACTTTACCAACGCCACCCGCAGCAGATACACCGCCAACATAGGCAGCCGCAATGGCATCAAGCTCGAACAGGGTTCCAGCTGTTGTTGTTGCCGATTGCAGACGTGCAGTAAACAAGATACCGGATAGAGCCGAAAGCAGACCCATCGAACCAAACACGATATACGTAATCTTTTTCACATTAATACCGCTTAAGTGAGCGGCTTCCGGGTTGCTGCCTACTGCATAAATATGGCGTCCAAGTACCGTACTTGTTGTCAGGAAATGATAGATGACTACAACACCAAGCATAATAATAACCGTCCATGAGAAGCCATTGTAACCTGAGATGATGTAAGTAATATAAGCGATAATAGCCGATACAAAGATAAGTTTAACCGTAAACATACCTTTGGAGATCACTTCGAATTGATACTTGATCTTATTTCGGCGCTTCGAGAACTCGAAGTAGATGAACAACAGGATAATAAATAAGCCAAGTACTAGTGACAGGAAATTCAAATCATCCAGTTTGAACATGGATGGAATATAACCGTTTCCAAGTGCGTTGAAATGCTCATCCTTAACGATAATCGTTCCTGTCTTTTCTGTTACTCGCAGCAATGCACCCCTGAAGATCAGCATGCCTGCGAGGGAAGCAACGAATGACGGAATACCAAGTGATGCAACAAGTACACCGTTGAAGAGGCCAACAACAATACCAAGAACAAGAATGATTGGTATGGTCAGATAGACGGGAACACCGGCCTGCGATAATAATATGGCAGCGATGGCTCCTAGGAATCCAGCTGCAAAACCAACGGATAAGTCGATATGCCGAATCACGATAACGAGTGTCATGCCTACAGCAAGTACAGCGATATACCCTGTAGCATCGAGCAGGTTACTAATATTACGGGAAGACATAAACAAGCCATCTGTTAAAATTGAGAACGTAAGCATGATGACAAACAGCGCAATGTACATGCCATATTGGCGTATATTCACTGTAAGCAATTTTGTTCCTTCAGTGAGAATGTTCGTCGGGCGTTCCTTTTTTCCCTGAGTGACAATATTCATAAGGTGTTCCTCCTAAAATGAATGGCCACACAAATGGCTTTTATTAGCCAGTTGTGGTGATTCAAACTTCATAAACGTAGTCTATTGCGTTGCAAATTGCATGATATTTTCTTGATTAGCCTCTTCTATAGGCAGTTCGCCTTTAATTCGTCCTTCTGCCATCACATAGATCCGGTCACTCATACCGAGTATTTCCCCAAGCTCAGAGGAGATCATGATGATACTCATCCCTTCTTCAATCAGCTTGTTCATAATCGTATAAATTTCAAATTTGGCGCCTACATCAATACCACGAGTAGGTTCATCCAAGATGAGCAGCTGCGGCCCAACAAAGAGCCATTTGCCAAGCGATACCTTCTGCTGGTTGCCGCCGCTAAGGTTGCCGACGATCTGCTCGATCGAAGGTGCCTTTACATTCAGAGAGCTTTTGTAATCACTGGCGATCCGAATTTCCTTATTGTCATCAATAACCCCGCTCCGGGATATCCCCTTCAGGTTAGCTGCCGAGATATTGTTCTTAATATCCTGAATCAAGAACAAGCCGTCTCCCTTGCGATCTTCGGTTACATAGGCAATGCCTTCCTTGATCGCTTCATTCGGATGCTTGAATGATTTTGGTAAACCATTCACTAGCAATTCGCCTTGCAGTTTATAAGACTTCGGATTGCCGAAGATGCTGCGAGCAAGCTCCGTCCGTCCTGAGCCCATCAAGCCGGCTATTCCGACGATTTCTCCTTTTTTAACATTCAGGTTAACGTTCTTGACCACTTCCCTGCCAAGCTGAGAATCGTATGCGGTCCAATTGCGAACCTCAAGAATGTTGTTCCCAAACGATTTATTTGCTCTCTTCGGATAAATATCTTCGATCTCTCGGCCGACCATGTTGCGAATAATCGTATTTTCAGTAATTTCACCCTTGGAACCATCCAATGTGCAAATCGTACGTCCATCACGAAGTACCGTTGCTTTATCCGCTATCGCGATAACTTCCTTCAGCTTATGGGAAATCATAATGCTTGTAATACCTTGCTTCTTCAGCTCCCGCAGAAGCTCAAGTAGATTTTCACTGTCATTCTCGTTTAAGGCTGCCGTTGGTTCGTCAAGAATAAGCAGCTTTACATTCTTGCTTAGTGCTTTGGCAATTTCAACAAGCTGCTGCTTGCCTACGCCCAAGTCCTTGATCAGCATTTCCGGATTAACATCCAGACCCACCCGCTCCAGCATGCGCTTAGCCTCAGCAATGGTCTTGTTCCAATCTACAATCTTGCCGCGTGTAATTTCATTTCCAGCAAAAATATTCTCGTAAACCGTAAGATCCGGGAATAACGCCAACTCCTGATAGATAATAGCGATGCCGGTTTTGACGCTGTCACTGATTTTGTTGAAAACTTGTATATCATCCTCAAACACGATATCGCCTTTATACGTTCCATAGGGATACACGCCGCTTAGAACCTTCATCAGCGTAGATTTGCCGGCTCCATTCTCACCAATCAGGCAATGAATCTCGCCTTGCTCTACTTTGAAGTTAACGTCCGAAAGTGCTTTAACTCCCGTGAATTCCTTGGAGATATTGTTCATCTCTAAAATGTAGCTTTTCATCATTATGCACTCCTAAAAAGAATTTTCGCGTTCTTTGCGATAATTCTTACTTCGTAAGGATCCGCTTAGCAAACTAATAGTAAGGAATAGTGATAGACGAATCTATCACTATTCCCCGCCATCGTTTACAATTACAGACCAGTGAAGTCGCTCGCTTTGTAGTAAGCCGAATCGATAAGCTCTTTTTGTACATTATCTTTTTTCACAGTGATAACATTTGTTTGTTTTGCTGGAACATCTTTTTTACCGTTAGGGTACGAGCCAGTTGTTGCAGGGTCTTTGCCGTCGAGAATGTCTACAGCCATACCCATTGCATCTTTAACCAGCGTACGAACATCTTTGAATACGGTCATCGATTGCTTGCCGTCGATTACATATTGGATCGATGCTTGCTCAGCATCTTGGCCAGTTACAACATAGCTGGATACCGCGCTGTCAGCACCAAATACGTCAGCGATCGAGCGAGCTGTACCATCGTTTGGAGCAAGGATGGCTACATCGCCTTTCATGTCAGCAGCTGCTGCTGTCAAGTGAGTTTGAGCTTTGTTTTTCGCTTCGTTTGGATCCCAGTTCGTTGTTACTTGACCGATGATTTTGCTTAGTTGGTCACGGGAAAGGTCTTTCGTATCTTTCAAAGCTTCAGCTTCGCTGGAGTTAGCGATTTTGAAAGTTCCGTCAGCGATTTTTGGCTGCAGTACGTTCCATGCGCCTTGGAAGAACAGGAATGCGTTATTGTCAGAAGCTGCACCAGCATACAGGTACAATGGCTCACCGCTGCCTTTTGCATTGTCAACCAGGTATTGAGCTTGTGCTGCACCTACAGATACGCTGTCGAAAGTTACGTAGTAGTCAACTGCATCTGTGTTTGTGATCAAGCGGTCATAAGAGATAACTTTGATCCCTTCTTTTTTAGCAGCTTCTACTGAAGCAGCAGCAGCGTCGCCGTCTTGCGGACAGATAATAAGAACTTTGATGCCTTTGTTGATCAATGTTTCTACGTTTTCTTTTTCTTTCGCAGAAGAACCTTGGCTGAACAGGATTTCAGTTGTGTATTTAGAGCCTTTCAGTGCGTCTTTGAAACGTTGCTCATCCTGAACCCATCTTGGTTCATCCTTAGTTGGAAGTACGATACCAACGCTTACTTTGCTGTCGCCTTTGCCGCATGCCGCTACCAAAGCTGTGAGCAATAGAACAACCATTAAAAGTGCAACCGATTTGAAGCTTTTTCTCATCTTCGTTACCCCTCCATCAATGACTATGTTCCTTACACGACCAACTATAGCACGGGCAACTTCCAATGAAAGCGCTATTATATAGCACTCTTTTATAACCACCTATACTTTTTTGCTGCACCTACAAAAAAATGAGGTTAACCAGTTTTATACTGGCTAACCTCATTCGTGAAACCTTATTTAACGTTCTTATAGACATCCTCACGAGAGTGGAATCCGTCTGCAATAATCGTCTCGTCTATATTGGTTTTGTCTACAGCAATTGGTGACAAGAGCACAGACGGCACTTCAATTCTGCCATTGTTGACGGTCCGTTCTGCGCCCGTATCCTCGCCTTTTGCAAGCTTAACAGCAAGTTCTGCTGCTTTATCGGCAAGCAGCTTGATCGGCTTATACACCGTCATGGTCTGTGTACCTTCAACAATACGCTGCGCCGCGGCAAGCTCTGCATCTTGTCCGGCAACAGGAAGCTTGCCCGCTAGACCTTGCCCCTGAAGCGCCTGAATAACGCCTCCTGCTGTCGCATCATTGGCTGCAATAACAGCATCAATATCGTTGTCATTGGCTTCAAGTGCCGATTTCATATTCGCTAAAGCATTAACCGGAGTCCAGTCCTTCGTCCATTGATCGTATACGACAGTAATATCTCCACGGTCAATCAGCGGCTGCAGGACATTAAATACACCTTGTTTAAACAAATGCGCATTGTTGTCTGTATCGGCACCTCCGATATAAACAAACTTGCCTTCAGGTACAAGCTTCGTGATGTCCTTAGCCTGCAGTTCCCCGACTGCCTCATTATCAAATGAAACATAAAGATCAACATCAGCGTTCTTGATCAAGCGGTCATAAGCGAGCACCTTAATACCTGCTGAATGAGCTTTCTTCACGATCGCTGCTGTTGCATCCGCATTGTGAGGAACAACAACAAGGATATCAACTCCCTCACTGATCAGCGCTTCCGCTTGCGAAATCTGCTTGGCGTCATCACCATTTGCCGCAATAATCTCTACTTCCGCACCAAGCGCTTCGCAAGCTTCCCGGAATAGATCTCTATCCTTCAGCCATCGCTCTTCAAGCAGCGTATCCATAGAGAATCCAATTTTTATTTTTTTGTTCTTATCTGTGGTATTGGAGGAAGCTGTTGTTGTATGAATCGGCTTATTATTCTCGCTAGTTGTTTGACTGCTATCGCATGCCCCCAAGACACAGCTGAAGACCATTGCTGCGATGAACAGCATTGACCTTCTCCTTGCGATGCCCAGTTTCATTAGCTTCTCTTCCTTTATCACAAATTTGTATGCTGCAAGCTTATTTGCCAAGGAGTGTTTTACGGTATTCCGTAGGAGAAACCTCACACATTTTTTTGAACACCTTACTAAAGTAATTAGGATCATGATAGCCGACCATATACGTAATCTCTTTCAAACTTCGCTCAGGATCGCCCATGAGCTTGATGGCTTTCTTAATCCGGCATTCCGTCAGAAAATCAATATAGTTGATGCCAAGCTGATCTTTAAACATTTTGCTAATATAAAAAGGACTTAAGCCAACCATACTCCCAATTGCTTCGAGGGAAATATCCTCATGGGAGTGATCCGTAATGTATTGCTTAATTTGCTGAATGGTATCCGGCTCGATCCGGTCATGATGCTCGGAGAAGGTTTGTTTCATCCGTTCAAGCAGCAGCTCTGATTCCACTCGTAATTGTCTATAATCCTGGGCCTGGGAGGAGTAAAGCGGTGTATCAATCTCAATGCCCATCTCCAGCAAAACGCGTGAGGCAATCCAGAGCAGCTCAAGTACACGTTGCTGAGTATACAGCAGATTCGCTCCTTCATTCTCATAGCGGCGGATAAAGTCCATCATATCTGTACGGACCTGCTCCCATTGTCCAAGCCGAATTCTGTCGAAAAGCTGCTGCTCAATTTGTTTGACCGGGTAGCCGTCACGTGTAACGCCAAGGACCGGGGTATCCTCATAAAAACGATATTTAACCGGTAGTGTTGGATCCATCGAGGCGATTAAGGCTTCCTGATAGGACTGCCGGATTTGATCCAATGATTCATAAACATTACCGATCCCGATAAACCAGCCTTCATGCCCGTCAGACTTTGCCACAGCAAGCAGCTCGCGTGCCATCGTAACCGCTTGAGAGCGTACGGACCGCTCTGCCTCTGGGAATACAATAATCGGGATTTGCCGGCCATACATTGCGCCAACCCACCCGCTGCCCATGTTTCTCACTTTCTCTTTAATGGCTGAATAATAATTCTCAGAGCCATTCGGCAGCAAGACGGTCATCGCATATTTCTCATTCGCTGTACTAACCCCAAGAAGCCCTACCAGCTCATCCAAATGTACTTCATGCACATGATCAAACAATAATTGCGTAACGATGTCTGTCTCGATGATCGGCATTACTCTCTGCAAAGCAGAGCGCTGCTGCTCAGTCGTCTCAACGGTCTTCCGCTCTTCCTCGATCAAATGGAGTACACGCTGCACCGTGGCTACAATCTCCGAAGCTTTGCTTGGCTTAAGCAAGTAATCTTTCACTCCAAGTTTAATGGCTCTGCGTGCATAATCGAACGTATCGTAGGCCGTAACCATAATGAACTTGATTGCCGGGTTACTGGCATTAATGAGTTCTACTGCCTCGAGGCCATTAATACCCGGCATCTTGACGTCCATTAATATGAGGTCTGGCTGAAATTCCTCCGCCATCTGCAGTGCGATTCTCCCATTCTTCGCTTGTTCGATTATAAGTTCAGGAAGCCCATGCTGAAGAATGGCTTGTAATCCTTCCCGCTCAATCTGCTCGTCATCAACAATCAGCAGCTTATACATAAATTATCCGGCCTCCCTAACCTTCGGCAGCTTCAAGATTACTTTTGTTCCTTTTCCGACTTCGCTTTGAATCTCCATAATATCTTCTCGGCCGTAGAACAAACGAAGGCGGCTGATTACATTCCCAAATCCGATACCGGTTGAATGTCCGTCCCCCTCCTGCGAGTTGAATCGATCCTCCACGATCTGTGATATTTTCTCCTCTGGTATGCCGCTTCCTTCATCCTCAATCTCGATCATGACATTTGATCCTTCATCCCGAATACGGAAGGTAATGGTACCACCTTGCTCGAGCGGCTCTATCGCATGAATAACAGCATTCTCGATAATCGGTTGAATCGTCAGCCCCGGAATTTGTATCGACAAGCAGGATTCATCTACCTCTTCCTCAAAGCGCAGCCGATCGGTAAACCGTGTTTGTTGGATAAAAATATATTCGCGCAGCACGCGTACCTCTTCATACAAGGTGACCGGCCGATCTAGGCGCTTCAGATTATAACGGAGAAGCCTCGCCACACTTGTCAGAAGATCACTTGTTTCCACTGAACCTTCTAAATAAGCCTTCTTCGATAACGTATCTAATGTGTTAAATAAAAAATGCGGATTAATCTGGCTTTGCAAACTTCGGAGCTGACTTTCCTGCAGCAAAAGCTTGTTTTGCTGCAGCTCACTCTCGAGCTGTGCTTTATACTGCATCTCAGAAATCAGATTGTTAATATTGACTCGCATCCTGTCAAAGGTTTTGGCTAGGAAGGATATCTCGTCGTTAGCGTATATTTCGATGTGGGTATCGAATCTTCCTCGTGACAGCTCACGGGCTGCTTGTGTCAGTCTCTGAATAGGGCGAGTTATACTTAGAGAGAACCAGTACGTAAACAATAAGAGAAGGAATGTAATTAAGGCCAGCATCCAGACACCAAGCTTCTTAAGCTCAACGGATTGAATAATCATCCCTCGATAGAACTGATCGTAGGTCTGAAGTTCCGTACCAAGAAGCGTCAGCGTCATCTCCGAAATATATTTAGATAATCGCGTTACTTCCGTGAAATCATTCAAAGCCTCTTCATTATTTTTTTCGTCTAGAAGCCGGATAGAACGATTCGTTGAATCGACTAAACTGTCTATTAGATTGAGGTAATTCGTAAGTGTAAATTGATTGCTGTTATTACGCAGATCCGCAATATTTCGCTGAGCCTCCAGCAGCCTTTGCCGATCAGCTTCTACATTAGACAGCTTGGAGGTGGACGGCGTTTGAATATAATTGTTCAGCGATGTAACAAGCTGCTGGCTGGAGGCGCTCACCTCGTTCATTTGCAGATAGCGCTGTAAAATATCATTATACTGGTCCTGCATTTTCTGATTGTAATAGGTGAGGATGAACCAAATGGCTACCATAATAAAGAGGACGATGGCCGTCAGTGATAATATCTTTTTCTGGACTGTATTCATGGAAGCTCATCCGCCTTCAGAAGCCGAATATCGGTATAATACCCTTCATACTTCAAGGGGAATGTCTCACCCTTTAGCCATTGCACCATAAGCTGCACGCCAAGCTCCCCCATCATTTCGGGTGACTGCTCGATAATGCCGCTCATCTTTTTTTCCTTAAGCAGCGTCTTAATCTCCGGACTGTCATCAAACGAGTAGATATGGAACCTGCTAAGCTGCGCACGTTTACTGATCTCCTGCACCATCGCACTCGCATTATTTGCCGTCACAGACACAAAAGCAGCTAGATTAGGCTCTTTATTCATAATCTCATTTGTTGCCGTAACGACCTTCTCCCTTGTATCCCCTGCTACTACCGTAATAGGCTCGATATCGGGATAGGACTTTAATATATCTAGAATCCCCTCTAAACGCTTGCTCTGAAAATCCTCCTGGCGGTCGGAGACCATCAGCACAACTTTCCCTTTCTTACCGATATCTTCAGCCAGCTGCGTTCCTATCATTTGACCTGCCTTATAATGATCTGAACCAATATATGTTCGGCGTAAACTGTCTTCAATCGGTACATCGTTGGCAATCGTAAAGATTGGAATACCATTGCTGGCAGCCTTCACTGTAGCAAGCTGATTGAATTCATCCGTATTGAGGCCTTGTACGAGAATGCCGTCTACTTTTGAAGCGATGGCAATCTCCATATTTTTCAAAAAATCCTCCTGATTCGTTCCATAGCTGCCCCATACGGCTAATTCGGCGCCATACTTTGCTGCAGCTTTAGCAGCACCATCCTCAACCGTATCMCAAAATGGCGTGTCCATTTCTTGTGTAATAAGAATGATCCGATAGCTGGGTTTGTTTGTGTTGCCCACATTTGCAGGAGCTGTTACATTGTAATGAAACACCTGAATAAAAGAAGATAGAGTAAACCCTAACAGCACCAGGCAAATGGCGGACAGCAGCACAATGACGAGTTTCCTCATGTGTCGGCTCCTTTATGATATCGATCAATCTACTAAAAGCGCTTCCATCCATAGTTGCCCTCATCATAGCACAATAGACCTATGCAAGAAATGTATATTTTTCACACAAAATGAATTGACATCAAAATAAACCGAAGGATATAATTTCATAGTAGATTTGGATAAATATGTAATTATTGAATTGAAACAGGAAGGTGAATCTTATTAAGAAGTTTTTTAGCGTGGCTGGAAAAATAGTTTTAAGTGGCTTGATTCCTATTGTTATCATTATGGTTGGCGCTATCGTTTATGCGATCTTCGCTCTCATCTCGGGTGCTAGTATGGACGATGTAACCTCCATCACTGGGGCACGCTGGACGCAGTATTTACAAATTGCCGCATTTATTGGTTCTGTCTTTGCTATGTATGCATGGTTCGAACGCAAGCATAGCTGGTCTCTTGGCCTGAAACAACAATTTGGCGGTACTTTAGCCACTCAGGGCTTTTTTGCAGGATTTATCCTTATGTCCATTTCCGCTATTCTGATCTGGGCAGCAGGCGGCATTAGCTGGGAAGCATCTAGCTGGAATCAAACCTTAATCCTTTCCTTACTAGATGGCATTGTTTTATACCTATTTGTTGCCTTATCCGAAGAATTATTCACACGTGGATATGTTCAAGGTCTCATTAAATATCATTATGGACGCACTCCGGCCATTATCGTAAGCTCCATCATTTTTGCATTTATGCACAGTCTGAATCCGAACATGTTTGAGACGCCATATCCCTTCATCAATATATGCCTTGCTGGCATTCTCTTTGCTATAGCACGTGAATTAACCGGAGGACTATGGTGGCCGATAGGACTTCATATGAGTTGGAACTTCTTCCAAGGCTACGTATATGGCTTTCAGGTATCGGGTACCGATCCCGTCCCAGCAATCCTTCAAGTAACGGATAACGGTCCTGTTTATTTATCTGGAGGAGATTTTGGAGCAGAAGGAAGTTATATTACCTCACTTGTACTCATACTTGGGATTATGGTTGTGTACTATTTGTATAAAGGTAAACATAAGCCGGAAGCGCTAAAGCGCTGACCTCTGAGTCAGCGTTTTTTTGTTTATGCATGATTGCCCACAGGTTGCGAAAATACAAAAAAAAGATCACTTCATTTCTGAAGTAATCTTGTATTTGTTAGTTGGAGCGGAAGACGGGAATCGAACCCGCGACCCTCGCCTTGGCAAGGCGATGCTCTACCGCTGAGCCACTTCCGCATAATGGCTGGGGATCAAGGATTCGAACCTAGGAATGACGGAGTCAAAGTCCGTTGCCTTACCGCTTGGCTAATCCCCAACGCTTATTATGTAATTCTGAAAAATAATGGGGCGATCGATGGGACTTGAACCCACGAATGCCAGAGCCACAGACTGGTGCGTTAACCCCTTCGCCACGACCGCCATAAATAGGTGTATTAATTACACCTTCAAAACTGGATGCGAATGAATGAATCCCTTAAGCAATGCTTATGCACTAGTCATAAGTCTTTTTAGGATAAGCCCTCGACCGATTAGTATTCGTCAGCTCCACACATTGCTGTGCTTCCACCCCGAACCTATCAACCTCGTCGTCTTCAAGGGGTCTTACTAATTGGGAAATCTCATCTTGAGGGGGGCTTCACGCTTAGATGCTTTCA
>NZ_JBFRCT010000022.1:0-5664 GCF_052113225.1 Paenibacillus sp. YAF4_2
TAGGTTAAGCTAGTAAGAGCGCACGGAGGATGCCTAGGCACTAGGAGCCGAAGAAGGACGTGGCGAACAACGAAACTGCCTCGGGGAGCGGTAAGCACGCATTGATCCGGGGGTGTCCGAATGGGGAAACCCGGCTGTCGTAATGGACAGTCACTCATAACTGAATACATAGGTTATGTAGAGGCATACCAGGGGAACTGAAACATCTAAGTACCCTGAGGAAGAGAAAACAAAAGTGATTCCGTCAGTAGCGGCGAGCGAACGCGGATTAGCCCAAACCAAGGAGCTTGCTCCTTGGGGTTGTAGGACGTCTCACATGGAGTTACAAAGGTGTTGAGTAAACGAAGAGGTCTGGAAAGGCCCGCCAGAGAAGGTAAAAGCCCTGTAATTGAAATTCWACACCCTCCGAGACGGATCCTGAGTACGGCGGGACACGTGAAACCCCGTCGGAATCCGGCAGGACCATCTGCCAAGGCTAAATACTCCCTAGTGACCGATAGTGAAGCAGTACCGTGAGGGAAAGGTGAAAAGCACCGCGGAAGCGGAGTGAAAAAGAACCTGAAACCGTGCGCTTACAAAAAGTCAGAGCTCGTTAAAAGAGTGATGGCGTGCCTTTTGTAGAATGAACCGGCGAGTTACGTTCACGTGCAAGGTTAAGTCGGGAAGACGGAGCCGCAGCGAAAGCGAGTCTGAATAGGGCGAATAAGTACGTGGTCGTAGACCCGAAACCGTGTGATCTACCCCTGTCCAGGGTGAAGGTGCGGTAACACGCACTGGAGGCCCGAACCCACGCATGTTGAAAAATGCGGGGATGAGGTGGGGGTAGCGGAGAAATTCCAATCGAACTCGGAGATAGCTGGTTCTCCCCGAAATAGCTTTAGGGCTAGCCTCGGTTAAGAGTGTCGTGGAGGTAGAGCACTGATTGGGTGCGGGGCCCGCCAAGGGTTACCAAGTCCAGTCAAACTCCGAATGCCATAGACATGTTTACCGGGAGTCAGACAGTGAGTGCTAAGATCCATTGTCAAGAGGGAAACAGCCCAGATCATCAGCTAAGGTCCCCAAGTGTGTGTTAAGTGGGAAAGGATGTGGAGTTGCAAAGACAACCAGGATGTTGGCTTAGAAGCAGCCACCATTTAAAGAGTGCGTAATAGCTCACTGGTCGAGTGACTCTGCGCCGAAAATGTAACGGGGCTAAACACACCACCGAAGCTATGACATGTACCGTWTGGTACTTGGGTAGGGGAGCGTTGTATGTAGGTWGAAGTCAGACCGTAAGGACTGGTGGACAGCATACAAGTGAGAATGCCGGTATGAGTAACGAAAAGACAAGTGAGAATCTTGTCCGCCGAAAGCCTAAGGGTTCCTGAGGAAGGCTCGTCCACTCAGGGTAAGTCGGGACCTAACGCGAGGCCGAAAGGCGTAGTGGAAGGACAACAGGTTGAAATTCCTGTACCACCGTAAACCGTTATGAGCAATGGGGTGACACAGAAGGGCAGTGACGCGGACTGATGGAATAGTCCGTCCAAGCAGTGAGGCAGAGTYGTAGGCAAATCCGCRACTCGYGTAAGCTAGGCTGTGATGGGGAGCGAAAATTACAGTAGCGAAGGTCATGTACTCCGGCTGTCAAGAAAAGCCTCTAGCCAGGTGAAGGTGCCCGTACCGCAAACCGACACAGGTAGGCGAGCAGAGCATGCTAAGGCGCGCGGAAGAACTCTCGTTAAGGAACTCGGCAAAATGACCCCGTAACTTCGGGAGAAGGGGTGCCTCGGTAGGGTGAATAGCCCGAGGGGGCCGCAGTGAAAAGGCCCAAGCGACTGTTTAGCAAAAACACAGGTCTGTGCGAAGCCGTAAGGCGAAGTATACGGGCTGACGCCTGCCCGGTGCTGGAAGGTTAAGGGGAGCGGTTAGGAGCAATCCGAAGCTGTGAACCGAAGCCCCAGTAAACGGCGGCCGTAACTATAACGGTCCTAAGGTAGCGAAATTCCTTGTCAGGTAAATTCTGACCCGCACGAATGGCGTAACGACTTGGGCGCTGTCTCAACGAGAGATCCGGTGAAATTTTAATACCTGTGAAGATGCAGGTTACCCGCGACAAGACGGAAAGACCCCATGGAGCTTTACTGCAGCTTGATATTGGACTTTGGTACGATCTGTACAGGATAGGTGGGAGCCTTTGAAGCATGAGCGCCAGCTTGTGTGGAGGCAACGTTGGGATACCACCCTGATCGTATCGGAGTTCTAACCTRGAACCGTGAAACCGGTTCGGGGACCGTGTCAGGTGGGCAGTTTGACTGGGGCGGTCGCCTCCTAAAATGTAACGGAGGCGCCCAAAGGTTCCCTCAGAATGGTTGGAAATCATTCGGAGAGTGCAAAGGCATAAGGGAGCTTGACTGCGAGACCAACAAGTCGAGCAGGGACGAAAGTCGGGCTTAGTGATCCGGTGGTACCGAATGGAAGGGCCATCGCTCAACGGATAAAAGCTACCCTGGGGATAACAGGCTTATCTCCCCCAAGAGTCCACATCGACGGGGAGGTTTGGCACCTCGATGTCGGCTCATCGCATCCTGGGGCTGAAGTAGGTCCCAAGGGTTGGGCTGTTCGCCCATTAAAGCGGTACGCGAGCTGGGTTCAGAACGTCGTGAGACAGTTCGGTCCCTATCTGTCGCGGGCGCAGGAAATTTGAGAGGAGCTGTCCTTAGTACGAGAGGACCGGGATGGACGTACCGCTGGTGTACCAGTTGTTCCGCCAGGAGCACCGCTGGGTAGCCAAGTACGGACGGGATAAGCGCTGAAAGCATCTAAGCGTGAAGCCCCCCTCAAGATGAGATTTCCCAATTAAACCTACCAAATCTTATTTGGTAGGTTTCTATGTTTTTATTTGTTTAGAAGGAAGCGGAGCTTCCTGCATCTTCGTATTTGTGCAGAAAGCTATTCTTAATCTGATGTTGGCCGCCCAGCATCTTCAGTGAATATTGCTAAGTATTTAACCTGTTCAGATACAGGGATAACACGATGCTCTTCCAGTGAGTTAAAGTACATTCCATCTCCTGCACTCATCTCATATTCGATATTGCTGACCTTATACTTCATTTGTCCAGAAAGGACATAGATGAATTCTTGTCCCTCGTGAGAGAGTACATGACTTTTCACTTCACCTCGTTGTGCTACAAACAGATAAGGCTGCATGATTTTATCTCTTCTGCCGGATGCGAAGTCAAAGAAAGAGTAGCCCTTATCTGTTTTGATCCATTTTTCTATAACCTGATACTCTGCCGCACTCGTATAGATCGTTCCGTTGTTCGGGGACGGTTCTAAAAGGTCTGATACCTTTACTCCTATGCACCTCAACATCCATTCGCAAGCAGGTTGTATTTCCTTTATTAGAGACCGGAATACCATTACTTGTAGAAAAGCCATTCTCCGATACATTAAATGATGCGATTGAAATTACGGAAAAAGCAAAGCAGTTTAACGTTCCAGTCGCAGTGAATCAGAATTTTAGACGTCATTATCCATTCGAGATCGTTAAGAACATTATTGCAAACACGATTGGCAAAGTGACGATGATTATATTCAATGTAATGTTTTTCCGGCAAGATTCAGGATAGCGCCTTGATCGTGAGCGACATGCTTTATCGGTTATGGGTATCCATTGGTTTGATGGTTTTAGACAATATTGGGCTGCGAGGCAGAATCGGTTGTATGCTTGATGAATTCTTCTGATGCAATTAACTGTCAGGGAGAGACAGATGCAACGGTTCTATTAAATTTTGAAAACGGTTCCATTGTGACTTATCGCAGAGCTTCTCTTCGTCGATTAGTCGAACGGAGATGATTGTAATTGGAGAGAAGGGAGCATGAGATTTAATCATAATCAGGTTGAGCTTTACCTCCCTGGTGAACGGAATTCGTCACAAACATGGGAGAACCACTATTCTCGCGAACAAAATAGTCTGGATAACATCGAGCAGCTGTTAACATGGATCGAGACAGGTGCAGTCGCCAACAACAGTGCAGAAGATAACCTGAAGACTGTAGCATTACTTGATGCTTCCTACCAGTCGGCAGCTGAATGTCAGATTGTAAGGCTCAAAGACGGAGTTAGAATATGACAATCAAATATGCTTTTTCTAGACCTACCACATCTGATGAAGAGCGTAATCTTCTTTTTAATGACTATCAGAAAGCTGGTTATGTTGGGTTACAGCTCAATGGAGGGCTATATGCACCTTATTTGCTTCAACCGGAACGTTATATGTAAGAATGGGGTCATAGAGAAGGTATAGCTGCAGCGCTTATTACCGGAGGAGGTCTGGATAAACAAGGACTCAGGAATCTACGAGAGCTGTTTCAGTTTGGTCAAAAGCTAGGGTCTGAGATGATCGTATTTTGCCACGGTGTGTCCCGCAGTCGGGTGACAACTGAAGATATTCGCACCTATGCAGATTGTTTGTCTGAGCTTGGAAAAGAAGCGCAGCAGTATGGACTGAGGCTTTCGCTCCATCATCACTACGATCAACCGGTTATGCATCGGGAAGATTTTGATGTTTTCTTTGAACGTATACAGCAGGGAACCGTAGGTTTAACAATTGATACCGCACATCTGGTCAAGTCCGGAATAGGGAACTCATCTGAACTGATTAGATCCTTTGCTTCCGTTATTGATAATTATCACATAAAAGATATTGCAGCAGGAAATTGGCAAATTCTTGGCCGTGAAGTAATTGACTTTGAACCGATATTTGCAGCAATTATAGATACCGGTTACCACGGCTGAATATCTGCAGATGAAGAAAGCGGTGGTTCTATCGTGCAAGGGCTAGATGAATGTAATCGTTTCTTAAGGCATGGATTACAATCTACCAAGTAAGGAGAACGAGTAATGGCTACAATCTCAGATTGCGTAAAGTAGAGGAGGGCCGCATCCAGCCGATGGATTGGGGTAAGATTCATTGGTTATGTGGTCAAGATATCGATCCAGAGTCGGAAATGACCTTGGTATGGTTTATATCGAAGCTGGTCAAGCGAACGGGAGACATTTTCATCCCAATTGTGAGGAGCTTATTTTTGTATTATCTGGAGAGTGTGATCATTCGCTTGGAGACGAAATGTTCCATCTTGAGCCAGGGATGATGCTCCGAATTCCGCGTGGCGTTCCACATCATGCAAAGGTGACTAGTTGGGAGCCTTGTCGAATGATCATCGCGTATTCAGCGCCAGATCGACATACGATAGGAGAGTAGGAGTAACATTGAAGATGGAAGGCATAATAATGCATTCCATCTTTGTTATTTTAAATAGATGAATTCATATCAAAACTCTAGTAAAGTTAATGAGATAATTAATGCAATAGTCTGATAACTGTACCGATTTAGGGGTTGTATATAGAAATAATAATAAATTATCAAAAACACTTGCATTAATAAATCATTGTATGGTATATTCTATTTCTGGCCGAGAGAAACAAGCGGTTGGGACGGAAAGCTGAAAAACATTGATGGATAGAAATTGAGATCGATGAAAAATAAAGCTTGACACTGAATTCGATAACGTGATAAGATATGCAGCGTTGTTGAAAAATAAATTGTTCTTTGAAAACTGAACAACGAGCAAAACTGCCCCGTTAGAAATAACGGAAAAAGCGATGTATTGATCTCTATCGAA
>NZ_JBFRCT010000024.1:0-738 GCF_052113225.1 Paenibacillus sp. YAF4_2
CGTACGACCATACGGTAGGTATGTACGTACGACCATACGGTAGGTATGTAATGTCGGTGAGCAGCACAAAACCAGGGATCTCTTGCTTGAAATCCCGTTGTAATTTATTGGGCACGACACGATGTTCTTGTGTTGCCTTAGCCATAAGTCTGTACGGATTAGGCCTTCTATGCGAACATACAAGGTTTAATTGCTGCATATGCCTAGAGATTCGTTTCCGGTTGTAGACCACCTTGAATTCATTCTCAAGGATCATCTTAATCGATCGAGACCCCTTTTTGAATCCTCTTCGATGAAATGCCTTCTTAATTAGTTCTCCTGCTTCGGCATCTAATCTGGCTCGCTCTTTACGGAGCTCAGCGGTCTTTAAATAGTGGTAATACCCCGAGCGAGATACTTGTAGCAAGTCGCATAAGTAGCGCGTTACACGCTCTAATCCTTGCTTTACAACGCCTTCAATGAGCTCAAATAGATGATACTTACTTAGACTTTTTCCCTTGGCTACCAGCAACCTTTCTTTCATATCTAGCTTTTTTAACAGTTCGATCTGAGACTCCAGGAGTTTAATTCGTGCTTCTTGCTTGTCCATAATTTCGTGTGTTGTAAGCTCTCTTGAAAGAGGACGGCCTGAAGATTCTTTTCGGGAATCCACAAGTCCAATAATGCCATCTTTCTCGTAGGCTTTTCTCCATCGGTCAGCACATTGTGCTACACGTTTCATTCCAAGTACACTTACAT
>NZ_JBFRCT010000025.1:0-572 GCF_052113225.1 Paenibacillus sp. YAF4_2
GTCCTGCTTCAGCTGCGCCGCGAATGCCTCCGGCGTGTTGGCCACGACGTCGCTGCCGCCTTCGTTGATCGTCTTGACCACGTCCGGCATCTGCAGCACCTGCACGATGGCGCGATTCAGCAGCGCCACGCGTTCCGGCGACGTACCCGCCGGTACGAAGAAGCCGTACCAGTCCTCGAAGCGTGCATTGCGATAGCCCAGGTCTTCAAGTGTCGGCACCTTGGTGAATACCCCGAGACGGCGCGGGCTGGTGACGGCCAATGCCCGCATGCGGCCGGTCTGGATGAAGCCCGCCACCGAGGACGTCGACGTGATCAGCACATCCACCTGTCCGCCAAGCAGGTCGTTGATGGCCGGCCCMGCGCCCTTGTASGGCACATGCTGCAGCGASACRTTGCTGTCCTTGTCCAGCACCACGCCCACCAGATGCGACAGCGTGCCGTTGCCGGGCGTGGCGTAAGTGATCTTCTGTGGCTGCGCCTTGGCCTGGGTGGCCAGCTCCTCGAAGGTCTTCCACGGGGCGTTGGCCGATACCACGATAGCCAGCGGTGCCGCGTTGATCTGCGTGACCG
>NZ_JBFRCT010000026.1:0-524 GCF_052113225.1 Paenibacillus sp. YAF4_2
CGGTGGGGTAACCCGCAAGGGAGCCAGCCGTCGAAGGTGGGGTAGATGATTGGGGTGAAGTCGTAACAAGGTAGCCGTATCGGAAGGTGCGGCTGGATCACCTCCTTTCTAAGGAAATACCCGATCACGATGATGATCGGATAGGAAGCTTAGCTTCCATAAATCGTTTGAATAATGGCGCGGTGCGCTAGACGTGAAAATCATTTGTTCAGCTTTGATGGAATTTGTATGGGGCCATAGCTCAGCTGGGAGAGCGCCTGCCTTGCAAGCAGGAGGTCAGCGGTTCGATCCCGCTTGGCTCCACCAATACAACCATCATTTTTTGCTGTTTTTATTTACTCAAGTTTACTTTGAAGTGAATACAACGCAAAAGACTTGTACCTTGAAAACTGGATAGCGAAAGATAATGAAACATCCTTAAGCAAAGTTGATTTACATCAATAAGGAATTATTGATGATAGGTTAAGCTAGTAAGAGCGCACGGAGGATGCCTAGGCACTAGGAGCCGAAGAAGGACGTGGCGA
>NZ_JBFRCT010000027.1:0-508 GCF_052113225.1 Paenibacillus sp. YAF4_2
TTCAGGAAGTCATCCGTTTGGTGGCGATGGCGGAGGGGAACCACACGTTCCCATACCGAACACGACCGTTAAGCCCTCCAGCGCCGATGGTACTTGGACCGCAGGGTCCTGGGAGAGTAGGACGTCGCCAAGCAGGTGTTTATACACCTATACCTTTTGTTTGCTTAACGCAACGCAAAAGATTTGCACCTTGAAAACTGGATAGCGAAAGAATGTAACATCCTTAAGCAATTAAAATACTTTGGCGGTTTTGACCGTCATTGTAAGCGAAGGTTGTTTCGAGTCGATTGTGACTTTTGCGCGTTTGTTTCCACAGATAATTACTTATCTAATGAAGAAACAAACCGCAAGGAACACTCGACCGAAACAACCGGAGCTACTAGGTTAAGCTAGTAAGAGCGCACGGAGGATGCCTAGGCACTAGGAGCCGAAGAAGGACGTGGCGAACAACGAAACTGCCTCGGGGAGCGGTAAGCACGCATTGATCCGGGGGTGTCCGAATGGGGAA
>NZ_JBFRCT010000028.1:0-505 GCF_052113225.1 Paenibacillus sp. YAF4_2
GTCATAGTCGGTCGACACGGTTTCCGGRTTGCAGTTGACCATGATGGTCTCGTACCCGTCTTCGCGCAGCGCCAGYGCSGCGTGCACGCAGCARTAGTCGAACTCGATGCCCTGGCCGATSCGGTTCGGGCCACCGCCCAGCACCATGATCTTCTTGTTGGCGGTCGGCTCGGCCTCGCACTCGCCGTGTTCGGCTTCGTACGTGCCGTACATGTAGGCGGTGTTGGTGGCGAACTCGGCCGCGCAGGTGTCCACGCGCTTGTAGACCGGACGCACGTTCTGGGCGATCCGCGCCTCGCGCACCGACTTGGCGTCGGTCTTGAGCAGCTTCGCCAGGCGGCGGTCCGAGAAACCCTTCTGCTTGAGCAGGCGCAGTTCGGGCGTCGAGAGGCTGGCCAGCGTGCGGTTGCGCACGATGGACTCGGTCTTCACGATGTCTTCGATCTGGGCCAGGAACCACGGGTCGATGGCGGTCTCGGCATGCACTTCCTCGAGCGACATGCCC
>NZ_JBFRCT010000029.1:0-504 GCF_052113225.1 Paenibacillus sp. YAF4_2
GGGTGTGTTGCAGCCATTTGCCGGCGCGCTGGCGGTACGAACCGGGTTCCGCCCGCTGATGGTCGGGGGCGCGTTGCTGTACCTGATCGGGCTGGTGCTGCTCGCCACGTCCCACGGACTCTGGGCGGTCGTGCTCGGCGCCGGGGTGCTGATCGGCCTGGCGATGGCTTCCACCGGCACGGCGATGGCGATGGCCGCGGCATCGAGCGCCGTGAACGTTCAGGTGCGCAGCCTGGTGCTCGGCTGCGTGTCGGCCTGCGGTTCGCTCGGGGCGATGATCGCCGCGCCGCTGGGGCAGAGCATTGCCAGCGAATGGGGCTGGCGCATGGGCGTGGCCGCCTTTGTCGTGCTGGCGCTGGTGATGTTGCCCGCCGCCTGGTTTGCTGGCCGTTCTGACACTTCGCGCCAGGCGCCCACGCGGGCRCAGCCGGAGCTGAGYGGCCGYCAGGCCCTGATGGGCGCGCTGCGGCATCCGCCRTTCGTAGTCATGGCGCTGGCCTACAC
>NZ_JBFRCT010000030.1:0-504 GCF_052113225.1 Paenibacillus sp. YAF4_2
CGGTACGGCTACGCCCGCTGCGCGACACTTCCGCACGGCGCTACAACAAGATGATGTTTGAAATCGAGGCGCTGATGCAGTGGACGCCCTATCCGCTCGAATTCCGCATCCAGAGCGTGTTCGACCTGGAACTGAGCAAGGTCTCGCTCCAATCGGGCCATACCCCGGGATCGGCAGGCTGACATGGATCCGAAGTTTCTCGAGTAYTACAACCGCGAGCTGACCTACCTGCGCGAATCGGCAGGCGAGTTCGCCGCACAGCATCCGAAGATTGCGCGCCGGCTGGGCATGGAGGGCATCGAAGTTGCCGAYCCYTATGTCGAGCGGATGATCGAGGCGTTCTGCTTCATGTCCGCACGCACGCACCTGAAGCTGGATGCGGAGTTCCCGCGCTTCACCCAGCGGCTGCTCGAAGTCGTCTATCCGAACTACGTGGCGCCCACGCCATCGATGGCGGTGGCGCGGCTCCATCCGAGCCTGCGCGAGGGAGAGTTCAGCCAGGGC
>NZ_JBFRCT010000031.1:0-481 GCF_052113225.1 Paenibacillus sp. YAF4_2
GAAATATTCGAGGCAAATGGATTTGATGTAAGTGTACTTGGAATGAAACGTGTAGCACAATGTGCTGACCGATGGAGAAAAGCCTACGAGAAAGATGGCATTATTGGACTTGTGGATTCCCGAAAAGAATCTTCAGGCCGTCCTCTTTCTAGAGAGCTTACAACAGACGAAATTATGGACAAGCAAGAAGCACGAATTAAACTCCTGGAGTCTCAGATGAGGATTCAAAAAGGGGTCTCGATCGATTAAGATGATCCTTGAGAATGAATTCAAGGTGGTCTACAACCGGAAACGAATCTCTAGGCATATGCAGCAATTAAACCTTGTATGTCCGCATAGAAGGCCTAATCCGTACAGACTTATGGCTAAGGCAACACAAGAACATCGTGTCGTGCCCAATAAATTACAACGGGATTTCAAGCAAGAGATCCCTGGTTTTGTGCTGCTCACCGACATTACATACCTACCGTATGGTCGTACG
>NZ_JBFRCT010000032.1:0-480 GCF_052113225.1 Paenibacillus sp. YAF4_2
ATAATTGCTTAAGGATGTTTCATTCTTTCGCTATCCAGTTTTCAARGWACAAGTYTYAAAAAAAATTACTTTTGGTGGAGCCAAGCGGGATCGAACCGCTGACCTCCTGCTTGCAAGGCAGGCGCTCTCCCAGCTGAGCTATGGCCCCAAAAMAACAGAAAAAAATAGAGAATGGTGGGCCTTAGTGGACTCGAACCACCGACCTCACCCTTATCAGGGGTGCGCTCTAACCAGCTGAGCTAAAGGCCCTCATTACTATTCTATTAGAAAGAGTATTGCTCTTTCAAAACTGACAACGAGCTGCGACTACTGCCTGTAGTTTGGAAGCTRRGCTTCCTATCCGATCATCATCGTGATCGGGTATTTCCTTAGAAAGGAGGTGATCCAGCCGCACCTTCCGATACGGCTACCTTGTTACGACTTCACCCCAATCATCTACCCCACCTTCGACGGCTGGCTCCCTTGCGGGTTACCCCACCG
>NZ_JBFRCT010000033.1:0-472 GCF_052113225.1 Paenibacillus sp. YAF4_2
ACCGCCAGCTGCGCCCAACGCACCGCCAATGGCGGCTTCGCCACGGCTGCGTCTGTCTGCGCCAACTGCGCTACCACCCGCGCCGCCCAGGGCCGCGCCAATGGTTGAACCTGTACTGCCGCCTAGTGATTGACCGACGACCGAGCCAAGAACCCCGCCCAATGCGCCGCCCACACCTGCTTCGGTGGTGCCGCCAGCAGACGCGAAGCCACTGACCAGGCCAAGGGACAACAAGAGAATCGAGGAGAACTTCATAGAGGAACCTCAAGGGGATGACGGCATCCCGGCCGAGCACATCCCGCAACAGTACTTCGCCAAGGGCTGCTATTTCACGCTGTCCGGGCGCGCGCCGTTCTCGCGGCTGATCTATCCCGTGCCGGAGGCGGCCGGGTTGGGCGTGCACCTGACGCTGGATCTCGGCGGGCAGGCGCGCTTTGGCCCCAATGTGCGCTGGATCGACGAGATCGAATAC
>NZ_JBFRCT010000034.1:0-441 GCF_052113225.1 Paenibacillus sp. YAF4_2
CCCTATTAAGACTCGCTTTCGCTACGCCTCCCCTATTCGGTTAAGCTCGCCACTGAAAATAAGTCGCTGACCCATTATACAAAAGGTACGCAGTCACCCAACAAAGTGGGCTCCCACTGCTTGTACGCATACGGTTTCAGGATCTATTTCACTCCCCTCTCCGGGGTTCTTTTCGCCTTTCCCTCACGGTACTAGTTCACTATCGGTCAGTCAGTAGTATTTAGCCTTGGAGGATGGTCCCCCCATATTCAGACAAAGTTTCTCGTGCTCCGTCCTACTCGATTTCATTGAGAAGAGATTTTCGCGTACAGGGCTATCACCCACTATGGCCGCACTTTCCAGAGCGTTCCGCTAATCTCAAATCAACTTAAGGGCTAGTCCCCGTTCGCTCGCCACTACTAAGGGAATCTCGGTTGATTTCTTTTCCTCAGGGTACTTAGA
>NZ_JBFRCT010000035.1:0-423 GCF_052113225.1 Paenibacillus sp. YAF4_2
ATAATTGCTTAAGGATGTTTCATTCTTTCGCTATCCAGTTTTCAAAGAACAAGTCTCAAAAAAAATTACTTTTGGTGGAGCCAAGCGGGATCGAACCGCTGACCTCCTGCTTGCAAGGCAGGCGCTCTCCCAGCTGAGCTATGGCCCCATAAATAGGAAGAATAATATCTGTTATAGTGGTGGGCCTTAGTGGACTCGAACCACCGACCTCACCCTTATCAGGGGTGCGCTCTAACCAGCTGAGCTAAAGGCCCTAGATATTATCATTTTATTAAGGTGTATAAACACCTGCTTGGCGACGTCCTACTCTCCCAGGACCCTGCGGTCCAAGTACCATCGGCGCTGGAGGGCTTAACGGTCGTGTTCGGTATGGGAACGTGTGGTTCCCCTCCGCCATCGCCACCAAACGGATGACTTCCTGAA
>NZ_JBFRCT010000036.1:0-420 GCF_052113225.1 Paenibacillus sp. YAF4_2
TGGGGCCATAGCTCAGCTGGGAGAGCGCCTGCCTTGCAAGCAGGAGGTCAGCGGTTCGATCCCGCTTGGCTCCACCAAAAGTAATTTTTTTTGAGACTTGTTCTTTGAAAACTGGATAGCGAAAGAATGAAACATCCTTAAGCAATTATTAAATGTTTTGGTGATTTACATCACCATTGCAAGCGAAGGTTGTTTCGAGTCCGCTGTGACTTTTGTGYGTTTATTTCAACCATTAGTTATCTAATCAAGAAATAAACCACAAGGAGCAACGGACCGAAACAACCGGAGCTACTAGGTTAAGCTAGTAAGAGCGCACGGAGGATGCCTAGGCACTAGGAGCCGAAGAAGGACGTGGCGAACAACGAAACTGCCTCGGGGAGCGGTAAGCACGCATTGATCCGGGGGTGTCCGAATGGGGAA
>NZ_JBFRCT010000037.1:0-408 GCF_052113225.1 Paenibacillus sp. YAF4_2
CGATGCGAGCACGCTCACGGCCACCAAGTCCCTCGCCGCGTACTTCGAGGCYGTGGTGACCGAGGCCGGCGTGGCCAGCGCCAAGCCGGCGGCCAACTGGCTGATGGGCGACGTGGCGTCGCAACTGAACCGCGAAGGCATGGCCATCGACGACGCCCCGGTGCGCCCGGCGCAACTGGCCAGGCTGCTGGCGCGCATCGCCGACGGCACGGTGTCCAACAACACCGCCAAGAAGGACGTCTTCCCGGCGATGTGGGCCGGCGAGTCCGGCGGCGACGCCGACGCGATCATCGCCGCCAAGGGCCTCAAGCAGATGTCCGACACCGGCGAACTCGAGAAGATCATCGACGACGTGCTGGCCGCCAACGCCAAGTCGGTCGAAGAGTTCCGCGCCGGCAAGGAAAAGGC
>NZ_JBFRCT010000038.1:0-395 GCF_052113225.1 Paenibacillus sp. YAF4_2
ATCCCAGTCTTATGATCCCAGTCTTATGGGCAGGTTACCCACGTGTTACTCACCCGTCCGCCGCTAATCTTTCCCCGAAGGAAAAGATCCGCTCGACTTGCATGTATTAGGCACGCCGCCAGCGTTCGTCCTGAGCCAGGATCAAACTCTCCATGAAATGGTTGTTTGACTTGCTCAAACTTTTATACCGCATTGGAAAACAAGTTTTCCAATCGGTGTTTTGATCAACCTCTAATCGCGGTCGCTCATCACTGAGTTACTTCGATAGAGATCAATACATCGCTTTTTCCGTTATTTCTAACGGGGCAGTTTTGCTCGTTGTTCAGTTTTCAAAGAACAATTTATTTTTCAACAACGCTGCATATCTTATCACGTTATCGAATTCAGTGTCAAGC
>NZ_JBFRCT010000039.1:0-392 GCF_052113225.1 Paenibacillus sp. YAF4_2
GAAAGAGGACGGCCTGAAGATTCTTTTCGGGAATCCACAAGTCCAATAATGCCATCTTTCTCGTAGGCTTTTCTCCATCGGTCAGCACATTGTGCTACACGTTTCATTCCAAGTACACTTACATCAAATCCATTTGCCTCGAATATTTCTCGAGGTGTTTTCCCTCCGAGATACTGATCTATGAATCGTTGTTTAAACTCATCTGCGTAGGTAATCGCTTTCTCACTTACCTTCAAGACATTTTTGTTTTTCGAAAGACCTTCGCATTCTATTTTGCTAAAGCGTTTCTTACTCATGTTTGTTCCCCCCAGTTGCTTTTCCTAGTATACAAAAAAGGCACCCACAGCCCAAACACCTTTTTTTAAGTGTCTAGTCTGTGGGTACCAGTTTAA
>NZ_JBFRCT010000040.1:0-386 GCF_052113225.1 Paenibacillus sp. YAF4_2
TTCGCCACGTCCTTCTTCGGCTCCTAGTGCCTAGGCATCCTCCGTGCGCTCTTACTAGCTTAACCTATCATCAATAATTCCTTATTGATGTAAATCAACTTTGCTTAAGGATGTTTCATTATCTTTCGCTATCCAGTTTTCAAGGTACAATTTGTCCGTCTTTTGGACGGAAGGTTATCTTATCATGCGTATTTGTTACAGTCAACTCACAAAAGTTGGTAACAAACTCGCTTATAAGAACACCTGCTTGGCGACGTCCTACTCTCCCAGGACCCTGCGGTCCAAGTACCATCGGCGCTGGAGGGCTTAACGGTCGTGTTCGGTATGGGAACGTGTGGTTCCCCTCCGCCATCGCCACCAAACGGATGACTTCCTGAAAGATTCAA
>NZ_JBFRCT010000041.1:0-375 GCF_052113225.1 Paenibacillus sp. YAF4_2
CCCGTGGCCAGCACCCCAGACGCCCTGGCCACACGCATCCGCGACGATACCGCGGCGTGGGCCACGCTGATCCGCACGTACCACATCACGGCGGAATAGCCTCCCGGCGCTTCGCGGCACACCCGCCGGCGCCCCTCCCCAAGTTTCCAACCGAGTCGTACCTGGCCGCACCCTGCGCCGTGCAGGGTGGCCTGCGGCCGTCATTTCAGCGTGACTTCTTGCACGAGCGAGGGCAATCATGGATTTTGTGTTGAACGGAAAAGCGACCCGCTTYGACGGCGACGGCGATACGCCGCTGCTGTGGGTGATTCGCGATGACGCCGGCCTGACCGGCACCAAGTACGGCTGCGGCATCGGCGCATGCGGCGCCTGCAC
>NZ_JBFRCT010000042.1:0-367 GCF_052113225.1 Paenibacillus sp. YAF4_2
AACACCTGCTTGGCGACGTCCTACTCTCCCAGGACCCTGCGGTCCAAGTACCATCGGCGCTGGAGGGCTTAACGGTCGTGTTCGGTATGGGAACGTGTGGTTCCCCTCCGCCATCGCCACCAAACGGATGACTTCCTGAAAGATTCAATTCTCTCGAATTGTTCTTTCAAAACTGACAACGAGCTGCGACTACTGCCTGTAGTTTGGAAGCTAGGCTYCCTATCCGATCATCATCGTGATCGGGTATTTCCTTAGAAAGGAGGTGATCCAGCCGCACCTTCCGATACGGCTACCTTGTTACGACTTCACCCCAATCATCTACCCCACCTTCGACGGCTGGCTCCCTTGCGGGTTACCCCACCGGCTT